>SHZJ01000013.1 GCA_009692365.1 Gammaproteobacteria bacterium
CGCCACAACACCAGCAGCCAGATTGCGCCGGCCGCACAGCCCGCGCCTTTGAGGAGGGCGTCGCGCGCGGTGGCGAGCATGAGTTGTTCATAATTGGCAAAACCACTGAACTGGTCGGCGGTCCACCAGCCATACACCGCCGCCGCAAAAAACGGCAGGCTGGCGAGGCCCAGCATAATGGCTAGGCCCAAGTGCACGGCCCGCAAGAAAACGCCCAAATCGGGTGGTGAAGGTTTCAGCATGAACATGTTTCTTTAGCTACCCGGGCGGCGCGCAACGGGGGTGGGGGGTTGAAAGGTGTCTGGCGGCGCGCGGGTTTGCGGGCGCTTGGGGCGCGCCGCGCTTGCCATCCGCCGGCCGGGCCAGCGCTGCGGGCGGGCCCTGCGATGGGCCAATCCTAAACAGCCTGTCACCAAAGAGCGAGCTTTCGGCGCGGCGGTGCGGGCCGCTATGATGCACCCATGCACCACGTCGATATCTTAGCGCTCGATGCCGTGGGTCAAGCCGCCGCACTCCGCGCTGGGGCGTGCAGCCCGCGCGAACTGGTGGCCGCCGCGATCGCGCACATCGAGGCGCTCAATCCGGCGCTCAACGCGGTGATTCACCAGCGCTTCGAACAAGCGCTGCGCGACGCCGCCCAACCGCTGGAGGCAGCGCCGTTCGCCGGGGTGCCGTTTCTGGTGAAAGACCTGATGTGCACCACCGCCGGCGATCCCTACCACTGCGGCAGTCGTTTTTTACAACGCCTTGCGCACCGGGCCGCGGCCGACACCCACCTCGCCGGCCGCTACCGCGCGGCGGGCTTGCGGGTGTTGGGTCGCACGAATACCCCGGAGTTCGGCACGGTCACCACCACCGAACCGCTGGCGTATGGGCCCACCCGCAATCCTTGGGACCGGAGCCGCTCACCGGGCGGTTCCAGCGGCGGATCGGCCGCAGCCGTCGCGAGCGGTATGGTGGCAGCCGCCCACGGCAACGATGGCGGTGGTTCCCTGCGCATTCCCGCGGCGCACTGTGGTTTGGTGGGGCTCAAGCCCAGTCGCGGCAGAATCTCCCACGCGCCCCGGCGCGGCGAGATATGGCTGGGCACCGCCAGTGAACATGTGCTCACCCGCAGCGTGCGCGACAGCGCGGCCTTGCTGGACTGTACAGCCGGCCACTTGGCTGGCGATCCCTACCGCAGCGCAGCCCCACTGCGAGCCTATTTTCAAGACGCCAGCGAGGACCCCGCAACGCTGCGCATCGGGGTGATGATGAGCGCCCCCGGCGTTGCCGGGCCGCTAGACCCGGCGCTGCACACGGCGCTTACCCACACCATCACGCTGCTGGAACAACTGGGTCATCGGGTGAGAATGGCCTACCCGGCGGTGCTGGATGAGGCCGAACCAGAGCGCCATTTTATGCGGATGGTGGCGGCGTGGGTGGCGCACGACATCGATGAGGCCGCCGCCGACTTGGGCCACGCGCCGCGCGCCGGCGACCTTGAGGCCCACACCGAAATCCTCTACCGCATGGGCAAGACGCTCACGGCCACCGACTATCTCCGCGCGCAGGTTTATCTGCAGGCGCGCGCCCGCGCGATCCAAGCTTGGTGGACGCAGGGCGACGACCTGCTAATGACACCCACCTGCCCCGCGCCGCCGCTCATCGGGGCCTTTGCCGCCACGCCAGACGATCCCATGGCACCACTGCGTGGCACCGCGCCCTACATGGCGTGGACCGCGCCCTTCAATATCACCGGCCAGCCCGCCATTTCGCTACCGCTGGCGCTCACCGCCCAAGGTCTGCCGCTGGGCGTACAGTTCATCGCCGCGCTGGGCCGCGAAGACCAACTTTTTGCGCTCGCCGGCCAATTAGAGCGCGCCGCACCGTGGGCCGCGCGCCGCCCGCCGCTGGCCTGAAGGGCTGGTGATAAGCCCGCCACGCACCTATGCTCTGGGCCGCCAGCCAGTCGGCTCGCAACCTTAGAAAACTCTTAAACTTGGGGGACACGATGACTGCAACTACCTGCGCTTTGTTGGGCTTTATTGCTTGGTCTATCCTGCTGACGTTCGCGCTGTTTGGCATGCGCGCCGCCGCCACCCTGAAAGGCAAAGCGCTGAATACTTTTAACGCGACCGGTGCGGACCTCGACGACTTTGGGCTGCGGGTAACCCGCGCCCACGGCAACTCCGTGGAGAATCTCGCCATCGTGGCGGGTCTGATGCTGTATGCCATTGCGACTGACCAAACCGCCATCACCAACGGGCTGGCCGCGGTCGTCCTTGGGGCACGGGTGGTGCAGTCGGTCGTCCACATCGCCTCGAGCAGCGTGCCGGCGGTGCTGCTGCGGGCCACCGCGTTTACCGTGCAGATGGTCGTCAGCCTGCTGTGGGTCTGGCAGTTCTATCACGCGGCCAGCCCGGTCTAAGGCCTAGCCCGATGCGCGATGCGCCCGCGCCGCTTGCTGGCTTGCTCGGCCAAGCACGGCGCATCGCCATCTTTACGGGAGCCGGGATTAGCACCGAATCCGGCGTCCCCGATTTTCGCAGCCCCGGCGGGATCTGGTCGCGGCTGCAGCCGATCAAGTTCCAAGACTTCGTCGCCAGCGCCGACCAACGGCGCGAAGCCTGGCGGCGAAAAATTGAAATCGACCGCGACATGCTGGCCGCCCAACCCAATCGTGGCCACCGTGCCGTTGCCGCACTCGTGGCGAGTGGCCTAGCCCCCGCGGTGATTACCCAAAACATCGACGGCCTGCATCAGCGCTCCGGGATAGCGGAAGGCGCGGTGATCGAACTCCACGGCAACGCCACGTATGCCAAGTGTCTGGCTTGCGGCATGCGCTACGAATTGGCGCCCATTATTCAGGCTTTTACGCAGGAACGCCGCTTGCCGACGTGTGAGAAATGCGGTGGGCTGGTGAAATCAGCCACTATCTCCTTTGGCCAGTCGATGCCCGAAGACGCCATGCGCCGGGCCCACGCCCAAACCCTCGCCTGTGATTTGTTTCTGGTGTTGGGCTCCTCATTGGTGGTTTTTCCGGCGGCCGATTTTCCCCGCCTGGCCAAAAACAACGGCGCGAAACTGGTGATCATCAATCGCGAAGAAACCCCCCAAGACCCGCTGGCAGATTTAGTCCTGCACACGGAGTTAGGCCCCACCTTGGGGGCGGCGCTGGGCGTGGCTTAAAGCCCGCGGCCCACCAGCCCCAAGGCCTGCGCGCCCCAGCCGCACAGCGCGCTGGCCGCGATGGCATGCGTCACTTTCAGCTTGAAGCGCAACAGCCCCAGCAGGGTCAATCCGGCGATTAACATCGCGGTCCCATCGGGGGCCACCGTCCAGCCCTGCGGCCACAGCACCTGCCCCACAAAAAACACCGCCAGGTTGGTCATCACCCCCACGACTGCTGCGGCGATAGCGGCCAGCGGCGCGTCGAATTGCCACGCCTCAAAACTGGACTCCACCCACGGCGCGCCCAGTGAAATAAACACAAACGAGGGTAAAAAAGTAAACCACGTCGCCAGCGCCGCGCCGAGTGCACCGGCTAAAGGCCGTGCGTCAACGCCAAAACTTCCCTCGACGTAGGCCGCCACAAAACCCACAAACGCCACCACCATGATCAATGGCCCCGGGGTGGTTTCACCCAGCGCCAACCCATCGATCATCTGGGTCGGGGTCACCCAGTGGTAGTTCACCACCGCACTTTGGTAGACGTAGGGCAAGACCGCGTAAGCACCGCCAAAAGTCAGCAGCGCGGCCTTGGTGAAAAACCACGCCATCTGCGTAAAGGTGGACGTCCAGCCGGTCAACCACACCAACAGCGCCATCGGTAACAGCCATAAGACGGCACCCACCAGCACCACGCGCAGCGCCCGTCCCCACTTAAAATAGGTATGGGCTGAGCGCGGCGTGTGGTCATCGATGAGCGCGGCGGCCACCGCGGGCGGACTGGGATCGGCCCAAACACCCGGGGTCAGACGTGCCCCCGCCAGCCCCAGCAAGGCGGCACCTGCCAGCACCCACGGGAAGCCCACGTGCAGAAAAAACACGGCGCTGAACGCCGCGACCGCAATCGCCCATAACGCCCGGTGGCGCAGCGCGCGCCGCCCCAAACGCTGCACCGCGTGGCAGACCACCGCCACCACCGCGGGCTTGATCCCGTAGAAAATGCCCGCCACGACGGGCAGCGCGCCAAAGGCCAGATAAACCCAGGCCAGCCCCGCCAAAATGAACAACGAGGGCAACACAAACAGCACCCCCGCCAACACGCCGCCGCGGGTGCCATGGAGTAACCAGCCGAGATAGGTTGCCAGCTGCTGCGCCTCGGGGCCGGGCAACACGAGGCAGAAATTAAGCGCCTTGGTAAACCGCCGTTGGCTGATCCAGTGTCGCCGGTCCACGAGTTCCGTCTGCATCAGCGCGATCTGCCCGGCCGGCCCGCCAAAACTGATCAAGCCCAGCAGCAGCCAAAAACGCAGCGCCACGCCCAAAGACACGGTGGCCGGGACCTGCTCACCGGCGGGTTCAGCCGTTTGATGCTGCGTCAAAATGGCGACCTCCCCCACGGCATGCCCAACTCGCGCCGGCCTGCATCGCGCACCAAACGCACCAAACGCACGCCGCTCGGTTACCCTAAGCACCACGCGCCTACCCGCAGCTTATCGCTGCGCCAAACCCTCAGCGCATCCTAGCCCGAGCGGAGCCGCCACATGAAGATAATTCCCGCCATCGCCGCGCGGCACGCCGAACACCGCCGCTGGCGGCACGCACTGCACGCCCAGCCCGAACTGGCTTACGTGGAACACCTCACCGCAGACTTTGTGGCGGCACGGCTGGAAGCCTGCGGTATTGCCTATGTGCGAGGACTCGGCCGCACCGGGATCGTGGCCACCATCGAAGGGCATAGCCCAGGTCGCCGGGTGGGCCTGCGCGCGGATATGGATGCCCTGCCCTTGCAAGAAATGAACGACTTTGCGCATCGCTCGCAAAACGCCGGGGTAATGCATGCCTGTGGTCACGACGGGCACACGGTGATGTTGCTCGCCGCGGCCGAATATCTCGCCCGCGAGCGCGCGTTCCACGGTACCGTCCACTGTATTTTTCAACCCGCCGAAGAAGGTGAAGCCGGCGCGAAAGCCATGATGGACGATGGCTTGTTTGAACGTTTCCCCATGGACGCCGTCTTTGGCCTGCACAATTGGCCGTGGTTACCGATGGGGCAGATGGCCGTGCGCGCCGGTCCCATGATGGCCTCGATGGATATTTTTGAAGCCACCGTGCGGGGGCGCGGCGGCCACGCTGCCCAACCGCATCTGGCCATCGACTCCATCGTGGTGGCCGCCGCCATCGTCCAGGCGTGGCAAACCATCGTGGCGCGCAACGTCGACCCACTGGAGTCGGGGGTGGTGTCGGTAACGCAAATTCATGCCGGCCGTGCGTGGGCGGTCATTCCTGAAGAAGTTTCCCTGCGGGGCACGGTGCGCACGTTCAATCCGGCCGTGCAGGTTCTCATTGAACAACGCCTGCGCGAGCTCGGTGAGGGGCTGGCAGCAGCCCACGGTTGTACGTTTGACTGGCGCTACGAGCGGCGTTTCCCGGCCACCATCAACAGCGTGGCGGAAACCGACTTTGCCGCCGCAGTTGCCAGCGAGTTACTGGGTGCCGACAACATCCTGCGCGACGCTGCACCCAGCATGGGCTCGGAAGACTTTGGCTGGATGTTGCAGGTTAAGCCGGGTAGCTACGTGTGGCTGGGCACCGGTGGTGAGACCAGTTGCCTGTTGCACAATCCGCGCTACGATTTCAACGATGCCGCGATCCCGGTGGGCGCCAGCTACTGGGTGGCACTCGCGCAGGCGTTTCTCAACCCTTAACGGAGCTTCCCCATGCACCAACTGGCGTTCTACTTCGACTGTTCCAGCCCCTGGACCTATCTGGCTTTTGAGCAGGCGCTGCAACGCTTTCCGGCCGCGGCGGTCGAGATAATTTGGAAGCCAATTCTAGTGGGTGGTTTGTTTAACACCGTAAACCCCAGTGTCTACGCCACCCGCGCACAGCCGGTGCCGGCGAAAGCGGCCTACGCGCAGAAAGACCTACAGGACTGGGCGCGCCAACTCCAGTTGATCATTGGTCAGCCGCCGGTGTTTCCGGTGAACAGCGTGAAAGCGATGCGCGGGGCGTTTGTGGCCTTAGAAAAAGGCTGCCTGGTGCCCTACGCGCGCGCGGTCTTTCAGGCCTATTGGCGCGATTTAATCGATATCTCGCAAGACCCCGCGCTGCACGCCATTGTGGAGTCGGTGGGTTTAGAGGCGGCAGATTTCTTCGCCCGCATCGCCCAGCCCGAGTACAAAGACCGGCTGCGTGTCACCACCGAAGAGCTCGCGGCGCGCGGCGGCTTTGGCTCGCCGACCCTGTTTTTAAACGGCGAGGATATGTATTTTGGCAACGACCGGCTGTGGCTTATCGCCCAGCGCTTGGGACTCTAAACGCAGCGCGATGGCGGCCTGCCGCGTCCGGTACCCGCTCATCCCAACCATCCGGAGGCGAGATGTCCGACCCTAAATTGTCTTGCTGTATCACGTTTGATTTTGACGCCATGTCCGGGTGGATCGGCACCGCCAAAACGCAAAACCCCAGTATGATTTCCCGCGGCCAGTTCGGCGCGGTGGCCATGCCCCGCCTGCTCGACCTGCTGGACAGCCACGATATTCGCGCCAGTTTCGCGGTGCCAGGGCATACCGCCTACGCCTATCCCCGGTTGGTCGACCAGATTTGCGACCGCGGGCACGAAATCCTGCACCACGGTTGGGTGCACGAGAATCCCGCCGCTTTTGATGAAGCCGGCGAGCGGCGCATTTTAGAACTCGGGCTGCAAGCACTGGAGCGCGTGGCTGGCGTGCGGCCGCTGGGTTATCGCTCCCCGGCCTGGGACCTGAGCCCGCGCTCTGTCGACCTGCTGCTGGAGTACGGCTTTCAGTACGAGTCGAGCTGCATGGGCCATGATTTCTATCCCTACTACCTGCGCAGCGGCGACCGCTGGTCGCTCGACCGGGCCTATCATTTTGGGGCAACCGTGGACCTCATCGAACTCCCCGTCACCTGGCTGCTCGACGACTTCCCGGCGGCCGAATTTGTCCTGGGGATGAATACCGGCCTCCAAGCACCCTCCACCCTCGAAGAAAATTGGCGGGCCGATTTTGACTACGCCTGGCGCAGCTGCCCGGGCGGCATTTTTACCCTCACGCTCCACCCACAAACCGTGGGCCGTGGCCGTTATTTTTTAATGTTGGAGCGTTTGCTGGCCTACTACGCCAGCTATCCTGGCGTGGTGTTCGAAAGTCTCGGTGACTACGCCCAGCGTTGGCGTGAGCACAACCCGCTGGCGCAGTGGGCGGCCGCCAATCCCGATCTCACCGGCGTCCACGCCATCGAGCCCTGAGGTGTCTGGCCCGCTAGAACACCTCCTCATCGGCCTCGCCGTGCAGGTCCTGTGCGCGCGGCTCACGGGCTCGTGGTGGCTGGGCGCGGCCCTCGCCACGGCGTTTTTTCTCGGTCGAGAATTCACCCAGGCCGAATATCGCGCGATCGAACATTTCTACGACGGCCGCCGCGCACACGCACCCTGGGCCGCCGGCTTTGAACTGCGCGCGTGGAACCTCAAAAGTCTACTGGACTGGCTCGCGCCCGCGCTGGCCACCGGCCTACTCGCCGGCTGGCGCACCCGGAGCGCGACCTAGACCCGCGCCTGGCGCGCGCCGACCGAGGCACTACTGGGTTTTCGCCGCCAACAACAAATCGATGAGCTCTTCTTTCATGCGGTCGACCTTGTGGTGCAACTGCATCACACCCACCTCGGCGCGCAGGTTGATCTCATATTCGAGGTCGCCGCGCACCCGGTCTTTAGCGTCCTGACGGTTCTGGCTCATCATGATGATGGGGGCTTGGAGCGCGGCCACCGTCGATAACAGCAGATTGAGCCCAATGAAGGGCGGCGGATCGAAGCCCCCGATCCCGAACCACTGCCACGTGTTGAAAGCCATCCACACCAGCAAGAGCAACGAAAAGGTGTTGATAAAACGCCACGATCCGCCTATCCGGGCGACGTTATCGGCGATGTGGTCGCCCAGGGTGGTTTTCTGCTGAATCACCTCATTGGCATTTTTTGCCATGTTGTGGGCCAGCCACGCGGTGCGGCGCCGAAACTCGCCCGCGAGGACGGCGAGGATATCGAAGGCCGCGTGCGGCTTTTTCTCGAACAGCAACGCCAGATCGTTGCGGTCGATGCAGCAGGTGCGAGTGGGCGCGGTGGCTTCTGCGCTCGCCGAGCGCGGCTGGCCATCAAAGAGCGAGAATTCGCCGAACACATCCCCCTTTTCGATCAGCCCCACCTGCGTGCGGCGACCCTCTTCGTCCGCGATAAAAAGCTCTACCGAGCCTGTTAGCACCACATGCATTTCGTTGCCCAGGTCGCCCAGATGAAAGATGGTCTGGCCCGCCACGAAACTGCGCTCCTCCACGTGCTGGCACAACTCGTGCAATTCCTCTTCGTCAAAAAGTTTGAACAAGGACACTTCACGCAAAACGGCGGGTTCGAAACTCATGGCAGATGTCTCCTTTCGATTGAGTCGCAGTGTAACCACCGGCGGCGCTGGTGGCGCGCCGGGAGCCGGTTGCGCACACCCCCTGGTCCGCGCCCTCGGCGGCGGCTCAGGAGCCGCGACAGTGCCCGGGCGAATACGCTAGGCTCCGCCTCATCCTGAACTTTCCTCCAAGGTCCCCCGCCATGCTCCTGACTGAAGAACAAACCCTGATCCGCGATGCCGCGCGGCGTTTCGCCGCCGCACAACTCACGCCCCATGCCGCCCGCTGGGACCGCGAGGAGGAGTTTCCGGCGCAGGCCTTGCGCGCCATGGGTGAACTGGGCCTGATGGGCATGCTGGTGCCCCCCGCGTGGGGCGGCGCGGGCACCGACCACGTGTCGCTCGCGGTCGCCCTGGAAGAAATCGCCGCCGGCGATGGCGCCACGTCCACCATCATGAGCGTACAAAACTCGGTGGTCTGCCTGCCCATACTGCGCTACGGCAGCGAGGCGCAAAAAGAACGCTACCTGCGCGCGGCTGCGAGTGGGGAATGTCTGGGTGCGTTCTGTCTTACCGAGCCCCACGCCGGATCAGACGCCGCAGCCATCAGCACGCGCGCCACCCGCACTGACCAGGGCTGGCTGCTCAATGGCACCAAACAGTTCATCACCTCCGGCAAACACGCCGACCTCGCCGTGGTCTTTGCGGTGAGCGATGCCACCGCGGGCAAGCGCGGCATCAGCGCGTTTCTGGTGCCCACCACAACGCCCGGCTACCGCGTGGCGCGGCTCGAAAAGAAACTCGGCCAGCGCGCCTCGGACACCGCGCAGATAGCCTTCGAGGATTGTGAAATTCCGGCCGACCACCTGTTAGGCGCAGCCGGCGGCGGCTACAAAATAGCCCTGGGCAATCTCGAGGGCGGCCGCATCGGAATCGCCGCGCAGGCGGTCGGGATGGCGCGGGCCGCCCTCGAAGCGGCCACGCACTACGCCCAAGAGCGCACCAGCTTCGGGGTACCGCTCAACGCCCATCAGGCCATCGCCTTCCGCTTGGCCGATATGGCCACGCAGTTGGAAGCGGCCCGCCAGCTCGTGCTGCACGCCGCCGCGCTGCGGGACGCCGGTCAACCCTGTCTGCGCGAGGCCTCGATGGCCAAACTGTTTGCCTCTGAAATGGCCGAGCGGGTGTGCTCGGATGCGATCCAAATCCACGGTGGTTACGGCTATGTGAGCGATTTCCCGGTGGAACGACTGTATCGCGACGTGCGCGTGTGCCAAATTTATGAGGGCACTAGCGATGTCCAACGCATGGTTATCGCCCGCCAACTCGACACCGCCTAAGCGCGCCCGCGCCGCGGCCTGCCGCGCCGCTGCGGCGGGCTGCGGGGCTGGACCCCGGGCTAGTCAAATCTGCCCGCCGGCGTGGCGGCGCGGGCTGGGGGAGCTCTAAATTGGTCGCGCGCGGCCACCTCCGCGGGCCCGATCCCACGCCGCGGCCGGCGCGCGCGGCCCGCGACTACGGCGCGGTCTCGCCCCACCCGGGGCCGCCGGTACGGCGCGGCCCCGCCACCCTGGCTAACCCCGATCAGTAATACCCCTCACCACGCGCCGCGCGCGCCTTGAGCGCGGCCGACGGCTGGAAGCGCGGACCGTAAGCCAGCGCTAACCGCTCGCACTCGGTCACGAACGCCGCAATCCCTACCGTGTCGATAAACGACAGGGTGCCGCCAGTCCAAGCCGGGAAGCCCCAGCCGAGGATCGAACCCAAATCGCCGTCGATAGGATCGGTGAGGACGCCCTCCTCCATGCAGCGCGCAGTTTCCAGCGCCTGAATATACAGCAGGCGGGTTTTCACTTCCGCCACGTCCGGCTGCGCGAGCGCCACGGGGAAATGTTCGGCCAAACCCGGCCATAGCCGCTTGCGGGCGTCCGCCGGGTATTCGTAGAAGCCCTGTCCGTGGCGTTTGCCCAAGCGTTTTAAGTCCTCCACCATTTTGCGCATCACCGGCCAACCGGAGGCCGGCGTATAGGCGGCCCCCAGCGCCAACTGCGCCTGTTGGGTGACGTGATAGGCCAGTTCAACGGTGACCTCGTCCAGCACCGCCAGCGGGCCCACCGGCAGCCCCGCCATCTTGGCGGCGTTCTCGATCAGCGCC
Source organism: Gammaproteobacteria bacterium (assembly GCA_009692365.1). GTDB lineage: Bacteria > Pseudomonadota > Gammaproteobacteria. The sequence goes on from SHZJ01000013.1 coordinate 10,717, forward strand.
GGCTTAACGCCCTCGCCGAGCAGCGTCATGCCTTCATTGGTGAACGTGCCAAACACACGGCTGGTGTAGAAGCCGCGACTATCGTTGACCACGATGGGGGTTTTCTTGATCTGGATGACGTAATCGATGGCGCGCGCCAAAGTCGCCTCGTCCGTGTGCTGACCGACGATAATTTCGACCAGCGGCATTTTTTCTACCGGTGAGAAAAAATGGATGCCAATGAATTGCTGCGGTCGGCTGGAAGCCTCCGCCAAGCCCGTGATGGGCAAAGTAGAGGTATTGCTGGCGAACACGGTGGCGCTAGGAATCACCGCCTCGGTCTGGCGGGTCACCGCCGCCTTGAGCGCGCGGTCTTCGAACACCGCCTCGACGATGAGATCGCAGCCCATGAGGCTCGCAAAATCGGTGGTCGGCTCGATGCGCGACAGCACGCGCTGGGCGCTGGCGTCGTTTTGCTGGCCGCGCGCCACCTCTTTGGCGAGGAGTTTCTCGCTGTACGCCCGACCGTGCTGGGCTTTCTCGGCCGTCGTATCCAGCAACATCACGCCCATCCCCGCGCGCGCCGAGACATACGCGATGCCGGCTCCCATCATGCCAGCCCCCAACACACCCAGCGTTTTAACCGCTTGTTTGGGGACGCCGACGGGTCGTCGAGCGCCCTTGTCGGCCGCGCCCTTGTTCACAAACAGGGTGCGGATCATGTTGCGTGCGACCGGGTCCAAGAGCAGCGTGCCCAAGTAAGTCGACTCGATTTGCAGGCCCATCTCGATCGGCAACTGGGTGCCTTCGTAGACCGCCGACAAAATCGCGATGGGCGCGGGATAATTATGCAGCGTGCGCTTGGACACCAGCGCGGTGCCGCCCATGAAGGTTTGCGCCACCCCCGCGTGCAAGCCGCCCGCGCCACCGGGCACTTTAAAGTGCTTCTCGTCCCACGGGTTGCTCGCCCGACCACCCTCCAACACGTACCGCTTGGCGGTTTCGATGAGGTCTTCGGCGGGCACGATGCGGTCAATGATTTTCTGGGCCAGCGCCTGCTCGACGGTGAGGTGCGTGCCCTCTACCAGCAGCAGCAGCGCCTCGCGAATGCCGATCATCCGCGGCAAACGTTGGGTGCCGCCCGCCCCCGGCAACAAGCCCACCAGCACTTCGGGCAAGCCCAGCCGGGTGGCCGGATTGGCCGCCGCGACGCGGTAGTGACACGCCAGCGCGAGTTCCAGCCCCCCGCCCAGCGCCGTGCCATTCAGGGCCGCAACCATGGGCTTGCCGAGGGTCTCCAGCTTGCGAAAAAGGGCATTGAGCGGCGCGGCAAACGCCCACGCCTGCTCGCGCGTTTTGATGGACGACACCGAGGACAAAATCCATTTAAGGTCGGCCCCTGCCATAAAATCGGCCTTGGCAGACGCGAACACCGCGCCGCGGACGGCGGGATCGTTTTTGATTTGCTCCAGGGCGGTGTCCAGCTCCGCGTGAAAGGTCGGGGTCAGGACGTTCATCGGTCGACCGACCACGTCGATCGTCACTAACGCCACGCCGTCGGCATCGACGTGCAGGCTCAGGCATTGATTCATCACTACTCTCTCCGCAGCTGGCGTGGGTCGCGGCCCGCGCCGAGGTGTTTTAGGGGCGCGTTATGGCACGCGTTCGATGATCGTCGCCGTGCCCATGCCGGCGCCAACGCACAGGTTGATGAGCGCCGTGCCCAGACCCCGCCGTTCTAGTTCGTCCAGCACCGTGCCCAGGATCATGGCCCCGGTGGCGCCCAGCGGGTGCCCCATCGCGATCGCACCGCCGTTCACGTTGATGCGGTCGTGAGCAATATTCATTTGCTCCATGTAGAGCATGACCACCGAGGCAAAGGCCTCGTTGAGCTCGAATAAATCGATGTCACTGATCGCCATGCCAGCGCGCGCCAGGGCCTTGCGAGCGGCGGGCGTGGGGCCGGTGAGCATGATGGTGGGCTCGCTGCCGATCGAGGCAAACGAGCGGATGCGCGCACGCGGCTTCAAGCCCAGTCGCTCACCGATTTCGCGCGTCCCGATCAACACGCCGGCCGCGCCGTCCACGATCCCGCTGGAGTTGCCGCCGGTGTGCACGTGCTCGATTTGTTCGACGTCCGGATAGCGCTGCAAGGCCACCGCATCGAAACCAAATTCCTCGCCCACCTGCGCGAACGCGGCCTTCAAGGCGCCGAGTTCCTGCATGGTCGTCCCGGGGCGCAAATGTTCGTCACGCTCGAGGGCGACCTGCCCCAGCGCATCGCGCACCGGGATGACCGAATTTTTAAACCAGCCCTGCGCCCAGGCATGGGCCGCCCGGCGTTGGCTTTCGCAGGCGAACGCGTCTACGTCTTGGCGCGAATAGCCCTGGCGGGTCGCGATGAGGTCGGCCCCGATGCCCTGCGGGGCAAAATAGGTTTTAAAGGCGACCGCTGGGTCGCAGGCCCACGCCCCACCGTCTGAGCCCATGGGTACGCGCGACATGCTTTCCACCCCACCCCCGATGGTGAGGTCGGACTGACCGGCCATGACTTGCGCCGCCGCCGTGTTGATGGCTTCCAGCCCGGAGGCGCAAAACCGGTTGAGCTGTTTGCCCGGCACATTCTGGGCGTAATCGGCCACTAGCGCCGCCAGGCGTGGAATCACCGCGCCCTGTTCGCCCACCGGCGAAGAACAGCCAAAGACGATGTCGTCGACCAGCGAGGTATCCAGCTGGTTGCGGTCGCGCAGCGCCATCAGCACCTGTGCGGACAATTGGATGGGGGTGATGTTGTGCAGCGAACCACTGGGCTTGCCGCGCCCCCGCGGCGTGCGGACGCAGTCGTAAATGTAGGCCTCGGTCATCGCAGATTCCTCCAGCTGAGTCCCGCCGCAAGGATTGCCGCGGGGATTAAGTCGCCACAGTGTAGGCGGCTGGAGGCTGGCATAACAGGCCGGGTTCGGGCAGTTTGTAGGGCCGCGCTGAGCGTGACATCTTGCCCGCCGACCCAATCTGGAGCCGCCCACATGACCACTACCCCACCCGCCATCAGCCGTTTTCCCGTGCCCGAGCTGGCGAGCCTGCCCGCCGACATCCGCAGCCGCATCGAAGCCGTGCAAGAGAAGTCGGGTTTCATCCCCAATGTGTTTCTCGTCATGGCGCATCGCCCGGATGAATTTCGCGCGTTCATGGCCTACCACGATGCGCTGATGGACAAACCCGGCGGCCTGAGCAAAGCCGAGCGCGAAATGATCGTCGTGGCCACCAGCGCCACCAATCAATGCCTGTATTGCGTGATTGCACACGGGGCCATTTTGCGCATCCGCGCGAAAAACCCCCTGCTCGCGGATCAGGTGAGCATCAACCACCTCAAAGCGGACATCACGCCGCGCCAGCAGGCGATGTTGGCTTTCGCCCTGCGGGTCGCCGGCGCGTCTGCGACGGTGGAAGAGGAAGATTTCGCCGCCCTGGAGGCGCATGGCTTTGGTCGTGAAGACCTCTGGGACATCGCCGCGATCACCGCGTTCTTCGCGCTCTCCAACCGCATGGCGAACGTAGCGGGCATGCGCCCGAACGCCGAATTCTTCGCGATGGGCCGCTAAGGGCTGCGCAGCGCGAGGCTAAGCGACGAGCGCAGAACACCCGGCTCGTCGCGGGCAATGACCTCAAGGGTGGGCGTGGCGGACGGTTTTCAGCAATTCGGTGGCAATGATAATGCGCCGGATTTCGCGGGTGCCAGCGCCAATTTCAGACACCTTGGCGTTGCGGTAGTGACGGTTGACCTCGGTCTCCCACATAAAGCCCATGCCGCCGTGGATTTGCACCGCCGAGTCCACCGCCAGCATATGTACGCTGCCCGCCTTGAGCAGCGCCGCGGCGCACAGTTTGTGCAACTCGCCCATGCCACCGCCGCCGCGTTCCAGATCGTTGCACGCCAGCAGCGCCCGGTAAGCGAGCAGGCGGGCGGCCTCAATTTCCGTATACATGTCGGCCAACATGGCCTGCACCATCTGCTGGTCGCCAATGGGCTTGCCGAACTGCGCGCGCTGCGCGGCGTAATCTAGCGAGAGGTCCAAACAGCGTTGCGCGGCGGCCACAATCGGCACGGCGAAAAAAGCCCGCTCGATGTCCAGCCCGCTCATGACGATGGAGACCCCAGCGTTGTCGTCCAGCAAGCGGTTACGCGCCGGCACACGGCAGTTGTCGAACACCAGTTCGCCGGTGGGACAACCGCGCCAACCCATTTTTCGCAGCTGCTGGGCAACCCCAAAACCTGGCATGCCCTTCTCCACGATGAACGCCGAAATACCCTTAGCGCCGAGCTCGGGGCTGGTCTTGGCGTACACCAGCACCACATCGGCGATGGGCCCATTGGAAATAAACATCTTGCGCCCGTTGAGCACATAGTCCTCGCCGTCGCGACGCGCGCTGGTGCGCATGCCAGCCAGGGCGTCGGAGCCGGCGCCGGGTTCCGTCAACGCCAGCGCGCCCACCAGTTCGGCCCTGCACAGCCGTGGAATGTAGCGCTGCTGCTGCTCTTCGTTCCCGTTGCGCAAGAGATTATTCAGACAGAGGTTTTCGTGGGGGCCCCAAATGCAGTTCGCGTTGAGGTTCCAATAGGCCATGGCCTCCGCGACCATTCCCGAGGCGAATAAATCCAGCCCCGCACCGCCCAATGCCGGCGGTGCGGTAATGCCCAAATAGCCCGCTGCGGCCAGTTCTCCCAGCAGGTGCGGGGGATACCAGTCGTCGTCGTCCATCCGGGCCAGTAACGGGTACAGGCGCTCGCGCGAAAACCGGAACGCTTGGTCGTAAATTTCTTGGTAGTCGCCGCGCGGATTCAACAAGGTCGGTGGATTCATAGCAGCTCCGGTTAACGTAGGAGAGAGGGGTTAAATCGGCCACTGGGCGGACACGCAGCCGCGCCCGCGTCTGACGGCGACAGCAGGGGCTTTAAACGCTGCGCGACCTCCTGACGTACCCCCTGCGGCGCGCCCCAATCGCCGTCGAGCACGGTAACGGTGACATAGCCCGCGGCGAACAGCGCGGTATCGGCCTGCGTGGGCTGGGGTTCGGTCGCGGTCTCCGGTCGCAGCAGCAGTTTTATTTCGTTGGGCTTGCCGGTCGGCACGTAATCAAACGCAAACGCCCCCAGCTGCCCGTGGTGCGCCACCCGCACGCCCTTCGGCGGGCCCGGCCGCCCGGGCGGATAGTTCACGTTGAGCAAAATGCCCGGCGGGAGCAGCGGGCCGGTGCCCGCGCCCAGCGCCAGCTGCTGCACCAAGGTCACGGTGAATTGGGCCGCCCCCGGAAAGCTGGCGAGGGTACTCGGGAAGGGCTGGGGCTGCGCCGTTTTCTCGTCTAAAAATAGGCCCACCGATATCGCCACCGCCGGCACGCCGAGCTGGACGGCCATAATAGCCGCGCCCACCGTGCCCGAGATATTGGCTGTGCGGCCCGCGTTCTGGCCCAAATTTGCGCCCGACACCACGAGATCAGGCCGTTGGTCGCGCAGGACCACCTGCAGGCCGACCGCCGCCGCATCCGCGGGGCTGCCAGCCACTGCCCACACCCCCGGCGCGACTTCCTCGTAGCTCAGCGGGCTGGTGGTGACACTCACGCTGCTGCCACTTTTATTTTCGCGCGGCGCGACCAAGGTCACGGCATAGCCGGCGGCTTGCAAAGCCGCGTGCACGGCTTTAATGCCCGGCGCGGCGTAGCCATCGTCGTTCGTCAACAAAATGTGTAAAGGCGCGCTCGCCGCGGCGTGGGCGGCTAGCGGCAGCAATGCCCAACCCCACAGCAGGCAACAGATCCGGACCACGTGAAAGTAAGGCTCCATAACAGACCTCTGGCCGGCGTTCGGCGGCCCGCGAGGCACGCGCAATCGCGGGGCTTTCAGGACAGTTTTTGCGCGAAAGAAAAGTGCCGGCGGGTGCCCCCGCGGCCTCAACGGCTGGGCGCTCCCCGAGCTTACGGCGGTCGTGTGGGGCGCTACACCCACCCCACCGGGTTGCCTGGCGACCCGCTCAGCGGCGCTGGCCGCGCCGGCAGCGCGTCCCCCCGCTCAGCGCCGCCCCGGGATCCAACTGGTCCCCGCCAGGGGCACGCCCGCCATCGCGGCGGCTTCGACGGTAAGGGCGGCTAAATCTTCGGGCTCCAGATTATGCACATGCGACTTACCGCAGGCGCGCGCAATGATTTGGGTTTCCATCGTCAGGGTTCGCAAATAATTCGCCAACCGCCGCCCCCCCATGATGGGGTCGAGGCGCTGGGCCAATTCGTCGTCTTGGGTGGTAATCCCGGCCGGATCTCGGCCCGCCTGCCAGTCGTCGTAGTAACCCGCCGCGCTGCCCAGTTGGCGGTACTCGGCGTCTAGCGCCGGCGCGTTATCGCCCAGCGCGATCAGCGCCGCCACCCCCACGGAGACCGCGTCGGCCCCCATCGCGAGCGCCTTGGCCACATCCGCGCCGCTGCGAATGCCGCCCGAGACGATGAGCTGCACTTTGCGGTGCATGTCCAGTTCGGTCAGCGCCTCGACCGCCTGCCGCACCGCCGCCAAAGTAGGAATGCCCACGTGCTCAATGAAGACGTTTTGGGTGGCCGCCGTGCCGCCCTGCATGCCGTCCACCACCACCACATCGGCGCCCGCCTTCACCGCCAGCAGCGTGTCGTAGTAAGTGCGGCTGGCGCCAATCTTGATGTAGATGGGTTTTTCCCAATCGGTGATTTCGCGCAGTTCGCGAATTTTGATTTCCAGGTCGTCAGGCCCGGTCCAGTCCGGGTGCCGGCAGGCGCTGCGTTGGTCGATATTGGGGGGCAGGTCACGCATGCCGGCCACCCGGGCGTTGATCTTTTGCCCCAGCAACATGCCCCCACCGCCCGGCTTGGCACCCTGTCCCAAGACGATCTCGATGGCATCGGCGAGGCGCAAGTCGTCGGGGTTCATGCCGTAGCGCGAAGGCAAAACTTGATAGACCAAGAGCTTGGACGACAAGCGCTCCTCGGAGGTCATGCCGCCATCACCCGTGGTGGTGCTGGTGCCCACCGCGCTCGCCCCGCGGCCCAAGGCTTCTTTGGCCTGCGCGGAGAGCGCGCCAAAGCTCATGCCAGCAACGGTGATAGGAATTTTAAGCTCGATGGGCTTTTTGGCGTAACGCGTGCCGAGCACCACGTGGGTATCGCAGCGCTCGCGGTAGCCCTCCAGCGGGTAGCGCGACATGGACGCACCCAGAAACACCAAGTCATCGAAATGCGGCAAATAGCGTTTGGCGCCGCTGCCGCGAATGTCATAAATACCTTCGGTGGCGGCGCGCTGGATCTCGTGGATCACATCTCGATTAAACAGATAGGACTCGTGCAGTCCCGGGTCGCGAGTGGTCATCGGGTTGAACTCCTGCCGGGGGCCGCGTGCGGCGCCGAGTCAGTAGGCGTCGGCATGGTCGATATTGAAGTGATACAGCTGGCGGGCTGAACCAAAGCGCTTGAAATCGGCGGCCTTGGCGCTAACGCCGGCCTGCTCTAGCAGCGTGTTGAGCGCGACTATCTGCGCTGCCGTCAGTTCTTTCTCGATGCAGTCTGCGCCCAGATCGGCGACCGTGCCGCGCACGTAGATTTCCGCTTCGTAGAGCGAGTCGCCCAGCGCAGCGCCCGCGTTGCCGCAGACCACGAGGCGGCCGCGCTGAGCCATAAAACCCGACATATGCCCCACCGAACCCTGCACCACGATGTCGACGCCCTTCATGGAAATACCGCAGCGGGCGGCGGCGTCACCCTCGATGACCACCAGCCCACCGCGCCCCGTGGCCGCCGCGGCCTGACTGGCGTTGCCTTTCACCCGCACCACGCCCGACATGATGTTCTCGGCCAGACCCGTCCCGGCATTGCCATGGATGGTGACCGTCGCGTGCTGGTTCATGCCCGCGCAGTAATAACCAACATGGCCCTCGATGTCGACGCTCAGGGGTGCCGCGATGCCGACCGCCAGCGCGTGGTCGCCCTGCGCGTTACGCACCCGAAAATGCGGCCCGGCCCGGTGGCCGTTGAAATCGTGCAGCGCCTGATTGAGTTCGCGCACCGTGCACTGCCCGAGATCAAAAATTTGCTCGGTGCTCATGGCGCGGCGCTCAGTTGAGGGGAGCGGCGCCAGCCGCCCCGCCCCACACATACACGGTCGCCGGTTCGGGCTCCCACAGGCGGGCTTGTTTGACCCCGGGCAGACGGGCCAGGGCGCGGTATTCGGAGGCCATCGCTACCCAATCGTCGGTTTCCGCCATCACCGCTGGCTTACACGCGATGGGGTCGCGCAGCACCGCAAAGCCATCGCTGGTGCCGATCGTAAACGTGTAGAAACCATCGAGGTCCACGAGCGCCTGGGTCAGTGCTTCGGACAGGGTGGCGCCGTGCTGCATTTGGACGTCCAAATATTTGGCCGCCACTTCGGAGTCGTTCTCGGTGCGAAAAACCGCCCCCGCTTTCTCGAGCTTGCGGCGCAGCCGGTTGTGATTAGACAGCGAGCCGTTGTGCACCAGACACAGGTCGCTGCCGGTCGAAAAAGGATGAGAACCGGCGGTCGTGACGGCGCTTTCGGTGGCCATGCGGGTATGCCCAATGGCGTGACTGCCCTGCATGCCGCGCAGACCAAAAGCCACGGCCACAGCCAGCGGCAAACCCACTTCCTTGTAGATCTCGATGTGCTGACCAATGCTCACCACAGCGTAGGCCGGGGCCTGCTCCACGAGGTAGCGCCGCAGCGCGGCTTCGCTCACGGACAGGCGCAGCAGGCAGTGGGTGTGATGCACGCGCAGGGCCACGTCCACCGCAAATTGCGCGCCGAGCGCCGCGGCGACGAGGGCCCAGTCGAAGGCTGGGTCGGGGTGCTGTAACACCAACTTGAGTTGGCCGACCGGCGCCGGATCCCGATACACCGCAAAGCCGGTGCTGTCGGGGCCGCGTTGGGTCATCTCCAGCAGCATGGGTTCAAACAGCGCGCCGAGTTGCGGCTCGAGCGCGCGGTTTTTCAAATACAGGCCAACAATGCCGCACATGCGGTGCTCCTTGAATCAATAGAACTCGAGATACCGGTCAACCTCCCAGTCAGACACATGGCGGGAGTATTCGATCCACTCCATGCGTTTGACCTTCAGGAATTCGCCGATGACGCCCGCCCCCAAACGTTCCGCAAACAGCGGGTCGGCGGCCAGCGCATCGAGCGCCTCGCCGAGATTTTGCGGTAGCACGGCGATCCCTCGCGCGGCTAACTCGGCGGGGCCGAGCGCATAGAGGTTGAGATTCTGGGCCGCACCGGGGTCGAGCTTACGCGCAATGCCATCCAGCCCAGCGGCCATCACGGCGGCGCTCGCCAGATAGGGATTGCAGCTGGAGTCGGGCAGGCGACATTCCAAGCGACCATAGGGGATGCGGATCATCGAGGTGCGGTTGTTATCGCCGTAGGTGATATACGCCGGTGCCCAAGTCGCCCCTGACAGTGATTCTCCGACCACCAGCCGCTTGTAAGAATTAACGCTCGGCGCGAGCAACGCCGTCAGCCCCCGCGCGTGGGCCAGCAGCCCGCCCAGAAAATGATAGGCGAGCGTCGAGAGGCCTAAGCCCTGTTGGTCTTTAGCGTCGTGGAAAAGATTAGTCCCCGCGGCGTCCGCCAGCGACAGATGCATGTGCATGCCGCTGCCCGCGCGCTTGCGAAAAGGCTTCGGCATGAAAGTACAAATCAGACCCATTTCGTTGGCGATCTCGCCCGCCGCCATGCGGAAAAAAACGTAGCGGTCCGCGGCGTTCAGCACCTCGCTGTAGGTGTAATTGATCTCGAACTGACCATTCGCGTCTTCGTGGTCGATTTGATAAACATCGAACCCCACCGCCTGCAGCGACTCGACCAGCCGCTCCAGCATTTCACGGCTGCGCGATAGGCCCTTGTAGTCGTAGCAGGGTTTATCCAGGGTGTCACCCGCATCGGCCGGCACCAGCGAGCCGTCGGTGCGGCGTTCTAGCAACATGAACTCCGGCTCGATGCCGACGTTCAGCGTCCAACCTTTGGCGCGCGCCGCCGCCACCTGCTGCTTGAGCACAAAACGGGTATCAAAGGGATAGGGTTTGCCGAGCACTCGGCCGTCGCACACGATGCGCGCATAACCCGGCTGCCACGGCACCAGGCAAAGCGTGTCGAGATCGCCCACGGCGAGGAAATCCGGGCTGTGCGGCTCCATGCCCAGGCCCCACACGGCAAACCCCGCGAAGCCCGCACCGGCGTTCAGGATGTCTTCGAAGTGAGACACCGGAACGGACTTGGTTTTTGCCACCCCGTGGATATCCACGAACTGCGCCAGCACATAGCGCACCTGATTATCAGCGAGGAATTTCTTCGCCTGCTTGAGATTCATGCGACACGCTCCTCTGACCGGTTAGGTTTGGGCCAAGTAGTCGTTATAACCGATCAAGCCACCGCGCTGGGACTCGACAAGGTCGAGCAGCACGCCGCCCAGCCACGGGGCCTCGGCCGGCGCGCACAATACCCGCCAACCGCGAGCGTCGCGCACGAGTGCGGCGTCTAGCCCGCAAATCTGGGTGGCAAACCAGCCACTGGCGCTAGGCGCGGTGGCATCGGCAGTGCAGATTTCCGCGATTAGCCCCGTGATGGCCGGCCCACCGAGGGCAAACTCGGCGTACTCCACCGGTAAGACCAAGACCGCGAGCGAGCGCTCGAACGCCGGCAGGCTCTGCGCGCTCGCGGCAGCCGCCGAAGCGAGGTACTGACCCGGCGCGATCTGCGCCACGCTAATATCTGCCGTCACCGTCACCCCGAGTAAGGGGGGCACCGCCAGACCCGCCGCGCGCAAGGCAACCGCCGCGCCCGGCCCGAGGACCAGCACGCGGGCAATGGGCGTGAGTTCAGCCAGCCAGTTCAGGGATGCGGCCGCGCCGGGCACGCTCAAGCCCGTGTGCATGCCGGCGATCTCGCCGAGCGTCGCGCCGCCAGCGGCGTAGCGGGCGAGCAGTGCGGCGGCGCGGTGGGTGCTCATGCCGGCAGCTCCAAAAGGCGCGCGCCGGTGGGGTCGTAAAAGGGGGGTTGGGCGCGGTGGGCACGGACTAATTGGCCGCCGCCGATGCGGATATCGAATTGGGTGGCGTGCACGCCCTCACCCTCCACCACGGCAAGTCCCACGGTGTAGCCGAGGATAGGGCTGAAACCCACGCTGGTGACGCGCCCCACGATGCGGTGCGCGTCGACCATGAGATGGCATTCTTCGATGGGGGCCGCCGGATCGTGGTGCGGGGTGGTAAAACCTATCAAACGGCGGGTCACTTGGTGTTGCAAATATTCGCAGGCGGTCCGCCCCATGAAGCGCGGCTTGTCCATTTTGACCAAGCCCGCCAGCGGCGTTTCAAAGGGATGCATGACCCCATCGGTGTCTAGCCCAACGATGGGATGGCCTTTTTCCAAGCGCAGCAAACGTTGGGTATCGACGCCGACAGGCCGGGCATCGAAGCGCGGCGCGGCCGCGCTGAGCGCCGCCCACAGCGGGGCTGCGTGCGAATAGGGAACATGCACCTCATAACCCCCTTCGCCCACGAAACCTACCCGCAGCAGGCGGGCCGGGCCGCCCAATACGCGACCTTCGCGCACTTCGGGGAAGGGAAATGCGGCCAAGGATAAATCGACCTCAGTCAGCGGTTGCAGCAGCTCACGGGCCAGCGGTCCGGCGACGTTGATGGCCGCCCAATGGCGGGTGAGGTCTACCACGCTCACGTTCAGACGACACAGGGCCGCGATTTGATTCATTTCGCGGCAGGTCGCCACGACATGCCCGGTACCGGCGGTGACGTAGTAGTGGTCGGGGCCTAGACGCGCCGCGATGCCGTCGTCGGAAATCATGCCGCGCTGGTCGAGCGCCATCACCACCCGGGTGACCCCCACCGGCGCGCGCGAAAGCCGGGAGGTGTAGACCAAATCCAGCAGCGCGCCGGCGTCAGGCCCAAAGACTTCCAGCTTGCCCAGCGTGGAGACATCGATAAAGCCGCAGCGTTCGCGCACCGCGTGGTATTCCTCCACGATCGCGTGCGCGACGCCGCGCGCCCGATAGTGGCGGGGTCGCCGCCACGCGCCGACTTCCACCCAAGTCGCCTCCAGCGCCGTGTGGGCGGCGATCAGGGGCGTCTCGCAGTGCGAGCGCCAACGCGGGCCACCCAAGATCCCCATGGGCACCGGGTGGTAGAAGGGTCGCGGGGTGGTTTGGCCCACCGCGCCGAGGGGTTTAGCGTGGTAGTGGGCGAGGAAACGCGCCGCATTGACGTTCGAGTGTTTGCCCTGACTGGGGCCCATGCCGTTGGTGGAATAGCGCTTGAGCAACTCGACGCTGTCGAAACCCTCGCGGATGCTGGTTCGCAGGTCCTCGATTTGGATGTCCTCGTCGAAATCCACGAAATTTTTGCGCCCCGCATGCTCCACCAGCGGTAAGGGGTGGGAGCGGCGTTCACTTTCCAGCGGCGGGCGCGCCACCGCGCCGGGCGTGCCCGCCAGCCACGCCAAAGCCTCTTGCGCCGCCGCCACGCCATCGGCGATCCGGTCGTCTAGGGTATGCCGCGCGTTGACCCGCCCCGCCGCAAACACGCCCGGCGGCAGCAGCGCTGGCCGCAGTTGCCCCACGACCTCATCAAATTCAAAACGGCCGCCGGCTTGGGCCAACAGCTGCGCCGCGGGCGCCCAACCCACGCTCATCAAAAGACCATCGCAAGCGATGCGCTCGCCCCCCGTCTCCCCCGCGCTACCGGCCGCGTTGATCGTGACCGCGGCCAGTTCGCCAGCCCGCGCATGGGCCGCCGCGACTTGGCTATCCGAAATCACGCGGATGCCGGCGGCGCGCGCGCGCTCTGCGAGGGGTCCGCGCGCATCCGCGGCCTCTAAATCCACAATGGCCACGATATTGATGCCGTTGCCATGCAACGCGAGCGCCGCGCTATAGGCGTCCACATTACCCGCCAGCACCACGGCGTCGCGGCACGGCGCCACCCCATAACAGCCGACCAGGCGGCGCGCGGCGGACGCCAGCATCACCCCGGGCAAATCGTTGTTGTGAAAAACCGCCGGTTGCTCGATCGCGCCGGTGGCCACGATGACCGTGGTGGCGATGACGATGCTCATGCCGTCGGGTCGGATGACCGGCACGGTGCCATCGGCATAATAGCCGGCCGCAAACGCCCCGCGCAGTACGCTCAGATTCGGGTATTGGGCGAGCGCCGCTATTTTCTCGGCGCACCAGCGCGCGGGCTCGGCGTCCATCTGTGCGCCACACAGACTGCCCCCGAGGTGGGGATGTTCGTCGACCAGCACGACCTGTTTACCGGCCGCCGCCAGCGCCTGGGCGGCCGCCAGACCGGCCGCGCCCCCGCCGATGACCAGGCTCTCGCAGGTGCTGCGCCGGGTGACCCCGCGCGTGGTGGGGAAATTTTCGTTGATGCGGCCCAGCCCGCTCAGGCGGCGGATGAGGCGCTCCCACAGCGGAAAAAGTACGGCCGGCCGGTAGAAGGTCTTGTAGTAGAAGCCGGCCGGGAGGAACGCCGACAACGCTTCCAGCCAATTGCCGCGGTCGCGGTCTACCCCGCCCAGGGTGTTGACCGCGCGGTAGCGCTCGCCGGCCACCACGGGCTCCACGTCCCCCCGGATATTGATGCGGGTGGTGGTCTCCAGCAGCACATTGGCGTCGTGGTTAGCAAACGACAGCACCCCGCGCGGGCGGTGATATTTGAAGCTGCGCCCCAATATCCGCCGGCCGCCGGCCAGCAGCGCGCTGCTGATGGTGTCGCCGCCGTAGGCGCCGTAGCGCTGGCCTTCAAATTGGAATTCAAGTTCGCGCGAACGGTCGATCCATTCGCCCTCGCGGGGCGGCAGTCTACGGGCTGTCATGAGGATGCACCTGTGTGGCCAGTTCGACCGAGACCACGGTGTCGGTCCCCGTATGGCGTTCGAGGAGAAACCACAGCCGCGAGGGCTTGTGATACCACCACTCCCGCTTCACCCGGGCAGTGGCATCCCCAAAGTACAGCGCCTCACGCGCCGCGGCGGCGTCCTCCATGAGGAGGATGCCAATGGAGGACCCGCTGCAGACAAATTCCTGGCTCGGGCGGCGACCAATAACGGGGCAATCGAAGTGTTTCATCGTCTCAATGTCCGACCGCCGCAGCACCCTTCTCGCCCAGCATGGCGAGCCGGTGGAAACGCTCCATGCCGAAGGACTCGATGAGCCGGTGGTTAGTATCGTGCGCGACGGTAAAGGCCATGGTCTCACCGCACACCGGGGTGGCCTTGAAACCCCACGTACCCCAGCCGGCGTCCAGATAAAACCCGCCGACTTCGGTCAGGCCCATCACCGGGGCAAAATCTGGGGTCATGTCGGCCATGCCGGCCCACTGCCGGACGATTTTTACCCCCGCTAAAAAGGGGAAAAGGTCCAGCATTTGGTCTGCTAGGGAGCTGACAAATTCCAGCGACGAGCGCGTGGAATGTAGTTCTGCGGGGTCTACCGCGGCACCCATGACCAGTTCCCCGCGGGCGGTCTGGCTCACGTACACATGTAGGGTGCCCGACACGATGATGGTGTCCAGCCAGGCTTTCATGGGTTCGGTGACGCAGGCCTGCAGGGGGAGAATGTCCACCGGGCTTTTCAGGCCCACCATTTTCAGCACCGTGGGGGTGGAGCCGGCGACCGCCGAGACCACTTTGCCGGTTGCGATACGGCCGCGCGAGGTATTCACCGCCACCACCCGTCCACCGCTAGTCTCGATGCCGGTGACCTCAGTGTTTTGAAAAATTTCGACCCCTAACTGCGAGGCTCGCCGAGCATAGCCCCACGCCACGGCGTCGTGGCGCACGATGGCGCCCGGCGCGTGGAATAAAGCGCCCAGAATGGGGTGGTTGCCACCACAGGAAATATCAATTTGCGGGCAGGCCTTTTTGACCTCGTCCGCGCTCACCAGTTCGCTGTCGACCCCGTAATGCTGGTTGACCTCGGCGCGCCAGCGCATGGTCCGCAGGGTGGCCTCGGAATGGGCCAGCGTAAAATGCCCGCGGGTGGAGTAGAAAAGATTTAAATCCAGCGTCGTGGCGAGTTGCTGAAAAAGTTCCACGCTGCGCTGGTAGAACAGCACCCCCTCGGGGGTCAGATAGTTGGAGCGCACGATGGTGGTGTTGCGGCCGGTATTGCCGCCCCCCAGATACGCTTTCTCGATCACGGCGATGCGCCGAATACCATGCTCAGCGGCCAGATGATACGCGCAGGCCAGCCCATGCCCGCCGCCGCCGATGATCACCACATCGTAGGTATCACGCAGCGCATCGGGGGTATTAAAGAACCGCGGTTCAGCATGCTGGCGATTGAGCGCGTATTTGATCAGGCGTAGCGACATGGTTGCATTATATGAAACAAAGTTGTGCGTCATGCAACTACTTAGAGGTCACCCGGTGGCCTGTCCACCGGGTGCCCAGTCGCCGGCGGACTGCCGTGCAGGCGATGGCTTTAAAAGCCCTACTGCGCGCCCTCGCGCCGCCGCACGGCAGGTCCCCGCCGTTGGTTTGCGCCCGGGCTGTCGCCCGCGCGGAAATGCGTTGAGGAGCACTGGGGCAAATCCAGTGCCAGCGTGGTTTAACGCCGGCGGTGCGCCGGTTTTTTGCTGGCCCAGCACGCCGCCGCGCCGCCCGCCGCACCCCGCAGGGGCCCTGTTCGGGCGGCAGCGCACCGCGCGCGCGGGCCTACCCTGTGGGTACCAGCCCGCAGGTGGTGCGCCAATTTTCATAAATGCGCCGGGCCAACGCGTTAAAACTCACCGCTTGCGCCTGACTCGCGCGGTCCAGCGCGACCGCACCGCCCACCCCGAGGCTACGCTCCAGCGCCAAACGATAAGCGGGGATGGCGCTCCACTCGGTGACCGTTGTCGGGCTTATCTCGACGTGGAACTGCATCGAGAAGGCCCGTTGGCCCACGCTCATGGCCTGCACCGCGCAGCGCGGGGAACTGGCCAGACAAGCCGCGCCGCGCGGCAGTTGGGTGACTTCCGCCGAATGCCACTGCAAGACCTCAAAGTCGGCGTCGAGGCCGGCGAAATAGGGACTTGCGCAACCCATCACCGTGCGCTGCACCGGGAGGATTCCGACCTCGGGTTCGCGCGCCAAACCCACCGCGCCCCCCAGGGCGGCCGCCAGTAGCTGGTGACCTAAGCAAAAGCCCAGAAAGGGCAGGCTGTAATCCAGCACCGCCGTGCGGATAGCCGCCATCTCGGGGATTAACCACGGGTGCGCATCGATCTGCCAGACGTCCATTGGCCCGCCCATTACCCACAGCGCAGCGTAGCTGTCCAACGCTGGAATGGGTTCACCCTCGTCCAGTTCCACCGGCACATACTCAAAACCATCCGCCGCCAAAAATTCCCGGAACACCCCGGGGTGTTCCACCGCAAGATGCTGGAACACCAGCACGCGAGGGGCGGTTGTAGGCATCAGCACCTCCTTGATAAAGATCATTCGGCTGGCCGACGCGCGCGCGCAGTGCCCCAGCGCGCGGCGGTCCGCCGACCCCACCGCAAGGCATCCTTACTCGGCCGAGAAACCGCCGCCAAACGTGCCTGTCGAGCGCACCCGCGCGCCCGGGGCCTCGCCTAGGCTATCCGTGCGGGTCACCTCGCGAAGCACCTGCAGATAGCCCGGACTAAACGTCAAACGCGGGCCGTAGCCGTTGGCTTTCAGGAAGGCGTGCGCCAAGGGCAGTCGATAGCAAGGCACCCACATCAGCAAATGATGTTCGAGATGGTAGTTCACCCAGTAGGGCGCCACCAACGCGCGCGCCAGCCAGTTCGCCCGGGTGGTCCGCGCGTTGCCAAAGGGGTCGTTGGCGTCGGGGACCACGGCATGTTCGGCGATGTTGCGTAGGCGCAGCACCAGTTGCTGCCAGGTCAACAGCGGCAGCAACCATAACAGCAGGTAGGCTACCCCCTGCCCCAGCAGGCACAGCCCCAGCGCCAAGGCGAGATTGGTGAGGCACTGCGGTCCCAGCGCGCGCCAGAACCCCGCCACGCGCTGGCCGCACGGGCTGCCGGCCACCCCGCAGGCAGCGCGGGCCTGCAGGCTACGTTGCGCGGAGCCGGTTTGGCCGGAGATATCGCGCCAGCATTTGCGCCACAGGCTGCGCCGGGCGATTGGATAGTGCCCGGTGAGCCCCCGGTCGGGATCCTCGGCCTGGAGCGTGTGGGCGTGGTGGCGCAGGTGATAGACCCGGTAAGTCCGGGTATCGGCGAAGGTCGGCCAGGCGCAGCACAGCTGCCCCAGCAGCCGGTTGAGCCACGGGCTGCGCGCCAGCACCCCGTGCGCGGCGTCGTGCATGAGGATGAGCAAACCCAGTTGGCGGCTCCCGATCACGATGCCTGCCAGCAGCCAGACCACGGGCGAGGGATAGTGCGCTACCAGCCACAGACTGGCCGCCATCACGCCCCAAGCGTGCGCCACCAGCGCCAACCCCCACCCATTCGAGCGCGGGCGCAGTACCCGCAGCTGTGCGGGCGTAAACAGGCTGGCGGCGGCCGGCGCGCTTTTCATGGCGCCCCGACCACGCGCCACCGCGAGCGCCACCGACCCGGCACCCGCACCGGTCCTGGCGGACTACCCCGGAGCATCGTCCCCGCGCGCAGGCTGGGCGGCCTGCTCACTGGACCAAGTGTGATCGCCATCATCAATCGTCCCCGCGCGCAGGCTGGGCGGCCAGCCAGCGCGTCAAGCCGTCCGGTGCGGCCGCCCACCAGGTCACTGAGGTCCATTCCAAACGCACCATGATGGGCTCATCACGAAACAAAGGGGTGGTCTGGTACTGCGGATATTTGTCCACCAAGGCCGCCACCGCCGCCGCCCACTGGGCGTGCTCGCCTACCACCACCTGGGCGATGCAGCGCAGACGCAGCCACCACAGGGTGGACCAGTCTGGGTGGTAATGGTCCAACACCAACATCACGCGCGGCGCTCGTTCCAAGCGCGCCAAGCGGCCCAGCGTGGCCCCACCCCGCTTGCGCTTACCGTCGATTGGCGACCACAGCGCGCCGGCCGCGCGGGCAAACACGATGGGCAACGCCGCGGGCTCGTCGTCCAACTCGCGCAAGGCCAGCCGCGCCACGGGCATGCGGTCGAGGATCGCGGTCAGCGTCGGGTCCGGCAGCGGCGGCATGGCTAACTCCCCGCGTTGGCGTTCAAAGCGGAATTTCGCGTTCCTTGGTGATCACAAAATCCAGCGGTTCAACCACAAAATTGGGCTCATCCGCCCGAGTTTGCGCATACGCTGGGGTGTGGGCCGAGGCGCGCATAGCAGCGGTATCGGTGAACCACGTGAGCGCCACGCCGTCCAACACCGGCTGCCGGTTATTGCGATAGGCCGACAAACGTGTGTGGCTTTGGACGTAGCGCAACAGCTGCGGGATGGTACTGGCCAGCGGGCCATGGACCATTTCCCAATGCCGGTGGAACGCCTCTGGGGTCAGGTCTGGCCGGCGGTGCACCAGCTCGATGTTTTTTACCCCGTCTGGTGGGCTGGCGCCGTCTTTAATGAGAACGTCTTCGGTGACGATTTCCCGCCGCGTCGCGGCATCGATAAAACGTGTCTCATCTGCCAATACGGCGGCCAACTGGGGCGAGTCGGCAACTTCGCGCAGCGCCTCGGTGTCATCGAACCAAAGTTCGGTCATGCCGTCGATGGCGGGCGTGCGAGTGCGATACCCCGACGCCAACGTCTGCGACTGCACATAGCGGCGCAACCCCGGCAACTGTGTCACCAGCCGCGCATGCGCCTGCTGCCAGTGCGCGCCAAATTGCGCCACCGTCAGGTCTGGCCGACGACAAAAAACGACGACGAGTTTGATCATGGGCTCTCCGCTGTTACAGGGCGTTGGCGAGGGCATCGCGGAAATCCGGATGCGCAATGGCGATCAGCGCGTCCGCGCGCGCGAACAGGTCTTTGCCGCGTAACCGCGCGGCACCAAATTCTGTCACCACGCAATCCACCGCGAAGCGCGGCGTGGTCACCGGTGCGCCGGCAGCGAGCTTGGGCACGATTTTAGAATGTTTGCCATCTTCGGTGGTCGAGGGCAGGGCAATGATCGACACCCCACCGGCCGACTGGGTGGCCGCTTCCACATAATCCATACTGCCGCCCACGCCGCTGATTTGGAGGGGACCTAGGGTCTCGCCGTTGCTTTGCCCCTGCAGGTCAATTTCCACCGCCGAGTTTACCGACACAAAACGCGGGAGCGCGGCCAAGCTCGCCACATCATGGGTGACCCGGGTGGTGGCCATTTCGATGCTGGGCGTCGCGCCGCAAAACGCATAAAAAGCCGCGTCGCCGGCTAATTCGCCCACGATGATGCGGGGCGAATGGCGGGACTTGGCGAGAAAATCCTGGAGCGCCCCGGTGAGTAATCCGGAGCAAAGATTAATGCCGCGTTTGTCGGCTAGCCGGCCCAGCACGCGATCGGGCACCGCACCGATGCCCAACTGCAACCAAGCACCGTCGGGGATAAGGTCCAGCACCTGCTCGACGATGCGTTGGTCACGCGCTTGCGCGGGCGGCATGTGATAGGTGCACAGGGGGGTTTCCGAGTGCGTCGCAAACGTAATTTGGGACAAAGGAATGTGCCCCGCGCCGGCGGTAACCGGCATATTGGGGTTCATTTCGGCGATTACGATTTTGGCACTGGCGATGAAATCTGGGAACGCGCCGACCGAAATGCCCAGACTCACCTCGCCCTGCGGGGTCGGCAGCGAGGTCTGGATCACCACGACCTCGGGTTTAATCGCCCCGTCGCGATGGATCACGCGGGTCAGGTCGGCGAGCCGCAGCGGCACGAAGCCCAGCTTGCGGCGGTCGTTTTCGGTAAACAGCGCGCGCAGTCGCGTCGACGCCTGCCAGGTTACAAAGCGAAAATTCGTCCCCAAGCCTCGTTCTAGATAGGCGTAGCGGCCAAAACTAAACCCGGCACAAACCGTGAGATTGCTAAAGCGCTCCACCCCGGCGCTGAAAGCTGCGTAAAAATCGCGCGGCTCGGCGCAGCCGCCCGGAAAAATCACGGTGGCCCCATCGGGGATAGCGGCAACCGCCTCACTGGCCGTCACGCGCTGCATACAGCGCCCCGGCTACCCGCCCTTACGACGGCGACAAAAAAAGACCGCATAAAATCGTCCTGTGCATTAATGACCCACCTGCGAGCGACGATAACCGATCGTCCCGCACCGCGCAGCAGCTATTCCCAAGCACAAGTGCTCGCTAGACTCTAGTCCTGTTCTGTCGGAGCCCACCCCCATGCCCATCTGGTCCCTGCTTATCCGGTGCTGCCTTATGCTGAGTTTGGTCGCCCTCCTAACCAGCGTTCCCGCGCGCGCCGACCTCCCCGAGCTGAGCGGGCAATGGACCCTGTTGCCCGACGACAGCGACAACCCCGCCGAGGCGCTCAAGGGTCTGGTCGTCATCCGCCGCACGCCGCGCGCAAAGGTCGACGACACCGCTTCTCAGCCCGGTCAAAGCACGCAGGAACGCTATTGGGAGCAGCAGGATATGGTGGCCGAGCGGCGCGCATTTGGAACCTTGCCCGACATCGGCGCCATCCAACAGGTGCTGGATGCCACCCAACTGACTATCGCCCAACAGGGCGGCACGGTGACGATGGATTACGACGCCAAGCTCGCGCGCAGCTTCAAGCCTACCGAAGGCGGCCCGAGCTACTCGGCGAAAGGCGATGAATTCACCACCGATGCCATCGGGGCGGGGCTGTCGTTCTATCGCGAGGGAAAGCTGGTGGTTGAGAGCATCCTCGCGCCGCGTGGCCGGATGGTTGAAACCTATCAACTGGATGTCGCCGCCCGCCGCCTGACGCTCAAAGTCGAAATTAAAAATCCGGATTGGCTTATCACGGCCCGCATCAAGCGCGTTTTTAGCGCCGCGCCCCGCCCCTAACAGCGCCCGCGCCCGGCGACCCTAGTGGCCAACCCGGCGCGGCTGCGGCCTAGCGCTTACTCTTCTCCCGCTCGCGCAGTTCGCGGCGCATGATCTTGCCGGTCGTGGTCATCGGCAGCGCATCCACGAACTCAATCAGACGCGGCACTTCATGGCGCGCCAGCCGCGACCTCACCGATTCTCGCAGGGTTTCGGCGAGTTCATCGGACGGCGCCACCCCCGGGGCGAGAATAATGAAAGCCTTGATGATCTCCGTGCGCACCGGATCGGGCACGCCGATCGCGGCCGCCATCCGCACCGACGGATGTTTGAGCAGGGCATCCTCGATTTCGCTCGGGCCGATGCGGTAACCAGCGCTTGTGATCACATCGTCAGCGCGGCCGTGGAACCAGAAGTAACCGTCCTCGTCCATCTGCCCCAAGTCGCCGGTGATCAGCCACTCACCAATAAATTTCTCGCGGGTGGCGTCGGGCCGGTTGAGATATTCGCGAAACATCACCGGGTGCGGCCGTTTACACGCGATATGCCCCAGCGTTCCCGGCGGCACCTGTGCACCCTCATCGTTGATGATCGCCACAATCGCCCCCGGCGTAGCGCGGCCCAGCGAGCCGGGCTTGATCGGCATCACGTTGCCATTATTACCGAGGATGACATTGCACTCGGTCTGCCCAAACCCTTCGTTGATCTTGAGGTTCAACTCGCGGTCGGCCCACTCGAAAAGCTCCTTGCCCACCGACTCACCGCCCGACAGCACCGCCCGCAACTGCAGCTTGTAGCGCGCCAGCGCGTTCGGCACGCTGCGCATCATCTTGAGCATGGTAGGCGTGAGCAGCGAGAGCGTCACGGCGTGCCGCTCGAGTATCTGATAGGCATATTCGGGGTCAAAACCCTTCATGGCGGTGGCCACCACCGTGCAGCCATGGAACCAGCCCGGCATCAGCACGTCCAGCAGGCCGGCCATCCACGCCCAATCGGCCTGCGACCACAGCACATCGTTGGGCTGGGGAAAAAAATCGTAAACGAATTCGAGCGCAGGGATGTGGCCGAGCATCATGCGATGGGGCTGGACGGAACCTTTAGGCTGTCCGGTGGTGCCCGAGGTATAGCTGATCCAGGCGGTTTCCTCGGCGGCGGTGTCCACGTTGACGAAATCCTCGGCGGCGTTCTCGATCGTAGCCCAGAAATCGAGCGCGCCGGCCGGCGCCTCGTCGATGACAAACACGTGTTCGAGGCTAGGACATTCGGCGCGCAGCGCGGCCACCTTGGGATAGTTGGCGCGGTCGGTCACCAGCGCGCGGGTTTGGCAGTTGTTGACGCGATAGGCGATGGCGTCGCTGCCAAAGAGGACCGAGCACGGCCCGGACACCAGACCCGCCTTCCAGCAGGCCACATGCGCAATCGCACATTCCGGATTTTGTGCCAGCAGTAGGGTGACCCGATCCCCGCGCACCAAGCCCAAACTCAACAGGGTGTTGGCGAGCCGATTGGCGTGGCGCTGGATGTCGCGAAAGGTATAGCGGTGGAGCTGCTTGGCCTCGTCTTCGTAGACCAGCGCCACCCGCGCAGGGTCCCCAGCCCAGCGGTCGCACACATCGTTGGCGATGTTGTAGCGTGGCGGGATGTTCCAGCTAAAACCTTGCATGATGTCAGCGTAGGTTTTGCCGCGTTTGAGCATCATCGTCATGCGCTGTTCCTCGTGGTTAGGCGGGCGGTGTATTAAGTGCTGGGCTGCCGAAGTTAATACCGATTCCGGAGTCCCGGATCAACCACGCTCGCAGCAAATTGCTCTGCTACACTCACTCGGCATGGCGGCTGGTTGAATCTCGCAGTGCAGCATTTTTCTAGGTTTATTGACGTCGGGCCACCTGATCGGGGCCACGGCGCAGGAGTCGATGATGGCGGGTAAACTCGACGGCAAAGTCATTATGATCACCGGTGGCAGCACGGGCATCGGGCACGCGGCGGTGCGGCGGTGCGTAGCCGATGGGGCGGCGGTACTGATCGCCGATGTCAACGAAGTCCAAGGCCACCAGGTGGCCGCCGACATCACCGCCGCGGGCGGGCGGGCGCTGTTTTGGGCCACCGACGTGACGCAGGCCAGCGCGGTCCAACTCGCCGTGGCAACGGCGGTCAAGCATTTTGGTCGACTGGATGGCGCTTTCAATAACGCCGGCATCGATGGCGGTTTCACCAATACCGTCAAAATGACCGAAGCGGCCTTCGACCGTACCATCGCCGTGAACCTCAAGGGCGTGTGGTTGTGCATGAAGTACCAAATCGAGCAAATTCTCGCCCAAGGCAGCGGCGGATCGCTTGTCAACACTGCCTCGGTGGCCGGCTTGGTCGGGACCCGCGGCGGCGTGGCGTACTGCGCGTCGAAGCACGGCGTCGTGGGCATGACCAAATCTGCCGCGCTCGATTTCGCTAAAAAGAAAATTCGCATCAACGCGGTGTGCCCCGGCATTATCAAGACCCCGATGCTGGAGCACATGGCCCAGCAGACCGCAACACCGCTGGCAGCTTACGCCGCGCAGGAACCCGTAGGACGTCTGGGTGAGCCACGCGAAATTGGCGACACCGTCGCGTGGCTGCTATCGGAAGAGGCGTCTTTCATTACCGGCATCGCCTTACCCGTGGACGGAGGCTGGACCGCGCTCTAGGCGAGCAGGGTATAGCCCGGACCAGTCGCCATGCCCAAGCCCGCCGGTCTCGGTACACACGAACCCCGCGCCACCGCCTTTGCCACGGCCGTGGTGGCGCGCCCATGGGCCGTCATTGCGCTGGCCTGCCTGCTCATCGCCGCTGGTGCCTACGGGGCCTTGGCGCTGCGCGTCACCAACAGTTATCGGGTGTTTTTCAACCCCGATAACCCGGAACTCCTAGCCTTCGAGGCGGTGGAGAAAACCTTCACCAAAAACGACAACGTCATGCTGGTGCTCGAGCCGCTGACGGGCGATGCCTTCACGGTGGCAAACCTCAGCGCACTCCACGCGTTGACCGAGGGCGCTTGGAAAATCCCCTATACCAGCCGGGTAGATTCCCTCACTAACTTTCAACACACGGCGGCCGCTGGCGATGAACTCACGGTGCGCGATCTGGTGGCAGCACCCGCCACGCTCGACGGACCCGCGCTGGCCGCAGTGCGCGCCACCGCGTTAGCGGAACCCATCCTCGCGGGCAATTTGGTGGCACGGGATGGCCGCACCGCGGCGGTCAATGTGGTGGTGCAACTACCCGGGCGGGACGAACAACACGAAGTGCCGGCCGTCATGGCCGCCGCCGCCACGCTGGTTCAGCAAATCGAGGCGCAATATCCCGCAGTCCGCATCCATCTCACCGGGGTGGTGGCCATGGACTACGCTTTTTCGGAGGCCGCGTTGCACGACGCGCAAACGCTCGTGCCGGCCGGCTTTGCGGTGGTATTTGCGCTGGTAGCAGTTCTGATGGGCGGCGTTGTGGTGGGACTAAGTACCGCCTTGGTGGTGGGGTTTGCGGTCGCTGCGGCGATGGGGCTGGCCGGCTATTTAGGCTATCCGTTATCACCGGTAATTTCCGCAGCTCCAGTCATCATTCTCACCGTGACGGTCGCCAACTGCGTGCATATTTTAGACAGTTTTCGACGCCACTGGGTGCCGGGTCGCACGCGCAACGCGGCGATAATTCTTGCGGTCAGCGGCAACCTCAGACCTATTTTTCTTGCCAGCTTTACCACTGTCATCGGCTTTCTGAGTTTCAACTTCTCCGAAGTCCCGCCCTTTCGACAACTCGGCAACATTGTGGCTTTTGGCGATCTGGCTTCCTACGCACTCGCCGTCACGCTGCTCCCCGCGTTGCTGGCGGTGGTGCCGCTGCGCGAGCCCCAGCCCTGCAACCAATTGGCGGCAGGCTTCGCGCGGTTGGTCGAGTTTGTCATTCGCCACCGTCGGACAGTCCTGCTGGGCAGTTGCGTGCTCATGGTCGCGGTGTTGGGTAATCTGCCGCGCAACCGGCTCAACGATGTTTTTTTGCATTACTTCGACCAAACCACCGCCTTCCGTCGGGCTGCCGATTTCACGCTCGCCCACCTCACGGGCCTGTATCACCTGCAATATGCACTGGGCACGGGGGCAGCTGGCGGCATCAGCGAGCCGGCGTTTTTAGGCGAAGTCGCGGCTTTCAGTACCTGGCTGCGCGCGCAGCCCGAAGTGCTCCAGGTGAGTTCGTTTAGCGATACCCTGCAGCGTCTCAACCAGAACCTGCACGGCGATGATCCACACGCCTATCAGCTGCCCGCCACGCGCGAACTCGCCGCGCAGTACTTATTGCTCTATGAAATGTCCCTGCCTTTTGGGCTGGATCTCAACAACCAAATCAGCGTTGATAAATCCTTGCTGCGGCTCGTCACTGCCATTCAAACCCTCTCGAGCTCGCAGGCGATTGCGTTTAACGAACGCGCGCTGGACTGGTTGCAAAGCCATGCCCCGCACGCCAAGACCGCGGTAGGCACCGGCAGCATCCTGATGTTCTCTCACATTGGTCAACGCAATATCCACAGCATGCTGGTGGGCACTAGCGTGGCCCTGGTGCTGATTTCTGGCCTGTTATTGTTGCTATTGCGCTCCATCAAGCTGGGCTTGATTAGCCTTGCACCCAACCTACTGCCCCCCGCGCTGGGCTTCGGGCTGTGGGGGGTCTTCAACGGCGACATCACGCTGGCGCTGGCGGTGGTCACCAGCATGACCCTGGGTATTATTATCGACGACACCGTCCATTTTCTCGTGAAATACCAACGGGCGCGACGCACCCTGGGCCTGAGCGCCGAAAACGCCGTCCGGGAGACCTATCGCGAAGTGGCGCCGGCCATGCTGTGTACCTCCCTGATTCTCATCGCGGGCTTTGCGGTACTGGCGCTGTCGCATTTTGAATTAAATGCCGGCATGGGCCTGCTCACCGCCATCGTGATCGGTGTGGCGCTGCTGCTGGACCTCGCGCTGCTCCCCACGCTCTTATTGTTCTTTGAGGACCCCCCCGATGCGCCTGCTGGTCATCTTACTCACCGCACTCCTCCTGCCTGAATCGGCACTGGCCGCGAGCGCCGAGGAACTCGGCCTCGCCATCGCCGCACAGGCAGATGCCAGTGACCGCGGCTGGGGTGACCTAACGGCCGCCTTGAGCATGACGCTACGCAATGCCAACGGCCTAGGAAGTCAGCGCGAACTGCGGGTCCAAATACTGGAAATCACGGGCGATGGCGACCGCAGCCTCACTTTGTTCGACGCCCCCCGCGATATTGCGGGCACCGCCTTCCTGAGCTACACCCACGCGCTCACCCCCGATGACCAGTGGCTCTACCTGCCAGCACTCAAGCGCGTCAAACGCATCGCCTCGGCCAATAAGTCTGGGCCTTTTATGGGGAGTGAATTTGCCTACGAAGATCTCACCTCCAGTGAGCTGGAGAAATACCGCTACACGCTGTTGCGCACCGAGACCCTCGAGGGGCGCGTGGTCGATGTCATCGAGCAACGGCCGCAGTATGCGAATTCCGGCTACACCCGGCGGGTGGTCTGGCTAGATCAAGCCATGCATCAAGCGCTAAAAATCGAGTTCTACAATCGCGGCAACGCGTTGCTCAAAACCCTCACCTTGAGTGATTACGTCCAGTACCTTGGGCAGTACTGGCGCGCCAGCCGCTTGCGCATGGTGAACCATCAGTCGGGCAAAGAAACCGACCTCACTTGGCGGGACTACCGTTTTCGAACCGGTTTAAGCCTGCGTGATTTCGATCAAAACACGCTCAAGCGCGTACGCTGATGCATCCCCAACTCAGTCTAAAGAAGGTGCCACGCGAGGCCGCTACTGAGCAAGGGGTCACGCAGCGCCTACGGGCCAAGGTTGAGATTAAAATTTATGTCTTTAGGGTCTCGCCGAGGTGCTCTTGCAAGCGTCGTGCTGTTGGTGCTGGGTTTTCTCGCGCCCGGAGCCTTCGCGGCGTACTACACCGCAGAAACGGCCCCTTTTAATTGGATTAGCACGGCCGGGCACACCCAGCAAACGAAATGGTCGGCTAATTGTAAAGCGAGTAACGGCACTGGCGATGCGCTAGGCGACGACAGTCTGTCTGCGTCAAACATTGCTCTGGGTTTTGGCTTTAACTACGGCGGAATCGCCTATACGACGGTGCGGATTCATACCAATGGCCGCATCCAGTTCAGCAATGCCTCCTGTGGCGCGGTGACTAAAGTGGCCGGACCACCCCGGACTTATGCGCTGGCCTATCCCAACTCCACCTTGACGAAAAGCATGAAAATCTATGGCGCCGACCTCGACGTCTCCACCGCCGGCAGCGGCACCATCACTTATAAGTCGACGGGTACCGCGCCCAACCGAATTTTTGTCGTGAGTTGGAACAATGTGCGGGCCTGGAAATCCTCGACTGCTTTTGGCGCCGGCACGAGCTACAACCTGCAAATCCAACTCTATGAGAACGGCGAATTTTATTATCAGTACGGTGTGAACGACGACGTCTCCGAGCCGCTTAATCAGGCGATGGGACCCGCGGAAATCGGCTGGGAATACACCGCCACGATTTATGAAGTCAAACAACAGGGCTTGCCGGCGAATAACTCCGCCTTCCGCTTTTACAAAAAGTCGGGGCTGCTAGGACTGAGCGAATACCGTTTTGAAGAAACCACGCTCACCGGCGCCACGGGGGAGATCATTAACACCGGCAACGGCGGCGTCAACGGCACTCGCATTAATTCCCCAACCACCACCCAAAAACTGAGCGCCACCGCGAATGGCAAAATTTGCCGCGGGATCGACGTGCCCAGCAACGCAACGTTGGCGCAAAAAGACGCCGTCGATACTGGGTTATCACCGGCCACCATCGGGAATGCGGGCGCCATCACCTTCTGGTACAAGAGCAACAGTGCGTGGAACGTGGAAGACAACGCCCTATTCGACGCGACCGCCACTAACGGTAAATGGTTCTACCTCGCAAAAACGATCGGGGGCCAGTTGCGCTTCGTGGTGAGCGACAACGCTGCCACCACAGTCTTGCTGACCTTGGCGCCCAGCACCACTTTGTCGGTTGCCGCCCAGACCTGGAAACATATCGCCGTTACCTGGAGCTTGGCCACCGCCGCGAACACATCGAAACTGCAGATTTATGTGGATGGCGTCCTTTATGGCAGTGTCACCGGCAGCACCAACGGTAGCTTGCGATCCTCGCTCGGCAGCCTGTATCTCGGCGATTTGCGCGGCACCGCGAGCGACATCGGAACTACGCCCTACTCGGCCAACGGCACCCTGGATGAAGTCCATCTGTACGCCCGCGTACTAACCGCCGCCGAGATTGCGCTCGACATGGCCACCGTCCGGTCGTGTGCTGGCACCGACCACTTCGCCGTAGTGCACGACGGCACGGCAGTCACCTGCCAAGCCGAACTACTGGTGATCACGGCCCACTTAGCCGACCATAGCGCCGCCAACGCCTACATCGGCACCGTCACCTTGACCACCTCAACCGGCCACGGCGACTGGTCGCTGCAAAGCGGCTTGGGGAGCCTAAACAATGGAGTCGCCAACGATGGCACCGCCACTTATGGGTTCTTGTCCGGCGACGCCGGCACGGCGCTCTTGACGTTAAAGAACACGCTAGCCGAGACCCTCAACATCAATGTGAGCGATGGTGTGCTGACGGAGCGTTCGGGCGCGGCGATTGCCACCGAAGACGCCAACCTCCTCTTCGCCGACGTCGCCTTTCAGTTCGAGGCCGACGATACTGCTAACACCATCAGAAACCAAATTGCAGGCAAGTCCTCGGCCGTGGCGCCGGGCGCGCAGAACATCACCCTTCAGGCCATCAAAACCAGCGACCGTACCGGGACGTGCGAAACGGGTTTAGTGGGCACTCTGGTGGTGAGCTTAGCGGCCGAATGCGTTTCACCGACCACCTGTGCCGGCGGCAGTTTTAGCATCAGTGGCGGCACGCCCACCACCATTAGCAGCAATGTTTCGGGCGCCGTCAACGCGTACACCCCAACTTCATTAACATTCGATGGCACGGGGTCGGCGCCCTTGTCGGTGACCTATACCGAGGCCGGGTCCAGCCGCCTACACGCCAAATACACCCTGCCGCTCGGTAGTGGTGGCGGCGCCTCCGGTACCGTGATGAGCGGCTCCAGCAATACCTTTGTGTGGCGCCCATTTGCCTTTGAAGTAAAAGCCACGGGTAATCCAGCCGCATATGACGCCTACGGCGGGAAGTTCACCACCGCCGGCACCACGTTTAACGGCACGGCCCGGGCGGTGGTCTGGCGCGCGGCAGACGATGCTGACGCCAACGGCATCGCCGACGGGATGACCAGCAGCGACGTTAATCCCGCCAACAACGCCGCGCTGTCAGACAACCCCACCACGACCAACTATGCCCCAGGCTTGGCGCTCACCCTGAGTTCGACCCTCAGCGCGCCCGTCGGCGGTATGCATCCCGGACTAGGCGGCGCGCCCACCGCCACCTTCAGCGGTGGCACCGCGAGCATCTCTGGGCTGCGTTACGACGAAACCGGCATTATCGAAATTACCGCCGCCCAGAGCGGTAATTACTTGGGCATTGGCACCAGCGAGACGAGCGCCATTCGCGGCGCCTCCGGCTACGTAGGGCGGTTTTATCCCAAACGTTTCAGCATCACCGCGAACACCCCGGTGGTTGCCAATCGCTGCGTGGCGGGCAGTTTTACCTATCAGGATCAGCCGTTCTATTTCAGCACAGCACCCACGCTGACCCTCACGGCACTCAATGCGCTGGGCCTGACCAGCTCCAATTACACCACCACGGGATTCTTCAAACTGCCCACCACCCTCGCGGGTCGCACCTATGCCAACACCGCCAGCGGCAGCCACACCCTGCTCGCCACCACCACCAGCGGTGTGACCCTGACCGGGGCTACCAACGGCGCCGGTAGCGTCAGCCTTGCACTCGCCACCGGTGCTGGCGGTGACACCTTCAACTATCCTAGGGGCGCACCTGAGGCGCCTTTCAGCGCCAGCTTCACCGCCAGCTTTCCGGCCACCGCCCTCACCGATACCGATGGCGTCTGCTATGACAGCGATGACAACGGCGTCTGCGAGGTGTTCGCGACCGGCAATATCACGGGGGCCAAGTTGCGCTACGGCCGGCTAAAAGCCAACAACGCGCTGGGCTCGGAACTGGAGCCGCTGGCGGTGCCGGTCTATGCGCAGTACTACAACGGCAGCGGCTTCGTGGTCAACAGCGCCGATTCTTGCACCGTCATCGGCACTTCGGCGTTAGATTTCGGTGCCGGCACCTACAGTGCGACGCCGGCCGCGGGGGTCGCCACGTTCAGCATCGGTAGCGGCAGTTCTACCGCAACACTCGGCACCGCCGCCCTCAGCGCGGGCCAGTTGGGACTTAGCCTCAGCGCCCCGGGCAGCCGGAAGGTAGGCGAAATCGATTACCAGATAAACCTCACGACCGCCGCGAGCACTTGGCTGCAATTCGATTGGGATAACAACGGCACGCTCACCGACAATCCCACAGGCCGGGCAAGCTTCGGCCTCTACGCCGGGCCCAAGCGGATAATTTTCCGGCGGGACCAGTGGTAGCCGGTAACCTGCCGCCCACCCTTCACTAGCGGCGGTAGCCGCTGAGGTAGGTGGGCAACGGATACGCCACCGCCTGCTTGGGGTCACGGATCCCGGCCTGCGGCGTCACGGGTAAGGGGATGACCCCCGCCCACACTGGAAAGTCGAGGTCTTCGCCTTCGTCACCCGGCGCGCCCTGCCGGACTTTGGCTGACGCCGACTCAATTTGCAGTGCGATGACGGTGGTGACTTTGAGTTCTTTGGCGTTGGGCTGGCGAGCTTCGGCCCAGCGCCCCGGTGCAATGTGCTCGGTCAAGCGTTCCAGCGCGGCAAGTTTTTGCGCCGGATCTTCAATGGTCGCGCCCCGACAGAACAACACCACCGAACGATAATTCATCGAGTGATTGAACACCGTGCGTGCCATTACTAGGCCGTCCAGCAGCGTTACCGCCACGCACACCGGGTTGCCCGCATTGATGTGCGCCAGCATGCGGCCACCCTGCAGGCCGTGAATCAGCAGTTCATCGCCCATCCGGGCATGAATGGTCGGGATCACGTAGGGCTGTCCGTCCATCGCAAAACTCACATGACAGACCAGCGCCTCATCGACAATAGGGTAGATGGTGGCGGTATCGTAGACACCGCGCTTCGCGTAGCGCCGTACTTGGTTGCGCCCGGACAGCTCGAACTCGCTCATTAGGATGTCCCTCATAGAGACCAACAGGGTCTCGCCAGAGGGTGATTCTATGCGGCGAGGCCAACGCAACACCATCGCTATGCACCAACTGATTGACCGTCGCGACGGGCATCCACTAGAGTCCAGCGGCTAAATAAACCACCATCTTGGGGAGAGTGTTGTGACGGCAGTAGTGCGCAGTGCGCGGCGCGGCCTAGCGCTGGAAATCACCATCGATCGCCCAACCCGGCGCAACGCAATTAACGAAGAAGTTTGCGCCGGCATCGCGCTAGCGATCGATGCGGCAGAAGCTGACCTCGAGGTGCGTGCCATCGTCATTACCGGCGCGGGGGAGCAGACTTTCTGCGCGGGTGGCGACCTCAAACCCAACGCGGAGGGCGCACCGTTCACCATCGACCCGGCGCAACCCACGCACTATGTCGTAACGCTATTTCGCCGTCTGCAGCAGTGCCGACTGCCCATCCTCGCCCGGGTCAACGGTCACGCACTGGCGGGGGGCTTGGGCTTGGTGTGTGCCTGCGATTTCGCGATTGCTGCCAGCAACGCCCGCTTTGGCGTGCCGGAAACCCGCATTGGCTTATTTCCCATGACGATTCTACCCTACATGCTGCGCATTATTCCCCGGCGCAAATTGCTGGAGATGTGCATCACCGGCGAATTGCTCAGCGCGCCGGAAGCGCTGGCGCTGGATCTCGTCAACTACGTGGTGGAGCCCGCCGAGCTGGATGCCAAAACCGATTGGCTGCTGGCGCGCATCGTGGACAAATCGCCCACCGCGATTCGCATCGGCAAACAAGTTTTTCACGCGATTGAAGACATGACCCTCGACCAATCTTTTGAGCTCACCCAAATCATGCTGCCGGTGATGGCCATGTCGGAAGACGCTAAAGAAGGCTTCGCGGCCTTCAATGAAAAGCGCGCGCCCCAGTGGACCGGCAAATGAACCGCGAACGCATGGTCCGGATCGGTTGCGGCGCAGGCTTCTGGGGAGATAGCGCGCAAGGTCCCGCCCAACTCGTGCAGGCTGGCGGCATCGACTACCTCGTGATGGACTATCTGGCCGAAATCACGATGTCGCTGCTGGCGCGAGCCAAAGCCAAGCGCGCCGACGCCGGTTATGCCACCGATTTCGTCGAATCTGTCATGCGCCCGCTGCTACCGGCGCTGGCGCGGCAAGGCATCAAAGTGGTGACCAACGCCGGTGGCGTCAATGCGCCGGCGTGCAAAGCGGCGCTGGAAGCGGCCATTAGCGCCGCCGGGCTACGCTTGGTAGTCGCCGCGGTGAGTGGGGACGATCTGCTCTCCCGCGCCGACGAACTCCGCCGCGCGCCGGTGCGCGAAATGGATCTCGAGACAGCGCTACCCGATCAGCCCCTCAGCATCAACGCTTATCTAGGCGCCACTCCCATTGCCGCCGCGCTCGCCGCAGGTGCCGACATCGTCGTCACTGGGCGCTGCGTGGACAGCGCGCTGGCGCTGGGCCCCCTGATGCACGAATTTAATTGGCAGGCCGACGATTACGACCGGCTCGCCGCCGGCAGTCTGGTCGGTCACATCATCGAGTGCGGCGCGCAGTGTACCGGCGGTCTGTTTACCGACTGGCGTGAAGTGCCGGGCTGGGACAACATGGGTTTCCCGATCGCCGAGTGCCGGGCCGATGGCAGCTGCGTCATTACCAAGCCGGCCGGCACCGGCGGCTTGATCACCTGCGCTACCGTGGGCGAACAAGTGGCTTACGAAATCGGCGACCCGACCCGCTACGTACTGCCCGACGTCGTGTGTGATTTCTCCCACGTGCGGCTGGTGCAGGACGGCCCGCAGCGGGTCGCCGTGAGCGGCGCACGCGGCCTGCCACCAACCCCCCACTACAAAACCTCCGTGACGTTTAGCGCGGGTTACCGCGCCACCGCCATGTTGATGATCGGCGGGCGCGAAGCGCGCGCCAAGGCGCAGCGGGTGGCGGAGGCTATTCTCACGCGCACGCGCCGACTCTTCGCTGAGCGTG
Source organism: Gammaproteobacteria bacterium (assembly GCA_009692365.1). Taxonomy (GTDB): domain Bacteria; phylum Pseudomonadota; class Gammaproteobacteria. The sequence goes on from SHZJ01000013.1 coordinate 43,973, forward strand.
CGCTTGGCGATTATCAAGAGACCTCAATCGAGATTTTGGGCGCGGAATCCACCTACGGCCCACATGCGCGCTGCGGCGATACCCGTGAAGTCATTCTCAAGCTGGCCGTAGCCCACCGTGAAGAACCCGCCCTCACACTTTTTGCTCAGGAAATTTTTCCGGCGGCGACCGCTATGGCCCAGGGACTCACCGGTTTTTCTGGTGGTCGCCCCAGCGTGCAGCCCATCGTGCGGTTGTATTCGTGCCTCATCGACAAAACCTGGGTAGCGATAGCCGTGGACGTCGCGGGCCAACGAGCGACCATCGCCGCACCGCTGGCCCACACGCCAGACCAGCGACCAAAGCTCACGCAAAGCCTGCTTGATGGCGCGGAGCTGGAGGACGCCGTGCTCACCGCCGAGCACAACGCCCCCAGCGTACCGCTCTGGCGAGCAGCCCACGGACGCAGCGGCGACAAAGGCAATTCAGCGAACATCGCGGTACTGGCGCGGCATGCTGGACTGCTACCCGTGCTGCGCGCACAACTGACCGCCGAGGCGGTTGCTGACTATTTTGCCCATCTCGCCGAAGGACCGGTCACCCGTTACGAGTGGCCCGGACTGACCGGATTTAATTTTGTGCTCGAACGCGCGCTGGGCGGGGGCGGCACGGGATCGCTGCGCCACGACCCGCAGGGGAAAGCCTATGCCCAACTGCTGCTAGATTTTCCGCTCCAAGTCCCACTCGCCCTCCACGCCTTGCTGCGCATAGACGACACCGCCCCTACGCCAGGAGCCACCTCATGCTAAAAAACGTGCTCATCGCCAATCGCGGCGAAATCGCCTGCCGGATCATCCGCACCCTGAAAGAAATGGGCATCGCCAGCACGGCCGTCTACCATTTTGCCGACCGCGGAGCGCCCCACGTGGCGGCCGCTGACCACGCGATCGAACTGACCGCGCTGGTGCCCACGGCGGCCTATCTAGACACCGCCCAATTGCTGGCCGCAGCCCGCACGGCCGGTGCCGACGCCATTCATCCCGGCTATGGTTTTCTGGCAGAAAACGCCGTTTTTGCCGCCGCGGTGGAAGCAGCTGGGCTGGTGTTCATCGGTCCCCAGCCCGAGGTCATTCGCCTGATGGGGGATAAAATCCTCGCGCGCGAATTTGCCGTCGCGCAGGGGCTACCGGTAGCGCCTAGCTGCCAGCAAGACGGCACGCTGGCCGAGTTCGTCGCGCAGGCCAGCGCCATCGGATTTCCACTGCTGATCAAAGCGGCAGCCGGCGGCGGCGGTAAGGGGATGAGCATCGTGCGCTCGGCTGAGGAATTGCCCGCCCGCGCCAGTACGGCCAGCAGCGAGGCGCTGCGTTATTTCGCGGACGGACGCGTGTACGCCGAGCGCTACATCGAGCGGCCGCGCCACATCGAAGTGCAAATATTTGGCGATGGGCAGGGCCACGTCGTCCATCTTTTTGAGCGTGAATGTTCGGTTCAGCGCCGCTTCCAAAAAATCATTGAAGAATCACCGGCGCCTAATTTGCCGGTCGCGCTGCGCGATCGAATCTGCGCCGCGGCCGTGCAACTGGCAGCGGCAGCCGGCTACCGTAACGCTGGCACGGTTGAGTTTATTTTGGCCCCGGACGGTGAGTTTTATTTTCTCGAGATGAATACCCGCTTGCAGGTGGAGCACCCCGTCACCGAATTCGTGACGGGGCTGGACCTCGTGGAACTGCAGCTGCGCCTGGCGGGTGGCGAAGCCTGCACGCTGCAGCAGCGCGATATCGCGCAGACAGGACACGCCTTCGAATGCCGTATTTGTGCCGAACAGCCCGAGCACGACTTCCGCCCTGCCACCGGCCGCGTGGCAATCCTCGAGCCGCCGCAGGGTCCGGGAGTGCGCTTCGATGGCGGCCTGCGGGTCGGTTTGCCCGTGACGGCAGCCTTCGATTCCATGCTCGCCAAGCTGATTACCCACGCCCCCACGCGCGCAGAATCTGCGGCGCGAATGCGCGCGGCACTCGCCGAACTGGTGCTCCTGGGCGTCGACCATAACGTCGACTACTTAGGGCGCATCTTCGCGCATCCAGAATTTCTGGCCGGCCGCCTGCACACGGGCTTCGTGGTCGAACAAGCGGAGCAACTGGTCGCCGAGCCACTCACCCCGGCAGTGCGTGCTGCCGTGCTACTCGCCGCCGTGCTGGGCACCGACGAATTCTCGCGACTCGCCTACGAGTGTCCCGAGCCGCACGCAAGCATCGGGCACTGGCGCAACTAGGCCCTGCTCTCCACCCCTTCGATATCCCGGACTCACGCCATGCCTACCCTGCTGACGCTCGACGGAACTACTTCGGAAGTCGACATCATCGGCCGCCGACCCCAGCTAAATCTGCGGGTCGACGACCTGCACTGCCGCGTGGAGGAACTCCCGTCCGGCGGCGCCAGCCCCTGCGACATCACCATCAACGGCCAGCGTCATCGGGTGTGGCGCGCCCGCGAAGGCGATCGAATTCACGTCCACTTGGATGGCCGCAGCTACTCGGTGGGCTATCAAGAAGCGGTGCGGGCGGCCGCGCAAAGTGGCCATGCGAGCAACGAAATTCGGGCCGAGATGCCCGGCATGGTAGTGGAACTGCGCGCCGCGCTGGGCGATGACGTAGCCGCCGGCGACCCGCTGCTGGTTATCGAATCCATGAAAATGCAGATCACCGTGACCGCCCCGCGCGCGGGTGTGATCGAGAGCATCCACGTCGAACCCAATACTTCTTTTCAGAAAGGAACCCTGCTCGTGTTACTGCGCGCAGTGGTGGAGTAGAGACCATGGCCCGCATCCAGTCCTCGCTCAATCCCGGCAGCGCGGAATTTCGCCGCAATTACCTCGCCAGCCAGGCGCGGGTGGCGCACTTCCACGCCCAGCAAGATGCCGCCCGTCACGTGCGGCCGGCGCGCGATGTCGAGCGTCTGGCCAAGCAGGGCAAGCTCCTGCCACGCGAGCGGCTCGAACGGCTGCTTGATCCGGGCACACCATTTCTGGAGCTATCTTCGCTGGCCGCCAACATGGCTTACGGCGGCGAGTCTCCGGGGGCCAGCAGCATCACGGGTATCGGTGTGGTGAGTGGCCGTGAAGTGATGCTGCATGCCGATGATTCCAGCATCAAAGGCGGCGCTTGGTATCCCCACACCATCAAGAAAATTGTGCGCTGTCTGGACATCGCTTTGGAGAATCGCCTGCCGGTCGTCCACCTGTGCGACAGCGCCGGCGGGTTCCTGCCGCTGCAATCAGCGTTGTTTCCCGACAAACAGATGGCTGGGCGAATTTTTCGAAACCAATCCTTGCTGAGCAAACTCGGGGTAAAGCAGCTCTCGCTGGTCTTTGGCCATTGCACGGCCGGCGGCGCCTACATTCCGGCCCTGTCGGATTACGCCGTGATCGTGCGCGGCACGGGCGCAGTGTTTCTGGCCGGGCCGCCGCTGGTGAAGGCGGCGACCGGAGAAATCGTGACGGTGGACGAACTGGGCGGCTGCGACCTGCACACCCAGATCAGCGGCTCGTGCGACTACCCCGCCGCCTCGGAGGTCGAAGCGTTGGCCATCGGTCGAGAAATCGTCGCGCAGTGGGAGCGCACGCCCAAAACGCCCTGCCAGCGCGACGCCGTGGAAGCCCCTTACTACGACCCCGACGAACTGCACGGCATTATTCCAGACGACATCAAACGCGGCTTCGACATGCGTGAGGTCATCGCCCGGCTGGTCGACGGCAGTCGGTTCCACGAGTATCAACCCGCCTACGGCACGACCCTCGTTTGCGGCTACGCCAATCTCTGGGGCTACAAAATTGGCATCCTCGCCAACAATGGCGTGCTGTTCAACGACTCCGCGCTCAAGGGTGCGCATTTTATCGAGCTCTGTAACCAAAACGGCACGCCCTTGGTATTTCTCCAGAACATCACCGGCTACATGGTGGGCCGCGAATACGAAGCGCGCGGCATCACCAAGGATGGCGCCAAAATGATCATGGCCCAGAGTTGCAGCCGGGTGCCTAAGTTCACGGTGATGTGTCACGGCTCTTTCGGTGCGGGCAACTACGGCATGTGTGGGCGAGCCTTCGACGCCCGTTTTTTATTCTCTTGGCCTAATCACCAAATTGGGGTGATGGGTGGGGAACAAGCGGCGCGCACACTGGCCGAAGTGAAAACCCGCCAGTTGGAGCGCGAAGGTTTGGCACTGGACCCCAGCCTGATCGAGGGGGTCTACCAGGACACGCTCAAGGCCTATCAGGAGCAACTCTCCGCGTATTACGCCACTTCAGAACTCTGGGACGATGGCATTATTGATCCGCTCGATACCCGCAACGCGCTAGGCGTGACGCTCAGCGCGGCCCAAAACGCCCCGCTCGGTGACGAGGGCTATGGGGTATTTCGATTCTAGAGCTGGTGCACAGGGTGCTGGGGAAATGGCTGATCTAGGCGCTCGCGGCCGAAAACGCTGACCCGATTGCGGCCAGATTCTTTCGAGACATAAAGGGCGGCGTCTGCCTGATCAATCAGCTCTGACAGACTATTGGCGGCGAGCGCCAGATCAGTCACCCCAAAGCTTGCGGTAATGATTTCCCGACCCGCCACTTTGGCCAAGACTGCAGCGCGTAACTCGATGGCCGCGCGCATGCGTTCGGCAATTTGCGCAGCCTCGGGGCCCGCCATGCCCGGCAGCAAGATGCAAAATTCTTCACCACCGTAGCGACACAAATGATCGTTTTCGCGCACGGTCGCCTGAATGAGTCGCGCGACATGCACGATCACTTGGTCACCGGCCGAGTGGCCGTAGGTATCGTTAATCGATTTAAACGCATCGATGTCCGACATGATGCAAGAAAGGTGATAGCCCCGCTTGCGGGCCGCCAAAAGCTCGGCTTCGAAAATAGCCAGGAAAGCGCGTCGATTGAGGCAGCCGGTCAGCGAATCGCGGGTTGCAAGACTTTTAAGTTCCTCGTTTTGCTGGTCAATTTCGCGCCGCTGCTGCTGCAAAGTCGCCAAAGCCTGACGCAGGGTCGCGGTTTTCTGGAAGGCAGCCGTTTGGTCGCTGAAGGTGGCCAACACGCCCATGAAGCCTTGTCCTGCCTCAAAAAGGGGGGCCACATTGACCGCGAAAACGTGGTGATCACCTTGCGGACTGGTCAGCACGAGGGTGCTGTCGGCCTGCACAGCCTGCGTGCTCAGCGCCAAGTCCCAGGGCAGATCGGGCTTGCCCGCCGCGCGACCGAGGGCTTTCCATTGGAACTCTGCGAGCCGGCGATCGGCCAAATCCTGCAGCGGTAAACCTAACGCGCGGGCAAAAGGGCCGTTGGCGTTCACGATTTTGCCATCGGGGCTGAGCAATACAGCACCCTCTGCCAGCCCCTGAAAAATCGACTCCACACGCAAGCCGGAGGCTGCGAGCGCTCTGCGCACGCGGGGTATTAAGGCGGCTAGCGCGATGAACAGAACCCCCACAAAGGCGGCGAGAAGAAAGGGCAGCGAGCGCCATGGCACCAAGGATAGGCCCGCTGACTCTTTGAAACTCAAACACAGTTCGCCCCACGGCAGGCCCCCGACCACCAGCGGGTGACGCTCGGCACCGGCGGGCGAATTTGGGCGCTCGAAGTCGATCTCACCGCCCACACTGACTAGCGTGCCATCCGTGCGCTGTAGGTAGTAGCCTTTAAGGTCGGAGCCTTCGGCGAGCGCCTGATGCAGCGCGTCGCCCAAGGCCCGCATGTCCCCGTGGCCCAGCAGGTCCTGCGCCTCGCGAACCAGCAACCCGACCAGCGTCGCGTGCCCGGGAGTGGCCAGCGGGCGCGCCAGACCCAGGAAACCACCGGCGAGTACCAACACTGCAGCCATGGCGCCCAAGGGTAGGAGCGAACGCAAAATGCTAGCCCAGCGGGGCATCCCCGGCGCACCTTGACCCTGCCTATTTTCCATGCGGACCCTGCCTGTGATGGCCGTTTGATGGCTAGCGGCTATTTCTGCACCAAACTGAAGCGTCCTCAGCCACGCTCCAACAGCATGCGCAATTCGATCAAAGCGGCATTGGCACGCGACACATAGGACGCCATGACCAATGAATGGTTGGCCACAAAGCCAAAGCCTTCGCCATTCAACACCACGGGGCTCCATAGAAGATCTTGGGTTCCCTCTAGTTCCCGAATGATTTGCCGCACGCTGACCACCGCGTTGCGCTTTTCCAGCACCGAGGAGAAGTCTATTTCTACCGCCCGTAGGAACTGCAGTAGCGCCCAACTGGAGCCACGGGCCTCGAAGAACACATCGTCGATTTGGCCCCACGGCGTCTGCACGGTGACAACCTCGGGTGCCGCCGTGGAGCGCTCGGCGGCAGACTCGCCCGCGAGGTCGGTATTGATCCGCACCTGCCCGACGCTGGCGCCCAGGCGCTGCGACAAATCGCCCAAGCGTTTTTCCACCACCGCGAGCCAGTTACGCAGATTATCCGCGCGCGCGTAGAACTGAGCCTGCGAGGACGCCGGCGAGGAAATGGCGAGGAGATAGCGTTCCAGCGCACCGGCCGCCCCGGCGTACTCGGTTTCGGCCGCCGGGAGTAGCCACGAGGTGGAATCGATGCGCAGTTGGTTATCGGCCTTGACGAGATCAACGTCTTCCGTGGATTGCGACTGGGAGCGAGAAAAATCGTTACGCAGGGCGATCGCCAAATCGCGGGACTGTACCAGTACACCCCACTCCCAATTGGGCAGGTTGTCCATGAACACGCCCGGCGGCAGCCTATCGTTGCTCAGATAACCGCCCCGCTTGTGTAGCAGGCGGTCGATGACTTCGATGAGGGTGGCCGTGGTCACCGCCCCGCGCACCAGCGTGCTATCGGTGGCGCCGGTGCGCGCCCGCGCCACGGCGCGCACGTCGAAAGCGGGGGGTTCGTGGTCAAACAAAAACAGCAAGACGAAGTTGAGCGCCACTAACGCACCCAGCACCCAGCCCGCGGTGCGCCAGCGGCGTGAGGTGGGGTCAGCGTCGGCGCACCACCATTCTTTTAATGCTGTAAACAACGGGCGTTCCTTCTACCTGTCAGGGCTGTCGGGCGAGCGCGGGCCGCGCCCTAAAGGGAAAAATCGACCTGCAAAACTTTATCGACGGCTGGGATGCTAGCAATCGCCGCGAGTTGTGTCGCGTGCAAAGGGTGGGACACCGCCAGCACGCCAATGGCCGAATCTCGCCCCTCGGCCGCACCGACCTGCATGCGCGAAATATTGACACCCTCGCGGCCCAGCAATTCGCCCAACGTCCCAATCACACCGGGCTGGTCTGCATGGCGGGTAAAGATTAAGTGGCCTTCTAGGGGGGCTTCTAGCGCGTAGTCATTTACCCGCACCAAGCGGGGATGGCGACCATCAAACAAAGTGCCTTCCAGACAACGCGAACCGCCCGCGTCCCGGGCGGTGACCCGCAGCACCGAGAGGTAGTCGCGCACCTCCGCCGCTTTAATCTCGCTAAGTTTAATGCCCTGACGACGCGCCAAGTGCGCCGCGTTCACCCGCGTGATGGGGATCTCCAAATGTTCTTGCAGCAGCCCCGCCAGCACCGCAGCCACCAAGGGTTGGCTGTCGAGCTCGGCCGCATGCCCGTAGAACCCCACTTCAATCTCCAGCAGCGGCCCGTCGAGCATTTTCCCAACCAACTTGCCCAGACGCCGGGCCAATTGCAGATAAGGCTCGAGTTGTGCCAGCCGCTCGGGCGGTACGCTCTGCAGATTCACCGCGTTGCGAATTTCATCGCGCAGGAGAAAAGCCGCGATTTGGTGGGCGATTTCCACGCCGGTCGCGGTCTGCGCTTCTTCGGTGGAGGCACCCAGATGCGGCGTGAACTGGATGCGCGGATGGCCAAACAGCGGCGAGGCGCCCGGCGGTTCCTGCGCAAAAACGTCCAATGCCGCGCCGGCCAAATGACCGCTCGTGATGACCTCGAGCAGCGCCTCTTCGTCGATCAGACCACCGCGCGCGCAGTTGATTAGCCGCGCCCCTTTTTTCATGGCGCGCAGCCGCGTGGCCGAGAGCAGGTTGCGGGTATCTTTGGTCATGGGACAGTGGAGCGTGACGTAATCGCTGGCGGCCAGGAGGGTATCCAACTCGGCGCACCCCGCTACCCCGTGGGACTCAAAGGTCTGGGGGTTAACAAAAGGGTCAAAGCCCAGCACCTGCATTTTTAGACCTCGTGCGCGCTCGGCGACGAGCCGGCCGATGGTGCCAAAACCCACGATTCCGAGAGTCTTGCCGGTCACTTCTGAACCCATGAACTTCGAGCGCAACCACTCGCCGTTGCGGGTCGTGCGGTCGGCCTCGGGCAGTTGGCGAGACAGCGAGAACAAATGGGCTATCGCTAGCTCCGCGGTGGTCGTGGCGTTAGCGTCCGGGGTGTTGAGCACCACGATGCCGCGTTCGGTGGCGGCATCGAGGTCGATGTTGTCCACCCCGATCCCCGCCCGCCCCACGACGCGCAGCTTGCTGGCGGCGGCGAGCAACTTACCGCGAATTTTCGTTTCGCTGCGCACGATCACCGCATCGGCGTCCGCGATATGCGCCAGCGCCGCCTCGACGTCGAGACCGGGCGAAAAGTCGATTTCCAGCTGGGGGTATTCCTGCAGGGCTGCAATGCCTTCGGCGGCGAGTTTATCGGCAACAAAAACCTTGAACATGGGGGTTGATACCTTCAGTTAGCGATCCACAGGGCTAGATTGGCGTGGCGGGCGGCGCAATCTGCGCATAAGCCCATTCCAGCCACGGCAACAGGGCTGCCAAATCGGTGGCGTCCACGGTCGCCCCACCCCACAACCGCAGGCCGGGCGGGGCGCTGCGATAGGCGGCGATGTCATAGGCCACGGCTTCCTCGGCGAGCAAGCCCACCAGCCGGTCGACGGCCTGCGCGCGCGCTTTGGCATCGAGCGCCAGAAACCACGGCGCGGTGACTTTTAGACAGATAGAGGTGCTGGACCGAATAGCCTCATCGGCCACCAGAAACGCCACCCACGGCGTGCGCGCGACCCAGTCGCTCAGCACCGCAAGATTGCGCTGCGAGCGCGCGCACAGCGCGCTCAAACCGCCCAGGTCGGCCGACCACTTGAGGGCGTCGAGATAGTCTTCCACGCAGAGCATGGAGGGGGTATTGATGGTCGCACCCGCGAACAGGGCTTCGTCGATTTTACGGTCTTTTGCCAAGCGAAAAATTTTGGGTAGGGGGTGCGCCGGCTCGTGGGTCGTCAGGCGTTGCGCGGCTCTGGGGCCGAGAATCAACATCCCGTGGGCGCCCTCGCCCCCCAGCACTTTCTGCCAAGAGAAAGTCACCACGTCGAGTTTGTCCCACGGGATCTCCATCGCGAAAACCGCCGAGGTGGCGTCGCAAATGGTGAGACCCGTGCGCGCCGCGGGGATCCAGTCGCCGTTGGGCACGCGGGCTCCAGAAGTCGTGCCGTTCCACACAAAGACCACATCATGGGAGAAATCGACGGCCGCTAAATCGGCTAGCTCACCGTAGGCGGCGGACAGCACCCGGGCGTTGGGTAGGCGCAGGCTTTCGGTGATATCGGCCACCCACTCCTGACCAAAATTCTCCCACGCTAAGACGTCGACCGGGCGCGGCCCAAGCAGGCTCCACAAGGCCATTTCCACCGCCCCCGTATCGGAGGCAGGGACGATGGCGATGCGATAGTCGGTGGGCACTTCCAGCACGCGGCGGGTTTGGTCGATGGCCGCTTGGAGGCGCGCGCGACCCTCCTTCGAGCGGTGCGAGCGGCCCACTAGCGCGCCCTCGAGCGCGCTGAGCGACCAGCCGGGTCGCTTGGGACAGGGGCCGGAAGAAAAACTGGGGTTCGCGGGTTTGGCCGCGGGTTTAGGCATCTCTTGTTTCATGCGTTCACCATCGCGCTACGGAGTGAGGGCGGCATTCTACTGGGCAGCGGCTTTATTGCAACGCAAAAAGACGCAGCGCAGTGCCGGGCTCGGCCCCGCGCGTGCGCGCCGTGGGCCGCTGGAGCGGCGGTTTACATCTGCCGTCGGTCGCGGCATGGTCGGGCTATCGATCCACTGCGGGCTGTGGCCCGCCCAGCAAGGAGTTACCCAGCATGTGGCGCAGCCTGCAGATTTATCATGTGAACGTGAATTGCACGAATCTCGAACGCTCGGTCGAGTTCTACCAAGCCCTAGGTTTTCAAGTGGCCATCGATTTGCCGGAGGGTGACCTGCCGGGGCTAGGGCCGGTGCCGCGCCGCGGACGCGCTAAGTTGCTACGCCTGGGCGATGACCCACGCGGCGCGCTGTTGGACTTAGTGGAATGGACGCAGCCCCCCACCAGCGGGGCGGCCTATCCACATCTGGCTCACGTGGGGATTGGGCGCATTTGCCTGCGGGTCAAAGGTTTGGATGAGATGGTGACGCAGCTGAGCGCGCGCGGGGTGCGTTTAGTCGCGCCGCCCAGCAACCCCGGACTGAACGGTGCCAATCACCGGTTTGTTTGTTTCTATGACCCCGATGGCACGGTAATCGAACTGATGGAGTTCTTTAAATAGGCGCTAAGACCGCCCGCGAACCCCGCGCCGGCAGCCGTAACAACAAGAAAGTGGCGATCGTCACGTTGAGTAAATTCCAACCCACCCCGTTGAGAAACGCACCGGTGTAATTGCCGCTGTAGTCGTAGATGACCCCCGACATCCAGCCGCCCAAGGCCATGCCCAGTAAAGTGGCGGTGACCACCATCGCGACCCGGGTGCCGGCTTGCGCGGCGGGAAAATATTCCCGGATGACGATGGCGTAAGACGGCACGATGCCGCCTTGGAACAGCCCGAACAGCGCCGAGACGACATACAGTGACACCAGTCCATTGGCCGGCAGGAACAGCAGCAGCGCCACCCCCTGCAGGGTCGACCCCACGATGAGGGTGCGCAGACCACCGATGCGGTCAGCCACGAAGCCCGAGGCCAGCCGGCTGATGATGCCGCAACCCAGCATCAGGGAGAGCATTTCCGCGCCCCGGGCGGGGCCGAAGCCCAAATCGCCACACAGTGCCACCAAATGCACCTGTGGCATCGACATCGCGACACAGCACGCTACCCCCGCCACGCACAGCAGCGCCTGCAACACGCGGGGGCTCAGACCGGCCGCCAAGTCCGGGCTGGCGGCGCTGGCTGGGCCTGCGCGCCGCGCCGGGGGTAGGTGGTCGATGGGCGACGGGCGGCGCAACAAGAAAGCAATGGGTACCATGGAGGCGACGCAGGCGAGCCCGATAAATTCGTAGGTGGTACGCCAGCCGTGGGCCGCGACCAGATGTTGCGTGAGCGGCGGCCAGACCGCGCCGCCAAGATAATTACCGCTGGCGCAGATCGCCACCGCAATACCCCGCCGAGGCGCAAACCAGTGGGAAATATCCGACAGCAGCGGGGAGAAGGTCGTTGAGCAGCCAAGGAAACCGATAAACACCGCCTGACACAGGGCAAACTGCCCGGCGGTTTGAGCGTGGGCCGCCAAGAAAAAACCCAGGAACTGCGCCAGGGCCCCGCCGAGCAGGGTGGGAAACACCCCCCAGCGGTCCACCAGACGTCCCATCATCAGGCCGCCGGCGGCAAAGCCCAACATGGTGGCCGTGAACGGAAATGACGCCCCTGCGCGCGCGATGTGGAATTCGGTCTGGAGCGTTGGCAGCACCACCATCACGGCGTACATGCCGCCGCTGCCGATGCCCATCAGCAGCACCGAGGCCGCCAGCCGCAGCCACGCGTAGGGGGACTCTAGTTCGCTGGCGCGGGTGGGGCTGGGCATGGCTTACGAGAGACTACAGGGGATCAGCAGCCCTGTCGTGGGTGAGCCTTCCCCCCAAAGGGGGTTGCGCCGGCACACGACCGGTAGGGCCACGAACCCAGCGCGGGCGCCTACCCGGATGGAAAAACCCGACGCGCGCGCAGGCTAGTGGTTAGCGTGCGGGGCCAACTCGTAGCGTATCGCCTCGATGCGATAGGCCGTCATTGCGCCGGCCAGCCCGGGCACCAGAATTTCAGCGGCGAGCACCTGCCCCAGCAATGCGCGCGCCAGCGGAGAATCCACACTGATGTCGCCGCCGGCGGCGTCGATTTCGTCACTGCCGACCAGGCGATAGACCAGCGGCGCGCCCAGGGCGCTGAGCAGTTCTACCGTGGCGCCAAAAAACACCCGCGCGGGGTCGGCGGGCGCGCTGGTGACGATTTTTAGCGTTGGCATCCGGCGCTGCAAATAGCCCAACCGACCATCGATGCCGCGCAGTTCTTTTTTGCGATATTGATATTCTGCGTTCTCCGAGCGGTCGCCTTCGGCCGCGGCGGCGGCCAAATGCCGAACCACCTCGGCGCGCCGCTGCCACAGCGACTTCAGTTCAATTTCCAAGGCCCGATAGCCCGCGCTGGTGATGCAGGGTGTCGCGGGAGGTTGGGGTGCACGCCAGCGGCTCATCGGCTTAAAAACTCACGCAGCAGGGCGGGCATCATGCCCGAAAACGCGGACATTCTGCGCCGGCGCGTGGGCACGGCCCAGCGTAGGGTGCCAGCCCCGGGCAGTCCCGGCCCCCGCAGACGCCGGGCGCATCAGTGAAAATCGCGTGAAGCACCGGCTAGGCGACCCAGCAACCCCGTGTGGTCGCTAAGCTGCTCGGCAACCAGATGCACCACCGCATCCTCGCGCTGCACCTTACCGCTGACCCCCAGCAAGCGGGCCCCCAATAGCTCGCGCCGTTGGGTCTGCGCCAAGCTCGACCACACGATGAGATTGAGCGTGCCGGTTTCGTCTTCCAGCGTCACGAATACCACCCCGGTGGCGGTGCCCGGCCGCTGCCGCAGGATCACAAGACCCGCGGTGTCCACCCGCTCGCCGTGTCTGGCCTGTTGGACTTCAAAAATCGTCCGACAGCGCCGTTGCGCCAAGGCGCCGCGCAGCAGCTCTAACGGATGGCGACCCAGGGTGAAGCCCAGACGCGCGTAATCGGCACACACTTCCTCGCCTTCGGTAGGGCGGCGCAAGAGGGGACTAGCCTCTGGGAGGCCCGCGTGGGGCAACAGCGGCAGCGGCGCCTCCAAGCCTAGGGCCGCCCAATGGGCGCGGTGACGATGGCCGGCAAGACTCACCAGCGCACCCGCCTCGGCTAACACCCGCAGTTCTCGGCGGCCCAATTCCGCCCGGTGGGCGAGGTCGTGGACATCGACAAAAATGCCGGCCGCACGCGCGGCGACCACCCGTGCGGCGACGCTCACAGACAGCCCCTGCACGAGCGCCAAGCCTATCCTCACGCCGGGCTCCTGCGGGTGGTGCAGCGGTTCCAGCGTGCACGCCACGGCGCTGGCGTTGACATCCACCGCCCGCACCGTCACCCCGTGGCGCTGCGCATCCTGCACAAGTTGCGCGGGGGCGTAGAAACCCATGGGCTGACTATTGAGCAAGGCGGCGAGAAAGGCGGCCGGCTCGTGACATTTCAGCCACGCCGACACATAGGCCAACAGCGCAAAGCTCGCGGCATGTGACTCGGGGAAACCGTATTCGCCAAAGCCCTGGATCTGATTGCAGATGCGCTCGGCAAAACTTTCTTCGTAACCGCGCGCGCACATGCCCTCGATGAGCCGGGTGCGCAGGTGCTGCAGCCCCCCGTTGCGCCGCCACGCCGCCATCGAACGCCGCAGATTGTCGGCCTCACCGGGCGAAAATCCTGCGGCCACCATCGCAAGCTTAATCACCTGCTCCTGAAACAGCGGGATGCCGAGCGTACGTTCCAGCACGTTGCGGATCTCCGGGCTGGGATAGGTCACCGCTTCCTCCCCGCACCGGCGACGCAGATACGGATGCACCATCTCACCTTGGATGGGACCGGGTCGGATGATGGCCACCTCGATCACGAGGTCGTAGTAACACGCGGGTTTGAGCCTGGGCAGCATCGCCATTTGCGCCCGCGACTCGATTTGGAACACCCCCACCGTGTCGGCGCGCTGGATCATGGCGTAAGTGGCGGGGTCCTCGGCCGGCACATCGGCCAGGCTGAAACTTCGCCCACGGAAATCGGCCACTAGCGCTAGGGTGCGCCGGATCGCCGAAAGCATGCCCAGCGCCAGGCAATCCACTTTCAACAGACCCAGCGCATCGAGGTCGTTCTTGTCCCATTGAATGACCGTGCGCTCGGGCATGGCGGCGTTTTCGATGGGCACCAGTTCATCGAGCGGCCCGTCCGAAATGATGAAGCCGCCGACGTGCTGGGATAAATGCCGCGGAAAACCGATCAGCTCCGTCACCAGCGCCACCAAACGCTGCAGCACCGGCTGTGCGGGGTCAAAGCCCGCCTCGCGCAAGCGTTCGCCCAAGTCTGCATCTCGGTCCCACCAGTAAAGCTTGCTGGCGATGCGCGTGACCTGCTCAGGCGATAAACCCAAGGCCCGACCGACGTCCCTGACCGCGCTGCGGGCTCGATAGCAAATGACGGTTGCCGCCAACGCGGCGCGTTGCCGACCGTATTTTTGATAGATGTACTGGAGGACTTCCTCACGCCGGTCGTGCTCAAAATCCACGTCGATATCGGGCGGTTCACCGCGCTCCTTAGAGATAAAGCGTTCAAAGAGCATTTCCATGCGCGCGGGGTCGACCTCGGTGATGCCCAAGCAATAGCACACCGCTGAATTGGCGGCCGAGCCCCGACCCTGACACAAAATTTCGCGCCCCCGGGCAAAGCACACCAAATCGTAGACCGTGAGAAAAAATGCCTCGTACTCCAACTCGGCAATGAGCTGTAATTCGTGCTCGAGCTGCGCCAGCACCCGTGGCGGCGTGCCGGCCGGCCAGCGCCGCGCTGCCCCCAACACCGTGAGGGCGCGCAAATGTTCGGTGGGCGAGCGGCCCTCGGGCACCAGTTCGCGTGGATAGGCGTAGCGCAGCTGCGTCAGCGAAAAATTGCACAGCCCCGCAATGCGCAGCGACTCTGCCAATAGCGCCGGGGGATAGAGCGCGCCCAGCCGCGCGCGCGGGCGCAGATAGCGCTCGCTGTTCCCGGCCAAGGCGAAACCCGTAGCGGCGAGCGGCAGCGACAGCCGAATAGCCTGCAGAACATCTGCGAGCGCGCGCCGCGCCGGGGCGTGCAGGTGCACGTCACCGGTAGCCACCAACGGCAGCTGATGCGCCTGCGAGAGGCGGCATAAGCGGTGGTAACGTGCGCGGTCATCGCCCTCATAAAAACGCCCCACGGTGATCCAGGCGCGCTCACCAAAACGCTGGCGCAGCCAGTAGGCGTCCACGTCCTGCGGCAACAGGGGCGGGACCCACAGCGCCAATACGCTGTCGGCCACCGCCGTGAGGTCCTCCCGGGTGAGCCGATAGGCCCCCTTAGTGCACTGGCGACGAGCCCCAGAAATGAGCCGTGACAACTGCGCATAACCGGCCGCATCGGGCGCCAGCAAAATCAGCTGCAGTCCGTCTTCCAGCGTGAAGCGCGACCCAATGATGAGCTTTAAACCCAGTTCGCTTGCCACCACATGCGCCCGCACAACACCCGCCAGCGAGCATTCGTCGCTCAAGGCCAGCGCGGTGTAGCCCAAGGCGAACGCCTGTCGGACCAACTCCTCTGGATGCGAAGCGCCGTTCAGAAAGCTGAAATTACTCAGACAATGGAGTTCGGCGTAAGGGGGATCGGGGTCGAGACGCGTGGCACTCATCAGGCTGTTTCCAAAAAGACTGTTTTTTTATACAGTATTTTGCCGGGAAACAGAAAACACTGCAGTACCACGCGAGGACGGCCGCTACCCCTAACGGTTGTCCTCATTGAGCATCACGCCCATGCGCCGCTTTTTTTGTCTCTTCGCGCTCGTCCTATCAGGCCCCTGTCTCGCCGCGCCGGCCCAGCCCGGCTCACCGACCTTGTCCTCGGCGCAGGTACCGGGCGCAGCGGAGGAATTTGCCAAAGCGCGGGCGGCCGACGTGGGTAATTTGGTGTTAGGCCCGCGCCAGCCGGTCCTCACGCCACCCTCCGATAAGCTCTCGTGCGCCGAACTCTACGAGCAGCGGGTCGTCTTGATGCGCACCCAATCGAACTACCGCCCACCGTTTAACGACGACCCGCGCACTCAAATGGCGGTGAGCTTTGGCATGGTGTCTAGCATCAGCCTCGCCTTCCTGCCCTTCGCGGCCATCCAGTCCTATACCGACGCCATCCAAAAGGTCGATACCGAAGCCAACCTCGACACGCTGCGCTACGCCTCCGCTCGCCAGCAGTGCTTCGTGCGCTAAATCGGCGTGGGCGGATAGCCTAGACCCTGGCGCGCGGCTATTATTTGGACCCTCCACCACGGCTCGCACCGGGCGCACCGATTCAAGAGATCCAAACCCTATGTTCGAAACCCTGCAAACGCTCAACCCCGACCCCATCCTTGGCCTGATGGCGGCCTTCCGCCAAGACGCCAACCCCAGCAAGGTCGATCTTGGCGTTGGGGTGTATAAGGACGAGGTAGGACATACCCCGATTCTAGCGTGCGTCAAAGCGGCCGACGCGGCCCATCGGGCCGAGGAAACCAGCAAAACTTATGTCGGTCCGACCGGCGATCCAGACTTCAATCACGGCATCGAGCAGCTGATATTCGGCACGGACAGCCCCGTTTTTGCCGAGCGGCGCCTGCGTACCCTGCAGGCTCCCGGCGGCTGCGGCGCGCTACGAATCGCCGCGGAGCTGATCAACCGCGCTAAGACCGGGGCCGCTATCTGGGTCTCCGACCCCACCTGGGCCAACCACGTCCCCTTGCTTGGCGACGCGAGCTTGGAAATAAAAGTTTATCCCTACTACGACGCGGCCCACCAAGCGCTGAACGCCGACGCCATGTTGGCGGCCTTGGAGAAAATCCCCGCGACCGATTTAGTGCTCCTCCACGGCTGCTGCCATAACCCCTGCGGGGTCGACTTGAGCCCCCAGCACTGGGACCAAGTGGCCGAGATTGCCGTGCGGCGCGGCTTCACCCCCTTCGTTGATTTAGCCTACCTCGGGCTCGGCACGGGCTTGGATGAAGACGCCTACGGCGTACGCAAACTGGCCAGTGTGGTACCCGAACTCTTAGTGGCGAGTTCATGCTCGAAAAATTTTGGACTGTATCGCGAGCGGGTCGGTGCCTTATCCCTGCTGCTACCCAACCCCGCCCAGGCCGACTTAGTGTATGGGCAGGTGCAGAACGTCGCGCGCGGGGTGTATTCCATGCCGCCAAATTACGGCGGTGCATTGGTGGGCCGCATCTTGCGTGAGCCCCAAGCCCGTGCCGCGTGGGCGCTAGAACTCGGCACCATGCGCGACCGCATTAACGATTTACGCGCGCAATTAGCGGAAAAATTTCGCGCGCGCCTCCACACCGAGCGCTTCGATTTTATTCCCCGGCAACTCGGCATGTTCTCCTTCTTGGGGCTCAGCCGGGACCAGGTCCAACGCCTGAAAAACGAGTACAGCATCTACATGGTAGATTCCAGCCGGATCAACGTGGCGGGGGTCAATCAGGCCAACATCGATTATTTCTGCGATGCGGTGTGCGCGGTGCTGTAAACCGCTGGCGTGCTGCGGGGCCCCGCCCCTCGTGCTAGACGCGGGGCAATAACAAAAAAAGGCCGGGTTGCCCCGGCCTTGTTAGTTTCTGGTTCCAGCAAACATCAACCGCCCCCACCGCGCGCCCTGCTCCCCGGTGGTCGATGACAAGCGCCGCCCCACTGCTTGGCGGTGGGCCTGCGCGATCAGGTGATACAGCTATCCGAGCGTGCTGCCGGAAGATCCATCGCCCGCAAAAAAAAGGCCGGGTTGCCCCGGCCTTTCTAGCTTAGCTCAAGCAGCAGCGAGCGTCCTACGCGGCTCCACCGCCCATTTTGGCGATAGCCAGCGCCTGCCATCCGCCCAGTTCTTGGTCGCGGATAGTGTCGATATCATCGATATGAGTATTGGTGATGAACTTCGGCTTGAAGATGCGGACGAACAACGGCACCAAGGTGATGGCACCGACCATGTTGCTGAACAGCAGCAAACACAGCAGCAACGCCATTTCGCTGTTGAAGCGCAGCGAAGAACCCGGGATCCAGTAGATGATGCCCGCAAAGATCGTCGTGCCCGTAAACAGAATGGCGGCACCGGTGGTCCGCATGGACGTCACGATGGCGTCGACCAAGGTTCGGTGGCGAGCTTCTTCTTTGAGTCGGTCGAGCATATAAATTGCGTAGTCCACCCCCACGCCGATACCCACGGCCGTTACCGGCAGGGTGTTGACGTTGAGACCGATGTTTTGCATCCCCATAAACGCCCGATTGGTCATCACGCACAGAATGAGCAGACCAAACACCATGGCGCCGGCGACCAGCGAGCGATAGGCCAGGATAATCGCGAGCGTCACCACCGAGACAATCGCCACCGTGGTCTTGCGGTCCGAGCTTTCAGTTTCTTCGTTCGCCGCAGCCGTGGTGCCGATGATGCCGCCCGCGAAGCGCGGGGTAACGCCTGGCACGGGATTCGCCACCAGCCAAGCCTTCGCTTTCGCTATCGCCTCGTGCACGGTCTTACCCGTGGCGTCTTTGTAGAAAATGACGAAGTTCGCGGTTTGACCCTCTAAATTCATGTACTCCAGAATAACGCCCGGCATGGAGGCGCCAGCTTCATACATGAACAGGGTGTTACCGATGTCTTTCTGAGCCGTGGGGATCAGCGACCAACGCGGGTCATCGTAGTGATACAAACGGTTGATGGACCGCACGAGCTGCGGAATGTCGCGGGTACCGCCGAAGTTGAAACTGTCCGCCATGTAGCGCCCAAAGGCCTGCATATTGGCGACCACTGCGGGGTCTTTCATGCGGTGCGGCTTGTCCCCCTCGAAGTAGATGCTGAACTGGTTGGCACCAGAGAACTCGTCCGCAATTTTCTTCGCCGCGACGTTGTACTCATGCGCTGGGAAAAGAATCGGCGAACCGGGTTTGCTTTCGCCAATCTGGATGGACCACCCAAAGTAGAACGCCCACGCGGTCAGTGCCACGGCACCACCCATGATGACCGTAGCGGCTTTCGGCCCCACCAAAAACACGCCCAAATTGTGCATCAAGCGCGACGGCAGGTGCTTGTGTTCTTCTTGCACCGACACGGTGGGCTTGGGCAGCAGCGACATGACCAGCGGTACCAGTACGGCCACCGTCACCAGATTGCTGGCACCCCAGAAGGAGCAGTACATGCCCAGTTTTGAAATCATGGGCATGGAGGAAATGGTGAGCACCAGCAACGCGAAGGCGTCGGCCATAATACCGAGCGTCGCGGGCAGCAGCAGCTCGCCCATCGCGGTACGCACCGCCTCTTCTTGCTCAGCGCCAACCCGGATTTCGTCGTAGTAGCGTTCCATCATCTGCACGCAATGGCTGGCCGTGCGGGCCGAGATGAGAATTGGCACCACCAGAATGAGCGGGTCGAGGTTAAAGCCCATCCAGCCCACGAAGCCCAAGCCCCAGAGCGCGGAGAGGAAGGTTCCCAGCGCCGGCACGATGACCCCGGCAATAGAGCCGAAGTGGAACCACAGCAGCAACACCATCACCAGCCCAGTAACCCCGAAGATTTCCTTCAGTTCTTTGGAGTAGAAATAGATCCAGCCTTTCAGCATGGGTTCGCCGGCCACATACAGGGTGGTTTCGCCGTCTTTCTCGACCTCCGCCTTGAGTTCCGTCAGGCGTTTGTGGATAACCGTGTAATCCAGTCGCTCTTCATCGAAGCCGGCGAAAATCAGCGCCGACTTACCGTCGGTCGAGATGTAGGTGCCGTAAACGATGTCGTTGTTGAAGGCTTCCTCACGCAATTGCTTTAAGGCCGCGGGGTCTTTGGGCAGTTCCTTCGGTAGCACTGGCTCAGATTTGATCAGCCCCCCGCCGGTCGTGCGGATGCGGCGTACTTTGCCGTGCGCGATGCTGGCCACCTGATAGTGGTTCACGCCTTGGATAAGGTCCACTTCTTCGGTGAGCATTTTCAGCTTGTTGAGCGTGTTGTAGGTGAAGATGTCCGCTTTGTCGCCTGTGACTTCCAACGCCATGGTCACCACGTTGGCGCCGCCGAAGGTTTGCTTCATGCGGTTATAGTTTTTGATGTACTCGTGCTTGTCCGGCAGGAGGTCAGCGAAGCGCGAATACACTTCAATTTTGGGGATGTGCCACGCGAGCGCAACAGTCGGCACCAGGATGATGAAGAACGAGGCCCACTTGCGATCCATCAGCCAGTTGGCGATAGCGGAACCGCGTGTCTTGCGAATTTCGTGAGTGTTATTGCCAGCCAAAACGACCCCCAAGCCCCGCTCACGCGGGATAAGCTAACGTTTAGAACATAGGTGCCGGGGCTCGCACGCGCGAGCCCCGGCACCCTCTCGCTACCTCGCAACGGCGTCCTTCAGAACATTAGCGCCGCGGCAATCTTAAGGTGCTCCGACCTTCATCGCTGCCGACCCACCGGCTGGTAGGCACTGCAGAGCAGGTAAGGCCCCATAGGTAGCCTGATAGTAAGACAAGCAGACCGTGAAGGCGATACCGATTCGGGGCTAATCGCGTCCTTTAGCGGACTATTTGTCCCCCTGTTTAGGGGGGTGAATATAACGAAAGCAGCAAATAGCCCGGGAGCAAGCTGACGTTCCGCACCCGCCGGGGCGCCGCGCCGCGCGGTGATGACCTCGGGGCTCTCGTCGCGACCACGGCGATCGACGCGCCGTGCCGCTGCGTGCAAGCTCGCAGGGTTGGGTACACGCGGCGCTCCGGCGCCTAAGTTTTCCGCTTGCCGCAGGCTATTATTCCGCCCTCTTTGTCAGCCAGCAGGATTAGGTGCCCATGTCGGATTCCCCTCAACCCGTGCGACCACGGGATGCCGCGAGCTTGGTCATCCACCGCCGCGGTGAGCGAGGCCTGGAGGTGCTGCTGGGCCAACGCCCCACCAAAGCCCGCTTTAAGCCGGGGATCTACGTATTCCCTGGCGGGATGCTGGAACCGGCCGACGCACGCGTGCAACCGTACTCGCCGTTGGACCCCACTATCCACGCCAAGCTGGCGGTGGGCGCTTCGGCAGTCCGCGGGAACGCACTGGCACTGGCGGCGATCCGCGAAACCTTCGAAGAATGTGGCCTGATGGTCGGCCAGCCCGGCGACATTGGCGACAATCCGCTGCCGTCCTGGCAGGTTTTTCGCCAATGCGGACTAGCGCCACCCCTGGGCAAGCTGCGTTATTTAGGGCGCGCGATCACGCCCAGCGTCCAACCCATCCGCTTCCATGCCCGATTTTTCGCCGTCGCGGCCGAGCACGTGGCGGGCGTCGCGCAGGACAGCGGCGAACTGGGTCATATTCAGTGGGTGCCGTTGTCGGCCGTGCGCGAACTGGCCGTCATGCCGGTCACGCTGCTCATGCTCGAGGCGCTGCTACGCCAGCTCGAGCAGGCCGATCCACGCGCGGCGTTTTTGAGTTTCCAGCACGGTCAGCGGCAAATTCTGTGGGTTTAGCGGGGCCGCAGCCGACCCCGCGCCAGCGAGAAGAAGACGCACGGCACGCATAATAGCGCCGCCAGCCTGAAGCTCAGGCTCAGCGCGCGCTCCAGTTGTAGATAGGTTTCCGGGGTGATCTGCGCCACCCCCAAGGTCAAAGAGAAGGCCATGGCTACCAGCCCCATGCTGCACAACTGGCCGAGCACGCGCATCGTTGCCACCGCACCGCTGGCGCTGCCCTGTTGACCCGTTGCGATCGAACTCATGATGGCGTTGACATTGGTGGAGGCGAACAAGCTAAAGCCCAGTCCGGTGAACGCCAGACAGACCGTGATCCGCGCCAGCGAGGTGTCGCGCCCAATGCCACCCAGCGCCACCAAACCCAGCGCCGTCACCACCACCCCGGCGGTGGCCAACAAACGCGGCTCTACCCGGTCGGACAAACGCCCCACCAAGGGCGACATCAGCGCGGTCACCAGCGGTTGGGCAAACATCACCAAGCCCGCCTGACTGGGCTGCAGCCCTTTGAGGTACTGCAGATGCAAACTGATTAGCACCAAAATGGAGAAGGTCGTCGTGTACATCAACAACGCGGCGAGTGATGACAGGGCAAACACCCGGTTGGAAAGAAACAGCGAGACGTCAAACAAGGGATCCGCACGGCCCTTTTGCCGGCGCACAAACTGCCACAACAGCAGCCCACCCACGCCGGCCATTAAAGCCCCAGACCGACCCTGCAGCGCGGTGGCGCCGGTAATGACGCACAGGATGCCCAGGGCATAAATGGCCGCGCCGAGCCCATCGAAGTGGCCCCGCTGCGCGGCTGCCCACTCCCCTTTGACGCGCGGCACCAAGAGGAGCAACACGCACAGCGTCAGCGGCAGATTCACCACAAAGGCGACCCGCCAACCAAAATGCTCCACCAGCCAACCACCCAGCAGCGGGCCGGCGGTCAACCCGAGATACAGCACCGAGGCGATCATGCCCAAGGCCCGACCCCGCCGCGCCGGCGGACAAATCGACACGATGATGGCGGCTTGAGTGGCGTAGAGCATGGCCGCGCTCACCCCTTGCAGCGCGCGCAACGCGATGAGCGCCGCCCCGTTGGGGGCACTGGCCAGCAGCAACGAAGACCCGACCAAGCCCCACGAGCCCCACACGAAAATTCGCTTGCGGCCGTACATATCGGCCAGCCGTCCGAACGCCAACACGGTGGCCGCGCTGCTGAGTAAAAACATCAGCGGGATCCACGACAGGCTCACCGCGCTAAGCGCCAGATCCGCGGCCATCGCCGGGAGCGCAACCGTCACCGATGAGAGCATCAAAGGCTGGGCGAAAGCGCTCACCCCTACCATCAGCAGCGCAGCGCGCTGCACCGCCGGCGCGACGGGTGGCGGGCCGGCGGGCGCGGCTAGGCGGTCGGTTTGGCCCATTCGCGCTCGCGCAGTTCGATCCGCCGAATCTTGCCGCTGACGGTCTTGGGCAAGCTCGCCACAAACTCAATCTTGCGCGGGTACTTATACGGCGCAGTCACGCTTTTAACGTGATCTTGTAACGCCCGCACCAGCGCGGCACTGGCCTCGAATCCGGGGGCGAGCACCACAAACGCCTTCACTACCTCCCCCCGCAAGTCATCGGGGCTGGACACCACCGCCGACTCGACCACCGCGGCGTGCTCCAGCAGCGCGCTCTCGACTTCGAAGGGGCCAATGCGGTAGCCGGCCGAGAGTATGACGTCGTCGGCCCGCCCGACGAACCAGAAATAGCCGTCCTCATCGACGTAGGCACGGTCGCCGGTGAGGTACCAGTCGCCACGGAACGCCCGCGCCGTGCGCTCGGCGTCGCCACGGTATTCTTTAAACAGGCCGGGGGGCGGTGTTGGCTTTGTCCGCACCGCGACGTCGCCCTCGCCGCCGGGCGGCAAGACCGCGCCGGCGTCATCGATCACCGCCAGATCGATGCCCGGCGCCGGCTTGCCCATGGAGCCGAAGCGCGGTTCCAGACAGGGGAAACTGGCGCACAGCAAAACCGATTCGGTCTGCCCATAACCGTCCCGAATCACTAAGCCGGTGGCCGTTTGCCAGGTCTGAATGATTTCAGGATTTAGTGGCTCGCCGGCACCCACGCAATGGCGCAGGGTCGGGAAGCGATAAGCGCCGAGGTCCTGTTGGACCAGCATCCGGTAGATGGTGGGCGCGCCGCAAAAAGTGGTAATGGGATAGCGCGCCAGCACTTCCAGCGTGCGCTGCGGGTCAAAGCCCTCCGCGTGATGCACGAAGATCACCGCGCCGCAGGTCCACGGGCCGAAATAGCTGCTCCACGCGGCCTTGGCCCAGCCGGTGTCGCTCAAATTCCAGTGCACATCCGCCGGCCGCAAATCCAGCCAGTAATGCCCGGTGATGCGATGCGCCAAGCCGTAGGCCTGGGTCTGGATGGCCATTTTCGGATAGCCCGTGGTGCCCGAGGTGAAGTAACACAGCGCGTCGTCTTCGGCGGCGGTATCGGCGGCCGCAAAAACCGGGGCCGCTGCGGCCACGGCCGTGGCGTAGTCGAGCCAGCCCGGCCGCGACCCGTCCACCAATAATTTAGCGCGTAAGGTCGGGTTAGGGAGCGCGTCGATTTTCGCCGCGTTGCGCGCATCGGTAATCACCGCGCGCGCCTGCGCCGCGTCGATGCGGTAGGCCAAGTCGTTGGGCGCGAGCTGGGTGGTACCCGGCGACACCACCACCCCCATGCGCAGACAGGCCGTCACAATTTCCCACCACGCGACGAGGCGCGGTAACACCACAATGACCGTATCGCCCTGCCGAATGCCGGCGTCACTCAGCACATGGCAGAGCCGCTGCGCGCGCGTCGACAGCTGCGCGAACGTGAGCTGCTGTTCATGGCCCGCATCGTCGATCCACCACAAGGCCAGCTTGAGCGGGTCTTGGGCCCAGCGGTCCAGCACATCGCGCGCAAAGTTGAAGCGCGGCGGCGCGGCCCAGTGAAAGGCCGCCCGTTCGGCGGCGTAGTCGGTCATATTAAGGGGCATCGGCTGGGCGTCCTATTGGGGCGTTATGGCTTGAGACGCTGGCGTTATGGCTTGAGACGCTGGCGTTATGGCTTGAGACGCTGGCGTTATGGCTTGAGATGCTGGCGTTATGGCTTGAGATGCTGGCGTTATGGCTTGAGATGCTGGCGTTATGGCTTGAGATGCTTGGAAAAAATGCCTCGCAGCGACCACCGGTTGCGCCTGCAGCGCCTAAAACCAGTCATCGCGCATCGTCAGGCAGGTGTCGTCAGCGCGGGCAAGGAAAGCCAGCCGCGCGGCCACGGGCGCCAACTCGTAGCGATAAAAATACTGACACGCCTGCAGCTTGCCGGTGTAGAAGGCGTACTCCGCGCCAGCGCTGTCAGGCGCGCGGGCGGCGGCAATCACCGCCATCCGCAACCACATCCAGGCGATCACGACCTGCCCAAAAGTATCGAGATAGATGCCGGCGTTGGCGAGCGCGCGCGGGGCTGCGCCACCATCGCGCAGGCCGCCCAGGGTCGCCGTTGCGCTGGCCAATGCGGAGCGCGCTGCGCTGAGACCGGCTACCCATTCAGCCAACTCGGGGTAGGCGCCGGCAGTGACCAGGGTCGCGGCGATCTCGTTCATCAGGGCCGCCAGGGCCGCGCCACCGCGCAACGCTACCTTGCGCCCCAGCAGGTCCAGCCCGTGGATGCCGTGGGCGCCCTCGTGGATAGGATTGAGCCGGTTGTCGCGGTAGAAACGCTCCAACGGATAGTCCCGGGTATAGCCGTAGCCGCCGAGGATCTGGATGGCGTGCTTATTGGCTTCCAGGCAAAACTCGCTGGGCCAGGATTTGACGATGGGGGTGAGTAGATCCAGCAATAGATTGAGGTGGTCACGCGTCGCTGCGGCCTCGCTCGTGCGCTCTAAATCGATGAGATGAGAGCAGTACAGCGCCAGCGCGAGCCCGCCCTCCACGGCCGCCTTCTGCGCCAACAGCAAACGTCGGATGTCCGCATGCTCAACAATGGGTACCTGCGGGCTGGCGGGGTCCTTGTTGCCGGCGTGCCGCCCTTGTGGTCGTTCGCGGGCGTATTTCAGCGAGTGCAGATAGCCGGTGTAACCCAGCGCGGCCGCCCCTAGACCCACCCCGATACGCGCCTCGTTCATCATGCTGAACATGTAGGACAGCCCCTGATGCGGCTCACCCAGCAGCCAGCCCTTGCAGCAGCCGTTCTCCCCCAAGTTGAACACCGCATTCACCGTGCCGCGATAGCCCATCTTGTGATTAAGCCCGACCACCCGAGCATCGTTGCGCGCGCCCAAACTGCCATCGTCGTTGACGAAATATTTCGGCACGATAAACAGCGAAATGCCTTTCACACCCGGCGGCCCGCCGGGAATTTTGGCGAGCACCAGGTGAATGATGTTTTGCGCCAGATCGTGTTCGGCCGCCGAGGTCCACATTTTGTTGCCGCTGAGCAGGTAATGGCCCTCCTCGGTGGGCAGCGCCCGCGTGCGGATATCGGCCAGCGAGGACCCGGCCTGGGGCTCGGAGAGCACCATCGTGCCAAAGAAACGCCCGGCCACCAGCGGCTCCAAATAGCGCGCGCGCTGCTCGGGCGAGCCAAATTTGTTGAGCAGATTAGCCGCCGCGATCGTGATGAAAGGATAGGCAATGGTGCTGACATTCGCGGCGCAGAAATACCCCGCGCAGGCCTGTGCCACACTCCAGGGCAACTGGGTACCCCCCGCTTCGACATCCATGGCCATCCCCATAAAACCCGCTTCAACATAAGCGTCGAGGGCAATCTTGACCTCTGGGATCAGCCGCACGTGGCCGTCTTCCAACACCGGTTCGTGTTCGTCGGCAGCGCTCGCGTGGGTGGCAAATTTTTCCCGCGCCAGTTTTTCGGTGGCGTCCAGCGTGGCGTCGTAGAGCGCCCGGTCCTGCCCCGCGTAGCGCGGGGTCTGGGTCAGCGTTTCGATGTTCAGGAGTTCGTAGAGCACGAAATCCACATCGCGACGGTTGATGAGCAAGCTCATTGCAGAGTTCTCCCCTTTTGAGTGGGCCGTCCGGCCCGCAATTTCTACCAGGCCGTCAGCCCGCCATCTAACGCCAGCCCCTGACCGTTCACGAAGGACGAATCATCCGCGCATAGCCAGGCAATGGCGCGGCCAATTTCCGCCGGCTCGCCCATGCGCTGCATGGGACTGGCCTGCGTGAGGGTCGTGGCGAGGCGCGGACTGCGCGCCACCATCCGCTGCACCATCTCGGTGTTTACAAAGCTGGGACACACGGCGTTCACCCGAATATCGCGCTTGGCGTATTCAACGGCGACCGTGCGGGTGAGACCCATCACGCCGTGCTTGCTCGCGCAGTACCCGCCCGGCAGGGGCGCACCGCCCAGCCCCGCCACCGACGCCACGTTGACGATCACGCCCCCCCCTTGGGTGAGCATCTGCCGCAGTTCGTGTTTCATGCCCAGATACACGCCTTTGAGGTTGACGGCGATCGGGCGATCGAAGTCGTCGTCGTCGTGGTCGGCCAACTTGGCGTGCGCATGCTCGATACCGGCGTTGTTGACCGCGCAGTCGAGGCGACCGAACTGGGCCACCGTGACCTCAATAAGGCTGCGCACGCTGTCGGCTTGGGTCACATCGCAGACCGCAAAACGGGCGTCTAATCCCAGCGCGTGGAAGTCAGCCAAAACCGCCTCACCGCGCGCCGCGTCCACATCCGACAACATCAGCCGCGCGCCGCTGCTCGCCAAGACCTGCGCCGCCGCCAAACCGATACCGCCCCCAGCGCCGGTGATAAGGGCCACTTTGCCGGCGAGGGAAAACGTCAGTGCGGCCTTCATGCCAAATAGCCACCATCCACCGTGACAAACGTGCCGGTAGTATAGGAGGCGGCGTCCGAACATAGGTACAGCACCGCACCGGCCATCTCCGCGGGTTCGGCGGAGCGATTGAGCGGCGTGCGTGCGCGCGCCGGGCCGAGAAAACTTTCGTCATCGTGCAGCGCCTGCGCGAAGCGGGTCTTGGTGACGCCCGGCACGAGCGCATTCACGCGGATATTCCATTGCCCACATTCGTTGGCAAAGGCCTGCGTCATATTGAGAATCGCGGCCTTGGTCATGGAGTACACGGCCTGCTTGTCGCCCGGCGTGATGCCATTGGCCGAAGCCACGTTGACGATCGAACCCTTGCCCTGCACCCGCATGCGTTTGCCGGCTTCCACCGACATATAAAAATAGCCCCGCAGGTTGATTTCAATTGTTTTCTCGAACGCCGCCACCGGGGTGTCGAGGATGTGACCGTAGAAGGGATTGGCCGCGGCGTTATTGACCAAGATATCGAGCCGCCCGTAAGTGGCATCGACGTGCTGGAACGTACGCTCGATTTGCGCCAAATCGCCAATGTGACAGGCGAGCGCCTCGGCCCGCCCACCGGCCGCACGGATGGCCTGTGCGACCACCTCACAGCCCTCGAGCTTACGGCTGGTGACGAGCACCGTGGCGCCATATTCTGCCAAACGTTTAGCAATCGCCTCGCCGATGCCACGGCTGGCCCCGGCCACCAATGCTACGCGGCCCTCGAGATTGAAATGGTCACGCGCCATGAAAATACTTTCCCCGAGAAGTTGAATTTAATCGCAATTGAAGGCCCATCACCCGCGCTCGGAGCGGCGCCAAGTGTACGCTGCGCCACGCGGCGGCGTCGATGAAGACCCCGTGAGCCGCCCGCGCCGGCCCCGGGTTCCCGCACGAACTGGGCTGCGCGCCGGCGGTGCCGGCATTAAACGCCCTCCGGCGACCCGCCGCCGGGCGCGGTGGCGATGGGCCCCAACAAGTGCTCGCGAAACCACACACTGCCACCGTCACGGCTGGTGCTCTTGTGCCAGAAGGCGTGAATTTCCGCCCCGGGCGTCGCAAACGGCAGCGGCACGGCCCGCAGCGCGTGGGCCAGCGCGAGCGAACGCGGAATGCTAGCGGCCAAATCGGAGGCCGCCACGATATGGGGCAGCGCGAGGTGATAGGGCAGGCGCAGCACGATGCGCCGCTGGCGGCCTAAGCGCCGCAGGGCCAGATCGATCAGGCCCGGGCCTTGCCGACGACTAGAAGCATGCACATGCGACAGGCTCAAATATTTTTCCAAGCTCAGCCGCCGTCCCACGCCCGGGTGGCCCTGCCGCACAGCGCAGACCATTTCGTCTTCCAGCACTTTCATCGACAGCAGCTGCGGATCGGATAGCGGCACGGCATCGAAGGCAAAATCCAGTTGGCCAGACGCTAATTCGTGGACTACCGACTCCCGCCGCAGGGGGAGGATTTCGATCTCGACGCCGAAATCGTGGGCCGCTATCAGGCGCAGCAGACGGGGCGCGAGCATCGCCGCCGGTTGGTCGCCCGCACTCAGCCGAAAACGCCGTTTGCCCTTGCGCGGGTCGAAAGCCAGCCGCGCATTGAGCGAGTCTTCCAGTAACTGGAGGGCGCCGCGGATCCCCGCCACGATGTTCTCGGCCACCGGGGTCGGCAGCATGCCGCCGGCGGTCCGCACGAACAGCGGATCCG
This sequence comes from Gammaproteobacteria bacterium, assembly GCA_009692365.1. Taxonomy (GTDB): domain Bacteria; phylum Pseudomonadota; class Gammaproteobacteria. The sequence continues at coordinate 73,017 of SHZJ01000013.1, forward strand.
CATAAGCGTCGCGCAGACGCGCCAGCGCGTTGCTGACCGCCGGCTGGGTGAGGTGCAGCACCTCGCCCGCTCGCGTCAAACTGCCCTGAGTGTAGATGGCGTCAAACACTCGATAGAGATTAAGGTCCACTCGGTTCGCGCGTTTCATCACGGTAATCAATGTATTGGTATCACGAAGATTGATTCGACTTATTGTGCGTGGATTTCTACCATGCGGCCATGCGCTCAGGGGTCGTGCCGAGGCACGGGTGACGCGCAGCATCCGAACCACCACACAGCCCGCCCGGGTTCCGCCGAGGAGCACACGATGGATTTTGACTACAACGACAAAACTAAGCAGCTGCAGGCGCAAATTGCCGCCTTCATGGAAGCGCACGTCTATCCCAACGAAGAAGCCATTCTGCAGCAGATTAGCGAGGGCGACCGCTGGCAGCCGGCACCGCTCTTGGAAACCCTCAAAGAAAAGGCGCGCGGCCAGGGTTTATGGAATTTTTTCCTGCCGGAAAGCCACCGGGGTGCCGGCCTGACCAACCTCGAATACGCACCGCTGTGCGAGGAAATGGGCCGCTCATTTTTTGCCCCGGAAATTTTTAATTGCTCCGCGCCGGATACCGGCAACATGGAAGTGTTGGAGCGTTACGGTAATGATGAGCACAAGGAACGCTGGCTCAAGCCCCTGCTCAACGGCGAAATTCGCTCCGCGTTTGCCATGACCGAGCCGGAAGTTGCCTCCTCGGACGCCACCAACATCGAAACCAGCATCGTGCGCGAGGGCGACGAATACGTCATCAACGGTCGCAAGTGGTACACCAGCGGCGCGCTCGACCCGCGCTGCCACATCATGATTCTCATGGGCAAGTCCGACCCCAATAACCCCAGCCGCCACCGCCAGCAATCGCAGATCCTGGTGCCACTGCCGTGGCCGGGCGTGACGGTCAAGCGCATGCACCCGGTGTTTGGCTTTGACGATGCGCCCCACGGTCACCCGGAAGTCATTTTCGAGAACGTGCGCGTACCGGTCGACCATCTGTTGCTGGGCGAAGGGCGCGGGTTTGAAATTGCCCAAGGTCGCCTGGGCCCGGGCCGCATCCATCACTGCATGCGCCTCATCGGCTCGGCTGAACGGGCGTTAGAGCGCATGATTCGGCGCATCCGCCTACGCAAAGCGTTTGGCCGGACCGTGGCCGAGCAAGGCGTGTGGCTGGAACGGGTCGCTGAGTCACGCATCCGCATCGACCAAGCACGCCTGTTAACGCTACACGCGGCGTGGAAAATGGACACCGTGGGGAACAAGTTGGCGCTCAAGGACATCGCGAGCATCAAGGTTTCCGTGCCCAACATGGCGTGTCAGGTGATCGACTGGGCCATTCAGGCCTTCGGCGCGGCGGGCGTCTCAGCGGAATACGGGCTGGCCTACCAGTACGCCAATGCGCGCCTCATCCGCATCGCTGACGGTCCGGACGAAGTGCATCGCAACCAAATCGCGCGGTTGGAAATAGCCGCCTACGGCGACCAGCCCAGCGTGCGCGGCGGCAATGCTCACGTGCCCCCGCGCGATGCAGGTCCAGGCTTCAACGGCAAACCGCGTTTTATCGTTTAAGTCGTTCAAAACAACCGGGGGACACGGCGCGGCCCCCCGGGGGCGAAGTCATCACCAGCCCGCTGTGCTGGCCCTGCGCGCAACGCACCCGGCCCCGCCTTGCACGCCAGCGGGCGGCGCGGTCTTTAGGGCGAGAGCACGCTGGTCTGCCAACCGTGCGGGGTGCGCTCGTAACAATCTCGTTCATGCAGCCGCGACGCTTGGTCGACCCAGAACTCGATCCGCTGCGGCACGACGCGCAGGCCGGACCAAAACGGCGGTCGCGGCACCTCGCCCTGCGCGTAACGGGCGGCGTACTTTTCTACCCGCAGGATTAATTCGGCGCGCGTGCTCAGCGGCTCGGACTGGCGCGATGCCCACGCGCCAATTTGCGAATCCCGTGGCCGACCGGCGAAATAGGCGTCGGCCTCGGCGGCGCTGACCGGCACCACCTGACCCTCCACCCGCAGCTGTCGCGCCAGCGATTTCCAGTGGAAACACAACGCAACCCAAGGATTGCCGCGGAGTTCGCGCCCCTTGCGACTGCTCAAGTTGGTATAGAAGACCAAACCGCGTGCATCAAAACCACGCAACAGCAGCACCCGCAGCGAGGGCCGGCCGTCCGCCCCCACGCTCGCCACCGACATCGCCGTGGGGTTAGTGGGCTCCTCCCGCTCAGCGTCAGCCAACCATTGGGCTAGGCGCGGCAGGGGATTTGGCGCGCCGGCGGGCGTGACGACAGCGGTGGGCATCAGCCGGGGCGCATCAGGCAAAAGGATGCCGCAGCATGATGGTTTGCGTACGGTCCGGGCCGGTAGAAATCATGTCGATGGGCGCTGCTACCACCTGCTCGATACGCGCCAGATAGCGCTGGGCGTTCGCCGGTAGCTTGGCATAGTCGGTGATGCCGAAAGTGGGCTCGTGCCAGCCCGGCATGGCTTCGTAAATCGGCTCGACTTCGGCCAAGGCTTCCGCGCCGCTGGGCGCTGACTTCAGTTCGCCGCGCGGGGTGCGGTAACCGGTGCACAGCCGGATTTCGTCGATGCCGTCGAGCACATCGAGTTTCGTCACGCACAGGCCAGAAATGCCGTTGGTCAGCCGTGCGCGGCGCAACGCCACGGCGTCAAACCAACCGCAGCGGCGGGCGCGTCCGGTGGTCGCCCCAAACTCGTGGCCACGGGTGGCCAGATGCTGACCGAGTTCGTCGAAAAGTTCGGTCGGAAACGGCCCGCCGCCCACCCGCGTGGTGTAGGCCTTGGTGATCCCAAGCACATAGTCCATCCGCTGCGGGCTGGCACCAGAGCCCGTGGCAGCGTAGCCGGCGGTGGTATTAGATGAGGTGACGTAGGGGTAGGTGCCATGATCGATGTCCAACAGACTGCCTTGGGCGCCTTCAAATAGGAGGTTCACGCCGGACTCCTGCAGCCGGTGAATTTCCTCCGCCACGTCCGCGACCAGGGGCGCGAGTTGGGTGGCAAAAGCCATCTGCTCGTCCAATATCCGCTGGAAGTCGAGTTTCTCGACGCGGTAATAATGCGCCAGCACAAAGTTGTGGTAGTCCAAGACCTCGCCCAACTTCGCGGCAAAACGTTCGCGAAACAGCAGGTCTTCGACCCGCAACGCGCGCCGTGCTGCTTTGTCCTCGTAGGCCGGGCCAATGCCGCGCCCGGTGGTGCCGATGGCCTGGGCGCCACGCGCTTTCTCGCGCGCCTGATCGAGGGCCACATGGTAGGGGAGGATGAGGGTTGCCGCCGGGCTTATCATTAGCCGCGCCCGCGCCGGGATCCCCTTGGACTCCAGCATCACAATCTCTTCCATGAGCGCCGCGGGCGAAACCACTACGCCGTTGCCGATCAAGCACGACACCCCAGCGCGCAGCACGCCGGAGGGGATGAGGTGTAAAACAGTTTTCGTCCCGTCTATCACGACGGTGTGGCCGGCGTTATGGCCGCCTTGAAAGCGCACCACCGCGCTGGCCCGATCGGTCAGCATGTCGACCACTTTGCCCTTACCTTCATCGCCCCATTGCGCGCCGATGACCACTACGGATCTGCTCAACGTTGTTCCCCTTTATCCATCTTATAGGTGCTTGCGCCGGTGCTCAGCCGAGCGGCTCGATCTGCCAGTCGCCCGCCACCTGACATAACCGCGCGTTGCAGCCCAATGCCTGGGCCCCCACGCTTTGCCCGGGTAACGCCTGAATAACCACCCGCCCGGCTGCCCGCGCCGCGTCAATCGCGGCCAGCAGGCTGGCTTGGGTGCCGGTCGGCGCAAAAACACCAGCGGGCACCGGCGGCTCCGAGGCGGCCAGCGCGGCCAGCAGTTTGAGGTCCGTGCTAAAGCCGGTCGCGGCACGGGCACGGCCGAAGCGCGCGCCGATATTGTCGTAGCGTCCACCCCAGGCGATGGCCCGGCCCATCCGCACGGTGTAGGCCGCGAACATCACCCCAGTGTGATACTGATAACCTCGCAAGTCGGCTAAGTCTAGGTGAACATTCAGCGCGGGACAGCGGCATTCGAGTTCATCGACCAGCGCGACCAGTGCCCCCAGCGCTGTTTGCACCGCCGCCGGCGCCGCGGCCCAGGCCACCGCCGCCCGGGTAAGCACCTCGCGGTCGCCGTTGAGCGACAGCAGCGCCAGCAGCCAAGTCGCCGCGGCGGGCGGGACCCGCGCGCGCGCCAGGATCTCTTGCAGTTCGTCACCCGCCTTGCGCAGCAGCGCGTCCAGCACCAGGGCCTCGGCCTCGGCGTCTAGTTGGGCGGCCGTCGCCAACCCATGAAACAGCGCCATGTGCCCGAGGTCCAGGGTGATCTCGCCCACCCCGGCGAGCGCCAGTATGACAACCATTAGGCTGATGACTTCGGCGTCGCTTGCGATACCCGCATGCCCGTAGAGTTCGGCGCCCAACTGGAGCGGGTTGCGTGAACCGGCGAACTGGTCGGGGCGGGTATGCAGCACCGAACCGATGTAGCACAGCCGCGTGGGGGCAGCGGCGCCAATCCGATGGGCGTCGATGCGGGCGATCTGGGGCGTCATATCGGCGGGGATCCCGAGCATGCGGCCGCTCACCTGGTCGGTGAGCTTAAAGGTTTGTAGTTCCAGATCCCCACCGTCCGACACCAGGGAGTCGAGGAACTCGACGCTGGCGGGCATGCACAGGGCATAGCCCCAACTGGCCATCGTATCGAGCATGCGCCGGCGCAGCGTCTCGAGCATCGCCGCGTGCGGGGGGATGATTTCGTCGACACCAGCGGGTAATAACCAGCGACTTGCGCGCGTCATGGGTCATCTCACAACGTAGAGGGCGAGCAGGCCGATGAGCATGCTGGCAAGACCGCACAGCCGCAGCTGGCGGTCGTCCAGTTTCAGCAGTTGCGTCATCAGCGCGCGATACCGCCCGGGGTTAAAAAAGGCAACACGCCCTCGCTCACCAGCACCAGCGCGCTGGCGACCAGGAGGTCTAGCCACCTGCGCGTGCTCGCGCCTAGCGCGGGCTGGGGTCTTTAAAATACTTGAAAAAGGCTGCGTCTGGGGCCAGCACCAAGATATCTTCTTTGCTGTTAAAGCTTTCACGATAGGCCCCAAGACTGCGATAAAACGAGTAGAAATCCGGGTTGCGGTTATAGGCCCTGGCGTAGATTGACGAGGCCAGCGCATCGCCGTCGCCCCGCGCGGTCTCGGAGTCTCGATAAGC
>SHZJ01000014.1 GCA_009692365.1 Gammaproteobacteria bacterium
ACCAACCCGCGCGCGGGTGGTCGAGGTGGCCGTTATGCTCTGGTCTTGGTGACGCCGGGGTGGCCCCCGGCGAGGCCGGTCACCGCCAAAGATTTAATGGCCATGCAGCATTTTCCGTGGCGGCAGGCGGCAACCGCCGCGGCCGCGAAAGTGGTAGCGAGCAGCCCTTGCCGCTGCGCCCAGGGGGGCTTCGGCGGGGCGTTGGCTGCCCTGCTTAGCCGGGGTGACCGCGCGCGGTGCGGTTGCCCGGCGGCCCGCGGAGGCCCCGCACTGCGAGGGTCGCCCGACGCTGCGGCGTGCGCGCCTAGGACCCCGCTGGAGGCGCGCCGGGCGAGTGTACGCGCTGGCGCGCCGGCCCGCCGTTGGTTGGCGGGTTGGCGGCACGCACCCCCGCTCGCCGGGCCGCAGCGCGCCGCGCCTAGACCACCCCGTCCAGCCGCAACTGGGCCAAGGTTTGGGCGTCCACCCCCAGTGCGCCGAGGATTTCGGTGTTGTCTTGGCCCAAGGCTGGCGCCGCGTGGCGGATCCGGATGGGGGTACGCGAAAACTTCGCGGCCGGGCCGACCAGCGGCACAGTTTTGCCGTCGCTCAGGGTGGTGTTCTGGAGCATATCGCGCTCGAGCAACTGCGGCTCGCGGGCGGCTTCGGCAAAACTATTCACCCGGGTCACCGCCAAGCCGGCCGCGTTCCAGCGGGCGACCACTGCGGCCGTGGTGCGGGTCGCACACCAGGCGGCCACCAGTTGGTCGAATTCTTCACGCCGCGCGAGCCGCTGCGGCCCGCGCGCGTCGGCGAGGTCTTCGCGCTCGATAATTTTTGCCAACTGCTGCCAGTGCGAATCCAGCAACACCCCTCCGAAGATATAGCCATCGGTGCAGGTATAGCGGTTGACCGGCGCGGCGATCGAGAACTGGTTGGCCCAGCGTTTGAGCGGGATCCCCAGCGCGCCGGCGGCCAGTAGGCCATTGCTCTGGAACACCAGTGCGTCGGTGAGCGCAATGTCCACGTGTTGCCCTTCCCCGGTGCGCCCCCGATGGAGTAACGCGGCCAGCGCACCCAGCGCGCCGTGGAGCCCGCCTAGGTCATCGCCGAGAAAAGTCGGGGCCTTGGTTGGGCCGTCGTCGGGCGTGCCATTCAGCGACGACCAACCGCTGAAATTCTGGGCGATGGGGTCGTAGCCCGGGCGCTCGGCCAGCGGCCCGAACTGGCCAAAGCCGCTGATCGACACATACACAATGTCGGGCTTCACCGCGGCGACGTCGGCGTAACCCACGCCCCATGCGCTGAGCGTGCCGGGTTTGAAATTCTCGATCACGCAGTCGGCCCCGGCGCAGAGCGCGAGAAAAAGGCGGCGTCCTTCGGGGTGGCGCAAATTGAGCGACACGTTCTGCTTATTGCGGTTCACCGTCTCATGAAACAGCGACAGCGCCGAGTCTTCGTACGTGGGTTGCACCCGCCGCAGCACTTCACCCGCGGGGTGTTCCACTTTGATCACCCGCGCCCCAAAGTCTGCCAGCACGCAACCGGCCATCGGTCCGGCCCAGGTAGTGGTGGCTTCGATGACGGTGTAACCCGCTAGCGGGCCGGTGACGTCGCGGCGTGCCTGCGCGAAGAAAGCCGATTTTTCCACGTTTTAAGCGCGCTGGACGAATTCGACGACGTTGCCGTCCGGGTCGCGCACCATGGCGATGGTCACGCCGGGCATGAGTTCCTGCTTGGGGATCTCGAAGGGGATGTCAGCCTGCGTGCAGGCCGCACAAACTTCGTCGATGTTGGATATTTGGAAGGTCAGATAGCGAAAACCGCTTTGGCTGAGCAGCCCGGAGGGGCCGGCGGCGGGGATGGCTTTGGGATCCACGAGTTTCACGAAGCTGTCGCCAAAGCTGAGGCGATGCAGCAACCCAAAGGGGATGGGTAACTCGCCAATTTTTTTGAGGCCGAGCAAATCTTGGTAAAACGCGAGGCTCTGTTTGATGTCCCGGCAAATAATGCCGATGTCGATACAGTTCTTGGCGGCTTGCATGCCCATGGTGAAGTGCCTTTCTGAGGTGCTGTTAAGGGATCCCGGCGCTGGAGATTTTTCGCAGGCCCCGTTGCCGCGGGCATGAGCTGCTCAGTGTATAGGCGAGCGTGCCCCGATTTCGAGCCCCGGGAGAAAAACACCCACGGTGGGCGTCACGCGTGCGCGGCGGCGCCTGGAGGAGGCCGTCTATCGATAGGCCGGAACTGACTAATGCCCGCCGCGCGACGCGGGCATACTCGGCGGCGATGCCGGCCACGCGCGGGCGCGGCGCGGCGGGTATTGCGGCAAAGAAATCAGGGGAACGCGGTGGACTTTGATATGTTGACGGCCCTCGCAGGGCTGTTGGTGGGCTGCATTGTGGGGGTGACCGGCGTGGGCGGTGGCGCGCTCATGACGCCTCTGCTCGTGCTGATGTTCGGCGTGGCGCCGCAGACCGCGGTGGGCACCGATTTGCTGTACGCCGCCATCACCAAGCTAGTGGGCGTGGGGGTGCATCAGCAGCACAACAGCGTGGATTGGGTGGTCGTGCGACGCCTGGCCAGCGGCAGCCTGCCGGCCGCTGGCCTCACCCTATTGGTCATGCACCTCCAAGGCGTGGCGCAGTTCAAGAGCGGGTTCATACTCCAAGCGCTCGGCATCGCACTCCTGATTACCGCCGCCGGCATGTTGCTCAAAGAGCGCCTGCACCGATGGGGCCGCCATTTTCGCCTCACCGACGCCAGTCGCTTCAAGCATTTACAGCCTCTGCTGACGCGGGTGGCGGGCGTGGTGCTGGGGGTGCTCGTGACCCTGACATCCATCGGTGCGGGGGCCCTGGGGATGGTCATGCTGGTCTATCTATACCCATTTCGGATGAGCGCCCACAAGCTGGTGGGCACGGATCTCGCGCACGCCATTCCGCTCACGCTGATTGCCGGCTTGGGCCACCTCAGCCTCGGCCATGTGGATTTTCCGCTGCTGGGCAATTTGCTGGTGGGCTCCCTCCCGGGCGTGCTGGTGGGCGCTGTCCTGAGCGCCCGCGCGCCGCGCAACGTGCTGCGCTATGCCATTGCGATCGTGCTGGGTGCGGTGGCCAGCAAGCTGCTGTTCACGTAGGGCCGACTTCGCCGTCCCGCTGGAGGTGCCGGATAAACCAGTCCCTCGCGGCGGCGGCGGCGGGGGCAAGCAGCGTGGTGTAGGGGTCGTAATGGCGGCCCTCTAGCAGCACTAATTGCTTGGGCTCACCGGCCAGTTCGAACGCCGCACGCTGGCCGGCGTAGGGGGTTTGGGTGTCTTGGGTCGCCAAGATCATCAGCAGCGGTGTGGGGGCAAGGCGGTGGATAAAACTACCCGGCTCGTAGCTGCCCAGCAGTTCAAGGCTGCGCTGGGTGATTTCGTTGGGATACACCGCTTGTGCGCCAATGGCCTCGACCCACTCGGAGGTTTGGTCGCCGGGCCGCGCGGGCTGGGTGGTACGCGCGGCAGCACCGGCGTAGCGGGCGTCGCGGTCGGCGGCAAAGCGGCCCTGCAGTTTGTCCCAGTTGGCCTCGCCCACCCAGCCACGCAGGGTGTCGTTGCCCGCAACGAGTGGCACTTGGGATACCACGCACTTGACGCGACGGTCCAGGGCACCGACTACCAACACGTGTCCCCCCGCAAAACTGGTACCCCATAGGCCAATGCGCGCGCCGTCCACGCCATCCAACGTGCGGGCATAACTCACCGCCTCACGCAGATCGGACACCTGCTGCCAGGGGTCAATCTCATGGCGCGGCGCGCCTTCGCTGGCGCCGAAATTGCGGTGTTCGTAGGCCAAACAAGCCAAGCCTGCGTCTTGGAAGTATTCGGCGTAGTCGCCCAAGCCCATCGCCATGAGTGCCGAAAAGCCATGGGAGAGAATGACCAAGGGGTGCGGGCCGGGCCCCGTGGGGCGATAAAGGCGTCCCGCGAGGGTCAGCCCATTGGCCGCAAAACGAAGCTCGGTATAGCGCATGGGGGATTCCTTTCGAAACGAGTCGAGTTTGGTTGTGTTCTGCGGCTGGCCCGATAAAGTGTGCCAGCCCCAGCACGGCCTCGCCAGCAAGCGCGGCGGCGCGCGCATAGATTCAAGCCCCCAGCGCTGGTTGTGGCACGCGGAGCTAGCCACCCAATGTTAATCTACGGATGTATTTCGCATGAGCTTTAAAGCCATTTTATGGGACTTCGGTGGCGTGTTGACGTCCTCCCCCTTCGACAATTTTGCGCACTACGAGGCCGCCAATGGCTTGCCGAAAGATTTTCTACGGGGGGTCAATGCGCGTAATCACGAGCACAACGCCTGGGCGTTGTTCGAATCCAGCCAAGTCTCGCTGGCAGAGTTTGATCAGCTGTTCGAGGCGGAATCGGCGGCCTTGGGCCACGCTGTGCCGGGGCGGGAGGTGCTGGCGCTGTTAGGTGGCGAGGTACGGCCTGGCATGGTGGACGTGCTTAAACGCTGTAAGCAGGATTATCAGGTCACCTGCCTGACGAATAACGTCAAGATGGGGGGCGGGTCCGGCATGTGGGGTAGCGTCGCCCGCGCCGCCGAGGTGGCCGGGGTCTTGGCGCTGTTTCATCTCGTCATAGAGTCCAGTGTGGAGGGTATCCGCAAACCCGACCCCCGTATTTATGCTTTGGCCTGCGAGCGCATGGGGGTGGCGGCGCACGAGGTGGTCTATCTGGACGATTTGGGCGTTAATTTAAAGCCCGCCAAAGCGCTGGGCATGCGGACCATCAAGGTGACGGACGAGGCCCAGGCGATCGCCGAATTATCCAGCGTGTTGGGCCGGTCGCTCTAAGCCGCCGGCCGCGCGCGACGACCGAGCGCCCAGCCGGGGGGTTTGGGGCGGCCCTCTCCACACCCAAGCGCCGCGGCTCGGCCCCGGTATTCCTCACTTTAAGAGCAACATTAGGCGCAACAATGTTCCAGAGTAATGAGCTGATTTACATGGCTTTGCAGAAAACAGGCAGCACCCACATTTCGGGGGTGTTGGCGCAACTTTTCCAAGGCGTGTGGCACGGCAAACTCACCGGGGCAACGGCCGAACAAATTCGCACCACGCCGTTTTTCCTGTCGTCCATTCGCAATCCGTGGGAGTGGTACCTGTCCTTGTGGACCTACGGCGTGGGCGGGGAAGGCGGTTTGAGGAAGCGTTTGACGCAACGCAATCTCCTGCGAGCGGTGGGCGCGCCGGTCAACGCCAGCGGCGCTTGGCGCCGGGGGCGCAGCCGCCTATTGAGTCTGCGTGATGAGCTCAGCAAGGATATTCCAGCCTGGCGCGCGGGCTATGTCAGCAGCGACAACCAAGCCGCTTTTCGCACTTGGCTTGGCATGATCCTCGACCCGCGCAACGCGCGCGCGCTGGGCGAGGGTTACGGGGACAGCCTAAGCGCGCCGTGGTATGGCTTCATGACCCACCGCTACTGCTTGCTGTGCTGCCAAGGCCTCCAGCGGCTCAGCACGCCCAGCACGATAGCGTCCTACGCCGACCTCGTGCGCTTTGAGCAAGACAACTGCTATATCCATCAATTTGTCCGTCAGGAGGCTTTGCCAGAAACCCTGAGTGCCGCCCTCGAGCATGTCCGCGCCCTGACCCCCGCGGAGCGGGCGCTCATTCTGGGCGCGCAACGCACCAATAAATCCGTGCGGGCGTTGTCCATCACCGATTACTACACGGCCGATCTGATCGACCTGGTAGCCCGTCGCGACCGTCTGATCGTCGAGAAATTTGGCTATAACCCACCCACGCTCGGGTGACTTGGGGCGTCTATAACGCCCCTGGCAGGCACCGGACTAGCTGGGCCGGCGCGCAGGCGGGCGCGGGCCGACCGCAGCAGCCGAGGCGCGCCTCGCCGGCCGCGCCCCGCCGGTCTACTCGAAGCCGGCCGTGAGCGTTTCTGACACGGCCCACAACCGCTCGGCCAATGCCATGTCGCCCGCCGGCCGCGCCGCTTTAGCCGCGCGACCCGCGCTGAAGTAGCCGCCCGTGCGCGCCGCCACGGCGGGTGAGGTGGCGAGATAGACCGAGGTTTCCGCACCCGCGGCGACCGGTGCGCCGCCTCCGCCAAAGCCTACGCGCAGTAGTTTGGTGGCGATAACCCCCGGGTGCAGGGCGTTAGAGGTCAGCTGTTTGGGCGCATAACGCGCCGCCAGCGCGTTGCTGAACAACATATTGGCGAGTTTTGAATTGCAGTAGGCCCGATAGGCGTCGTAGCGCGTATTGCCTTGCAGATCGGCGAAATCCAACTGGCCAGCGTGGTGGGTGCCCGAACTCACGTGGACGACCCGCGCCCCGGGGGCGGCGAGCAAGCAGGGGAGGACGCGGCGGGTCAATAAAAAGTGCGCCAGATAATTCACGGCGAACGTGCGTTCGTAACCATCTTCGGTCACGGTGCGCTGTGAGTCGTACACGCCGGCGTTGTTGATCAACACCGCTAAACTCGGCGTCAGCGTGCGGATTTGGTCGGCGAGCGCGGCCACTTCCCGCAGGCGGGTGAAATCACCCCACACGGGGATGGCTGACCCGCCGGCCGCGCCCAGGGTGTGGGTGACGCGACGCGCGCGCGCTTCGTTGCGGCCGTGCACGAGGACCTGCCAGTCCAAGGCCAGCAGGGCACGGGCTGTGGCCAGACCGATGCCGTCGGTGGCACCCGTAATCAAGACGGTTGGCATCGCCCCTCCCCTGGTTAAAACCCGGACCCCGCGCGTGGCCTGAGCCGGTGGGCTGCCAACGGGGTCATCCATAGTCTACAGTTGGAGTCCATGCGCGTGTCCGTCGATTCTCCCACCAGCCCCAGCCTGCCCGATAAGCCGCTACGTTTCGTGCTGCATTTTGTGCGCTTCTATGTGCCGGCCGTGGTGGCCTGCTTGGTGTTCGAAACCGGCCAATCGGCCTGCAGCATCCTGCTGCCTTGGGCGTTGCGCCAAATCATGGACGCGGTGAGCGCGGCCTTGGCGGCCGGGGCGCCAGCCTGGCCCGCCGCGCTCCCGGCGTTGTGGATTTTTGGCGGGCTTAATCTGGGGATTCTGCTCAGCTCCCGGGCCAGTGGCACGATTTTGGTGCTGCTGGGCCCCGCGCTGCGCCGCCGGATCCGGCGTGATTTGTTTGGCTATCTCCAGCACCACTCGCAGCGCTATTTTCTGGGTAGCTTCGCCGGCTCGCTGGCGAATCGCATCGCCGAGACATCGCTCGGTTCCGCGCAAATACTCTGGACGCTGCTGTTTGATTTTTGGCCGCTGGTGATCAGTTTTGGGGTCTCGCTGGTGCTGCTAGCGGGGGTGGACGGGCAGTTGGCCCGAACGCTCGGCGTGTGGCTATTGGGCTATGTCGGGGTGTCCTTTGCGCTCGCGCTGCGCGCGCGCCGGTATGCCCGGGAATACGCCGCCGCCCGCAGTCTGGTGAGCGGCAAGATAGTCGACTCGGTGACCAACATCATGAACGCTAAGCTGTTCGCCAGGCGGGGCTACGAGCGCGAGTACCTCGAAGGGTTTTTGGACTTCGAAGTGAACCGGGCGCGGCGGGTGTTTTGGTTCATGGAGGCCATTCGGTGGTTCCAATTCAGTGCCGCGATGGGTTTGATCGTGAGCGTGGTGGCGCAGTCTGTGCGGCTCTGGGGTGAGGGCCAAATGACGGCGGGGGCGTTCGCCATGAGCGCGAGCCTGTCGCTGCTGTTGATCGAACAGGCCCGCGGCCTGTCGCGTAAATTTCTGGATTTTTTCGAGTACGTGGGCAACGTCAGCGATGGGGTTGGGATGATCGTGCGGCCGCATGAGGTGCGCGACCGGCCGGGTGCACAAGCGCTAAACATCACCCACGGCGCGATCCATTTACAGAATCTACACTTTGCCTATGTGCCGAATCGGCCGGTCTTTGCGGGCCTTACGCTCAAAATCCGTGGGGGGCAAAAGGTCGGGCTGGTGGGATATTCCGGCAGTGGCAAAAGTTCGCTGTTAAATTTGCTGCTGCGCTTATTCGAGCCCCAGCAGGGAGCGATCAGCATCGACGGCCAGTCGGTGGCGAAGGTCACCCAAGAGAGCCTGCGCCAGCACATCGCCATGATTCCCCAAGATCCCATGCTGTTTCATCGCAGCCTGATGGACAATATTCGGTACGGGCGGCTGGATGCCAGTGACGCGGAGGTTCTGCTGGCAGCGCGCAAAGCGCACGCGCACGAGTTTATTCTAGAGTCCGAGGAGGGCTACGATTCCTTGGTCGGCGAGCGGGGTGTGAAACTGTCCGGCGGCCAGCGGCAGCGCATTGCGCTGGCGCGGGCCATTCTAAAAGACGCCCCCATTTTGCTGCTGGATGAAGCCACGAGTTCGCTGGATTCGATCACTGAGCGACATATCCAGGACAGCTTGGAGGAACTCATGCGCGACAAGACGGTGCTGGTGGTGGCCCATCGCCTCTCGACGCTGGCGCGGATGGACCGCATCGTGGTGTTTCACCACGGCGCGGTGATCGAGGATGGCAGCCCCAGCGAACTGCTCGCCCTTAATGGGCATTACGCCCGCATGTGGGCGATGCAGGCGGGGGGCTTTTTGCCCGACGACGAAGCCCCGCGCGCGGTCGAGGAACTGACCGAAGCCGAAGCGTGACGAGGCCAGGTCGCGGTGCGCGCCGGCGCCCGGTTCACCACCACCAGACCGCCAATCACCAACGGCGCGCCCAACCCCAAAGGGCCAGCGGGTAATGCCCCGCGCGTGACCGCCGAGCGGACGAACGCCGCGACCGGCACCACAGTGGCGTAGCTGGCGGTGTTGAGCGCGCCGCTTTGCCGCACCCCCCGCTGGGAGTTACCCGGTAAAACCCAGCGACCGGCTAAAAAACGCCGGCACACCCAGCGCGAGCACCGCGCGGGGTGTGCTCAGCCGCGGCGCGGCCGCGAGCGCCTGCGCCAGTGCCAGCGGTACCCCTAAATCACACCGGCTAGACGCGCGTCAGTCGGCACCGCGCGCGGCGGCAGCACCACCAACAGCGGGCGGCCGGCGATGGAAAACACCGCCCAGCCGGTAATGGCGCCCACAAACAAGGCCTCGCCCCGCCCGATGTCCGCCCCCAGCACGCTGGCCAGTGCGCCACGCCTGACCACCACCGCGGGGTCCTAGGCAAGCCAGCGCCACGTCTATCAAGCCGCGCAGCGCGATACGGCGTCGAAACAACCTGAAATCCAGGACCACCACGACGACAGGAATGGCCCCGTTGATCACCGCGCCGGTGTTGGCGTGGGTGAGGTGCCGGGCGTACATCAGCAGCAGACCGGGCACCCCGAACCCGGCACCCCCGAGCAGGGCAAACTGCGCCACTTGGCGGGCGCTGGGGGTGCTGCGCAACTGGCCGCCCGCCGCGGCCATCAGCAGCCGGAAGCTGGGGGCAAAAAGCCGGCGCAGTCCGGCCACGACCGCCGGTACCTCAAACTGCGCGAGGTGTCGGCCCAAGGGCTAGGAACTCGCTCAGCACACCGCCAGGGCGAAGAGTTTGAACTGGATGCTGGACACTCACTGATGAGGTGGCGCCGGGCGCCGCGGTGGGGCACTCAGGCTCGCGCAGCGACCGGGAAGCGGGGCAGGGAGAGGGCTAATACGCAGCCGACCGCGAGCAGACCCACGATGACCCACAGCGCTAGCGCGTAGTTACCGAAGGCGTCGAATAGATACCCCGCCATCGCCGGTCCGCCCGCAATACCCACCCAGAAGCCGGCATAAATCACGCCGTAGAGAAAGCCAAAATGGCGCAAGCCGAAGTAGCGGGAGACCAGATAAGCCATGAGATCTGCCTCCGCACCCAAGGCAAAGCCCATCAGTAAGGTCGCGAGCGGTGCCTGGCTCGTGCCGCCATAAATGAGCAGCAGACAGCCGACGGCGGCCACGGCGAAGACGGCAGCCGCCACCAGCGGGGCAAAAACCCGGTCGATGAGCCAGCCGATGAGCAGACGACCCAGAATGATCCCAACGCCCGTCACCGAGGCCACGCGCGCCGCCGCGGGCAAGTCGAGGCCCGCATCGCGCAGCATCGGCACCAAGTGCACCACCATGGCAGAACAGGCGGCGGCCACCGCGATAAAGGCGGCGGCCAAGGTCCAATACACGCGGGATTGCAATGCGCTGAGGCGAGCCGTGCCGCTGCTGGCTGCGGCCGCGCTGTGAGCGTTGTGTTGGATGGGTCCCAGCCCCAGCGCGACCAATGGCGCGGCCACCAGCGCCATGGCCGCCAAGAGTAAAAAGCCATAGCGCCAGTCGTGGCTAGTAATCTGGCCGCTTAAAAACGTGGGCAGCAGCAAGGCGGCCGTCCCCGGCCCCGCAAGCGTGATGCCCAGCGCCAGCCCGCGCGCGCCGTCGAACCGGGAGGCCACGGCGCGTGAATACACGATAGGGGTGGTGCCGCAGCCCAACACGGCAGCCAGAAAGAAATATCCGTAAAAAACTGCCAGCGCGCCTTGCATCTGACTCAGCCCATACAACACCGCGATAAAACCTGGGATCGACAGCAACGCGACGCGCCGTTCGCCGTAGCGGTCAAGCAACCAGCCGAGCACCGGTGCGGCCATGATTAAACCCAAACTGGAGTACAGCATGGCCGCGGTAACCTGTCCGCGGCTCCAGCCAAACGCGGCCTCCAGTGGGGCGACAAACACCCCTAGGCTGTAGAACATCAACGAGGAGGCGCCGGTGCCACAGCCAACCGTTGCGGCGAGCAAGGGCCGCCACCCGTGCGCTAGTTCAGCGCGCATCGGGTCCATTTGACGTGCCATAGGGGTCCCTTTAGGCGGGCCGCCGTGCGCGGCGGTCGAAGCTGATAGGCCATCACGGCGCTCAGCAACGTTGGCCGCCGAGCCGCAATTCGGTCACAACTAAGCTGCCACATTCCACCACCGGTGGCTATCACGACAGAATCCCGCGGCCCCAGGTTGGCGTCCTTGCCAGCCCATAACGGCGTCATGCATCGCCTCCTTGCGCTATCGAACTAACCCAGCGCCTAGACCGTCAGGTGAAACCTGCGAAAACCGCCCAATGGCGCCAGTCGCTGCGTCTTGAACTGGCGCGTTCAAGACGCCCTGTGGGGCCGCGTGCGCCGCTCTCAGCAGTCAGACGACAGCGGCGGCAGCCGCCGGTAGTGGCCATCTCAAGCCAATGAAACACCGGACCGAGAACCGGCAAAAACCCCGCCCGAGGTGATTGCCAAACTGCAGTTTGAAACGGCCAAAGTGCGCGCACGCCCCGCTGTGCGCACGCCACTGACCCACAGGGGCGCCGCGCTCTCGGGCAATGGCGGCGCGGCTGTTGCCGTCTTCATGCGGTCGGCAGTGACTAAGTACAGGCGGGTCATCTGCGCAGCGGGAATTAAGGTGGAATAAAAGAATTGATGACGCGATCCGTCGGCAGGCGGCCTTCGATAAGCTCAGGACGAACGTAAAATCCTGATCATGTTCGTGGTGGCTGGTCGCACCACATGCGCAACAAACTTAAGGAGCAAATCACGCTGACCTCGCGCAATTTCCCCCAGTGAATAGAACAAAACCAGCACCTGCTCAAACCGCCGGGGGGCAACCGGCAGATCTGGCGGGATCGCAATTTCATCGTCACCGTGGTCGGCGAGCCGAACGAGCGTAGTGACTACCACGCTGACCCTGACGCGGAATTCTTCTATCAGGTCGGCGACCTGCCGCCGCTGTTCGAAGCGTTTTACGCCCGGCAGGAAAAGCGCAGCGGCGCGGTTCATCCGGGCAAGGGCTGATGGCGCCCGGGCTGACCGTAGTGGCTGGCGACAGCGCCGACTGCAACGATGTCGGCGTGGCGGTGCGCGACATGGCAAAGGCCGCGCCGGTGCTCGAAGGCCTCGGCTGTGACCTGACGCCGCCGTCGGCGCACACAGGCGCATGGAAGCCCGGCGAGCCGGTTAACGCCCTCGGCTCGGCCAACCGCGGCGCCATGTTCGCCAGCAATTACCTCGAGGTGCTGACCCACGCCAACCCCGCGCAGCCCGACCCGCGCCAGACGGCGTTCCGCCCGCATCACCAGGGCGCGCACAGCATCTGCGTTGGCACCGGCGACACCCATGCCGTGGGCCGCCTTGCCGCCGCCGGCATCAAGACTTCTGGGGCATTCCGCTGCAGCGTGACGGCGACACTCCTGAAGGGACGCGCACGGCGAAATTCCAGCTCGTGCAATTCGACCCGGCGGGCCAAGTACAGGCGGCATCAATGCTAGCGATTTCGCAATCGAGGTTGCAGCGGCGAGGGTGCACGCTGATGCGAAGGCGCGATTGAGTTGGCGCAGCTGCCCGGTAAATAAAGCAAGCGGCAATATCATCGTGGCGCCGATGACAACGCGGGCGAAAACCACCACGAACGGTGACGGTGAAAGTGAGCCGACGCCAACTTTGCTGAGCCGCTAGGGCAAACGCCGGCTCAATCCGAGTGAGATAAATAGCGCCCAGCTGCGGCGAGACAGGAAGGCAGGTTAGTGCGCTGGCTCATCTTCGGTTCGAACGGATTGCCAGATGAAGGAGACGCCAATAACGATGGCGCCGGCGATCAAGGTTGACCACAATCGGATCACGGAAATTTCACCAACGGGATCGCCGCTGAGTGACGTCAGTGAAATCGCAAAGATGGTGACACCGCTGACGGCGAGGGCATCATTGGCACGGCTGAAGGCCAACATCACGAGCGCCCCGACACCGCTGAATATCGCGGTGGCGTAGGTCTGCAGCGGCAGCCCTTCGATAACCACCTAGGTAATCGGCACACCGGCAATGGAGCCTGCCACCCGTGAGATGACGCGCGTCGCAGTGCCGTTTTGGTTAGGCATGCTGATCCAGGCGACGGTCATTGGGATCCAATAGCCGTGCGGCCAACCCAGATATAGATAGACCGGCCTGGCGATCGCCAAAGCTAGGGCTAGGCGTGCGCCGTGCCTGAAGCAGTCGTTTTGGGTGTTCAGATTTTCATGCAGTCGGCGAAGGTTATGGGTGTTCTGCTACGCAATCCGAAATGCGCTCGGTGCGGTGATCGCGATTGACGCCACCGTTGCGGCAGTTTGGCTGAGGCCGCCAACGGCAACCAGGGTCCCGGTCGCGAGGGCCGTCAGATGATTTCGCGCTTTTATTGGCACCTATCTGCCCGGCCCTCAGGGTCGCCAGCCCCGCCACCGCTCGCCAGGCCCCGATCCGTGCCGTGATGACGGCGGACCATCGATCCGTCCGGGGCGCGCTGAGCAGACTTATTTGACGTGCCATGGGGCCCCCCAGAGTGGCCGCAGCGCGTGCGCGTAATGGGCGGCCGGCGCTATTTCGGGCGGTAGCGGGTGTGCCAAATTCGGTACCGGCCCGTTTATACTTCCGCCATGAAGTTGCACCCGACTGCCGTTTGGGATCTACCCACGCGCCTATTCCATTGGGCACTGGTGGGTTTAATCGCTTTTTCCTATGCCAGCGCGAGCGTTGGGGGGCTAATGCTGCGCTACCACCTGTGGTGCGGGTATTGCGTACTGACCCTCGTGCTGTTTCGGCTGATGTGGGGGGTGGTCGGTGGGGAGTACGCGCGCTTTGCCCAGTTTGTGCGCGGCCCGCGCGCGGTGCTGGCGGCGTTACCGGGCCTCTTGAATAAACGGGCACTGGCCGCCGGCGGCCATAACCCGCTGGGTGGCTGGATGGTGCTGGCACTGCTGGCGGTCCTGCTGGTACAGGCGGGTACGGGCCTGTTTGCCAACGATGATATCTTCATCGAGGGGCCGCTCTACGCCCATGTCAGCAAGGACTTAAGCGACCGGCTGAGCGCCTACCATGGGTTTAATTTTGTGCTGCTGGCGGGTTTGGTCAGCGGGCATATTCTGGCCATCATCTGGCATCGGTGGCGCAAGGGCGAAGCACTCACCAGCGCCATGGTCACCGGCCGCAAATATTTACCGCGCGCCAGTACGCCGGCCCGGGTGGCCAGCGCGTGGCGGGCGCTGCTGTTGCTCGGCGTCGCGGCGGGTTTGGTCGCCGGCATCGTCAATTGGTAGGCACCGCGAGACGGTGCTTTTTTTTTACTCACTGGAGCGTACGAAATGAACCTAAGGAAGAAAATCTGCTTCGCGGCGACCCTGTTGCTGCTCGGTGCCGCGGTCGGTGCGCAGCCCAAGCCCGAAGACGCCGTGTCCTATCGCAAAGGCATTATGCGCGGCATGGCGTGGAATATCGGGGAGATGGGCGGGATGGTGAAAGGCGTTGTGCCGTGGGACCAAAAGCGCTTTGCGTTTCTGGCCGCGCGCAACGCCGCCTTGGCGCCCATGGCCCGCGAAGGCTTTACCCCCGACACGGCGCAGGCTAAATCCAACGCCAAGCCCGCGCTGTGGGAAAACCTCCCGAACTTCGATGAGCGCAATCAAGCCCTGATTGACGCCAGCACCAAACTGGCGGCGGTGGCGCAGGGCGGCGACGCCGCGGCGAGCAAGCAGGCGTTTATCGACACCACCAAAGTGTGCAAGGGCTGTCACGACAAATATCAGGAAAAACACTAGCCGTCGGGGGCTGCCGGTCGGCCCGGCCGGCAGCCCCGCAGGCCTATTCGAAATGGCAGACGTAATCCAGCAACGCGATCGTTTCGATGTCGAAACTACTGTCCCCGGGCACGCGGAACTCGCTGCCCGCGGCGTAGTCTTGCCAAGCACTGGCACCCGCCAAACGAATGCGGCAGTGACCGTCGACAATTTCCATGCGTTCCGGCGCGCCGGTATTGAAGCGCAGCGTGCTGGGGAAGATCACCCCCACGGTTTTACGCGTGCCGTCCCCGAGCAGCACGGTGTGGCTGACACACTTGCCCTCAAAGTAGACGTTGCTTTTTTTAACGACACTGACGTTCTTTAATTCAGACATCACGGGGACTCCAGTCAAAAATGAAGGTGGATATTAACAGGCCATGCCGGGTGTCGCGGCGCTGGGTGGCGGCCGGCGCGCGCCGACCGGGCCACCGCGCCCGCTGCGGGTGGGTGTGGCTCGCCGCACTGGGCGCGTCGGGCGCGCTCGCCCAGACCCCAGCGCCGGACCTGGCCGTGCTGCGCGAGATCATGGCGCAGGCCGCCCAACACCCCGAGCAACTGGATTTCTTACGCCGCGAAGCCGAGCGCCTGCAGGTTTGCTTCGCCAAAATTGACCCCCAGGCCCGCGAGACCTTGCAGCGGCAGGCCCAGCAGATGAGCGGCCAAGTGCGCGCCCTGTGCACCGAGGGTTTGCGCGCTGAGGCGCAAACGCTGGCTATCGAGGGCGCCCGCACGCTGCTGGCCACGCCCGCGGCGCGCGAACTGCAACAGTGTGGGGACACCTTGCCCCAGCTGTTGACGGCGCTGCCGCTGCTGGCGGCTACCCGCGCTAATGGCGCGAACGTCTGCGACCTCGACTTCTAGGCCAGCCCGAGCAGCCCATGGAACAACAGCTGCCGCTCGATTTCTCCACCCCGGCTGCGCCCACGGTCGAGGTGCTGCGCAGCGCTAAGCGGCGCACCATTTCGCTCGAAGTGCAGCCTAATCTGCGGGTGATTCTGCGCGCGCCGGTGCGCTGCCCGCAGGCGGTGCTGCAGGCGTTCTTGCGCAGCCGCGCCGCCTGGATGACCCAACAGTTGGCGCACTTTCGCGACCTGCCGCCACGCCCCACCCTGGCCCCGGACGCCATGGCAAGCCGGCAGCGACTGCTGGGGGTGGAATTTGCCGTACGCCTAGCGCCCGAGGCACCCACCGGCCTGTGTTACGAGGCGGGCGTCTTGAGCCTCAACGGACGTCATGCCCGCGACCCCCAAGCGCGCGCCCGCGCGCTCATCGGCTGGTATCGCAGCCAGGCGCGAACGCGCTTCGAGTCGCTGGTGGATACTTGGCACGCCCATCCGCGTTTTCGCCGCTATGCCCGCCCGCCGCTCAAAATCCGCGCGATGCGTTCGCGGTGGGGCAGCCTGTCTACCCGCACCGGCATGACGCTCAATCTGCTGCTCATCCACGCGCCGCTGGCCGCCATCGAATATGTGGTGGTGCATGAACTCTGCCACCTGCGCTATCGGGGCCACGGGCGGGGGTTTTATGGCCTGCTGGAAAGCGTGCTCCCCGATTGGCGCGCCCGCAAACTTCTGCTGGAAGCCAGCGTTGCCTGAGCACCGGCACCGCCCGGGCGTGCCTTAAGCCTGCCCTAGCCGGCTCGCTACCGCGCGCGCGTCGACCCGACCGCCATGCACAGTTTGGTCGCAGGTTAGCGGCCGGCTCGCTATTGGAATCGTGGGATGACTTTGGTGGCGAAGAGTTCTAGCGAGCTCAGGATCTGGCCGCGGTCGTGGATCCCCTGCGGGACGATCAGGAAACACTCGTTGATGGGCACCGCAGCGGCCGCCGCTTCGATTTGGCGGCTCAGGGTGTCGGGTGAGCCAAACAGAATGTTGACCTCGCCTTGGCCGAAGGGGGTGGCCCATTGCTCCCAGAACCAGCGCATGTCGGCGGCGAGGGCTTGGGCTTCGGCGTCGGTTTTCGCGCAGATCATCAGTCCTCCCCAGGCCGCTTCGTCGCCCGGCGCGGGGGTATAGCCGTGCACCGCGGCGGCGTCGCGATAGGCCTCCCAGAGCAAGCGGCAAAAATCGAGATCCGAGGACATTACGATGGGTTTACCGCGATATTTGGCCCAGAAGCGCGCCGTGCGCAACGACGCCGAGAACCCGCCGTACAGCGGCGGGTGGGGCCGTTGGTAGGGGCGTGGCGCGATGCCAACGGCGGAAATACGCATCGCGGCATCCACCCCTTGACCATATTTCGCGTACACCGCGTGGGGGTGCGGGTTGACGAAATCTGGCGGCGGCAGCTGCCAATACTGCCCCTGATGGTTGAAGGTGTCGTTAGTCAGGGCTTTGACCACGATGTCGACGAACTCGGTGAAATACTCGCGGTTTGCCTCGTCCGCCGCGTCGTTCTTATTCCACGGCCCCACCGGACCTACCTCGGCTTTGACCTTGAAATTCTCGACCCAGCGCGCCTGATAGCCGCGCACCAGACCGACCCCCAACCGCCCTTGCAGCATGTGGTCGAGGGTGGCGATGGATTCTGCGGTGCGCAGTGGATTGTGCGTGGTCGAGACAAATCCACAGGTAATCACCCGCAGCCGGCGGCTGTGCTGGCCGATAAACATGCCCATCAGCGTGGGTTCGTTGGAGGCTTCAAAGCCTTCTACTTGCAGATGGTGCTCCGGGTGGCCAAAGCCCGCGTAGCCCGCCTCATCGGCGAAACTTACGTAGTTGGCGATCTCGCTGAGCATGCGCTGGTAGAGCGCCGGATCTTTGCCCGCGAGCCCTTGCTCGAGTTCCGCGCGGCGTCCGACGGTGCAATAAATAAACGGATTAAAACGGATCATGGCGGGGTCCCTGACTGAAGCGCTGCCCGTCGTGCGGCGGTTGCCGTATTCTGCTCGGTTATGGGCCTTCATGGGAATCCACGGCTTTTGGATATTGGCACACAATCAATCGACGTCGCTATCGTGGGGGGCGGACCCGCCGGCTTGATGGCGGCCGAAGCGGCGAGCGCGTTGGGCGCTCGGGTGGTCATTTTTGACGCCATGCCCTCGGTGGGGCGCAAATTTCTGCTGGCCGGCAAAGGAGGGCTTAATCTCACCCACGATGAACCGCTGCCCGCGTTTCTCGCCCGCTATGAGGGCAGCCAAGGCCGCCTGCGGCCGCTCATCAAGGCCTATCCACCGAGCGCGCTGCGCGCATTTGCGGGTGAATTTGGCATTGAAACCTTCGTGGGCACCTCCGGGCGGGTCTTCCCCCGGGACCTGAAAGCGGCACCCCTGCTGCGCCGTTGGTTGCAGCGCCTGCGCGCCCGCGGGGTGGTGTTGCTGATGCGCCATCGCTGGCGGGGTTGGAACGCGGCGGGGGCTTTGGAGTTCGAGCACGCCGGTGCGGTCCTCACCCTAACCCCCACCGCGACGGTCTTGGCGCTGGGGGGCGGCAGCTGGCCGCAGCTGGGCAGCGACGGGGCCTGGGTGGCCCCGCTCGCGGCGGCCGGGATTGCCATCACGCCGCTGATGCCCGCGAACTGCGGCTTCGAGGCGCAGTGGAGCGATTTCTTTCGCGCGCGCTACGCCGGCACGCCGCTCAAGGCCGTGGCCGCGCGCTGCGCCGGCGATGCCAGCCAACCCGCGCCGCGCCGGGGCGAATTTGTGATCACCGAAACCGGGGTTGAAGGCTCGCTGATTTATGCCTTGGCGAGCCGCCTGCGGCGCGCGATT
Organism: Gammaproteobacteria bacterium; assembly: GCA_009692365.1. GTDB lineage: Bacteria > Pseudomonadota > Gammaproteobacteria. Next base: position 18,256 of record SHZJ01000014.1, read on the forward strand.
CAAGCACTAGGCCATGCCGTCTTGGAGTTGGATCTCGCACCCGGACTGACCTTGGAGGCCGTGCAGCGCGCATTGGCGATCGGCGCGGGCGGCAAGCGCACCGTGGCCGAACAGTTACGCCGCGCCGCCGGCATCACCGGGGTGAAGTCGGCGCTGTTGCGCGAGGTGTTGCCGCGGGCGAGCTTCGACAATCCGCTGGTGTTGGCCGCCGCCATCAAGAGCCTGCCCGTGCGCCTGCACGCACCGCGCCCGCTCGCCGAAGCCATTAGTACTGCGGGCGGGGTGGCATTGCACGAAGTCGACCAAAATCTGATGGTCAAGCGCCGTCCGGGAGTTTTCTGCGCGGGGGAAATGCTGGACTGGGAGGCGCCCACCGGGGGGTATTTACTCAGCGCCTGCTTTGCCACCGGCGCGCGCGCCGGCCGGGCGGCGGCCAGCCTGGCTCTTGCGGCACCGGCTGCGGATGACAACAAGCAGCCTGATCTGGCACCTTAATCACATCATCTAGACCATCACCATAAAAAAAGCAGGGGATTTTTCGATGAAATTTGGCAAATACGGGGTTTTTACTTTCACCGATCTGATGAACGGGCAGCAACTGGCCGAACTCGCCAGCCGGGTCGAAGGCTTGGGTTACTCCACGCTGTGGTACCCAGAAGCGTTCAATTACGAAACCTTTGCGCTGGGCGCCTATCTGCTCAGCCACTCTAAAAAGCTCATTGTCGCCAGCGGCATTGCCAATATTTACGCGCGCGACGCCTCGGCCTCCGTCATGGGCCACAACAGCTTAAATGCCCTGTATGGCGGGCGCTTCGTGCTGGGGCTGGGTGTCTCGCATGCCCCGTTGGTGGTCGATATGCGCGGCCACGAATACCGCCCACCGGTGAAAACCATGCGCGCCTATCTGGACGCCATGGACGGCGCCTGGAAGGCGCTGGGTGCGGATGGCGTGACCAAACAGGTGGTGCTGGCGGCGCTCGGACCGAATATGTCCAAGCTCTCGGCGCAGCGCACGCTGGGTTCTTTCCCCTACAACATCACCCCCGCGCAGGTCGCGCTGTCGCGGGAGTCCATGGGCCCCGACAGCGCGGTGATTTGCGAGCAGAAAGTGTGTCTGACCACCGATCCGGTGATGGCACGCACCGCCGCCCGTGCCGCCCTCGCCCCGTATTTGACGCTGCCGAATTATTTCAATAACTGGTACCGCCTCGGTTTCACGCCGGCCGACCACTCGAACGGCGGCAGCGACCGCTTAATGGACGCCATGGTGTTGTGGGGCGATGCGGCCAGCATCAAGGCCAAGCTCGAGGCCTACTTTACCCACGGTGCAGACCAAGTCGTGATCCAGCCCATCCGCCCCGACGCCGGCCCAGGTCCGGATTGGGCGGCGTTGGAAGCATTGGCCTAAGCACGCTGCGCCGCCGCGCCCGGCGCTAGCCGGGCGTGCCGAGCCTGCGCATGAGCGTGGCAGCCGACTCGTCAGGGGCGTCAAGGAGGGCACTGTATGTTCGATTTTTCAGCGCTAGACTCGCTGGCAGAGATCACTCGCGAGCAGCGGCGCTTACGCCCCGATGCCACGGCGCAAATCTTCGAAGATCGCCGCACCAGCTTTGCCGAACTCGACGAGGCGGCGAGCCGGGTGGCCAACGCACTGCTGGATTTGGGGCTGCAACCCGGGGCGCGGTTCGCCTATCTGGGTAAAAACTCCGACCGCTACTTCGAACTCCTGTTCGGCGCTTTCAAGGCCGGTAACGTGGCGGTGAGCGTGAACTGGCGCTTGGCGCTGCCGGAGCTGCTGTACATTTTCAACGATGCCCAGTGCGAGGCGCTGTTCGTGGGTGCGGAGTATCACGGCCTCGTGCCCGAGTTGCTGGCGGCCTGCCCACGTTTGCGAGCGGTGGTGGCGATGGACGGCGAAGCGGCGTCGTGGCCGGCTTTCACGCACTGGCGCGACGCGGCGCCGAGCGAGGATTTCCACTTGCCCGTGAACCCTGATGCGGAGGTCATGCTGCTCTACACCAGCGGCACCACGGGCTCGCCGAAAGGCGTACAAATCACGACCGCTAATTATTTGGCGTTCTTTCGGGCCGCGGAACTCGCGCAATGGGGCGACATTCAGGCGGGGGAGGTCAATCTCGCCTGCATGCCGGTGTTTCACGTGGCCGGCGTCAACATGGGGATCCTGTCCATTGCCCAGGGCGCGAGCGTGGTGGTGATGAAGGAAGTGGACCCGGCGCAAATTCTGGACTTCATTCCGCGTTACGGGATCAACAACGCTTTTTTTGTACCGGCCGTCATCTTGTTCATGCTGCAACAGCCACGCGCCGCCACCACCGATTTCAGCTCCCTGCGGCGGCTGTACTACGGCGCATCGCCAATCGCCGAAGACCTCCTGGAGAAGGCCCGCGCGCTCATCGGCTGCGAGTTTTTCCAACTCTACGGACTCACCGAAACTGTGGGTGCGGCGACTTATCTGCCCGCCGCCGCGCACGCCCCGGAACTCGGCAAGCTACGTTCTTGCGGCGTGCCTTATCCGGGGATCGACATTCGAGTCATCGACGAGGCGGGCAACGCGCTGCCGCCCACCGCCGTGGGCGAGGTGGTGATTCGTTCCGGGGTGGTCATGAAGGGTTACTGGGGCGCACCCGCCGCCACCGCCGAGGCGATCGTGGATGGGTGGTTTCGTACCGGAGACGCGGGCTACTTCGATACCGACGGCTATCTGTATATCCACGACCGAGTGAAAGACATGATCGTCTCCGGCGGCGAGAATATTTATCCAGCGGAAGTCGAAAACGCCGTATTTGGGCACCCGGCCGTGGCGGATGTTGCCGTCATTGGCGTGCCCGACCCCCAATGGGGCGAAGCGGTGAAAGCCATCGTGGTCCTGAAACCCGGCGCGCAGTTAAGTCCAGAAGACCTCATCGCCCACGCGCGCACGCGCATCGCGGCGTATAAAACGCCGAAATCGGTCGACTTTATCGCCGCTCTGCCGCGCAACCCGTCCGGCAAAGTGTTGCGGCGTGAACTGCGCGAACCTTACTGGCAGGGCCACCCGCGGCGGGTCAACTAGCCGGCGGCGAGGTGCGGGCAGGCCGCGCCTGGGCCGCTGTTCGCGGGCGGGCAGCGAGCCGGCGTGGCCCCGTTAACCCCCCTGGTTGCGCGCCTGCCACACCCGCCCGAGCGCCGGGCGGAGCGGGGCAAAGGGCGGCGGTGCGCGGCTTGCGACGCCGCTCTAGCGGCCTTTAAACACCGGTTTGCGCTTCTCGGCAAAGGCCAGCATGGCTTCGCGCGAGTCTTCGTATTTCCCCAGTTCTGCGGTCATGTTCTGCTCAAAACGATAGCCATCGCGCAGGCTCATTTCTTCGATGGTATTCAGGGCGTGCTTGGCGAGCGTGATGGCAATCGGGCTCTTGGCCGCGATTTCACGGGCGAGTGCCAGCGTGGCGGGGAGGAGTTCGGCTTGCGGCACGCAGGCTTCTACGATCCCTAAGCGATACAACTCGGCGCCGCCCACGCGCAACCCGGTCAGCATCATGCGACGGACGCGCGAATGGCTGAACAGGCGCATGGCATGGCGCCCACCGCCGAGCAAACCGACGTCGATTTCGGGTAATCCTAGGCAGCCTTCCTCTGCGGTCAGCAAAATATCGCAGGCCGCCGCGAGCGCAAGACCTGCCCCCAGCGCCGGGCCGTTGAGCGCGGCGATCACCGGCTTGCGGCACTCGGTAATGGCGTGGAAGCATTCCCGCGCGCGACGATTATGCTGCCAAGCCTCGCCCGGCGCGCGCACGACGCCCGCTCGTCCTTTGATGTCGGCCCCGGCCGAGAAACATTTTCCCGCCCCGGTCAGCACCGCCACCCGCACGCTGTCGAGGTCACTGAGGCGGTCGAAAATCAGCATGCCTTCTTCGTGGAAGGTTTGCGCTTGGGCGTTGACGGGCGGGTTGTTCATGGTCACCAGCGCGATGTGGTCGCTGATATCCACGCGGAATTGGGTCAAGTCGGCAAACAGATTCATAGCTGGGGCTCCGATTGAATAGACGAGTAAGGCGTGCCGGCGCCCGTAGCGCACAGCGTGACGTAAACGGTATGGCCGGCGGCGGGGGGCACGGACTCGACCCCGCGCGCGTCCACGGGTAGTTCGATGACCTCGGCGTCGCGGCGGGCGTAACGCCGAATCGCGGCCGGCACGTCGGCCGCGTAAACCAGCCGGTCGGCGTCGCTGAGCAGGGCTAACGCGCCGAGGGTGAGGTCCGTCGGCGCTGGGCTCGCGAGTTTCACCACCGAGAGTCGCGGCGCGAGCGGGGCGTCCTCACCTAGGCTCAGCAGGCGCGTGAAGGCAGCGGCCGCGGTGTCCGGTGCGCGCGTGAGGAGCGCGGGCACCTCGCTGCGCAAAAAAAGGTGCCAGAAGCGCCGCCGCGCCGCGCCGCTGCGATGCGCCGCCTTGACCGCGGCGCGCTGCTCTCCCATGAAGGCAGCGAGCCCGGCCAGGGTGCCCGGGAGCAGCGCTTCGAGTCGTGCTCGCCAGTAGGTGGCCAGTACCGGTGCTGCCCCCCCGGTGGACACGCTCAAGATGAGCGGCGAGCGGTCAATGATCGCGGGGACGATAAAACTGCACAGCGCCGGCGCGTCCACCACGTTGACGAGGATCCCGCGGGCGCGGCAGGCCTCAGCGACCACCGCGTTGAGCTGCGGGTCATCGGTAGCGACGATGACCAAGCGCTGCCCCTCGAGCTGCGGCAGCGTAAAGGGGGCGCAGATACACTCCACATCTGCGCGCGCGCGCAGTTCGGCACAGTGGCGCGGGGCGACGCTGCGTACGCGTGCGCCGGCTTCTTTGAGCAACTGGATCTTGCGGGCCGCCACCTCACCGCCGCCCACCACCAGACAGGGTAGGTCGATGGCGTCGAGATAAATTGGCAGGTAGCGCATGGCGGGCACGGTTTAGTCGCGGCGTAACCGACGCAGGTCAAAACCCTGTTGCGCGGCCACGCCGCTGAGCTGCGTGTAAACAGCATCGGAGACCTCGGGAGCGCGCGCCAGTAGCCACAGATATTGGCGGTCGGGCGAACCCACGAGCGCGGCCTCGTAGTGGCCCACGGTTGCGATCACCCAGTAATCGCCCCAGACAAAAGGCAGGGCCGCGAGCCAAGCGGGCGCAAATCGCACCTGCATGATTGCCGGATTGGCGGGGTAGCCCGGGTGCGGACGTGCAACCCCCACCACCTCCTCATAGCCCTGCGCCGTGCGGCAGCGATTGGTGACCTGCAGGCGCTGCTCCGGCAGGGGTTGATAGTCTGCGGTCGTGTCGCCTAGACACTGCGCTTGGAAGCGAGTGGGGAACAGGGCGATTTGATGCCAATGTCCCAGATAGGCGGCGGGCTGGAAGTTGGCCACGGTGGCGAGCGCGGCCGCGCCCTGCGCCGCGCTGGACGCCAGCCACAGCGCGCCGAGGCCAAAAATAAGGCGGCGGGTTTCGCGGGTCATGCCAGCACCATACCATGCGTGCTGCGCTCCCCGGATCCCGCTATGACCCTCGAACTCTTGCTGCTCGCACTCGCCGCTTTTTTTGCCGGGTTCGTGGACGCCGTGGCCGGTGGTGGCGGGCTGGTGCAGCTGCCGGCGCTGCTGGCGATGTATCCCGACACCCCCGTGGCCAGCCTGTTCGGCACCAACAAGGGCGCGTCGGTTTGGGGTACGGCGGCCGCGGCGGCGCGCTACGCACGTCGGGTGCGCCTGCCGTGGCATTGCTTGGCCGGCGCGCTGCCGGCCGCGCTGCTCGGCGCCTGGTGGGGGGCGCGCACGGTCAGCTTGGTGCCAACGCCGTGGCTGCGGCCGGCGATCCTGATCGCGCTGGTGGCGGTGGGTGTCTACACCGTGCAACGGCGCGATCTGGGGCTTAGGCAGGCGCCACGCTGGACCGGTCGGCGGGAGGCGCTCGCCGGCGCGGGAGTGGGTGCTGCCCTAGGTTTTTATGACGGTATTTTCGGGCCGGGCACCGGCGCGTTTTTGGTGTTCGTGCTGGTGCGGGGCTTTGGTTACGACTTTCTCCACGCGGCGGCCGGCGCGAAGCTCATCAATGTGGCCACTAACGTCGCGGCGCTCACGTTTTTTGTCGGCGCCGGCCAAATACTCTGGCCCGTGTCGCTGGTGATGGCCGGCGCCAATGTGGCCGGCGCGCTGCTGGGTAGCCGTGCAGCCCTGCGCGGGGGCGCGCCCTTCGTGCGGGTAGTCTTTCTGAGTGTGGTCGCGGCGCTGGTGCTGAAGATGGCGGTCGATTGCTGGTTAGCTTAGGCCCCTGATGCTGGCTCGTGGCCACGGCGATGCGGCCGCAGGTGTTACGCCGCCCAGCCCGTTGGCGTGGACGGCGCTCAGGGAGCGTTGCTGCGCGGGGATTATTTCGCGACGCCCGCCACGCACGCTTGCGCCACCACCCCATCCTGCTGGGCGGTGCCGCCAGAGGTGCCCACGGCGCCCACTATTTTGCCCTCGCGCACGATGGGTAAGCCGCCTTCAATGGGCAGCGCATCGGGGAGTTTGAGCAAACGCAGCGCCGCGCCACCTTGGGCGATCATATCTTCGAATATTTTGGTTGAGCGCCGGAACGCCACCGCCGTATAGGCTTTTTGGCGGGCCGGTTTGAGCGCGCCAAACTGGGCGTTGTCCATGCGCTCGGTGAGCACCATATGTCCCCCCGTATCCACGACCGTCACCACCATGAACCACGCGTTTTTGACGGCCGCGGCTTGGGCCGCCGCCACGCAAGTGCGCGCGTCGGCCAGGGCGATGGGTGCGCCATAGGGCAGGGGCGGGACCGGCGCGGGCGGCGGCGTTTGCGCCGCGCCGGTGAGGGTTGCCGAACTGAGCAGCAGCGTCAGGCCAAGGGTGTAGATCGAGTTCACACGGATTCTCCTGTGGTGGCGCTGCTCACGCTTTGGGTTGGCGAAAATTAGGTTTGCGTTTTTCCATCAATGCCTTCACGCCTTCTTTACTTTCCTCGCTCGCATAGTAAAGCTTGAGCGCTTGGAAGCCCATCGCGCCAATGCCGTAAATATGGTCGGTGTCGGCGTTAAAAGAACGCTTGGCGATGGACAGCGCGGTCGGGCTTTTCTCCAAGAGCTCGTCGCACCAGCGGCGGACTTCGGCGTCCAGATCGGCCATCGGCACAACTTTGTTGATCAAGCCCATGGCGAGGGCTTCGGCGGCGGAATAACGCCGGCACATGAACCAGATTTCACGCGCTTTCTTCTCGCCCACGACCCGGCTTAACAGTGCCGTGCCAAAGCCCGGGTCCACTGAGCCCATTTTGGGCCCCACCTGACCAAAGCTCGCGGTATCTGCGGCGATCGCTAAATCGCACAGCGTCACCAGCACGTTGCCGCCGCCGATCGCATAGCCGTTGACGCGCGCGATAACGGGCTTGGGGGCGTTGCGCATGATGGCGTGGAGGTCTTCGACCGGCATGCCAATGAGGCCGCGACCATCGTAATTGCCGTCGTGGGTGGACTGGTCGCCGCCGGTGCAAAACCCCCGCTCGCCGGTTCCGGTGAGCACAATCACGCCGATGTCGTCGTCCCACGCCGCGCGATTAAATGCGTGCACCATTTCTTCGCAGGTGCGGCCCCGAAAAGCGTTGAGTTTGTCCGGGCGATTGATGGCGATCGTGGCCACGCCGCGTTCGACGCTATACAGAATATCGATGTAATCAGTCATCGAGAGGTCCTCTCAGTTAGTTCATGGTCAGGCCACCGGAGACGCTAACCGTCTGCCCGGTGATAAAATCCGCATCCTCGCTGGCCAGAAAGGTCACCATCCCCGCGAGGTCTTCGGGGCGTCCTAGGCGTTTGAGCGGGATGGCGCGCTTCAGCCCCTCGAGTAATTTTTTGCCGTAATCCCCGGTGCCGGCAACAGCTTCCAACAGGGGGGTATCGGTGGGGCCGGGACACACGCAGTTCACGCGCACATTCGCGCGGGCCACTTCGCGTGCCAGCGTCTTGGTAAAGGCGATGATCCCGCCCTTGCACGCCGAGTAAACGGCTTCGCCCGAGGAGCCTACCCGCCCGGCATCCGAGGCGATATTGACCACCTTGCCCCCGCCCGCGCCGACCATGTGTTTGACCACGCAGTGCTGCAGATTGAGGGGGCCGTGGAGGTTGATCGCGATGACTTTCTGCCAGAAGTCTGGCGTGGTGTCCAAAAATAACGCCGGCAGGTCCCAGCCGGCATTGTTCACCAGGACATCGATGCGGCCGTGCTGTTGGATCAGGGTGGCCACGGCGGCGGCCACGGCCGCGTAATCGGTGATGTCGAGCACGTTAGCCTCGCAGGCGTGGCCCGCGGCCACTAGCCCCGCGCGCAGCGTGGCGAGCCGGCCTTCCTGCAGGTCGGTCGCCAGCACCACCGCGCCTTCCTCGGCAAAGCGCTGGCATAGCGCTTGCCCAATGCCGCCAGCCGCACCGGTTATCAGAACGTGTTTTCCGCGTAGACCGCGCATGTTTCCTCCAGCAGAATCGGGACTTTAAAAACGCCGGCAGATGGTACCCGAATCACGGCGATTTACCGCAGCCCGAGCGCTCGGAGTAATGTGATGACGCAGTTCGACCCCCCATCCCAGCCGTGCGCGCTCTACCCCGTGGCGCTGCCGCCCACGGTGGCACTGCCCCCGCCGTTCGTGGATTTGGCGCTGCTGCAGCCCGGGACCGCTGGGGCACTAACACCCGCTGCCGCCCGCCAGAGCCAACTTATTTTTTTGTGGAGCCCCGGCATCAGCGCCGCCGATGAGCCCTGGTCGGAGGGTAGCCTGCGCTGGTTGCCGGTCGGGCCTAGCGCGCCGCTGCACGCCGCCGGGCCGCTGCCGGCGCACGGTGGCGGGCTGGTGTGCGGCTCGACGCAAGTCTGCACGCCGGCGTCGGGGGTCGCATTGGCGGCGGGCGAGGTGCCGCGCGCGCTTGCGCCGGGCATCGATTTGCGCCTGCTCGCCGGGACGGGTTTCGCGCGGGAATCGGCCTTGCTCCGTGCGACGGCCTGCGCGCTGGCGGTGTGTCGGCTGGCCCGCCTCATGCGTTTCGAATTTCGGGCCGAGTACCCGCAGCGCGCGCTGTATGTTGCCGCCGGCACCGTGATGCTCGACGGGGAGTCCGTGGTTGGCGGCACGTGGCGGCGCATCACCGGCCCGAAAACCGCTTTCATCGACGCCCTAGCACCCAGCGTGCTGGTCTTGCTGGCTGGTTGAATTGCCCCGCCGCCCCGGCGCGCCCTAGCCCAGCGGTACTTTGAACGCCGCCCCGGGGATTTCACGCACGAAGCGCGGCACGAGATAGCCCGGCAACGCCTGTCGGAGCGCGTGCAGGAGCAGCCGGGCGCGGCGCGTAGACACCGCGAAATGCGCCGTGCCGCGCACCCGGTCCAGCGCGTGGAGATAGTAGGGCAGCACGCCGCAGTCGTGTAGTCGCCGGGAGAGTGCGACCAAAACCTCGGGGCTGTCGTTGACCCCGCGCAGCAGCACGGACTGATTGAGCAGCGTGACGCCGGCGGCCCGCAGCGGCGCGAGCGCCCGGGCAAATTCAGCGGTGAGCTCGTGGGCGTGATTGGCGTGCACCACCAACACCGGTGCGAGCCGCGTGCTGCTCAGCCAGCGGATGAGCGCGGGGGTAATGCGCGAGGGCAGGGTAACCGCGAGTCGGCTGTGCACGCGCAGGCGCCGCACCTGCGGCAGCGCGGCCACGCGGGCCACAAGATTTGCCAGACGCTCGTCACGCAGGGTGAGGGGGTCGCCTCCGCTGAGGATCACCTCCTCGATGTCGGGCGCGGCGGCCAGCGCGAGCAGCGCTGCGTCCAGCCGCGCGCTGCCCACGGCCTCCCCATAGGGGAATTCGCGCCGAAAGCAGTAGCGGCAGTGGATGGCACACGCCCCGGTGACCACCAGCAGCGCACGCCCTTGATACTTATGCAGCAGCCCGGGTTGGGGCTGGGCCGCCAAGTCGCCCACCGGATCGCTGACATAGCCGCGGGTCTGACGCAGTTCGGCCGCCACCGGCAGCACCTGCCGCAGCAGTGGGTCGTGGGGGTCGCCGTGCTGCATCAGAGCGGCGTAGGCGCGCGGCACGCGAAAGGCAAAGCTACGCGCGGCGGCGTCCGACAGCCCGAGTGCCGCGGCCTCCAGACCCAGCAGGGCCAGCAGTTCGGCGGGCTGGGTATAGGCGTCACGCAGGGCGATTTGCCAATCCGCAGACTCTAATTTGTGCGCGCTTCGCGGTATCATGCAGGCCCTTCGTTGATCCAGAGACTGCATTCTAATGGCCTCCTACAGCACCAACCAGTTCAAACCCGGCCTCAAAATCATGATCGACGGCGATCCTTTCAATATCGTGGAAAATGAAATGGTGAAGCCCGGCAAAGGGCAAGCCTTCAATCGCGTGCGGGTGCGCAACTTGCTCACCGGCCGGGTAATCGAGCGCACCTTCAAATCCGGCGACTCGGTCGAGGGCGCGGACATCTTGGACATGGAGATGCAGTACCTATACCACGACGGCGATGCTTGGCACTTCATGAACATTGCAAGCTTTGAGCAGTTGCAGGCCTCCGCCCAGACCGTGGGTGAGGCGGGCCAGTGGCTGAAGGGCCAGGAAATGTGCAGCGTCACGCTTTTTAATGGCGAACCCATCGCCATCACGCCGCCTAATTTCGTGGTCTTACGCATCACCCAAACCGATCCCGGCGTGCGCGGGGATACCGCCACCGGCGGCACCAAGCCGGCGACGCTGGAGACGGGCGCGGTGGTGCGGGTGCCGTTGTTCATCGAAGAAGGCTCGCTGCTCAAAATCGATACCCGTACCGGCGAATACGCCTCGCGCGCCAAGGAGGAATAACGCTGACCACGCTGACGTGGCGGCCCACCGCCAGCCGCGCAGCGCTGCTGGCCCGGGCAGCCTTGCTGGGCGAAATCCGCGCCTACTTTGCGCAGCAAGGGGTGCTGGAAGTCGACACCCCGCTGCTGGGCCACACCGGGGCGGCCGATCCCGCCATCGGCTCGCTGGCGCTGGATTTGCCCAGCGGTCGGCGCTACCTCCAGACCTCCCCGGAATACGCCATGAAGCGCCTGCTGGCGGCGGGTAGCGGGGATATCTACCAACTGTGCAAGGCTTTCCGCGAGGAAGAGCACAGCCCTTTGCATCGGGGCGAATTCACCCTGCTGGAGTGGTACCGAGTGGGCTTCGACCACCACCAATTGATGGCTGAAGTGGCGCGGCTCTTGGCGGTGTTCTGGCCCGGGCGGGTACTGGAACGCCTGACGATTGCCCACTTGGCGCAGCAGGTGGGCGCACCCGATCCCCATCTCAGCAGCACGGCGGTGCTGGCGAACTATGCGCGCGACTGCGGGGTGGTCTTGACGCCGCCCGCGGCCCACGACCGCAGCCTCCTGCTCGATTTTCTGCTCACCCACCTGGTGCGGGTGGGCCTGCCGGTGGGGCGAGCGGCGTTTATTTACGACTTTCCCCTCGAACAGGCCGCCTACGCCCGGGTGCGGCCCGGCCACCCCCCGGTAGCCGAGCGCTTTGAATTGATCCTCGATGGCGTGGAGTTAGCGAACGGTTATCACGAACTCTGCGACCCGCTGGCGCAGCGCGCCCGCCACGCGGCCGAAGCGCTCGTGCGCGCGGCGCGTGGCTTGCCGCCGCCGCTCATCGATGAGCGTTTGCTGGCCGCGCTGGCCGCAGGCCTGCCTGCCTGCGCCGGGGTGGCGCTGGGCATAGACCGTCTGTTGATGCTGCGCGAGGGGGCTGCCAACGTCGGCGAGGTCATGGCATTTGGCGCTGAGACCCTGTGAAAATTTGCCATTAAACTGCCGGTGGAATATATAAATCATTGGCTTATAATCTCTTCTTAATCTGAACTAGCAGTGGTGCGCGGCGTGAGTCTCTACGTAATCGAAAAACTGATGGCCGAGGCGCGCAAGCTGGCTGCGGAGTATCGACGCGCGACGGGCAAGACCCTGCCTATCAGCGGTGAAATTGCGATCAACGATGCCATCCGACTGCTTGCGCTGGAACCCAGCAACGAGCCCACCGCCGCCTACGATGCGCTCCGCCGCAACGCCGAGGGCGGCGCGACGCGTCTGCAAATCAAGGCGCGCGTGGTGTTCGATGAAATTAAAAGCTCCCATCGGGTCGGCGAACTCAAGCTCGACCGGCCGTGGGAAGCCGTGCTGCTGGTCTTGCTGGACGAGAATTACGAACCCTTCGCCATTTACGAGGCACAACGTCCCGCTATCGAACTGGCGCTGGAAGACGCCCGTCCCAACAAGCGCGGAACCCTGACCGTGCCGCGCTTCCAGCGCATCGGCGAGTTGGTCTGGTCACACGACCCCGGGAAGGCTGCCCCCGAGACCCCCGACCCTTGACCGCCGGGGCCGCGCTGGCGGCCGGCGGCGTGGTCGCGGCGGTGATCGAAGGTTTCCAAGCCCGCGCTGTGCAACAGGAAATGGCTGACGCCGTGGCGCTGGCCATCGCCACGCACGGCAATCTTATCTGCGAGGCCGGCACCGGGACGGGTAAAACCTTTGCCTATCTGGTGCCAGCGCTCATGGCCGGCGTGCGCACCATCGTGTCGACCGCCACCCGGACCCTGCAAGACCAGCTGTTCCAAGTCGATTTGCCGCGCGTGCAGGCGGCCTTGAAAAGCGCCGCAAGCGTCGCCCTCTTGAAGGGGCGGGCCAACTATTTGTGCCTGTATCGCCTCGAACGGGCGGCGGGCGAACCCCTGATCGCGGCGCACGAGCAGGCCGATTTAGCCCGCATCACCGCGTGGAGCCGGCGCACGGTCGCGGGTGACATCGCGGAGATGGCAGAAGTCCCGGAAGAATCAGCCATCTGGCCATGGGTGACTTCCACGGTGGACAACTGCTTGGGGCAGCGCTGTCCGCGGCTGGACGAGTGCCACCTCAAAGAGGCGCGACGCGCCGCCGCGGCGGCGGATTTAGTGGTGGTCAATCACCACCTGCTGTTTGCCGACATGGCGCTGCGGGACGCGGGTTTTGGCGAAATCTTACCCACCGCCCAGTGCATCGTGATCGACGAAGCCCATCAGATCCCAGAACTCGCGGCGAATGCCTTTGGCCAGACACTCTCCGCCCGGCAGCTGCGGGAACTCGCCCGCGATACCGAGCGCGCGGCCAAGAGCGAGGCCCCCGACATGCCCGATCTGCGGGCGGCCGCGCGTTTGTTTGAGCACAGCGTGGCCGCGGCGGTGGAGGCTTTTGCCCCGTGGGCCGGGCGCCAGCCGGAGTCGTTGCTGGCCCAACACCCAGGCCTCGGGGCGAGTCTGCTCACCCTCGACCAAACGCTGCGCGCGCTGGTCGCGCAATTGGCGCTGGCCGAAGAGCGCGGGGTCGAACTGGAAACCAGCGCCCGGCGCGCGCGCGAACTCGCCGCCCGCCTCAACGAGTGCTTGACCCAAACCGACCCGGAGTCGGTGCGCTGGTTCGAAGCCAGCGCGCGCGCCTTGGTGCTGCACGCCACGCCGCTGTCGATCGCGGAACGCTTTCAAAGCCAGCTGAGCCACTATCCGGCGGCGTGGATTTTTTGCTCCGGCACCTTGGCCGTGGGCGGCGCACTGGGGCATTTTCGGCGCGAGCTGGGCATCCTCGAGGCGGTGGAGGCCGTCTGGCCGAGTCCGTTTGATTACTCCCGGCAGACCCTGCTGTATTTGCCCCGCATCGCCAGCGATCCGGGTGGCGAACGCTATCTGGCCCTCATCGCCGACTGCGCCGAGGAGGTGCTGAGCTGCAGTCGGGGGCGGGCGTTTTTTCTTTTTACCAGCTACCGCGCGCTGGAGTTCTGCGCGGCGCGCCTGCGCGCGCGGCTGCCCTGGCCGGTGCTGGTGCAGGGTGAAGCGCCGCGGGCGCGCTTGCTCGCCGAATTTCGGGAGCTGGGCAACGCCGTGCTGTTTGGGACCGCCACTTTCTGGGAGGGCGTGGATGTGCGCGGTGAGGCGCTCTCGTGCGTGATCATCGACAAACTGCCTTTTGCGCCACCCGACGACCCGGTGGCGCGCGCACGCGCCGAGCGCCTGTCGGCCGACGGGCGCAGCGCCTTCCAGGAGCTGCAGTTACCCGCCGCGGTGCTCACGCTGAAACAGGGCGCGGGCCGCCTCATCCGCGACGCTCACGACCGCGGCGTGCTGGTCTTGTGCGACCCTCGAGTGCGCACCCGGGGCTACGGCAAGATTTTTCTAAAGTCACTGCCCCCGATGCCGGTGGTCGACGACCTCGCCGCCGTCCGGGCTTTTTTCCAGCCGCCGGAGCCCACGGCTGACGCTGTCAAAGCCCACTCTATTGGTTAGACTGCGACGGCCCGCATCTGGGCGGGTTATTAACCTTCGAAGCACAGGGGAGCACGCGAATGAGCAAAAGAATGCTGGGCGATATCGCGATCGACGTCGCCATCGAAATAGCGGTGGACGATGGGTTTCCGCCGGAAATGCTGGTCCCGGACCACGATCCCGCCATCCTTGAGGCGAACCGGGCGCTCATCCAGCCCTTTTGTGTGAACCCGACCACCGGCGGCCTGAAGCTCAGTATCCACACCTGGATAGTCAAAACCGGCAAGCAGACCATCCTCATCGATACCTGCAACGGCAATCACAAAGAACGGCCCAATTTTGAACTGGCCCACCACCTCAACCAGCCTTATCTAGAGCGTTTGGCGGCGGCCGGCGTGCACCCCGACGAGGTGGACATCGTGTTGTGCACGCACCTGCACGTGGACCATTGCGGCTGGAACACCCAACTGAAAAATGGCAAATGGGTGCCCACCTTCCCGAACGCCAAATACATTTTCTCGCGCGCGGAGCACGACCAGTGGAACCCGTTGGCGCCGGGCCACGACGAGAGCCCGGTCAACTTGGGCGTGTTCAACGACAGCGTGTTACCCGTCATCGAAGCGGGGCAAGCGGAGTTGATCGACGGCGTGCACGGGCTTAACGACAACATGGTGATCAAGCCTGCGGCTGGTCACACGCGCGGCAGCATCCTGATGGAAGTGCAGTCCAAGGGGCACCACGCGGTCTTTGCCGGCGACACGCTGCATTCGCCCATCCAGATCCTGCGTCCCGAATGGAGCAGCGGTTTTTGCGGCGACCCGGTGAAATCCGCCCAAGTCCGGCGGCGTCTGATGGAGCATTGTGTGGAGCACAACGCCCTGCTGATGCCGGCGCATTTCCCGCCGCCGCATGCTGTGCGGGTGCGCGCCGACGGTAATAATTTCACCTTTACCCCGGAGTAAACCCCGCTGGACGCCCGCGACGCCGTGCGGATGCCGCCCGCCATGCTCGAGGAGAAAATCCTCGAGATGCTGCAAATGCAGGTGGAAATGAACGCACGGGTAGACGCCGACTGGCGCGCTCGCGGGCGCGAATGGTACCGGGCTATCTGGATTGAATGCGCGGAACTGATGGACCACTACGGCGGCTGGAAGTGGTGGAAGACCGCCGCGTGCGATCCCGAGCAGGTCTTGCTCGAAATTGTCGACATCTGGCATTTCGGGCTGAGCCTGCGGATCACCGCCGAGCACGACCCTCGTCCCGCCGCGCAGGCCCTGGCCGCCGAGTGGTGTAACCCGCCCCCGTCGGTAGGCTTCTTACGCGACGTCGAGCATTTGGCCGCCGCAGCCCTGCGCGAGCAAGCTTTCGAGGCGGGTAGGCTGCGCCACCTGCTGGCCGACATTGGGCGCGATTTTGACGACCTCCATCGCGCTTATGTGGGCAAAAACGTGCTCAATTTTTTCCGTCAAGACCACGGTTACCGGGCGGGCAGCTACCGCAAAATCTGGGCCGGTCGCGAAGATAACGAGCATCTGGTGGAAATCCTCGCAGGACTGCCGGCCGATACACCGAACTTCCGGCAGGCCCTGTACGCCGCGCTGGGCGCCCGTTACCCACTCACGGCAGCCTGAGCGCGGCGGGGAGATGGCCGCAGGCTAAGCCCCGGTCACTAACCGCCACGGCGCTCTCAAAGGCGCCGCCGACCGCGCGCTGCCGCCCGCGTCCAAACCCGGCGCACGCCGCCCGGGGCTAGCGGCAGGCAACGGCTGGTCGCTGGGGTCCGAAGCCCGGTGCGCGCAGGCCGAGGATTGCCACCGCGGCGGGTTGGTGGTGGTCGCGCGCGACGCTCGCGCTGCAGGGGCCAGCGCCTGAGCACTCCGCGGCCGGTGGTGGCCCGAGCGTGAACTAGCAGCTTGGCTTAATGCCAACTTGGGCCGGCCGGCGAGGCCGGCGGTCGAGGTGCCACGCCGGGGCTGCGGCGAGCGGCGCTCGAGCGCTTGCGACCGCGAGCATCTGGGCACCTGCGGCGGTGGGATTATTTAAGCGTTTCCAGATAACGGTCGGCGTCCAAGGCCGCCATGCAGCCCGAACCCGCCGAGGTCACGGCTTGGCGATAGATCGGGTCGGCGCAGTCCCCGGCGGCAAAAACTCCCGGCACGCTGGTCTGGGTAGCGAACCCGGTGGTGCCGCTTTGCACCTGGATGTAGCCGCCATCCATGGCCAGTTGGCCGGCAAAAATACCGGTGTTCGGTTGATGCCCAATGGCAATGAAGACCCCATGCAGGGTCACTTCTTGGGTCGCACCGCTGTCGAGTTGGCGGATCCTCATCCCGGTCACGCCTTGCTCGTCGCCGAGTACTTCATCCAGCGTGGCGTTCCAAGCAATGCTCACCCGGCCCTGCGCCGCCTTGTCCAGCAAGCGCTGGCTCATGATGCGCTCGGCGCGAAATTTATCCCGGCGATGGACCACCGTGACGTGGGCGGCGATGTTGGAGAGATACAGCGCCTCCTCGACGGCGGTGTTACCCCCGCCGATGACCGCCACCGCTTGGTTGCGATAGAAAAAGCCATCGCAGGTGGCGCAGGCGGACACGCCACGGCCTTTGAACGCCTCCTCCGAGGGCAGCCCCAGGTATTTCGCCGACGCGCCGGTCGCAATGATGAGCGCATCCGCGGTGTAGGTGCCGGCGTCGCCCAGCAGTCGAAACGGCCGCTGGTCGAGCGCCACGGTGTGGATATGGTCGCTAATGAGCCGCGTGCCAAAGCGCTCTGCGTGGGCTTTCATGCGTGCCATTAAGGCCGGCCCCAGCACGCCATCCGCGTCGCCCGGCCAGTTATCCACGTCGGTAGTGGTGGTCATCTGGCCGCCCACCTCCAAGCCGGTAATGAGTGTGGGCGCCAGCGCGGCCCGGGCGGCGTAGACCGCGGCCGTATAGCCTGCCGGTCCCGAGCCAAGGATGAGCAGGCGCGCGTGTTGTGTCGTCATGGGAGAATCCTCCGCCCGAGATGATGGCGGGCCTTCGTTGAACGGCGGTCGGTGCTGACCGATACTGCGCCGGCGAGTCTACGGCTCGCTTCTCTAAATTGCACAACATCGCGGGTCGCGCGGTGTCCCCACACCCGGAGAACAAGGCTCATGAGTTTGCCCACGCGCATGCTAGGAATTGAAATCACGGCCCCCGGCGGACCTGCGGTGCTCCGCGCGGCGAGTCTGGCCGTGCCGCCGGCCGGCCCGGGCGAAGTCCTGGTGCAGGTTGCCGCGGCGGGCGTGAATCGCCCCGACTGTCTGCAACGCGCGGGACTCTACGCGCCCCCTCCCAGCGCCAGCCCCTTGCCCGGACTGGAAATTGCCGGCGTGGTGGTGGCCGTGGGGGAGGGCACGCCGCGCTGGGAGGTGGGGGCGCGCGTGGTCGCGCTCACGCACGGCGGCGGCTACGCCGAATTTTGTGCAGCCCACGGTAGCCACTGCCTCCCGTGGCCCGCCGGTTGGAGCCCGGCGGAGGCCGCCGGCCTGCCCGAAACCTGTTTCACCGTGGAGCACAATTTATTTGCCCGGGCGCAGCTCAAGGCAAATGATACGGTTTTGATCCATGGCGGCAGCAGTGGCATAGGCGCCACCGCCATCCAGCTGGCGGGGGCCTGCGGCGCGCGCGTGCTGACCACCGTAGGCAGCGAGGAAAAACGGGATTTCTGCTTGAGTCTAGGCGCTGATCTGGCGATCAACTACCGCACGCAGGATTGGTTTGAAGCGGTGATGGCCGCGACCGACAAACGCGGTGTGGAGGTCATTCTCGACATGGTGGCGGGGCCTTACGTCGATAAAAACCTGCGTGCGCTGGCCCCGGACGGGCGTTACGCCATGATTGCGTTTTTATTAGGGGCGAAAGTCGAGGTCAATTTTGGCCAGGTGTTGAGCAAGCGCCTCACGCTGACCGGCTCCACGTTGCGCCCGCAATCCAGCGCGCAAAAAGCCGCAATCGCGCGCGCGGTGGAAGCCCATGTTTGGCCCCTGATTGCGGCCGGGGCCTACCGCACGCCGGTGTTTAAAACCTTCCCCTTGGGGGAGGCCGCAGCGGCCCACACGCTGATGGAGGCCAGCACCCACCGGGGTAAAATCGTGTTGTTGACGTGACGAACCGGCGCGTAATTCGCCTGCGGTTCTATTTTGGCCGTTGGCCCCCCATAATCGCCCCTCGCGCGCTCAGGCCCGCGAGTTCATCCGCCATTTCTGAGGAGCTGCAGCGTGCGTGCGTCTTATCTTTTTACCAGCGAATCGGTGTCTGAAGGACATCCGGACAAAGTTTGCGATCGCATCTCGGACGAGGTGGTCGACTGTTTTTTCCGCGAAGCCGCCGCCAGCGGGCTGGACCCCGCGCAGGTGCGCGTGGCCTGCGAAACCTTGGCGACCACCAATCGGGTGGTAATTGCGGGTGAAACCCGCGGCCCGGCCACGATCACCCCGGACCTCATCGCCCATTTGGCGCGACTGGCGATCAAAGACATCGGTTACGAGCAGGCCGGTTTCCATTGGGAGCACGCGAAAATTGAGGTGCTGCTCCATGGGCAATCCGCCGACATTGCGCAGGGCGTCGACGCCAGCGGTGAAAAAGACGAGGGCGCGGGCGACCAGGGCATCATGTTTGGTTATGCCTGCACCGAAACCGCCGACCTCATGCCGGCGCCTTTGCATTACTCGCACAAAATCCTGCATCTGATGGCGCAGGCCCGCAAGAGCGGCGCGGCGCCGACGCTAGGCCCGGATGCCAAGAGCCAGGTCACGGTGCGTTATGAGCACGGCAAGCCCGTGGGCGCGACGCAAATCGTGGTCTCGACCCAGCACCTGGATGAAAAAATGACCTCGGCGGATGTGCGCGCCGTGATCGAGCCTTACGTCCAGCAGGCGCTGCCGGCGGGTTGGATCAGCGCGCAGACGGTGTGGCACGTGAATCCCACCGGCGCGTTTGTCATCGGTGGCCCGGACGGCGACAGCGGTCTGACCGGGCGCAAAATCATCGTCGACACTTACGGCGGGGCAGCACCGCACGGCGGCGGCGCGTTTTCGGGCAAGGATCCGACCAAGGTCGACCGTTCGGCGGCCTATGCGGCGCGCTACCTGGCTAAAAACGTGGTGGCGGCCGGCTTGGCCGAGCGCTGCACCATCCAATTGGCGTACGCCATTGGCGTGGCCAAGCCGCTGTCTTTGTATGTCGACCTGCACGGCACGGGCCAAGTCGACGAGGCCAAACTTGAACGGGTGCTGGCCGAGGTCATGGACCTCACCCCGCGCGGTATCCGCAATCACTTACAGCTCAACCGCGCCATTTACGCCCGCACCTCGGCGTATGGACATTTTGGGCGGCAGCCGCAGGCCGATGGTGGCTTCTCTTGGGAGCGCAGCGATTTGGCAGATACCTTACGCCAAGCGCTGGCTTAGCAATCCGAACACCCTAGCTGCGACGTACCACTTGCAGTTGATCGACACACTAGAAGGACGAAGTAATGACTAGAGGCAAGGCACTCGCCACGGTGACCCCGCGGGCAACCCGCGCGCTGCGGCCGACGTTAGTTCGCGCGCCCCGCGCGGCTACCCGTGCGGCAGTGAAAGACTACGCGGTGAAAGATATCTCGCTGGCCGCTTTCGGCCGCGTAGAAATGGACTTGGCAGAACAGGAAATGCCGGGGCTGCTGGCCATGCGGGCTGAGTTTGGCAAGACCAAGCCGCTCAAGGGTGCGCGGATTACCGGCTCCCTCCACATGACCATTCAAACCGCCGTGCTCATCGAAACCCTGCAGCAGTTGGGCGCCAAAGTGCGCTGGGCGAGCTGCAATATTTTCTCGACCCAAGACCACGCCGCCGCAGCGATCGCCGTTACCGGCACCCCGGTTTTTGCCTATAAGGGCGAGACGCTGGAAGAGTACTGGGATTACACCGACCGCATTCTGGATTGGGGTAATGGCCACGGCCCCAACATGATTCTGGACGACGGTGGGGACGCCACGCTGTTCGTCCATCTGGGGTTTAGAGCCGAGCAGGACCCGACGCTGCTCGATAAACCGACCAACCCGGAAGAAGCCGCGCTCTACGCGCAGCTGAAAAAAGCCCTAAAACGCGACCCCAACCGGTTCAGCCGCATCGCGCCCGGCATTCTGGGCGTGACCGAGGAAACCACCACCGGCGTGCACCGGCTGTATCAAATGCACGCGCGCGGCGAACTGCTCTTCCCGGCGATGAACGTCAACGATGCCGTCACCAAGTCCAAGTTCGACAACCTCTACGGCTGCCGGCATTCGCTGGTAGACGCCATCAACCGTGCCACCGACGTCATGCTATCGGGCAAAGTCGCGGTGGTCGCGGGCTATGGCGATGTGGGCAAGGGCTCGTGCCAGTCGCTGCGGGGGCAGGGCGCGCGCGTCATCGTCACCGAGATCGACCCCATCTGCGCGCTGCAGGCCGCGATGGAAGGCTATCAGGTGATGAAAATGGACGACGCCTGCAAAATTGGCGACCTCTTTGTGACCACCACCGGCTGCTGCGATGTGATCACCGAACGCCACATGCGGCAAATGAAAGACCTGGCGATAGTCTGCAACATCGGACATTTCGACAGTGAAATTCAGGTCGAGAAGCTCAAAAAGTACAAATGGCACGAAGTGAAGCCACAGGTCCACCGCATCGAAGTGGCGCGCGGCCGCAGCATCATCTTGCTGGCCGAAGGCCGGCTGGTAAATCTGGGCTGTGCAACGGGTCATCCGAGCTTCGTGATGTCCAACTCTTTCACCAACCAAACCATCGCGCAAATCGAATTCTTCGAGCGCGCGGGCGACTACCCGGTGGGCGTGCACACGCTGCCGAAGTTGTTGGACGAAAAAGTAGCGCGCCTGCATCTCACCAAGATCAGCGTGGAACTGGATGTGCTGAGCCGCGACCAGTCGAAATACCTGGGCATCGCCCAGACTGGCCCGTACAAGCCCGCCCACTACCGCTACTAGACCAAGCCCGCCGGCGGTGGCAGGTGTCACCGCTGGCCACCCCAACCGCCGCCGTGGCGCGGCGTGCGGTGGTGGCACTGGGCGAGCGATGATTTGCAGGCGTGCAGGAGGCCGTCAGGCCACACAGGCAAGCGCGCCGCTAGGCGCGCTTTCCAGCTAGACTCTGCGTCCCCTCGACAACACCCGAAAACCGATGGCCCTGCATCTCTACAATTCCCTGAGTCGCCGCAAAGAGCTGTTTGTCCCCGCCGATCCAGCGCGCGTCACGCTCTACGCCTGCGGCCCGACCGTCTATAACCCCCCGCACATTGGAAACGCCCGCGCCGCGGTGGTGTACGACTTGCTCTACCGGGTCTTGCTACGGCATTACGCCAACGTGGTGTACGCCCGCAACATCACCGATTTGGACGATAAAATAAACGCGGCGGCGCAGCGCGAGGACGTATCGATTAGCGTCATCGCCGAGCGCTATACGGCCATTTATCATCGCGATATGGCCGCGCTGGGTGCGCTGCCCCCGGTCCTCGAACCGCGGGCCACCGACCACATCGACACCATGGTCGTGATGATTCAAAAACTGCTAGCCAACCACAACGCTTACGTCGCCGACGGGCATGTGCTGTTCAGCGTGCCCTCGTTTCCGGCCTATGGGCGTTTGGCGGGTCGCTCGCCGGACGACATGATCGCCGGCGCGCGCGTGGACGTGGCGCCCTATAAGCGTGACCCCGGGGATTTTGTGCTGTGGAAGCCCTCCGAGCCCGCCACGCCGGGCTGGGATAGCCCGTGGGGCCGGGGCCGGCCAGGCTGGCATGTGGAATGTTCGGCCATGATCGAGCAACACCTCGGGCGGACGATCGATATTCACGGCGGCGGCAACGACCTCAAGTTTCCCCACCACGAGAATGAAATTGCCCAAGGCACCTGCGCCCACGACGGCGAGCTGTACTGTCGCTATTGGGTCCATAACGGTTTTGTGGAGGTGGACCAGCAGAAAATGTCGAAGTCCCTCGGCAATGTGCTGCTGGTGGAAAACATTCTGGTGCGCCACCCCGGTGAGGCCGTGCGGCTGGCGCTGCTGAAAGGGCGCTATCGCGAACCCATCAGCTGGAGCGAAGAATTGGTGACGCAGGCGAAAACTCAGCTCGACCGGCTCTACGGCGCGCTCCGTCGGCTGCACGAGGTGCCGGCGCAGGCGCTGGCTGCCCACCCGGATTTCAACGCTGCGATGGACGATGACCTCAACAGCCCCATGGCCTTGGCGGTGCTGATGGAACTGGTGACGCGGGCGAACACCAGCGCCGATCCGGACGAACTCGCCCTCCTCAAAGGCCAGCTTCTGGCCGGCGGGCGGGAGCTGGGGATTGCCCAACAAGACCCTGCAGCGTGGTTTTCGGCCAGCTCAACGCAGCCCGTCGACGTACCCTACATCGAGTCCCTGATTGCGGCCCGCAACGAGGCGCGCCGCCTGCAGGACTGGGCGGCGGCCGACCAAGTTCGCGCGCAGTTGGCCGTGCTCGGGATCCGCATTGAAGATGGGGTCGGCGGCACTACTTGGCGTACTGAATGACCCGCAAGCAGAGGAACAAACGATGAACTCTCCCGCACCGCTCGCCGCCGCGGCCGCCCTGCTCGAAGCTCAGGCGGCCATCGTAGAGGCCTTCACGCTGCTGGAGGACTGGACCGACCGCTACCAATATCTCATCGACTTGGGACGCCAGCTGGTGCCCCTGCCGGAAGAATTTAAAACCGAAGACTATCGGCTCAAGGGTTGCCAGAGCCAGGTGTGGATCAAGACGGAACTGCGCGAAGGCTTATTGAATATCCGCGCGATGAGCGATTCTGCGATTGTGGCCGGTCTCATAGCGCTGCTGCTGCGGGTTTATGGCGACCGCCGACCGGCCGATATTCTGTCTACCCCGCCCGATTTTATCCGCCAGATTGAGCTGGGCGAACACCTCTCGCCGACCCGGAGCAACGGGCTGCACGCGATGATCCAGCAGATTCGCCAGATGGCAGTGGCGGCACTTTCCCAACAGGCCCGCAGCGGGTAAAAAATCTAGTCCTGCAAGCGCTCCCAAATTTGCGCAAAGGCGAGATGGTGGCAGGCAAACAGCGCGCTGAGCGCGGGGTCAAAATGGGCCCGCGGGTCGATGCGGTCGTCGCCGTTGGTGATGATATCGACACTTTTGGCGTGGCTGAAGGCCGGCTTGTAGGAACGCGCGGAACGCAGGGCGTCGTAGACATCGGCGAGTTGAACGATGCGGGCCGACAACGGAATGTCAGCGCCCGCCACCCCGTTAGGGTAGCCGGTGCCATCCCATTTTTCGTGATGATTCAGGGCGATTTCTGCACCCATGCGCAGGCGGGGGGCGGCCACCAGGATTTGATGCCCATACTCGGTGTGCCGGTTGATTTCCGTGCGTTCGGCGGCGTCCAGGCCGCCCCGTTTTTTAAGCACGGCGGCATCCACGCTCATCTTGCCGACGTCGTGGAGTTGGGCGCTGTAGCGCAGTTCATCGCACCAGGGCGCGGGCATGCCGAGTTCACAGGCGATGAAATAGCTGTACTCGTTCACCCGCACAATGTGATTGCCGGTCTCTTCGTCGTGGATCTCGGCCGCACGCGCGAGCAGCCGCACCGACAGCTGGAAGGCGTCTTCAGTTTCGCTCCGCAGCAGTTCGATGCGCACTTGTTGGGCGTTGAGGGTACGATTACGGTCGCGCAATTTGGCGTTCTGGGCGCCGATTTTCTCTAACATCGCGGCCCGTTCGATGGTGCCCCCTAACACCTGCGCGATGGGCCAAATGAGGTCTTCGACGGCGGCGTCGAAAGGCACGGGGCCTCGCCGTTTGCGCGGGCGGCAGTTGATCAGTTGCACCACGCCGATGACTACGTTGGCGTAATTTTTCAACGGAAAACACAGCATGGAACGGGTCTGGTAGGACGAGTGCTCGCGGCTAGGATCAAACTTGAACGGACTGCGTGGGGCGATGGCGTAGACATCATCCACGCGCACCAACTTACCGGTGTGCGCGACATAGCCGGCGATCGTGCCGACCCCGACGGGGACGATAAAATCTGTCGACGAGACCTCAATGACGTCGTTTTGGAGGCTGGTGGGCTCTAACCAGCGGCGCGCACCACGCTGCCGGACGATGAAAATAGTGCCGGCCTCGGCGTGGGTGAGCAGCCGACTTTTGCTGAGAATTCGCGCCAGCAGTGCCGTCAGCGACACTTGCCGCTGGCCTTCGACGAACTGGAGGAAATCAAGGATTAAATTAGCCGACACCGCAACCTCGCACGCTTTGGAGTAACCACCAGACCCTCGTTGCTGAGCCCGCGCGCTGATGCTCGATGTCGCGTCAAGCTCGGGCCTGCGCCCACCCGTGGCCGCAGCGCCCTAGGATATACTCCGATTTCCTACAGCTACAACCCAGACTAGGGCCGAAAGCAAGCCGAGGTGCGTCGTGACGCCCGCCGGCCCGCGGCCCGGAATATTGAACAACATGGCCAGTGGTTTTCCCGAATTTAAGCAACTTCACCAGCCCGCGCTGGAAAACGAGATCCTCACCTGGTGGGATTCGGCCCAAATTTTTGAGCGCTGCGTGGCCGAGCGGGCGCAGGCGCCGGGTTTTAGTTTCTACGAAGGCCCACCGACGGCGAACGGTCGGCCCGGCATCCACCATGTGCTCAGCCGCACCATCAAGGATTTATTTTGCCGTTATAAGACCCTCAAGGGCTATCGAGTCTATCGCAAAGCGGGCTGGGATACGCACGGTTTACCGGTCGAAATCGAAGTAGAAAAGGCGCTGGGCCTCGATGGCCGCGCGCAAATCGAGGCCTTTGGCATCGCGCAGTTCAATCAGGCCTGCCGCGACAGCGTCAACCGCTACAAGCGCGACTGGGACGACATCACCCGCCGCATTGGTTATTGGGTCGACCTCGCAGATCCCTACGTCACTTATGAAACCTCCTACATCGAATCGGTGTGGTGGTTAGTCAAGCAGATCCACGAGCGCGGCCTGCTTTACAAAGGCTACAAAATTGCGTGGTACAGCCCGGGCAGCGGCACGGTGTTGTCGTCGCATGAGGTGAGCCTGGGTTATCAGGAAGTTACCGACCCCAGCGTGTATGTGCGCTTTCGTGTGAGCGAGGAGCCCACCTGCAGCTTCCTCGCGTGGACCACCACCCCCTGGACGCTGCTCTCCAACGTCGCGCTCGCGGTTGGACCCACCATCGGCTACCTCAAAGTGCGGCTGACCAGTGGGGAGCAGGCCGGCGAAGACTTAATCCTCGCCGCGGCGCGCGTGGCGAGTCTGCAGGCGGACTATGAAATCTTGGCGCGTCTCACCGGTGTTGAACTCGCCGGGATGCGCTACGAGCGCCTGTTTGATTTACCGAACGCCCCGCCGCCGGCGCAGGCGTGGCGGGTCGAATTAGCGGACTACGTCACCACCGATGAGGGCACGGGCATCGTCCACATTGCCCCCGCTTTTGGCGCGGAAGATTACGAAGTGGCCCAGCGCGCCGGCTTGCCGATGCTCAACCCCGTCGCCGCCGATGGGAAATTTATCGACGGCACGCCCCTGGTGGCCGGCCTGTGGTTCAAAGACGCCAACAAACCCATCAACCGCGACCTGCAGGCGCGTGGGCTGCTCTACCGGCAAGAAGCCTACCGGCATAACTATCCGCACGATTGGCGCAAGGGCACGCCCCTGATGAGCTATCCGGTAGAAAGCTGGTTCATTCGCACCACGGCGGTCAAGGACCGGCTGGTGGCGCTCAATCAGACGATTAACTGGCAGCCCCCGGCGATCCGCGACGGGCGGTTCGGCAATTGGCTGGAGAACAACGTGGACTGGGCGCTGTCGCGCAAGCGTTACTGGGGCACGCCGCTGCCAATTTGGCTCTCCGACCTGCCGGACTCTACTTACTTCGAGGTGATTGGCTCCTTGGCTGAACTGCGTGAGCGCTGCGGCGACCAACTTCCGCCGGACGCAACGCTCGACCTCCATCGGCCTTTCGTGGATAGCCTGACCTGGCCGGCGCCGGATGGTGGCACCATGCGGCGCGTCGTGGATGTGATGGACGTGTGGTTTGATTCTGGCGCGATGCCGTTTGCGCAGTGGCACTATCCCTTCGAGAACAAGGCCGAGTTTGAGCGCAGTTTTCCGGCCGATTTCATTTGCGAGGGGGTGGATCAAACCCGCGGCTGGTTCTACACGCTGCATGCCATTGCGACCTTGGTGATGGACAACGTGGCGTTTAAAAACTGCGTGGTCAATGGACTCATTCTCGACGAGCACGGCGAGAAAATGTCCAAGTCCAAAGGCAACACCGTCGACCCGTTTAAAGTGGTGGCCGAACACGGCGCGGACATCGTGCGCTGGTACATGATGAGCAATTCACCACCGTGGGACAACATGAAGTTTTCGCCGCGGGGCCTGGTGGAAACCCGCAATAAGCTGTTTAGCACGCTGGAGAATATTTACCGATTTCTGGCGAGCTACGCCAATATCGATGGCTTTACCTACGCCGAAACCAGCATCGCCCCGGCCGCCCGCAAAGAGTTGGACCGCTGGGTTTTGAGTCGTCTGAATTCAACCATTGAGGTGGTCGACCTCGCCTACGCGGAGTACGACGCGACCCACGCCGCACGGGCTATCGAGACCTTCGTCGAGGAATTCTCCAACTGGTATATCCGGCGCTCACGCGAACGTTTCTGGGCTACCCGGCGCAACGAGGACACGCACGACGGCCACGATAAGCTTTGCGCCTATCAGACGACCTACGAGTGCCTCGTTACGGTGGCCAAACTGATGAGCCCGATCGCGCCGTTTTTTAGCGAGTGGTTGTATCGCGGCCTGAATGAGACCAGCGCTCGCGAGACGCCGCCATCGGTCCACCTGAGTGATTTTCCGGTGGTGGTAGCCGGCTTGACGGATCTGGCATTGGAGCATCGCATGGGCTTGGCGCGGAGCATCGTGTCGCTCACGTTGCTGCTGCGCAATCGCGCGGCGCTCAATGTACGTCAACCGCTCAGCCGAATTTTGTTGGTGAGTGGCCCGGGCGCCATCGACGCCGCGGCGATTGAAGCGGTGCGCCAGATCATTCTGGAAGAGGTCAACGTCCGGCAGATTGAATACGTTGCTGACGCGCAGGGCCTGGTGAGGCGGGCCGCCAAGGCGAATTTCAAGCGCCTGGGGGGCCGTTTGGGCACCCAAATGAAAGCCGTAGCGGCGCTGATTGCCGCACTTTCTAGCGAAGAAGTGGCGCGCTTTGTCGCCGCCGGTAGCTGGATCCTGCAGGACGCCGGCGCGCCGGTCACGCTGGAACTTGCGGACGTTGAAATCGTCAGCGAAGAAATTGGCCACTGGCTGGTGGCGCAAGAGGGCCGGCTAACCCTGGCCCTAGACACCACGCTCACGCCGGCGCTGCGCGAACAGGGTTTGGCCCGCGAGGTCGTGCGGTGTATCCAAAGCCTGCGCAAGAAAGCCGATCTGGCCTTGACCGATCGCATCCACGTCACTTTTAGCGCCCCCCCCTTGGTGGTGGCCGCGGTGGCTCGGCACGCAGACTACATTCGCGGTGAAGTGCTGGCTTTGGCCTTAACAGAGATGGCCGCGCCGGTCGGGGTGGCCAGCGAGGAATTCAGCGTGGGTGAGGGCACTTTGGTGGTTGCCCTCGCGCCCGCTACGGCGAGCTAAACCCGAGGCCGCCGCCTAACTATTGACGAAACTCAACAGTGGAACGGGCTTGCCGACGCCATAACCCTGGGCGTAATCCACGCCTAGCGCGCGCAACAGCCGCAAAATTGGTTCGTCCTCTACAAACTCAGCGACCGTTCGTTTACCCATCAGGTGGCCAATTTCGTTGATCGATTTCACCATCGCGAGGTCGACCGAATCCACCGCAATGCCCCGCACGAAAGCGCCGTCTATTTTCAGAAAATCGACTGGCAGATTTTTCAAATAGGCGAAACTGGAAAAGCCACTGCCGAAGTCGTCCAGTGCAAACAGGCACCCGCGCTCCTGCAGGGTCTGGATGAAACGACTCGCCTGCACGATATCCGACACGGCCGCCGTTTCGGTGACCTCGAAACACAATTTATGGGCTGGGATCCGGCAGGAATCGATGCGTTCAAGAATGAAGCTGAGACAGTCATCGTTGCCAAACGATTGGCCGGAAAGATTGATCGCGCACAGGTGGAGACGCTGCAGCAGGCGGGGATGATCGCGCAGCCAAGACAGGGTGTGGTTGACCACCCAGCGGTCAATCTTGACCGCGAGGTTGTAGCGCTCAGCGGCCGGCAGAAACTCGCTGGGCATCACCAGTTGGCCGCGCTCGTCGCGCATTCGCAGCAGTATTTCATAATGGTCGCCCGACCCGTCCGCCACGATTGGCACGATGGGCTGCAGGAAAAGCTCAAATCGGTTGTCGCGCAAGGCGTCGTTGATGCGCGTGGCCCAGCGCATCTGCCCATGGCGGGTCAGCATTTTGGCGTCGTCTACCTCATAGGTATGCAGGCGGTTGCGCCCGGCGTCTTTGGCGGCGTAACACGCGGTGTCGGCCATGCTCATTACCTCTGCCACGCTATCGCAACTGCGATTGACCGCGACCAAACCAATACTCAGAGAGACCTTGTAACTGCGTTCGTTCCACACGAACTGGAAGGCTTCAACCGCCGCTCGGACTGCTTCGAAGGACGCCATCGCCAGGCGCAGCGGGCAGTCCTCAATCAGCATGGCGAAGTCATCCCCGCCAATGCGGGCCAGCGTGTCGCGTTTGCGCGAGATCGTTTTTAGCAGGCGGGCAATTTGGCGCAGCAGCTCGTCCCCGGCGGCGTGCCCGCAGGTGTCGTTGAGGATCCTAAATTGATCGATATCGATAATGCCCAAGGTGTGCTCAGAGCTTTCGCTGTGCGCGCTCTCTAAGACCCGCCCCAAGCGGTCTTCCAGTGTTTTGCGGTTGGGCAGGCCGGTGAGTTCGTCGTGGGCGGCGTGGAAATTAAGTTTCTCTGACAGTCTAAAGGCCTCGTCGATGTCCTCGACGGTGAGCAGAATGAGCGGTACCCCACGGCTGGTGACCACCCGGGCGGTTTCTTTCACCCACATGGATTCGGCATTTTTTTTGCGTCGTCGAATTTCCCAGCGATGCAGTCGGTCGGGATGCTCGAGCGCGGCCTGTAAATATTCTCCTGCGCGGGGCTGGTCCTCCGAGGGATAAAAATCTAATACCGGTTGCTGCTGAACGTCGGTCGGCAGATAGCCTAAAGTCTGCACGCTGAAACGATTGGTGAGCAGCACTTCTAGGGACGAATTCAGGATCCAGCAGGCGACCGGGGTGTTGTCGTAGAGAAAATGGGTGGTCCCTTGCAAGAGGCTATCTTCGAGCAGCGTGGGCGAGGCGCCCGCCGCTTGCAGCGGGTTGGCGACGTCGCTGAGACCCTCTTTTGCCCGCAGGCGGTCGGCGGCCTTTTTGAGGGCGAGTTGGGTGTTGATTCGCGCCAGCAAGATCGGTAGGTCGCCGGGCTTGACCACATAGTCGTTAGCGCCGAGTTCCATGGTGTGAGCGATATCGTGCTTGTCGTCGCTGGCGGCGAGCATGATTACCGGCAGTTGCGTCTCGGAATAGCGCAGGCGCAGGTTTTTGAGCACCTCAGCGCCGCTCATGCCGGGCATCTGTAAATCCAGCAGGACTAGATCAAAGGGTTCTCGCTCGATCGCCGACAGCGCTTCTCGGCCATCTTCAGCCGTGACGACCCGGTAACCTTTGGAACTCAAACGCATGGCAATCGCACGCCGAATCGTCGCGTTATCGTCGACAGCAAGTACGCACGCCGACACTGTCGACATCAGAAGCTCCCTTATAGTGCGCGGCGGCGGCTTTGTGCCAAAAAAAAGCTGCCGCCGGAAAAGACAACGGTAACGGTGCGACTCGATGCCTTGTGGCGGGCGTAGCCGGGCTACCAACGCCCGGGGTCGTGGACCGTTACGGTGGCGAAACCCTTAATCGGCGCCCGCCGGATAAAGTTGAGGCAGTTGTTGAGTTGCTGGCTGAGCAAGTGCGGGTCTGCGTCCGACATAGTGTTGCCAAGCAGCCAACAGTTCCGCGCTCGTCAACACCACCGGCACGCGCGCATAGCGCGCGGCGTCCAGCCGGTACACCTGCTGCGCCAAGGGTTCATCCACGCACCGAGCCAACTGTGCTAACGAGCGTGGCGGCGCGGCAGGCCATCTTTCACGACCCCAGGCGAGGAGCGCGGTGGCAATCCCGGCGCCGTCGCCGCGTGCGCAGGCGGTTTTCAGGCGCCGCGCGGGCGCGGTGTCATCACCCGGCGCTGCGGGGGGTGAGTGGGCTTGGGTCGGGTGCCCTGGCCCGCGCCAATATAAAAACAGCGTCATCAGCCAAGCACTGCCGCACAGCGCTGCTACCCACGGCCAGTAGGTGCTCGCCGCGCCGGCCACGCCAGCCACGCCGAGCGGCAAACCCTCGGCCCTCGGCACGGGGGCTGCAGGGGTGGCGGCGGCGATAGTTGCAGCGGCGGGTGTGGCCCCGCCGGGGGGAAGGGCGTCGATCCCCGGCAGCGCGTTGAGCGTCACGGCCGCTAGGCGCGCAAATTCCAGTTGATCGAGGGTCGTATTCCACCAAGGAATTTCGATCGCTGGCAAGGCAGCGC
The DNA here is from genome assembly GCA_009692365.1 of Gammaproteobacteria bacterium. Classification (GTDB taxonomy): domain Bacteria; phylum Pseudomonadota; class Gammaproteobacteria. Next base: position 49,247 of record SHZJ01000014.1, read on the forward strand.
TGCCCGCGCTGGTCGCGAGTAGGGCTGATTTCTGCACCATCGTCCCCTCAAAACTACCGTCTTGCTGCCGGTCGTTGGTTTGCGGCTGCTCGGGATAGATTTTCCAACCGGTGGGTGCCACCACGACCAACGGGGCTAGCTGGCCGGCGGTCAAGCCTTCGCCCACCACACTGATCGTGTGGGTGATGGGTTCGCCGAGGTTGGCCTGCAGGGTCGTCGGCTGCCATTCTTCCCTCACCCGTAAGCTGCGCGCCGGCAGCCAGTGCTGGCCCGGGAAAGCCGCCGGTACCGGCCGCACGTCCAGGGTGAGCGCAACGGAGCTAATGCGTCGGGTCGACATGGCTTGCGAAAAATTCTCAAACAACGACAAGCCCCGTTTGACCACCTGTGCGGTGACGACCGCGGGCTTGATGGTCAGCGGCCCGCTGGCCTGCGGATAAACCGTGAAGCGGCGTTCCACCACCTCGTAACGCTGGCCGTTAAGCGTGCGCTGATAGTGGCGGTCTTCGTTCAGTGGTTTAACCACCGCGTCCCCGGAAAAAGCCGGCTCGGACAGCGCGGCATTGCTAATTTCATAACGCCGCCACAGGCGCAGGGTGTAGAGCACCTCCTGTTGCACATAGGGGTTGCGGGGCGTGGCCTCGACTTCCAGGAACAGCCCCTCATCGGGCGCAGCCGTAGGCGCTGCTGCCGCCAAGGCTAATTGGCGCGGCGCGGTTTGTTGCGCTCCAAAGCGGACCGCGGGTACCACCAGCGGCGAGTTATGCTTGGGTAGGACGGTGAGGGTCCAAGTGGTGGTGCGACTCTGCCGCCCGTTGCGCAGTTCCAGAGAGGTTTGCTGGTTGCGGCGGAGGATTTGAAAATCGCGCTCAAGTGGGGTGAAGTCGGGATCGTCGTCGATCGCCCCATCGGCGGTGAAAAGCAGCGTGAAAGATTCGTCCAACGGGGGCGGATCGGGGAGCACCGTCAAGCTTATCGTGGCCGCGCCGGCCGTCGTGGCGGCGCTGAGCAGCAGCGTCAGCAGCGCGCTTTGCAGCCATTTCACCATGGTTCGGAACTCCCGCTTTTACCGCCATAGAGGCGCTGGTATTGATATTGGAATTTGCGCCGCCACAAACCACCCGGGTCGTCCGGGACTTGGCGCAGCCACTGTTCGGCTGACATTTCTTCTTCGTCCTTAGAGGCCGCCTCGCGGGCGGCTTTTGCCGCAGCTTGCTTGCGGGCCGCAGCCGCTCCCCCCGCGCCGGCCTGTGCGGCCGCCTCCTGCTCCGCCTGACTGCTCTCGTCCCCGTCCGGTGCTTCGCCGTCAGGTTTCTTCTCGGCAGATTTGTCGTCGCTCGGTTCGGCCATGCCGGGGTCTTGCCCACGCGCCGCCGGCGTTTTCGCCTGTCCGTCATCCGGCTGCTGTTCGTCGCCGTCGGCGCCGGCTTTAGGCGGGCTTTTGGGCGGGGCTTTCGATGGCTCTTGTGCCGGCTCCCCTTGTTGCCGCAGGAGTGTTTCGATAAGGGATTTGTTGTACTCGGCGTCGGCGTGCTGAGGGTTTTGCTTGAGGGCGGCCGCGTAGGCTGCCACGGCATCCTCCAACTGGCCCGCCCGGGCCAGCGCATTGCCGCGGTTGTACTGCGCCTCGGGGTCCTTACTACCCGCCAGGGCCTGCGCGGCGGCGGGGTAATCCGCCTGCCGATAAAGGGCCGCGGCGCGCCACGCGGGGTCTTCAAAACGCTGCGCCGCGCGCGCGTAATCGGCTTGTGAAAACGCGCGCTGGCCCGCTTGATCCGGAGTAAACCACCAGTTACGCGCGGTGGCCGGGCGGGGTGCTAGCAGCATGGGTAGCAGCAGCACCGGGAGCAGCGCCCCCCGCCGGAAGCTCAGCGCGGCCAGCGCCAGCACGGGTCCCAGCAGCCACGGTCCTAACTCATACCATTGCTCGGTGATGCGCTGCGCCGCTGATTCAATGTCGCCCATCTTTTGCGTGGCCCAGAAAGCCTGCAGCGCGGTCACATCGGTGTTGTCGATACGCGCAGGCAGATACACCCCGCGGCCGCTCGTCGCCAAGGCTGCGAGCGGCCCGGCCTCCAGCCGGCTCATGATGATGGTGCCGACGAGGTCTTTCACAAAGCCACCCGCGCCGTCGGGCACCGGCGCCCCGGCACTCGTGCCGAGACCCAGCACCGAAAGTCTAAAAGCGTGCGTCGCGAGCGTTTGCTTTACGGCGACGACTTGGGTGGCCGGCACGCCATCCGTGACCAGCAGAATATCGCCGCGCACATAGCCGGCTTGGGTGAGCAGGGCCGCGCACGCGGCGACCGCCCCGGCCACATCCGTGCCCGGCGAGGGCATGAGTTCGGGCTCCATCACATCGAGCTGGGACTCAATCGTGCGGACATCATCGGTGAGTGGGGTGACGGGGAACGCTCGCCCGGAGAACACGACCAGGGCGGTCTGACCCCGGTCGCGCACGGCGAGCAGGTCGCGAATCTTGAACTTGGCACGACTCAGGCGGGTGGGTGCCACATCCTGAGCCTGCATCGACGCCGAGAGATCCAGTGCGATTACCAGCGCGGATTCCTCGCGGAACAGTGGTTGCGGCAGCCGTTGGGCGGTGGGCCCGGCAAGCGCGGCAATCGCCAGCAGGCCCGCCAGCAGCGGGGGTAAGAGGCGCGGCGCGCGGGCCTGCTGCGGGTTAGGCACGCTGACAAACGGCAGCAGGGCCGGGTCGCAGATCCGGCGCAGCACGTTGCGCGCCGCGGCCGTGCGTTGCCACTGCCAGACCAGCGCCAACAACGGCAGCACGGCCAGCCACCACAGGGGGCGCAGAAAATGGAATTCTGCGAGGAGGTTCATGCGGTATTTAGCCCCCGCCGCGCGGCCAACAGACCGGCCGCAGCCAACAGACCGGCCACGGCCAGCGCGCCGCCCAGCGGCCAGATGAACAGCGTCTGCACCGGGCGGAAGTGTTCCTCTTCGCGCGCCACCGGCTCGAGGCGGTCGAGTTCGGCGTAGATTTCTTGCAGCCCCTGCAGGTCGCGCGCCCGGAAATAACGCCCCCCGGTGGCCGCGGCCAAGTCGCGCAGCGTGTCTTCGTCGAGGTCGGTAGACGGATTCACCCGGATGGTTCCAAACAGCTGCCGCACCAGCATTTCGTCCGCGCCGATGCCGATGGTGTAGATCCGCAGGCCCTCGCGGGCGGCTAGCCGGGCGGCTCGTCGCGGCTCGACATGACCGGCCGTATTGGCCCCGTCGGTCATGAGAATGATGGTTTTGTGGGGCGTATTTTGCGCGCGCAGCCGCTTGGTGGCCAGTCCGATGGCGTCCCCGATGGCAGTGCTGCGCCCCGCCAGACCGATCACGCTTTCATCGAGCATGCGCGCCACCGTATCGCGGTCAAACGTCAACGGGACGTTGAGGTAAGCCTGTTCGCCAAAAAGCACCAGCCCGAGGCGGTCGCCGGTGCGCCGCCGAATAAATTCCTTGGCCACGAATTTCAGCGCGACCAGCCGGTTTACCGCCGCGTCTTCGAGCACGAAGTCTTTAACTTCCATGCTCTCCGAGAGGTCGACCACCAGCATCAGGTCGCGGCCGGAGGCGCGCACAGCCAGGGGCTCGCCCAGCCAGCGGGGATTGACGCTGGCCACCACCAGCAGCAACCACCCCAACAGCGCCAACCAGCGCCACCGGCGAGGCGCCGACCGGGTGACGGCAGACGCCTCAACGGTGGCGAAATCTTGGACGTCGGGCACGCGCAGCGCCGCGTCGAACTGGCGCGCCAGCGGCGCCAGCCAGCGCCGTGCCAGCCACGGTAGCGGCAGGGTCAGCAGCATCCAGGGCCAGGCTAAATCAAACACTGCGCACACCCTCCAGGCCCAACGGCAGGGCGCGCAACCAGCGTTCCAGCGCCCGCAGCAGGGCGGCCTGGTCATAGGTCGTGCGGGGGTCGTACGGGGCCCGGAGCAGCGCCGGATGCAGCGTGGGGTCTTCGGTCAGCCCGGGTGCCAGTTGGCTCAGACGCGCCAACCAGGCGGCATCGTGCAGCGGCAGTTGGGCCAGCGTGGGGTCGAGCGCCTGCGAGACTCGCCGTAACAGCAGCGCCACGGCCATGGCCAAGCGATGCGGGTGGTCGATGCCCCGCAGTTCGACAAAGGCTGCCCACGCCGCCCGCCGCAAGGCCCGGCGTCGGTGCCAGCGCCGCCCCAGCACCCAGCCGAGGCTTACGGCGATAAGCAAACTCGCGGCCAGCCACCAGCCGGGCGCGGGCGGCCACCAGGCGATGGGCAGCGGCAGGTGGATATCGCGCAGCGGCAGCGCGTTGGGATCTGGTGGCGTCATGCGAGCGCCTGTTTGAGCACGCTCAGCGGGTCCTCGAGGGTGCTGATACTGGCATAGCCCATCCGATGGGTCCGGCAATAGTCCACCAGATGTTGGCGGCGGGCGTCAAAGCGCTGCTGGTAGCGCGCGGCGAGCGCGCGGTCCCCCAGTTCGAAATCTACCGATAGTGCGCCGTGGGTGACCCGTAGCGGTGCGTCCAGAGCAGGCAGCGCGGTTTCAAAGAGGTCGTAGAAATGCAGCAGCGTGAGGTCGCTGTGCTGCGCGATACGCGCCAGATCGCGGTCCACGGCGGGGTCGAAATCACGCAGGTCGCTGAGCACGAAAACCAGGCTGCCGGGTTTGGTGAGGCGCTGCAAACCGGCGCTCAGTTGCGCGAGCGGCGGGCCAGCGGGGCCCCGGTCACCGGCCACCTCCACCAGTCGGTTTAGCAGGCGCAGCGCCGCCGCACCACCGCGCGCGGGGAGCACATCGCGGCTGCCCGCTGCCCCCAGCAGCACCGCCCCGATGCGGTCGTGCTCGTGGATCGCTTTCCACGCCAGCAGGGCTGCGGTGCGCGCCGCCTGCACCGACTTGAAAGCGCCTTGGGTCGCGAAGGCCATACTGCTGCGCAGGTCTAGCCCCACATAGACTGGCCGTTCCCGCTCTTCGCGAAAGAGCTTGGTATGGGCTTTGCCGCTGCGTGCGGTCAAGCGCCAGTCGATCGTGCGCACATCGTCGCCCGGCTGATAAGGCCGGGACTCGGCGTATTCCATGCCGCGCCCTTTGAGGGGGGCGTGGTAGAGACCATTTTGGCGGGCCCGCGAGGGGCGCGCCAAGGGGGGCAGGGCGTGCGCGCGTACCCGCAAAGACAGCAGGTCTTCGAGGGTCGGATGGACGCGCGCGCTGGTGGCCGCGAGGGCCTCCGGCGTTTGCGCCGGGTCGCCGTGGCCCCAGCCCAGGGACGTCAGCCAGCCCATGCCGTGCGACCTCAGGGTACCGGCACGCGGTTTAACAGGGCGTCGATAAATTGGTCCGGCGTGACGCCTGCTGCCACCGCATCGTAATTTAGAATGATGCGATGCCGCAGGACGTCGGGTGCGATCGCGTGGATATCCCCGGGATTGACGTAGTCACGCCCGGCTAACCAAGCGTGCGCCCGCGCGCAGCGGTCCAGCGCGATCGTGGCCCGCGGGCTCGCCCCGTAGCGCACCCAACTGGCGATGTCCTGGCCGTAGGGCGCCGCATCGCGCGTGGCGAACACCAACGCCAGTAAGTACTGCTCCAACACTTCGCTCATGTGCACGGCCAGCACATCGCGGCGGGCGGCAAAAACCCGCGCCTGCGGCAGTACCGCGGCGACGACCCGGGTGGCATGGATAGATTGCAGTGCTTCCGTGCGCGCCAGGGCCAGAATCTCCCGCTCTTGGGCGTGCCCCGGATAGGTGATGGTCACGTGCATCAGAAACCGGTCGAGTTGGGCTTCGGGCAGCGGGTAGGTGCCCTCTTGTTCTAGCGGATTCTGGGTCGCCATGACTAAAAACAGCTCCGGTAGGGGGTAGGTTTCTTGGCCGATGGTGATTTGCCGCTCGCCCATGGCCTCTAACAGCGCCGACTGCACTTTCGCCGGGGCGCGGTTGATTTCGTCGGCCAGCACGAGGTGATGGAATAAAGGACCACGCTGAAACTTAAAAGTGCCGTCTTGCGGGCGATAGATTTCGGTCCCCGTGAGATCGGCGGGCAGCAGGTCGGGGGTGAACTGGATGCGATGGAAATCGCCTTCGATTCCCTCTCCCAGCACCTTGATGGCGCGTGTTTTTGCCAATCCTGGGGCGCCTTCTACCAGTAAATGACCGTCGGCGAGGAGGGCGATAAGCAGGCGGTCAACCAATCGGTCCTGCCCAATAATGCGCTCTTGAATAAAGACACGTAGCGCGGCGAGCGCAGCAATAGTAGACATAAATCAGCCTGTGGTTGGGAGCCATTGGAGTGGGGGGGGGGTGCCGCGCCCCGGTCGTTGTTAGCGCCCGTCCGGGCAGCACCCCGCCGACTATTCTAAGGGGTAAAGCGCGGGTTGCGGCAGGCCCTCAGGTGAGTCGTGCATGACACTGTCAAAAACAGCGTGGATAATTTGCCGCACGAGCAGTTTCACAGCAAAGGCATGAGGGTCATGCCGGTACGTGCACGCGGTTTTACGTTGATAGAAGTCATGGTGGTGGTGGTAATTCTCGGCATTCTGGCCGCGGTCGTCGTGCCGCGGGTGATGAGCCGCCCGGATGAGGCGCGCGTGGTGAAGGCGACCCAGGATCTTCGCGCCATCGGTGCGGCGCTCGATTTGTACAAGCTGGATAACTTCCAGTACCCCACCACCGAACAGGGGGTGGAGGCGCTCGTGCGGCGACCCAGCGGTTTGTCCTCCGGTACTAAATGGCGGGAGGATGGCTATCTGCCAGCGCTGCCGCAAGACCCCTGGGGTCATGCCTATCACTACCTGCAACCCGGTCAGCACGGCCAGTACGATTTGTACTCACTGGGCGCGGACGATGCGGGCGGGGGCGAGAAATTTACGGCAGGTATCGGCAACTGGGAACTTGATCGCTAAACCACCCGTCGCCCAGCAGCCCCCCGGGGTGCGCCGGGCAGTGGGTTTCACGCTCATCGAGGTGCTGGTTGTGGTCGTGCTGGTGGCGATCGTGGCGGCCATGGTGATGCTCTCTCTGGGCCGCGAAGGCCAGCGTGCCACGGCGCTGGAAGCAGAGGCGCTCGCGGCGCTGTGCAATCATTTGAGCGACGCGGCGGTGCGCACGGGCCAAGCTTATGGCTTGCTGGTGGCGCGTGGCGGCTAGCGTGTGCTGGTTTTTGACGGGCAGGGCTGGCAGGTCCCCCCGGAGCGCCATTTCGCGGCGCATCGAGTGCCGCCCCCGCTGTACCTAGAAGGGTGCGAGCTGCCCGCCAAGCTCGCGCTGGCCGCCGCACGCTTGGCGCCACAGGCCCTCTTTCTGCCGAGCGGCGCCCAGCCACCAGCGACTTACGCGGTGGCCAGCGAAGCTAACGCCCAACGCTACGCCGTCGGGCTGGGGGTGGACGGACGCTACGTGGCCGCGGCCCGCCCATGACCAGGCGGGCCACCCACCGCGGCTTTACGCTAATCGAAGTGCTGATTGCGCTGGTCATCATGGCCGTGGCCCTGACCTTGGGTTTTAGTGCGGTGCAAGGCGGGGCCGTGAATTTGGCGCGCATTGAGGAGCGCACGCTCGTCGACTGGGCGTTGGAAAACACCCTCACCGATTTACGTCTGCGCGGGAGCACTCTAGAGCCGGGGCTGCAGCGGGCCGAGGAATTCCTGCGGGGGCGCCACTTTGAGATTCTCACCGAGGTGACCAAGCCCGCGGGTTTGCCGGTGCTGGCGCTGTCGCGGCGCCTGAGCGATGCCAGCAACCCCGCCAAAATTCTCGCCACCCGCACGCTGCGGGTGTTCTATGCGCCGCCGTTACCCTAGCGGCGCGGGATTTACCCTACTGGAAGTGCTGGTGGCAATGGCCATTTTCGCGCTGACGTCCTGGCTGGCCTACGGTGGCCTGCGGGCGGTGCTGCTGGGACGCGAAATGCTGTTGCCGCGGCTGTCCGAGCAGGCCGCCTTGGTGCGCGCCGTCACGCTCCTGAGTAACGACTTGAGCAATCTGGCCCCGCGCGGCATTCGCGACCCGCTCGGCACCCCGGTGGCGGCGTTGCGCACGGCGGCGGGCCCGGCCGAGCCGCTGGTCGCGTTGACCCGCCAAGACGCTGCCCGCGCGCTGCTCGAGGTCGCGCCAGCGCTCTATCGGGTTGACTATCGTTTGGCGCAAGACAGCCTAGTGCGCGAGATCTGGCCGGTTTTAGACCCCCTCCAAAGCACCACGCCGAGCCGGCAAATTGTGCTGCGCGGCCTGCGCGGTCTTAGCGTGCGGTTCAACGCGGGCCGCACCGGCGCCCAGTGGGTCAACTACTGGCCCCCCGCTACCACCGGGCCTGGGCTCGAGCAACTGCCTCGCGGGGTGGAGTTCACGCTGCAATTTAACGATGGCACGACTTTGCGCCGCGTTTTGATGCCGGCAGCAGCGCGATGAGTGCGCCGCGGCACGCGCGCCGGGCACCGGGTGTCGCACTCATCTCGGCGCTGCTGATTGCGGCGGTCATCGCCGGGGTGGCGGTGATCCTGGCCAAACGGCAGCAGTTCGCGAGCGCTAACGCCAGCCAGTTAAGCGTTGCCTTGCGCGCGGAGCACCTGGTGATGGAACTGGAAATTCAGGCCATGAGCGTGCTCCAAGAAGACCTACAACACGGGCCCATCGACAGCGCAAACGATGCGTGGGCGCACGCTGACCTGCGCGCCGAGGGCGGCGGTTTAAGCGCCGAGGGGCGCCTGCTGGACCTCCAGGGGCGGTTCAATCTCACCACACTGGCGTTCGACCCGGCGGCCTTGGCGGCGCTGGCCGCCAGCCCCGAGGCGAGCGAGGATGGCAGCGCCGAGGGCGGTCTCGCCGCCGCGGCCCTGCGTGGGGTGGCCGCCGCCGCGGGGGTAGAACTGGGGGGCGCAGCCCCGGCGGGGCCGGCGGGCAGACCCCGCGCGCTCAGCCCCCAACAGGTGGCGACGGTACGCTTTGTCCTGCTGTTGCAGGCGCTGGAGATAGACCCGGTAATGGTGCCGGCGGTGCTGGACTGGTTAGACCCCGACAGCGAGGTTCGCTTTCCCAATGGCGCGGAGGATGCTTATTACGGCGCGCTGCCGGTGGCCTACCGGGCGGCCAATCACCGCTTGGTAGACCCTGGCGAATTACTGGCGGTGCGCGGTGTGACGCCAGCAATCGATGCCAAACTGCGGCCGTTTGTAACGGTTTTGGACCAAGCGATCCCGTTAAACATCAACACTGCGCCCACCGAGATATTCATGAGTCTGACCCCGGGAATCGAGCGCACCCAGGCCGAACGCCTGCTCGATGCCCGCGCTGCCCAGCCATTCACAATGGCCGGTTCGCTAGCGACCAGCCCGCTGTTGTTAGGATTACCGTTTGCCGTATCGGGGCTGGCGACCGCCTCCTCAACTTTTGAGCTGCAGGTACGCGTGCGCGGCGAGGGCCCGCCAAAACTGTTTCGCTCGCTCATCCGGCGTAACGGCAACACCGATATTCAGTTACTGGGGCGGCAGCAAATTTATGTCGAGGACTAACCCTGATTGGGTGTATTTCACGCTCGAAACCGATGGCAGTGCCAACTGGCTGAGGCCCGGCGGCGCGCCCCAGAGCGGGGCTTTGAGCCGCTTGGCGCAGTGTGGCGCCACCCACTGGTGCTGGTTATTCGACGGGCGGCAGGTTCAATTGACGGCGGTGGTGCTACCGCCAGCGAACGCCCGTAGCCAGCAGCAAGCGCTGCCCTTCGCGTTAGAAGAACAGCTCTTGGGCCCGCTCCATGATTTGGTCTTCGCCAGTCGGCGGTTGAGCCGTACCGAACTAGCTGTGGCGGTGGTCGCTCGCGCGGCCCTAGAAAGTGGCCTTGCGCGCTGCCACGAGGCCGGCATTGGGGTGAGTACCTGTGTGGTCGACAGCCTGTGCGTTCCATGGTCCGAGGGTGAAGGGACCTTGGCCCTCGTGCACGATGCGGCGTGGTTGCGCTGTGGCGTCCATCTGGGTTTCCGGTTTGCGCCCGCAAACTGGCCGGCATTTTTTGCCCAAGCGCAGCAAACCTTGGGCGCCCCGGCGCGGCTGCGATGGGTGGGTGACCCGCCGCCCCCTGCTGGGGTGGCGAGCTACACCGAACCCCTGCCGGCTAGCCGGCTGGCGTGGCTCGCCGCGGGCCATCTGTCCGACACCCCGCTTGACCTGCTCGACGCTTTGCCGCGCCGCGCTCAAGCGGCGCCAACTCACGCGCGGCGTTGGTGGTGGGCCACGGCGGCCGTCGTGACCCTCACGTTGGGTGTCCATCTGGGTTTGGCGCTCCTTCGGGGTGCCGGTCTCGACCGCGCGTTGATCGCCACCCGCGCGCAGGAGATAGCCACTGGCAACGCGCTGTTTCCGCACATCAAACGGGTGGTCGATGTGCGTGCTCAAGCCACCCAAGCCCTAGCCGAATTGGCAGCGGCACCGGCCCAAGGGAGCTCCTTTGAAGCCCTGCTGCGAGTCGCTGGCACGCCCCTGGCCAGCAACCCGGAAGCGGGCGTGTGGTTGGCGAGCGTCAGCTATGAACGGGGCGCGCTGGAAGTGCGGGTCCAGGCCCCCGACATGGCAAAAATCGAAGGCTATCAGCAGCGCTTACGGGACTCGGGTTTGGCCTTGCAGGTCTTGTCAGTTGAAAGCCATGACGACCTTACCGTCGCCTCGCTACGCTTGGGGAAATTGCAATGAATGACCTGGCCCAGTGGTGGCAAGACCGGGCGCCGCGTGAGCGCGCGCTCTTGCTGTTTGGCGGTGTAGTGATGCTGGCCAGTCTGATTTTTCTGGGCCTACTGGAACCCCTAGCGGAACATAACCAGCAACAAGAAAAAGCCCTGCGGGCGCAAAACGCCAACCTGCAGTGGCTGGAGAGTCAGCGACACCTCGTGGAGGCTGGCCGGCCGGCCCGTCCTTTGCCAGCGGCTGCTGGCCGCTCCGTGCTGGCGGTGCTCAACGAGGCGGCCAGCGCGCAGGGCGTGGCGGGGCAACTCAAGCGCGTGACCCCGGCCTCCGACAACCGGGTGATGCTGACCTTTGAGGCGGTGCCCTATGCTAATTACATGCGCTGGCTAGCCGCACTCGAGACCCAACGTGGGGCACGCGTCGCGCGCATTGTGTTGGAAAAAACCACGGTGCCAGGTCAAGTCAATGTGGGGGTGGCGTTAGTGTTCCCTTGAGCCGTAGGCTGGGCGCGCTCAGACCAACCGGTTCATCTCGAATATAGGCAACAGAATCGCCAACACGATGCCCAAGACCACTAAGCCCATCGTCAGAATGAGCACCGGCTCCAGCAGGTTAAGACCCACGGCCACGCGCAACTCGACCTCGCGTTCCGAGGCTAGAGCGGCGGTTTCTAGCATCCGTGGCAGTTCGCCCACGCTCTCGCCGCTGGCCACCAAATGCACCAGCAGCGGTGGCAGATGCGGGCAATTAGCGAGCGCATTGGCCAGTGCCGCACCTTCGCGCACGCGTGCGGCGGCGGCGGCGCGTTCAGCTCTAAGCACTAAATTGACGACAGATTTCTCGGCAATGAACAAAGCGTCCAGCATGGTCAGTCCGCTGTTCAACAAAATTCCGAGCGTACGGGCAAAACGCCCACCATCGTTTGCGCGCGTGAAGCCCGCCAGCCCCGGCAGCCGCAGACTTACGGCGTGGAGGAGATACCGCGCGCGAGGCTGTCGCAACGCCTGCTGCCAGCCCCAACCAAGCGCCACCGCAAGCCCTCCCAGAGCGGGCCAATAGCGCGCCGTAAAACTGCTCACGGCGAGCAGCGCCAGCGTAATGGTGGGCAGTGCATGGGCGGAATGGGCAAACACTTTGACCATCTCAGGCACCACGAAGGTCAACAAGCCGCCGACCACCAGCACGGAAACGAGGCTGAGTACCGCGGGATAAATCAGCGCGAGTTGAATTTTCTGGGTTACCAGTTGGCGTCGTTCCAGATAGTCGGCGATGCGCTGCACCACTAGGGGTAATAACCGGGTCTGTTCGCCCGCGCCAACGGTTGCGCAATACACCTCGGGAAACGAGCGGGGGAACTGCCCTACCGCCGCGGCCAGACTTTGCCCTTCCAACACGCGCGAACGCACGTCGATAACCACCAAGCGCAGCGCAGGATCGCTGCTCTGGCGGGCGATTGCCGACAGCGCGCCATCCAGCGGCAGACCGGCTTCGAGCAGCGCTCCCAGCAGCCGTGTGAAGAGCACGACGGTGGTGGGTTTGAGCCGCGCGCGCGAGCGTCGCGCGGGTTTAGCCACGGTGCCTTTTTCTGCGGTGGGGGTGACGGACAGGGGCAACAGCGCGCGTTCGCGCAATTGCCGGCGCGCGTGCCGTGCAGAATCGGCTTCTAGCAGGCCGCTAGTCTTGCGGCCGTTGGCGCCGAGCGCGATATAGGAAAAAGCCGTCACCGGTCAGCCTAGCTGGGTGACGCGCAGCAATTCTTCCGGGGTGGTGACGCCGGCCAGCACCGCTCGGCGACCCACTTCCCCTAAGCCCGGCGAGGCTAGGCGCGCATGGGCTTCGAGGTCCTGCTCCGCAGCGCCATCGTGGATGAGCCGCCGTAGTATTTCATCGATAACGATGAGTTCATAAACAGCCGCGCGGCCACGATAGCCGGTGCGGTTACACTCGGGGCAACCCGGCACCTGATAGAGCACGCCCTCGGCTTCGGGCGCTAAACCCAGCCACTCGCGCGTCACGGGATCTAGCGGCACGGCGTGGCGACAGGTTTTGCACGGGGTGCGCACCAAACGCTGCGACAGCACCCCAATCAGGCTGGAGGACAGCAAGAAAGGCTCGGTCCCCATGTCGCGCAGCCGCGTGACAGCACCGATAGCGGAGTTGGTGTGCAGGGTGGATAACACCAGATGGCCCGTAAGACTGGCCTGAATCGCAATTTGTGCGGTTTCTAAATCACGGATTTCGCCTACCATCACCACATCGGGGTCCTGCCGGAGAATTGCCCGTAGGCCACGCGCAAACGTCATGTCTACTTTGAGATTGACCTGCGTTTGCGCAATCCCGTCGATCAAATATTCGATGGGATCTTCCACCGTCATCAGATTTCGGCTGCGGTCGTTGAGGCGCGACAAGGCGGCGTAAAGCGTGGTGGTCTTGCCCGAACCCGTGGGGCCGGTCACCAAGAAAATGCCGTGAGGCCGGTGGATCAGCGCGTCCAGTCGCGCCGTGGTTGCCGGGTCCATCCCAATTTGTTCGAGTTGCAGTCGGCCTGCCTGTTTGTCCAACAACCGCAGCACCACGCGCTCGCCATGCCCGCAGGGAATCGTTGAAACACGGACGTCTACCGGCCGATTAGCGACCCGCAGCGAGATACGTCCATCCTGTGGCAGTCGTTTTTCGGCGATATCCAGCTTCGACATAATCTTTATCCGCGACACCACCAACGGCGCGATAGCCGCTGGCGGCTGCATGATTTCCCGCATCACCCCATCGACCCGCAGGCGAATGGCCAGCCGCTGTTCAAAGGGTTCGATGTGGATATCTGAAGCGCCTTCCACAATGGCTTCCCCCAAGCGGGCGTTGATGAGACGGATGATGGGCGCATCGTCGGCGCTTTCCAGCAGGTCTGCCGGCTCGTTGAGTTCATTCGCCAGCGCGGCGAGATCCAGGGCGCCGGTGAGATCCGCCATCATGTCTTCGGAGCGCGAGGCGTCTTGTTCGTAAGCAGATTGTAAACGCCGGTCGAAATCGCCGGCCGTGTAGTGTGTGAATTCCAGCGCGCCCGGGGCAACGCGCTGCAGTTCCTGCAAAATGGTCGCTGGCGTATCACGGGTGTACAGCACGGTGGTGACGGCGTTGCTCCCCGCCACGGCCAGCACGCTGTGGCGCTTGGCAAAGGCGAAGGGGATGTTCACTCAAAAATGCCCTCGGGCAAGACCGGGCCGTGGTTCGGCAGGATTTTTTCGGTAGGGTCGCGGTTTTGCTGCTGCTGGCCCGTGCGAATTCCTTCATAGCGAATTTTGCTGAGCGCGTTGGCACCGTCCCGGTTGCGCACTATCTGTGGCCGCAAAAAAACCATCAAGTTGGTCTTGTTAGCGCTGCGCCGCGAGCTTTTGAATAGATTCCCCAGCAGGGGGATATCTCCCAGAAATGGAATTTTGTCGCGGTTGGCGCGCGCGTCGTCGCCAATCAGTCCACCGAGCACAATTATCGATCCGTTGTCCACCTGCACACTGGTTTTAATCGCACGCTTGTTGGTGATGAGGTCGGCCCCTGACGAGCCTTCGGCCACACTAGAGACTTCTTGCTCGATGTCCATGGTCACGGTATCGCCTTCGTTGATCTGCGGCTTTACATGCAGCTTGATGCCGACATCTTGACGTTGGATCGTTTGAAAAGGGTTATCGGGCGTGGTGTCGCTGTTGGTGAATTGGCCGGTGACAAAGGGCACATTCTGACCCACGACGATTTCCGCTTCGGCGTTGTCGAGTGTCATCAGGCTGGGGGTTGACAGCACATTGGTGAGCGTATCGCTCGACAGTGCGCGGATAAGACCACGTAAATCGCCACCCGAGATGTAACCGAGGCTGAGTCCCGTGAGGAAGCTTACCGCGTCGTTGGCGGTGAAAGAGTCCGCGATGGGTCCGGCGGTTTTGCCCGGGAACACGGCGCTAGCAACGATCCCTTGCGCGGGCACGTTGGTGCGCCATTGCACGCCGAGTTCGTCCGAGGTGCTGCCCGAGACTTCCGCCACAATGCCCTCCACCAGCACTTGCGCGCGCCGCACGTCGAGTTGAGTGAGGACCCCTAGCACCCGAGTTACGTCACGCGGCGGGCCCTGCACGATGATGGCGTTGGTCGCCTCGTCCGCGGTGATGCGCACCGCCCCCAAGGCCGAGGGGCCGCCGGCGGGCGAGGCCAGACGGACGTTTGGCAGCGTGCCGCCGCTCGCACCCTCAGCGCCATTGGTGTCCGCGGCTTGGCTACCCAGGGCTTCTTGCAACACGGCGGTCAGGTCTTTCGCGTTGGCATAATGCAGCGGTACAACTTTGATCGTTTCGCTCTCGCTTTGTGAGGCGTCGAGGCTTGCGATAATCGCGCGATACCGCAGCTTGGTGGCTACGGCACCGGCCAACAGAATGCTGTTCGTGCGCTCATCCGCGGCAAAGGCGGTGGTTGCCCCGGGGGTTGGTGGCGTGCTCCCGAGCGTTTTGCTGCTCAGGGTTTCCAACGTGGTAGCGACTTCGCGGGCGCTAGCGTTGAGCAGCCTAATGACATCGATGCCACTGCTATTGTCGCTGTCCAAACGCGCTACGATTTCCACCCTGCGATCAACGTTAGAGGCGGAATCGGCCACGATTAGTACATTGGTACCCGCGGTGGCGGCCATGTGCGAGTCTTGTGGGAGCAGTGGCCGCAGGACCGGAACGAGCTCGGCAGCTGACACAAAGTGCACTGGAATGACGCCGGTAACGATGTCTTCGCCTCGACGCATGCTGCCCGGTTCAAGCGTGGGCGTGGCATCTTGCTTGGCGAGCATCTCGGGCACGATGGTGGTGATGCCATTTTTGGCGACGGCGGTAAAACCGTGAACCTTAATGATCGACAAAAAACCTAGTAGAGGTCGTCAGGGTCCGTAGGGGCTGCGGAAATAACCGTGATTCGTCCCTGTACGCGTGGGTCTACGACGAAGTTGCGGTGGGTTAATTCGGACACTGCGGCAATAAAGACCCGGATGTCGACATCCTGAAAATTTAGTGTCAGCGAACGCTCGTCGGGTACGGTCTGCGGGTTGGGCGGTGCCGCGGCGGTGGTCTGCGCTAGAGCGTGGGTGCCAGCCACGGTGCCGAGAGCCAGCACCAACGCCGACACAACCGCTTTAAATCGATACGACACGCAAAATCTCCCAAACAGCGACACGCGGGGCGAGCGTGGATTATTGCCGAGCATACACCACGCTTATGACACTACTTCGCTTCGCTCGTCCAACACGCGGCCCAAGGTTAGCGCTCGGCGGCGCCCCCACCGGCAGCTGCTCGGCGGGCCGCCTGCATGGATTTCAGGCGAGCACTCTGGTCAGTGCTGCGCACCGCTGCGCTTGGTAGCGGGGCCGCAGAGGAAGTAGGCGCGCCGCCCTCGCGGGCGGCGCTGGTGGGTTCCACGAGTTCAAGACGCGCCAGCGCGCCGGCGCGATCAATCACGATCGTTCGCAGGCCGATAGTCCGAATAATGGCGCCGTCGGGCGCGCTCGCGCCTTCTGCGTATTCCGCTTGATCAACGTCGCTAGAGCCAAGGATCGCGCACCGTGGCGCCACGCCGGAAGAGGCGATAACCCCGTACAAACGGTAGCTAGCCTCGGCGAGCGGGAGTTGCGCCGCGGACCCCGCCCCCGCGGTGGGGTTGGTCGCACGCGCGTCAGGCGCGAGGGGCGAGACGTTTATCTGCGGGGCGCCAAACAGCGGCAAATCAGCCAGTGCGACGGCAACCGGTGCGCTGCTGTGCGCTAGTGCCGGCGCTACCGCAACCGCAAGGACCGGCGTTGGCAGCGGCGCGAACACGGGGCGAGTGTCGTGCCACAACAGCCAACCCGCACCGCAGAGCGTGCTAAAAAACAGCACAACCGGAAGTCGACGCAATGGAGCTGGCCCAGCACTAAACCGCGCCGAGCGTACCTTGGTGTTGCACTGCTGCGCCACTCCAAAGAGCCACCCGCTTGGGAAGCTTACGGGCGTCTCTATCAGGGCGTCGCACCGCTGTCATGCGGGATACATACGACAATGAGGACCGCTGGCGTGAGCGGGTGCGGTTGGGGCTAACGGCAAAAATTGCCGATCGTTGGACGCTGGACAGCCGGTTGGTGACGGGAAATATCACCAACCCGGTTTCCGCCAATGTCACGCTGGGCAACACGGAACAGCGTTGCAGCGTGGCGCTAGACCGGGCGCAGCTGCGCTACGACCGGCCGGATGATCAGGGCTTCACTTGGCTGACGGCATCGGCGGGGCGCATACCCAACCCTTGGCTGTTCACTGAACTGGTGTGGGATGAGGACCTTAGTTTCGATGGGGTGGCGGCGACCTTCCGGCAACCCATTACGTTGGGTAGCGACGGTCTAATGGAACCCGTGAGTCGCAATCGTAAGGCTTATTTAACCACGGGTATCTTCCCGTTGCAGGAACCTGCCTATTTATCACAAGACCGCTATCTCGTTGGCGGACAGTTAGGGGCGGATTGGGAGTTCGAGAATCAGAATCTGCTAAAAGTTGGCGCCGCTGTGTATGACTACATCCACATCAGTGGTAAGCGGAACAGCTTGGGCAGCACGCTGACCAACGACACGGCACCCCAGTTTTTGCAGAAAGGTAATTTGCTATTCAACATTGCGAGAGACCCCAACTTAGACGGCAGCGAAACCACCCGACTTTATGCGCTGGCCGCCGATTATCGCTTGCTGGATTTCACGGCCGTGATGGATTTCGTCAATTTGGCGCCCCATCACGTCACTTTTCAGGCCGACCTTGTCAAGAACATCGGGTTTGATACTACTGAAATCCTGCAGCGCATCGGCGGGAAAAGCACTCTCGACCCGATTACCTATCTATACCCGGTTAAGGATCGCACCCTAGGCCTGCTGGGTGGCGTCTTAGTGGGTTGGCCAGACATCGCCCGACGCGGTGCTTGGCAGCTGAACTTCGATTACCGTTATCTCCAGCGCGATGCGGTGCTTGATGCCTTTACCGATTCCGATTTTCACCTCGGCGGCACCGATACGCAGGGCTACCGCATTAGTGGATTGTACGGTTTGACCCGCAACGTGTGGTTGCGCGCGCGCTGGATTTCCGCCACGCAGATCGATGGCCCCCCGCTGTTCATCGACGTTTTTCAACTCGATCTCAATGCGAAATTCTAAACCCATGTTTTACCGTCAAGCGCTGTCCTGCCTGCTCTTGGTACTGGGCTTGGGTGTGCTGTTAAAGCCGGTTGCGGCGTTGTCTGCGGAACCTGCCACCGGCGAACGACGTGCACTGGCTAAGGCACAAGCTCTGCTCAAGACATTGAACACCCAAAAAGTGGCGGCCGAAACTGAACTGGCCAGCGTGAAACTGCAGTGCGAGGACCAGGCGATAAAACGGGGCAAACTCGACGCGGCATTCAAGGCTCAGCAAGCAGCGTTGAAACTTGCGACCACCAGTCTCGAGGCCGCCTCGAGGCAAAGTAAAGCGCTGAGCAGCGCGCTGGAACGCAACCAAAAGCGCCTCGCCCACAGCAACGAACAACTGCCGCAGCTGACAGCTCGTCTGCGTGAGACCACCAGCACGTTGCAGGAAGCCGAGGCTAAGCGGGTGGCTTTGGCACGCGACCTAGACGCCAATCGGACGGAATTAAAAGACGCGGAAAGCAAAAATCTCGCCCTCTATCAGGCTAATCAAGCACTGCTGGACGAATTTGCCGACGAAGGTACCTTCAAACGGTTGTTCCGTGGCGAGCCCTTCACGGGTGTGCGCCAAGTACAGATTGAAAATTTGCGCCAAGAATACGCCGGAAAATTAACCGATCAACTGCGCGATTCCAACCGCGCCACCGTGGGTGAGCCATAAAAAAAACGACTGAAATAGCCGCGCCGACCGCCGCCAACATGATCCCCCCGGTGCTGCCGAACGTGTCGGGCCCAAAGCGTGGCGGCCGGCCATCGTGGATCAATAATCAAGGGGAAGAGGGCATTGTCGACGATGCGCGCAGGAGTATTTCGGTGCGGATCAGGGTCGCAGAATTGGGGCGCCTAAGAGCGCTGGCGAAACGCTTGCGGACGCGCGAGTCCAATATTTTTCGCTATGTGTTGCGGATTGGTCTGGCGCGTCTGACGAACGTCCTCGATGGTGCGATTGACCCGGCGCAGCGCTGTCGCCTGCTCGTGCAGTTGGTCGCGGAATTCGCTGGCGACTTTGGCATGGATGCGCGTGCGTGTGTGGCGCTACTGAACAGCACGGGCGAGGAGCCGCTGGGTGAGTTCTCGCTAGACGACTTGGATCTCATCGATTTGTCCGCGACCCACCCGCGCGTAGTGCAAGAACATTTGGCAGGTTTGCGCGGGGGCCGCGTGCCGCCAGAAAATCTCGCGGTTGCGCTCAGCGAGTACCTAAACGCTAAGTATCAGGCCCTGCCGGCAGCCTGATACCGCAGGCGCCTGCGGCCGTGCGGAGGGCGGCGCAACTTAGCACCGGCGCGCGGCCTCCCACGGGCCGCGCTGCTTCGCCGACCGGGCAAGGCGTGGCCTGCCGGTTGGCCAAGCCTCTCGGAGCTAAACAAAAAGTTCTAGAACGCAAGCATCGATCACATACCTGTCATACAGTTGCGTTCCAATGGCCGGGTAGAGCATCGAGCTGGACGCAGCAGGGGCTGGTCTGTTCAGGGCAGCGAATCACCGCACGGCCGTTGGGTTTTTTTTCAACCCTAGCCGGGACAGATATCAATGAACATCGTACCCATTATTCTTGCCGGTGGTGGCGGTACCCGTTTGTGGCCGCTATCGCGTGGACACTACCCCAAGCAATTTTTGTCCGTGGTGCCGGGGGCTACGCTATTACAGGGCACCTTGCTGCGCGTGGCCGAGGGTCCGCAACCCATCGCCAATCTGCAACGTCCCATGGTGGTGTGTCACGAGGAACATCGCTTCTTGGTGGGCGAACAGGCGCGTGTGGCGGGGCATCCCTTTGAGACCATTTTGCTGGAACCCAGTGGGCGTAATACCGCGCCGGCGCTGACCACGGCGGCCTTGCGTTGCGCGAGCGATGGGGCCGATCCGCTGCTGCTGATGATGCCTTCTGACCACTTAGTGCAAGACCCCGCAGCGTTTCGGCGGGCGGTCTGCGCCGGTGCTGAACACGCCGCCGCTGGTCTGGTGGTGACCTTTGGAGTGGTCCCCAGCTCCCCCGAGACAGGCTACGGCTACATTCAACTGGGTGCTGCACTGGCTAACAGTGCCCCCGCGGTGCACCACATCGCAGCGTTTCGCGAAAAACCTGCGCTGGAGACTGCACAGGAATATCTGGCCAGCGGCGAATATCGCTGGAATGCCGGCATTTTTTTGCTAAAAACCAGCGTCTGGCTGGCGGCTATTGGCCGCTATCGGCCAGATATTTTAGCCGCCTGTGAGCGCGCTACCGCCGCGGGTAGCCGCGATGGAGAGTTTTTCAGACCCGGCAAAGCTGCGTACGCCGAGTGCCCCAGCGACTCCATCGATTACGCCGTGATGGAGCGCTTGGTGTGCGACGAGCCCGCGCGTACCGCCGTCGTCTCGTTGGATGCCGGCTGGTCGGATGTGGGCTCTTGGTCCAGCCTGTGGCAGGTGTTGGCCAAGGACACCGCCGGCAATGTTATCCGGGGCGATGTCAGCGCGCTCGAGTGCTCAAACAATTTAATATTTTCTGAATCCCGCCTGATAGCGGCCCTGGGCTGCGAGAACCTCGTGATCGTCGAGACGGCCGACGCCGTGATGGTGGCCCCTCGCGAACGCGCACAAGACGTCAAAGCCATTGTGGAACGGCTGACCCAGGCTGGCCGACCCGAGCCGCTGGCGCATCGCCAAGTCCACCGCCCATGGGGCAGCTATGAGGGTGTCGATAGTGGCGATCGATTCCAGGTCAAACGCATCAAGGTGAAACCGGGTGCTTCGTTATCGCTGCAGATGCACCACCATCGCGCCGAGCATTGGATCGTCGTCAAGGGCACGGCGCGGGTTACCCGCGGCGATGAGGTATTTTTGCTCAGCGAGAACCAAAGCACTTACATCCCGCTCGGGGCCCAGCATCGGCTGGAAAACCCCGGGGCCATCCCGCTCGAAATCATCGAGGTGCAGTCAGGCGCCTATTTGGGCGAGGACGACATCGTGCGCTTCGAGGATAAATATCAGCGCACTTGAGTGGCGCGGCTAGCGGCCGCACTCAGGTTAAAAAAACTTTTTCTTGAGTGTGGCTCTTTTGCCGATGCCTTGTCAGATAGCCGTTACGGCGCGCCTATGGGCGTTAATCGCTGTTTTATTCTGCGCCGCGTCTGCCGCGGCTGACGCCCCGAGCGGCGACTATCAGATTCGTCCCGGGGATGTGTTGCAGGTTGTGGCGTGGAAAGAACCCGATCTGAATTTGGAAATACTCGTGCGCCCCGACGGGAAATTTAGTTTCCCTCTCGCCGGGGAAATACTGGCAGTCGGTCGCTCACCGGATCAAGTCAGAGCTGAATTGGTGACGAAAATCGCGAGCTTCGTGCCCGATGTGGTGGTCACCGTGGTGGTGAAAGCCATTACGGGCAACAAAGCTTTTGTGCTCGGCAAGGTCAATCAGCCCGGCGCCATTCTCATGACCGCTCCCACCACCGTCATGCAGGCCTTGGCGGTCGCGGGCGGTGCGGCGCAATTTGCCCACCTTAAAAATAGTCTGGTGCTGCGCGGGCAGGGGACTAATCAGACCGCTATTCCCTTCAACTACAACGCTGTCGAGGCTGGACTAGCACTGGAACAAAACATCGTTTTGCAAGCTGGTGACGTCATTGTCGTACCCTGAAGGTAGGCGTTGAAGACCCGGTATGAACTTCCCAAGCAAGCCCTGCGCGTTGGCGCTGCTCTGCGCGTGCGCCGGTGTGCAGGCGGAGTGGTCGGTGGCCCCGACGATCGCTACCTAGGCCAAGATCAACGATAACCAGCAGCTCGAGGTGAAAAATCCTGTTGCCCGCATTGCGCACGTGTCGGAACTCTCAGCGCCGCTGCAGTTCGCCACCGACACCCTGTCGTTGACGGCCTTGCCGATGCTGCGGGTGGTGCAATATAGCGGCCCCGGGAAGCTCAATAGTGACGATCTCTTTTTGAACCTCGGTGGGCTACACAGCGCGCCACGCACCACCCACGCGCTCAATTTAACTGACGATCGAGCGACCACGCTGACCACGGCAATTCAGCAGGCGGCGCGCACGAATAAAAATATTTATCGCACCTTGTTGAGCGCCGCGCCGGTGTGGACCTGGCAAGCCAACCCAGCAACCACCCTGCGTTTAACGGCTGGCTTGCTTGCCGTGAGCTTCGAGCGAGGGGGGGAAGGCCAATACACGGATTACCGGCAGTTCTCCGCCGGTCCGGACCTAAGCTATGCCATTACCGCCCAGACCCAGTTGTTTTCGTCTGCCCAAGTCTCGCGTTTCGAAACCCCCAGCACCGACGACTCCACCGACAGTCTGGCCCTGCAGGGTGGGGTGATTCAAACCTTCTCGGACACCCTGCAGGGTACTTTCATCGCGGGCTGGAACTTCTCACGGCTGGAATTTCTGACGTTCCCGGCGGCGCCCCTCCCGGGCCAGCCTGCCGGGCCTAATGCTCGTGAATCTGAGTTGTCTGGG
Source organism: Gammaproteobacteria bacterium (assembly GCA_009692365.1). Classification (GTDB taxonomy): domain Bacteria; phylum Pseudomonadota; class Gammaproteobacteria. The sequence goes on from SHZJ01000014.1 coordinate 71,575, forward strand.
GGCGCTCTCGTCGATTTTGAGCTAGAAAAAAAGTTTGAACGCACGACCACAACGCTGGCCTGGAACCGCTCGTTCAGCCCCTCTAGCCAAGGGTCGCGCCAACTGCGCGACGAAGTACAAGCGAAAGGTATTTACGCCGTCAGCGACCGCAGTGCGCTCAGTCTGGGTATGACTTTCAGCAATCAATATCAGGAGAGTCTGCAACAGAGTTTGCCGGGCAATGATCCCGTGCAGCAGCTGTACGCCGAGGGCGCGTGGCGCTATGAGCTGCTGCGTAATTTATCCGCAGAGGCGGGTTACCGTCACCTGTTGCAAATGCAAGGTTCGCGGGTAGAGACCGTAGGTTACAACGAGGTTTTCTTCGGCTTGCGTTATGCCGCGGACTCGTTGCGATATCGATAACCAATTGAGCTGAAAGTAGGGCAAGCATGGAACCGTTAGAGCAAGGCTTTTCTCTTCGAGAATTTATAAAAATCGCACGGCGACGGCACCTGTTGTTAAGCGCCGTCGGAGGCGGCACTTTATTTCTGGCCCTGCTTTTCGCGCTGCTGCTGCCGCCCACCTATCGCAGTAACGCGGTCGTGCTGATTGAGAAGCAGGAAATTCCCCCTGACCTGGTGCGCTCGACGGTGACCAGCTACGCCGATCAGCGAATTCAGGTGATCAGCCAGCGCGTGATGACCAGCGAGAACCTGACGAGCATCATCCAAAAATACAATCTTTACGAGAAGAAGCGCCGTCGGGAACCTTTAGAAACTGTTCTGGAAGACATGCGCGGCGAGATCTCGCGCCAGATGATTCGTGCGGATGTCCTCGACCCCGTACTGGGCCGCGCGGTATCGGCCACCATCGCTTTCCGCCTCTCATTCGTGAATCAATCGCCATCCATCGCGCAGCAGGTGGTGAATGAGATCGTGAGTTTGTATCTCAACGAGAATCTCAAATCTCGCACCGATGCGGCGGTTCAAACCACCTCGTTCCTCATCCGTGAACAAGCACAACTCACCCAGCGAGTCGGCGAATTGGAAACACAGTTGGCCACCTTCAAAGAACAGAACATCAACCAACTGCCCGAAAACGCGATTTTCCAACGCGACCTGTTGGAGCGAGCGCGCACCGATATCGCAGAAGGCGACCGGCAAAAAAATGAAGCCTCCCAGCGCAAACTTCTGCTGCAGGCGCAACTCACGGCGGTCAGCCCATTCGGCGAGATATTTAACGACCAAGGACAGCGCGTGCTGGACGGGGAGGCGCGCAGTCGGGCGCTGAAGGAGCAACTCTCGCAGGCCAAAGCGAGTTACGGGGAAAATTATCCAGACGTCCGCCGCCTGCAGCGGGAACTCAGTGCAGCCTCTGCCGCTGGCCCGTCGGCGGCGCCCTCAGAGACCTTGCGTGGGGCGCGCGCCGAGCTGGCGCGGCTCAGCAGCAAATATTCATCGACCCATCCGGACGTCGTAGCCCAGCAGCGCAAAGTGGCGTTACTGGAAGCCGCGGCCCGTGCGGCGCCCCGCCCGCAGCCCTCCAATCCAGTCTATCAGCAGATTGCGGCGCAAATCGCCGTCACCGACGCCGAGTTGTCCTCGCTGGAGGGGAAACGCCAAACGCTGGCCGGCCGTTTAGGGCAACTGGAAAAGAGTGTTCAGGACGCCCCTAAAGCTGAGCAGCGCTTTCAGGCAATTAACCGCAAGTATGAGAACGCGATGACCGAGTATCGCGAGATTACGCCCAAGCGTCGCTTGGCCGACATTTCTAAAAACCTCGAAGACGACCGTAAATCGGAAAAATTTACCCTGCTGGAGCCGCCGACGCTGCCCGAGGAACCGTTCAAACCCAACCGGTTGCTCATCGTCGTTCTGGGGATATTGGGCGCGATTGTCAGCAGTTTCGCAGCGACGGGCCTGGCGGAGTCGCTCGACAACCGAATTCACGGTCGCCGTGATGTGGTCGCACTATTGGGTGTGCCGCGGCTGGCGACGATCCCGCTCATGTATCTGCCGGAGGCGGGAGGCTCGCAGCGTCGCCTCAAGGGTTGCCTGGTCGCGGGCCTGACGAGTATTGGTCTAGTTGGGCTTTTACTGGTGCACTTGGCGTTTATGCGGCTCGATGTCCTGTGGTTTGTGATTCTTCGGAAACTGGGCGGGTAAGACGAGGTTGAATGGCAATGGAAAAAATTAAACAGGCTTTGGATAAAGTGCGGGCTGGTGCTCGTGGCCCCGACGCGGGTGCCATGGGGCGGGGCCCACTGCGCGATGGGGAGAGCATTACCTATTCGCAAACCAATAGCGCGCGCGCCGATCCACGCGCGTTAAAGCAACATTTGGTGCGCGATGGTCTGGTCAATGATCCAGCTACCACGGCTTATAAAATTCTACGCACGCAGGTTGAACAGCGCATGGCAGCCAAAGGCTGGAATACGCTGGCTATTACGAGCGCCAGTGCGGGCGCGGGCAAAACAGCGACTGCGGTCAACCTGTCCATGGCCATCGCGCGTGAGGTCCATCGCACGGTTCTGCTAGCCGATTTAGACCTGCGGCGCCCGAGCGTGCACCGCTTCTTTGGTCTCAATCCGCAGCATGGCATCATCGATTTTTTATTGGATGATCTGCCGATCAGCGACATTCTCATCCACCCCGGCATCGACCACCTCGTGATACTGTCTGGGGGGCAGGTGGTGGCAAATTCCTCGGAAATATTGGCGTCGCCACGCATGGTGGACTTGGTGGACGATCTCAAACAGCGCCATAGCTCCCGCATCGTGGTCTTCGACCTGCCGCCGCTGCTGTCGTCCGACGACACTCTGGCGTTCGCCCCCTACGTGGACTGCGTGTTGCTAGTGGTGGAGGACGGTGCCACCACCAAAGAAGAACTCGCTGCGGCCACCGAACTGTTGGCGAACGCGAATGTCCTGGGGACAGTTTTAAATCGGTCGCGCGAGCAGCAACCGGTTTATTTTTAAAACGCTAGGTATGATCAGTACTACGGGCTGCGCGAGAAGCCCTTCAGCCTAATGCCAGACCCCGCATTTCTCTATCTCAGCAAAAAGCACGCGGTGGCACTGAGTATGTTGGAATACGGTCTGGCCAATCGGGCGGGTATTAGGGTCCTGACCGGCGACATCGGGGCGGCCAAAACCACCCTGCTGCGGCACCTGATGGAGGGACTGGGTAGCGGTGTCACAGGAGGGTTGATTTCTAACACCCAGCAATCGTTTGGGAGCCTGCTGCAATGGGTGAGCATCGCGTTTGGTCTGCCGCTCGAGAGTGCTGGCCCAGCAGTGCTGCATGAGCGCCTCGTCACTTTCTTGGTCGGGGAACACGCGCAGCGCCGGCGCGTCGTGTTGGTGGTTGATGAGGCCCAAAATCTTGACCTCGACACCCTCGAAGAACTCCGCCTGCTGTCCAATCTGAATGCGGACAAAAACCTGCTGCTCCAGATTATGTTAGTAGGGCAACCTGAACTGCGTCAGAAACTCCGTACCCCGGGGCTGGCGCAGTTGGTGCAACGCATCGGTGTGGATTTTCATCTAGGCCCACTCTCGGCGCAGGACACCGACGTCTACGTGCAACACCGGTTAGGCGTGGCGGGTAGCCACGGCCCACTGTCACGCCCGCCGCCGTGCGTTTCGTCTATTATCAAACCGGCGGCGTGCCGCGTTAATTAATTCCCTGTGTGACACCGCGCTGGTGTATGGATTTGCCGACTCGCAGCCGAAAATGGGGCTAGATATGGTCTACAATTTGATCGAAGAGCGCATTCAGGCGGGCTTGTTCGGCACGGGACTCCTGGACCAAGCGGTGACGGATCCAGCACAGCTGTCGGCTTTCACCGAGCAGAATCGGCGACGGGCCGTGGCCGAGTGCGGGACGACCGATGAGCCCCCGGCTGCTAGTTGAAACCACTCGCGTCGGCGAGGCTGCGACGCGGGAGAGGGCCCACAAGCTATGAGTCATAAACTGATGCTGGTCGCCGGTGCGCGGCCCAATTTCATGAAAATCGCCCCCCTGATCCGCGCGGCTAACGCGCGTGGCGACTTGCCGCCGGTGTGTCTGGTGCACACCGGGCAACATTACGACGAGGGGATGAGTGAGGTTTTTTTTCGCGAGCTCGGACTGCCTAAGCCCGACCATTATCTGGCGGTGGGGAGCGCGAGCCACGCGGTGCAGACCGCCAAAATTATGACTGCCTTTGAGCCGGTGCTACTGGCTGAAAAGCCGGCCTGCGTAGTCGTCGTGGGCGATGTGAACTCGACCTTGGCGTGCGCTTTGGTGGCGTCCAAGCTGGCTGTGCCAGTGGCCCATGTGGAGGCGGGTCTGCGCAGCGGGGACCGTACGATGCCCGAAGAAATTAACCGCGTCTTGACCGACGCGATCTCTGACTGGTTGTTCGTGACCGAACCCTCTGGCCTCGACAACCTGGCGCTCGAAGGTCGGGCGGCGAGCAGTGTTTTTCATGTCGGCCATGTGATGATCGACAATCTTCTGCACGAAGTGGCGCGGCTCCAGGAGGCCCCTCCCGGCGAGACCTGCGCCCGCCTCAAAAAAGAATTGTCACGCTACGGGGTGGTCACGCTGCATCGGCCGGCCAACGTGGACTCTCTGGAGGTGCTGTCGAACATCCTGCGCGCGCTGGAAACCATCGCCACGGACTTACCGCTAATTTCCCCGGTGCATCCCCGCACCCGCAGTAATTTGGCAAAACTGGGGCGCGAGTTACACCCCGGCGTCGTGCTGACGGAGTCCTTGGGGTACCGGGATTTTGTGCACCTGTGGGGCGATGCAGAGATAATCTTGACCGATAGTGGTGGCCTGCAGGAGGAAGCGACGGCGCTGGGCGTGCGCTGCGTAACGCTGCGCGAAAATACCGAACGACCGGTTACCGTCACCGAAGGCACGAATATTTTAGGCGGCGTTACCACGGATTCAATCCTGGCGGCCTACCATACGGCTCTCACTCGGGCGCGGCGCTCGCAGCGCCGCCCACGCTTATGGGACGGGCAGGCCGCCGGTCGAATCCTCGAAATTTTGGTCAAGGAACTGGATGCCCGGGCGCCGAAGCCGCGCGCCTAGTGCGGCGCTCCACTGGCGTGTCTGCCTCGCGCTGGTGAACCGCCCCGTGTTAGGTGGAGGCTCCAACTCTTGAGAAGATGGAGCCATGAACAAATCAAACAAGTTTTCGCCTGAAGTGCGTGAGCGTGCGGTGCGCCTAGTGCAGGAGCACCGGGGAGAGTACCCGTCGTTATGGGCGGCAGTA
>SHZJ01000051.1 GCA_009692365.1 Gammaproteobacteria bacterium
CCAAAGCCAGCACGGTTAGCGTCGATGTATGCTCCGCCTGTCACCCGTTTTACACCGGCACGCAGAAAATCGTGGACACCGCGGGTCGCATCGACAAATTCCGCCGCCGCTACGGCGCCTAGCGCCGGGCCTAAGCCCCGGGCGTGAACCTCGGCAGTTAGCCTCAGCCCACCGGCTTGCGGCGACTGGCCCAGCCGGCCCAGCCGGCCGCCTCATCTGGTTCGCCCACCGCCATCTCAATCAGCCGGCCTCAGCGCCGAGTGGGCGGGCACCTCCCAGCGCCGCAGCTCGCGCCCAACGGTAGCCCTTACTCGGCGAGGCCAGAGCGCTTTTTTAATGCGTCCTTAAACCAACCATCCACAATCGCCCGCAGCAGCGGCACGCCCTCGCGACCCGTCGCCGAAAACGGGTGCACGCCCGCTGGATCTGCACCACGTTCCCGCAGTTGCTCGCGCGCTGCCCGCAGCGCGGCGAAAACGGCCTGCCGCCCCAGTTTGTCGGCCTTATTGAGTAATAGGGTTAGTGCCACGCCGGCCGTCGCCGTCCAGTCGATCAGCGCCAATTCCTCGGCCTTCAGTGGGTGACGCGCATCGGCGATCAAAACCAAACCGGTGAGCGAGGTCCGACGTTCCAGATACAACGGGAGGGTCTTCTCCCAGTGGGCCCGCAGACTTTTATTGACCGCGGCGTAACCGAACCCGGGCAGGTCGATCAAGCGCCTGCCCGGGGTTAAATCAAAAACCACCAAATGCTGGGTCCGCCCAGGGGTGCGACTGGTCCGCGCCAACCCCTGCTGGTCGCATAAGGCGTTTAAGACGCTGGATTTGCCCACGTTGGAGCGACCAACGAAAGCCACTTCCACCCCCTCATCGGCGGGCAGGTCGGAAATTTGCTCCACGCTTTTCACAAAAACAGCGCGCCGAAAATATTCGTGTTCTTTAGACTCTGGGGTCACGGTCAGCTTGATACTCAAAATGGGCAGCGGGCGATCGCGAACTTAAGCGGCAATGCTATAGTACGCCGCCACTCGCGCGCGCCGTTATCGGGGTCGTACCAGGGGTACTAGTGTGCTTGATCTACCGGAGTTCAGAAGGCGATGTTTGGATCTACAGTTCGTTCGTTACTGATTTCATCCTTGGGATTCCTGCTCGCAGCGCCAGTGCTCGCTCAGGATGCCAAGACCAAAGTGGCTACCTGCATGGCGTGCCACGGTCCTGACGGCAATAGCGTCAACCCAGAATGGCCCTCATTGGCCGGGCAGCACGTGAGCTACCTCGTGGCGCAGCTGCAGGCCTATAAAAGTGGCGCCCGCAAAAACGTCAACATGAACGCCATGGTGGCCGGGTTGAGCGACCAAGACATGGCCGACATTGCGGGGTATTTCTCCGCCCAGCCCATCCAGGTTGCCAGTATCGATGCCACCGCAGCAGCCGCCGGCGCGGGCTTGTACCGGGGTGGAAACGCCGCCACCGGCGTGCCCGCCTGCATGGCCTGCCACGGCCCCGGCGGGGCCGGCAATCCCTCCGCGCTGGTGCCGGCGATGCGCGGGCAACACGCTAAATACACCACGCTGCAATTGGCCGCGTATAAAAGTGGGGAACGCGCCACTGACCGGGCCGCCATCATGCGCACCATCGCTGGGCGTCTCAGCGACGAAGAAACGGCGGCAGTGGCGGCCTTTATCGAAGGTCTACATTGATGGCTGGCAGCGCCCGCACTTGGCCTATCAGTGCCGCGTGAGAGCCCGCACCCCATGACCACCCTTCAGAGACCATCCTTCAGATCAGGAGAGCCTCGCCTATGAAATCTTTGCTGGTGGCGGTCCTGAGCCTCTTGCTGACGCCGATGGCAGTGAGCGCCGCAGACGCCGCCAAGTATGAAGAAGGCGTGCAGTACCAGCTAATCTCCCCGGCGGTCCCAACTGGCGATCCGGCGACCATCGAGGTCGTCGAGTTGTTTTGGTACGGCTGCCCACACTGCTTTGCCTTAGCCCCCTTGGTGCACGACTGGCTTAAAACCAAACCCAACGACGTCACTTTTAAGCTCGTGCCAGCGATTTTTTCCCCGCAGTGGTCCATCCATGCGCGCGCTATGTATGCCGCTCAAGCACTGGGGGTAGACGACAAACTGCATCGCCCTCTGTTCGACGCCATCCACGTCGACCACCGCAAGCTGACTAATGAGGACGAATTGGTCGCATTTGCCGGCGAGCAGGGCATCGACAAAGCTGAATTCCGTAAAGCCTTTGAGAGCCCAACCGTCGAGGCCCGGGTTAAGAAGGCTGCACTGCTAACCCGCGAATATGGCATCGACGGCGTGCCCAGCGTTATCGTCAATGGCAAATACCGGATAACCGCCGCATCGGCCGGCGGGCAAGATAAAATCCTCGCGATTGCCAATTTCCTGATCGACAAAGAGCGTGCCCACTGAGTAGACCCCGCGCCGACCACCGCCGCGATCTCGCAGCCTAGGATGAACCGCCATGGCAGACCCTCACCAACCACCGTCCTCCAAGGCCACCCTCGGCGCGGCGCCCTACGCCAATAACGATCCCCAAATGCAAGCCGCGTTGCTCAAATTGGTGCTGGCCTGCAAGGGGCGACACCCAGAACTCGACAAGCACATTCAGCGGCTCGGCGTCTTAACGACTGAGGGCGCGGCCAAAGGCAGGGTTGCTGCCGCGCTGGACTTGGCGGCTGCTCTCATCGTGGCGCAAGGCCTGCTGCGGGGGGACCAGAATGCCACCACACGCAAGCTCGCAGACCTCCTCGACACGCGTACGCATCGCCCTGAATTTGCGCAAAAAACTCGCTTCCTGCGCAATCGGCTGCGCGATGCGACGACGCAAGAAGAAATCGATTGGGCCCTCAGCGAACTGGTCGGGCTGATCACCATCCTGGAGCAGCGCGCCGCGTACAAGGCCGAATCGATGTCGGGCGCCCCCGATTTCCGGGCGATGACCCTCTTGCTGGACGAATTACAGCTCCCAGAGGCCACGCAATTGGCCATGGCACCGCACCGGGCACAGCTGGCCCGTCCACAGGGTCGCGCCGCGCAGGTCTCTTGCGTCCGCGAACTCGCCAAATGTTTAGCCACGCACTTTAGGCCGCCCGGCCTGCCCCCACACGCCGACGAGGCCTTGGGCTTGGCGCGCCAGCAACTCCAACATTTGGTCAACAATCTCACGCTCCCCACGCCCTTGGCGGACGACCAAGCGCGACTTCAACGGCAAATTGCGGGGGCCGCGAGTGCGCCGGAACTCAGCGCCGCGGCGCAAGCGCTGGTGCAGCTGTTGCAGACCTCGCAGGGCACTTCGCGCCTGGACATCAGCGAGCTGGGGAACTTCTTGAAACTCATTGCCAAACGCATCGAAGAATTCAAGAGCTACCTTGCTCGCAGCGACGAGACGCACGTCAACGCGGTCGAATCAGCCACTTCACTCCAGCGCCAAATGAGCGGGCAGGTGAGTGTGCTACGCCACGCCGTGGACGACGAAAACAATTTCAGCGCCCTCAAGCCAGCCGTTATCGACCAGCTGGAAAGTCTGGAAACCAGCATCAATACCTTCGTCCGAAATGAAGAAATCCGCCACGGCGGGGCGACGCTCCAGATGAACGCCGTGTCGGGCCGGCTCAAGGAGCTGGAAAGCGAGACCCAACGTCTGCGCGCCGACCTCAAGGCGCAACGTATCTTGACCCTGATAGACCCCCTCACCGGGGTGTTCAATCGCCTAGGCTATTCTGAAGCAATTGCCCGCGAACACGCCCGCTGGCAGCGTTATGGGGGCTCGTTGTCGATCGCGATGTGCGATCTGGACCTATTTAAAAATATCAACGACCGCTACGGCCATGCCGCCGGCGATAAAGTCCTGGCGTCAGTGGCCGAGCTGCTGGGCACGCACATCCGAAATTGCGACGTGCTGTGTCGCTTGGGTGGGGAAGAATTCGCGGTCATCCTCCCGGAAACCACCATCGAAGGGGCGAAAATCGCCGCAGAGAAACTCAGAATCAGCGTCTTTGAAAGCAAGTTTCGCTTTAAACACGCACCCGTGTCGGTCAGTATTTCGGTTGGGGTGGCGCAGTTTCGCGCCGAGGACACGGTGATGGACGTCTACGAACGCGCAGATCGCGCCTTGTACGTCGCCAAAGCGCAGGGTCGCAACCGCAGTTGCTCCGAACAAGACCTTAGCGGCGAGTTAGACCCCGACCGTCTAGGCGCGGTTAACGGTTAAGCCCGTGGTGCAGGAGGGTGGCTTCATTGGGCAACGCTGCCAGATATTCGCTCAGAACCTGCTGCGAGCTCCGCAGCGAGGGTTCAAAACTCAGCCCCAATAACATTTGTTGCTCACTGAGTTGCTCACGATAGAGCGCGCGACACGCCGTGGTGAAGCCCAGGGTGGTTCCAGCCCCTGGCAGGGCGATGGAAATTTCAAGCGGTTGCGGTTTCGCCCGCACCGCAGCCGGGTCTATTTGCACTAACAGGGCGTAGCGCGGTTCACACACAACCTGCGCGGCTCGCAGGGAGAGGTTGCGCAGTTGGACCCGGAAAGTCAGCGTGGGTGACAAGCGCACCAAGGCAGTACACTGCACGCTGAATCGTTGCCGATCGCGCCGCTCGGGCGGCGCTTGCTGGGGGTCGTCGGGGGAGCTCATCACGGGGATAGTGGGTCCGCTGCGCCTCGAGGATGAAGGAGGATGTTGGTGGCGTCTGCCTTGGCGTTGCGATCGGACACCCCCGCCACCGAATTATCAGGGCGCGCGGTGTGCAATAACAGTAGCTCGGCGTTTTTGTGACATTTGTTCACGTTTGGGGCGCTCGGTACCGGCAGTAGCCCGACCATCACCCCCGGGAGTCCACCAGCTGCCGCCGGCACGCGGGTAGCTGAGCGCCGTGGCGCAGTCAATTCTGTGGGTTTTTTGCCGCCATGCCGGGGTTCCGGGTGAGCTTGCGGGGCTGGTCGCGCAAACGCCGTGTCGTTGCCCCCAGCCTTGCATGGCCAGCCTAGCGTTGGGCCGGGTTCGCTACTGATTGAGGCAAAGCCGCGGCGTTAGCTCGGCAGGCTGGCCGCAGGGCGTGCGCGCGGCGGGCAGGCGCTGCGGCACGCCTTCCTCGTCCAGCCAGGCCGCCACCGTCCGCCAGTCAACCAGACCGCTCTGGTTAAGCTGCAGTTCGAGCAGCCAGCCGGTGCGGGTCGGGGTGGTCGTGAAACCGTCGAACACAAAATTGCCGAGGCTGTAGACAATAAGCTTGCCCCGATAGTATTCCACCCCCTGCGTGAGGTGTGGATGAGAGCCCACCACCACGTCCGCGCCCGCCGCAATCAGCGTGTGCGCCAATTGGCGCTGACGCCCGCTGGGCTTGGGCTCCTTTTCCCAGCCCCAGTGCAAAAAAGGAATGACGAGGTCCGCACCCGCCGCGCGCGCGGCGCGGATGTCGGCCACCACCTGCCAGTCCTCGCTCCAGGCTATGCCCGGCCAATCTGGGCCAGCTTCGAATTCACGGGGCTTGTATTCGTTATAGCCCAGCACGGCGATCCGCAGCCCCTGACGTTCAATCCACAGCGGCGCGTGCGCGTGCGCGAGATTACGGCCACCGCCAAAATGCCGCACGCCCGCCTGCTCCAACAGCGCGATGGTTTGCAAAAAAGCCGCGCGACCGTAATCGCCAGAATGATTATTGGCCAGCGACACCGCTTGGAAGCGTCCCTGCAAAGGCTTCAAGGTGGCCGGCGCGGCGCGGAAAGCGAACATTTTTGCCGCCTTCGCCGCGCCCACGCTCGCCACCGGACACTCTAAATTAGCGATGGCGTAGTCCGCGCTCGCGAGCAGCGGCGCAAAATTTACCAAGGGGTCCCGCCCACTGGCCACCACCCGCCCCGGACCCTCGTCCAGCATGACGTCGCCGACGAAGACCAGCTTAAGGTCTCGGGCGACCGCCATGCGTAGGACGCTCAGCAAGACCAGCAATAGCCCGGCGCGGTAACCCCAGCTCATGGCGCGCCGCGCGCGGGGGCGCTACCAACACACCAATACTGCAGTTCACTGCCGCGCACCGGCTCGTAGACGCGCTGCAAGCCGGTAAAGCCGGTGCCGGTGGGGTGGTCCACAGAGAAAACCCAGGTTCCCTGCTGCAGGAGGGTTGGCGCGTCTGGGGCGTCGAGGTAGACATAAACATGCACCGCGGCGAGGTCGGCGGGGGCGGTTTGCCAGACCACGCGGAACTTAAAAAACGACCCTATTTTGATCGCGGGCACAGCGTAGGGAGCGGTAGTGGGTGCCACCGGCAGCGCGGTGACTTCACCGCCATAGTCGTAGTGGCACACGAGTTCGTTAGCCTTCAGGGGCAGCGCCAAGCCGACCCCCAGCGCGCAGGCCGTCGCCCAGATTACACGCCTTGCGGACTGCGGCCGGGCGGTGGGAGCCGGTGAGGTCAAAAAATTCATCCGCGACCCTAAACCGAATTCCGGGCCCTGAATAGGGTCGGGCGACCGGCCCAAGGGCCATTTTTGTTGCGAAGCGCCAAAAAATTTTCTGTTCCAATGCGCGGACACCCGTAATAGAGTCATTTTCTTGCTCGTCACGAAGAAGGAAAAAACCATGTCCGCAAACCCATCTGATGTCCGCGCCCCTTTCGTCCGACCCACCGTTGAGGAACTAGGTTTCGACCCCGACGCGTTACGGGCGCGCTATCTCGCCGAGCGCGACAAACGCCTGCGCGCGGATGGCAACGCGCAGTATCAAGAAGTGGCGGGCGACTTCGAGCGCTTCATGGCAGATCCCTACGTCCAGTCGCGCATCCTGCGCGAACCCATCGCGGCCGAAATCGATGTCGCGATTATTGGCGGTGGCTTTGGCGGCCTGCTGGCTGCAGCCCGGCTTGACGGGGCGGGGATCACCAACTTCCGGATTATCGAACGCGGTGGCGATTTTGGCGGCACCTGGTACTGGAATCGGTATCCCGGAGCGCAATGCGATATTGAATCGTATATTTATTTGCCACTGCTCGAAGAAACCGGCTACATCCCGCAAGAAAAATACTCCTACGCGCCGGAAATCTTCGCGCACGCGCAGCGCATCGGGCAGCACTTCAACCTCTATAACCGCGCCCACTTCCAGACGCTCATTTCCGCCGCCACTTGGGACGAGGAGTCCTCGCGCTGGCAGGTGCTCACTGACCGGGGCGACCACTTCAAGGCGCGTTTCGTCGTGATGTGCAGCGGGCCGCTTAACCGCCCCAAGCTCCCGGCCATTCCCGGCATCGAAGACTTTAAGGGTCACACCTTTCACACCAGCCGCTGGGACTACGCCTACACCGGCGGCGACTCCTCCAGCAATTTGCACAAACTGCGCGATAAACGCGTGGGAGTGATCGGCACGGGCGCGACCGGCATTCAGTGCGTGCCCGCAGTGGGTCGTGACGCCCAGCACCTGTATGTCTTTCAGCGCACGCCATCCGCCATCGATGAGCGCGGCAACAAGCCGACCGATCCGGCGTGGGTCAACAGCCTGACCCCAGGCTGGCAGGCCCGCCGCAACCATAATTTTGCCGCCATCCTCAGCGGGATCCCTCAGGCAGAAGATTTGGTCGCCGACCGTTGGACCGACCTCTTCAGGGCGCTGGGTGAACTGTTGGGCGCCTCCGCTGGCCCTGGCCCCGGCGCTGCCGATGGCGCGTTACTCGCAGAAATCGCCGATTTTCGCAAAATGAACGGGATCCGGGCGCGGGTCGAAACCCTCGTGAAAAACCCCCAGGCCGCCGCGGCCCTCATGCCTTGGTACAAGCAATGGTGCAAACGGCCCACCTTCAACGATGACTTCTTACCCACCTTCAACCGTCCCAACGTGACCATGGTGGACACCAACGGCGGTGGCGTTGAGCGCGTCACGGCCACCGGGGTGGTCGTCGATGGGGTGGAATATCCCGTGGATTGCCTGATTTTCGCGACCGGTTTTGAGGTAGGCACCGCCTACACCCGCCGCGCCGGATTTGATGTTCTCGGTCGCGATGGGGTAGCGCTGTCGGACCATTGGGCGAACGGCATGCGGACTTTCCACGGTTTCTTAAGCCACGGCTTCCCCAACTGCTTCCATATGGGGCTCACCCAAACCGGCCTCTCCCCCAACCTCACCTACATGTTGAACTGGCAGGCGATCCACATCAGCCACATCGTGGAGCAGGTGGTGGGGCGTGGGGCCAGCGTGGTGGAAGCCACCCCACACGCGGAAGCCAGTTGGGTGCACACGGTAAGCCAACCCGGAATGATGACGGCCTACCTCACCGAGTGCACACCGGGCTACTACAACGCCGAAGGCAAAGCCGGCCGCGGCGAGGGGTTTTTCGAAGGTCACTACCCCAAAGGGGCCGTGCAGTTCTTCGAGATGCTGGCGCAATGGCGGGCGCAAGGAGACCTTGAAGGCTTGGCAGTACGCTAACGGCGCCAAGCCGGGTGGGCCACCCACCCCGGCGGCCCCGCCGCCTCAAGCGGCCTGGGCGCCCGCCCAGACTAGGTGCCGGTGGCGTGGCGCCGGCCCCCCCTGGGACCGGACGCGGGTGGGCTCGCACACCGCCGCCGCGCGGCCGTTGCTGGCGCAGCGTGGGCCTACCCCGGCCGCTAGCTGCGGGCTGGGCCGGGCGCGCCGTTGCCCGCTGGCTAGCGCGAACGGCGCAACGGTTTGCGCGCCCCCTCTCGCCTTAAAGACATCATCCTGCCCGCGACTCCGCCATGGTGGATCACGGTCGTTATGGGTAACCCGCTAACGCGCGACCAAGGTGGCCGATGAAAAAACAGATCCACCTGAATGCCTTCACGCAATGCTGCATCGGGCACCATTCGATGGGTCAGTGGAAACATCCGCTGGACCGCCCCTTGGACGGCTATCGCAATGTGCACTATTGGATCGAGCTTGCCCGCCTGCTGGAAAAAGGCTGCTTCGACTCCCTGTTTCTCGCTGACGTGCATGGCACCTATGCCACCTATCGCGGCTCACGCGACACCGCCGTGCGCCACGGCCTGCAATTTCCCGGCAACGATCCCACGTTGATCATCCCGGCGATGGCGGCTGCGACCCGCCATCTGGGTTTCGCCAGCACGTTCAGCACGACGTATTTTCCGCCCTACCACACCGCAAAGCTGTTCTCGACCCTCGACCACTTAACCGATGGGCGGGTGGGCTGGAATATCGTCACCTCCTATCTGCCCGATGCCAATGCGAATTTCGGGCTCGGCCCCATGATGGCGCACGACGAGCGCTACGAGCGCGCCGAGGAATACATGGCGGTGTGCTACCAGCTCTGGGAGCACTCTTGGGAAGCAGGCGCCATGGTGCGCGACCGCGTGAACGACCTGTTGATCGACCCCAGCAAAGTGCACGAGATCAATTTCAAAGGCCGGTATTTCGAGGTGCCGGGCCCGCATATGTGCGAACCCTCGCGCCAACGCACGCCGGTGCTCTACCAAGCTGGGGGTTCCGAACGGGGCGTGAAGTTCGCCGCGCGCCACGCCGAGGCGGTCTTCGGGGTGCACCACAGCACGGCGGCGTGCCAGGCCGCCATCACCACCCTAACGCGGGCGCTAGTGGCCGAGGGCCGGCGGCGGCAAGACGTCAAATACTTCCCCGGCGTCACGGTGGTCGTGGCGCCCACCGACGCCGAAGCCCGCTTAAAGCTCGAAACTTGTCGCCGGTATGCAAGCCCGGAGGGTGGTCTGGCGCTGTTCTGCGGCTGGCTGGGGATCGACCTCTCCAAACTCGAATCAGGCAAAACGCTCAAGGACCAGCGCACCGACGCGATCGCGACTTGCCTCAATATGCTCGCCGCGATCGACCCCGAGCGGGAATGGACTTTGGAGGAAGTCGGCGCGGCTTTTTCCATCGGCAGCGTGTTCCCCAAGATAGTCGGCAGTCCCGGCATGGTGGCCGATGAACTCGAACGCTGGCTGGAGGAGACCGACTGCGATGGCTTCAACCTGATGCCTGTCACCCAGCCGCAGGGTTTTGCTGATTTCGTTGACTTGGTCGTGCCGGAATTGCAAAGACGCGGCCTCCTGCGCACGCATTACGCCGGTCAGACCCTGCGCGAACGGCATTTCGGCGTCGGGCAGCAGCGTCTGGACCCCACCCACATCGCCCATCGCAGTCTGCCGCCCTGGAAACGGCGTGCGGCCAGCAGCGCTAACGGCCCGGCCGGAAGATCGCCGACGGGCGAGTCCGTCGCGGCGAAATAACGGGGTCCAACCCCATTTTATTCGCCGTTTTTTCGCGTGCAGCGCGCGCTGCGGCCGCCGCTACCGGCAAGTTCTGCCCGGCACGTCCGGGGGCAGACGGCGTGGCGCTTAGCGGGTATAGCGGGGCATCTTCTGGTAGATTTCCAGCACTTGAACACGGTAGGCCCGGCATGGTTTTGATGATCGACAACTACGACTCCTTCACCTACAACATCGTGCAGTACTGCGGCGAACTGGGAGAGCGGGTTGAGGTGCGCCGCAACGATGCGATTAGCGTGGCCGAAATCCGCGCCCTGCGGCCAGACCACATCATTCTGTCACCCGGTCCCTGCACGCCTAACGAGGCGGGGGTGTCGCTGGCGGTGGTGCGCGAGTTGGCGGGGGTGGTGCCAATACTGGGAGTCTGTCTTGGACATCAAACGATTGGGCAGGCGTTCGGCGGAAAAATCATCCACGCGCGGAAAGTCATGCACGGTAAAACCTCCCTCATCCACCACCGCAGCACGGATCTTTTCGAAGGCCTCGGCAACCCGTATACCGCGACCCGCTACCACTCGCTGGTGATCGAGCAAACGAGTTTTCCAGCGTGCCTCGAGATTACCGCTTGGACCGCGTTGCCCAACGGGACACCAGACGAAATCATGGGCGTCCGACATCGTGAGTGGCCGGTTTACGGGGTGCAATTTCATCCCGAATCCATCCTCACCGAACACGGCCACGACCTGCTCCAAAATTTTTTTGCGCCCGGCCGAACGCGCCGCGCGGCCTGAGAGGACACTCGAATGCCCATCCGTGCCGCCATTAGCGCCGCCGTCGCCCGGCGCGACATCCCGTTCGACGACATGCTGGCGACGGTTAGACAGATCATGGCCGGCGAAAGCTCGCCCGCGCAGATCGCAGGACTGTTGGTCGCGCTGCGCATGAAGGGCGAAACCGTGGATGAAATCACCGCCGCGGCGAGCGTCATGCGCCAACTGTCCCTTAAAGTAACCACCGACTGTCGCCCGTTGATCGATACCTGCGGCACCGGTGGTGACGCCAGCGGCACGTTTAATATTTCCACCGCGGCGGCGTTTGTCGTGGCGGCCGGCGGTGGCTACGTCGCCAAACATGGCAATCGCTCAGTCTCCAGCAGCAGCGGTTCTGCCGACGTCCTGGAAGCTGCCGGCGTGCGCCTGGACCTGTCGCCGGCCTCAATTGCGAACGCCATCCGCGCGACCGGTTTCGGCTTCATGTTTGCCCAAGCCCACCATAACGCCACCCGCCATGCGGCCGGTCCACGCCGGGAACTCGGCATCCGCACTTTGTTCAACCTGCTCGGCCCGCTCACCAACCCCGCCGCAGCGCCGCTGCAGCTAATGGGTTTATTTGACCGCGCGTGGCTGACACCCATTGCGCAGGTGCTAGCCCGGTTGGGCATCGAGCGCGCGCTGGTAGTGCATGCGGCCGATGGGTTGGATGAATTTAGCGTCGGTGCGCCGACCGCGGTGGCCGAACTCCATCACGGCGAGGTCCGCCAGTACGAGTTTGACCCGACCAGCCTCGGCATTAACAGCGCACCGCTGTCGGCCCTGCGGGTCTCCAATGCGACCGAAAGTCTGGCGGTGATTAACCGCGTGTTTGCCAACGAGCCGGGCCCCGCCCGGGACATCGTGGCGCTCAACGCGGGCGCGGCACTGTATCTGTGTGACTACGCCGAGGATCTGCGAGCGGGCTACGCGCTGGCCGGCGAGTTGATCGCCAGCGGCGCGGCGCGCGAACGCTTCGGGCGTTACATTCGCTATTCACAAACGGCGGAGAACGCCTCGACATGAGCAACGAAACCGTGGCGCTCGCGCCAGGGCGCGACATCCTAGCGGAAATCATGGCCCACAAACGCAGCGAAATCGCGCTGCGCAAGGTCCAGCGGCCGGCCACTGAGCTCGCGGCGCACTGCGCCACCCTGCCGCCACCGCGGGGCTTTGAGCACGCGCTGCGCGCCAATGTTGCGCGCGGCCTGCCGGCGGTTATCGCCGAATGCAAGAAAGCCTCGCCCTCAAAAGGGGTGCTGCGCGAGCACTACGTGCCGGCAGAAATCGCCGCCTCTTATGCCGCTGGCGGCGCGGCGTGTCTGTCGGTGATCACCGACGAGCGTTTTTTTCAGGGCGCGGACGAGCATCTACGCGCGGCCCGGGCGGCCTGCAGCCTGCCGATCCTGCGCAAAGATTTTATGTGTGACCCCTATCAAATTGTGGAGTCGCGCGCGCTAGGCGCGGACTGCGTGCTGTTGATCGTAAGGGCCTTAGACGACGCCACCTTACAACTGCTGGCCGACACCGCGCGACAGTGGGACCTCGATGTGCTGTTAGAAGTGCATGACCGCGTAGAACTAGAACGCGCCTTGCGCCTGCGCCTGCCGCTTATCGGGATCAACAATCGCGACCTCAAACGTTTTGTGACGGACATCGAAATCACTATCGACCTGCTGCGCGACCTGCCGGCCGACCGGCTGGTAATTTCCGAATCCGGCATCCAAACGCGGGAGCAGGTGGCCCGCCTGCGCAGCCGCGCAGTGCAGACGTTCTTGGTCGGCGAAGCCTTGATGCGAGAGCCGGATCCCGGCGCGAAATTACGCGCCTTATTTTTCTGAGCGCTCCGGTTGGCGCAAGGCCGTAAAACCCAAGGGATTGCCGCCCGGATCGTTAATGGAAAAATGCGCCGACTCCTGGGGCGTGCCGCGGGCGTGGATACTGGGTGGCGAGGCGTAACGCACGCCGACGTAGTTCAAATGATCGACCGCGCGATGCCAGTCTTCCCAGCCGGTCTCCAAGCCAAACTCTGCGAGCACGGCAGCCCCCTCGACGGGTGGCGCGCCGGGCCCACGCGCGACGTCGAGGCGGCAGGTGAAGAAATCTATCACCAAGGCTTCGGTGGTTTCAGCCAGCACCCGGCAACCCAGTGTGCCTTCATAAAACAAGCGCGCCGCCGACAAATCGGGGCAGCTTAGGCCCAGCCGTAAGACTGGACGGCGGGTGAATTCCTCCAGCGGCCCGCTATTCCTTGGGTTGGCCATAGGTTTTAAACGCCTCCAGCGCAGCGGTCATTTCGGCGGGCGACAGCAACACCAGACGCCCGGTTTGCAAGGCGAGCAAATACTGTCGCGCAAGTTCTTCTATTTCTAGCGTCAAACGCCGTGCGCCGTCGAGGTCAGCACCAAGGGCGATGAGTCCATGATTCGCCAGCAAACAGGCGTGGCGCTCGCTGAGCGCGGCGAGCGCATAGTCGGACAGCGCCTGGGTGCCAAAAGTTGCGTAGGGCGCGCAGCGGATGTTGTCGCCGCCGCCCACGGCCACCATATAGTGGAAGGCCGGGATTTCGCTGCGGGTGCAGGCCAGCGCCGTGGCGTAGGGCGAGTGGACGTGGACGATGGCCATCACGGCCGGGCGGGCTCGATAAATGTCGCGATGGAACCGCCACTCGCTGGACGGCTGGTGCTCACCGGCGAGCACCTCCCCAGCGAGCGTCATCGCCACCATCCGGTAGGGCGCTAGCCGTGCCGGCACCACGCCGGTGGGCGTGATCAGTAGCCCTGCAGGCGTGCGCACGCTGGCATTGCCGGCCGCCGCCCGATTGAGCCCGTCGCTCTCCAGCTGCCGCATGACCCGCGTGAGCGCCGCACGCTCAGCGCAGAAAGAGTTCGTAGGCGACATTATCCACTTCCTCGACGTAATCCCGGTTGAGACCGGCCAGAAACTCGTCGAACGCCAGCTTCTGGTCCGGCGGCACCTGGAGCCCCATCAGCACTCGACCATAGGCCGCGCCGTGGTTGCGATAGTGGAACAGGCTAATGTTCCAACGGTCTCCGACCTGATTGAGAAAATGCAGCAACGCGCCCGGCCGTTCGGGAAATTCCACCCGCAGCACCCGCTCGCCGGGCAGCTCGCCGGCGTGCCCGCCCACCATGTAGCGGACGTGCATTTTGGCGAGTTCGTTGTCCGACATATCCACCGCCTCGATGCCCTGCGCCTGCAAACCGACCAGCAACGCCGCCTTGTCGCCCGCCACCGGGCGCAGCTGTACCCCGGCAAACACCCGCGCGTGACTGCTGTCTGAGTAGCGATAGTTGAACTCGGTAATGCCGCGCGTGCCAATGGCGTGGCAAAAACGCCGAAAACTGCCCGGGCGCTCCGGAATGGTCGCGCCGAGCAGCACTTCGCGCTTTTCGCCTAATTCTGCCAGCTCTGCGATATGCCGCAGCCGATCAAAATTGACGTTAGCGCCGCTTAGAATCGCCACCAGCGTCTGCCCTTGGATACCCTCCCGCGCGACATACTGTTTCAGGCCCGCCAGCGCCAAGGCCCCCGCCGGCTCGGCGATCGCGCGAGTGTCCTCGAAGATGTCTTTGACGGCGGCGCAGATGTCATCGATAGACACGGTGAGGACTTCATCCACGTACTCCCGGGCAATGCGAAAAGGCTCCACCCCCACCTGACGCACGGCGGCGCCATCGGCGAAAGTGCCCACACGGTCCAGCACCACGCGCTCGCCGGCGGCCAGGGCGCGCGCCATACAGGCCGATTCTGCCGCTTCCACCCCAATCACCCGCACGCTGGGCTCGAGGGCTTTGACGTAGGCGGCGATCCCAGCAATGAGTCCGCCACCGCCCACCGGCACCAGCACGGCGTGGATGGGCGCGGTGTGCTGGCGCATGATTTCCATGGCCACCGTGCCCTGCCCAGCGATGACCAGCGGGTGGTCGTAGGGCGGCACATAGGCGAGACCGCGCGTCTGCGCCAGCGTGTGCGCATAGTCGGCGGCTTCATCGTAGTTATTGCCGTGCAGGACGACTTCGGCGTGCATGCGCCGGACGGCGGCAATCTTGATCTCCGGGGTGGTCTTGGGCATCACGATCGTGGCGCTCAAACCCAGTTTTTGGGCCGCCAGCGCGACTCCCTGCGCATGATTGCCGGCGGAGGCGGTGATCACGCCACACGCCCGTTCGCTCGGCGAGAGCGCCGCCATCATGGTGTAGGCGCCGCGCAGTTTGTAGGAGAACACGGGCTGCATGTCTTCGCGCTTCAGCCACACTGAGTTGGCGAGGCGGTGGCTCATGAGCGGCAGATGGTCTAAGGGGGTCTCGCGCGCCACATCGTAGACCGGCGCTTTGAGAATTAATTTCAGGTATTGGTCGAGCATTCGCCTAAGATAACATCGAAGCCCCGGAAGGGCCGCGCGGCGAGGAACCGATGGATCAAGATGAAAAAAAATATCGCGTAGCACGCGCGGCGCTAAGCTTCGTGCCCGCCAACGCCATTGTGGGCGTTGGCACCGGCAGCACGGCCAATTTCTTCATCGACGCACTGGCCGAACGGCGCACCACCCTGCGCGGCGCGGTGGCTAGCTCTGAGGCCAGCGCCGCCCGCTTGCGCGCGCACGGCATCACGCTGTTTGACCTCAACGAGGTCGGCGAACTGCCGGTTTATGTCGATGGGGCAGACGAAACCACGCGCGCGCGCTGCCTGATCAAGGGCGGCGGCGGCGCCCTGACCCGGGAAAAAATTGTGGCCGCCGCCAGCCGCCAATTTATCTGCGTGGTCGACGACAGCAAGCTGGTGGTCCAGTTAGGCCGGTTTGCCTTGCCGGTAGAAGTCATCCCCTTGGCGCGCGCTCAGGTGGCCCGCGCCCTGATCCAATTTGGCGGCCGGCCCGTGCTACGGGCCGGCTTCGTGACCGATAACGGTAATCAGATCCTCGACGTCCACGATTTAGTCATTAGTTCGCCGGGCGAGTTAGAGACCCAGATCAATCAGCTCGTGGGGGTGGTCACCAACGGCCTCTTCGCCAACCGACCCGCCGATGTGGTGCTGATGAGTACCGCACAGGGGCTTGAGCGCTTCTAAGCGCCCGCACTTCAGGGCGGGGCGGACGGTCCCTTCCCGGCGGGCACCACGGCTTGGCCGGGGGCGTCCTCGTCGTCCTCTTCTTTGATAAAAAGACGGCAAAACAACAGGCCCAGTTCGTAGAGCAGACACATGGGGATGGCCATGAGGGTCTGCGAGACCGGATCGGGTGGGGTGAGGATCGCGGCCACCACAAATACCCCTACGATCACATAGGGGCGCTTGTTCGACAGCGCGCGGCGGGTCGTCACACCGGTTCTTACCAGCAGAAAAGTCGCCACCGGTATTTCAAAAGCGGCGCCGAAGGCAAAAAACATCACGATGACGAAGTCGAGATATTTTGAGATGTCGGTCATCACCGTCACCCCTTCGGGCGCGGCGGCGGTGAGAAAGCCAAAAATCACCGGAAACACCGCGAAGTAGGCGAACGCCGTGCCTAAATAAAACAGCGCGATGGTGGAGGCCAGCAGCGGCAGGGCCAAACGGCGCTCGTGACGGTACAGCCCCGGCCCCACGAACGCCCACATTTGATAAAAAATGTAGGGCACGCTGAGCATGATGGCCATGAAGCACACCAGCTTGAAGGGCGCCAAGAAAGGGGATGCAACGTCGGTCGCGATCATTTGCGCGCCGACTTCCGCCATCTTTTCCATCATGGGGCGGGACAGCCACGAATACAGCGGGTTGGCCAGCGGCATCAACACCAGCACGAGGATGAGCACACACAGGATGGCGCGGATTAGCCGGTCGCGCAGTTCCGCCAAATGTGACAGGAAACTTTGCTCGCGCTGGTCTTGCTCGACGTGTGAGTCAGATCCGGGATCGGTGGCCATGCGGGGGAATCAAGCGGACCCCGAGCCCTGGGTATCCGCGCCACTCGTGGGCGCGCTGCCGAGCGGTGCGCTGGGGGCCTGGTCGTTAAAACCGATGCGCTCGGAGGTCGTGTTGCGCAAATCCTGTTGCAAACGGGTGAACTCCGAACGGCCGACGTCGCGGTCGAATTCGTTGCGTAGTTCACGGGTGATGCGTTGCGCGCGGCCCAGCCAGCGGCCGGCCGTGCGCACGAGTTCCGGCAGGCGTTCGGGGCCCACCACCAGCAGCGCCACGAGGCCAATGAGGATGATTTCCGTAAAACCGACTTCGAACACGGCGGCGGTCCCGTCAGGACTGCTTTTTGTCGTTAGAGGTCACCGGTTCAGCCTCGATCACGCGCGCGTTCTCGCTCGCCTCAGCGTTGGCTTCTTCGTTACCGTCGCGCAGCGCTTTCTTGAAATCGCGGATCCATCCGCCGACGTCTGAGCCCAGGCCCTTAATCTTCTTGGTGCCAAACATCAGCCCCACGATGATGAGGATGACGACCAATTCTTTAATACCGATACCCATGTAAGTTCTCCCGCGCAGGACCTGACAAGGTCGACGCAAATGGGTGGATGAACAGCTATTGTCCCTGACGGGAGGCCTTTTCCTCAATGCCGGAAATACCGAACCGACGACCGAGCTCTGCCAGCACGGATTCATAGGGGATGTCGCGTGCGGACAGCGCGACTAACAAATGAAACCACAAATCTGCCACCTCGTGGACTAGCGCCGCATCGTCGTCGTGACCGGCGGCGATCACCACTTCCGTGGCCTCTTCGCCGATTTTCTTGCGGATGAGGTCCAGCCCCCCAGCGTAGAGCCGCGCCACGTAGGATTTCGCCGGATCCGCACTTTTTCTTTGTTCCAGAATTGCGACCAATTGTTGCAAGATGTCTGCGTCCATGGGGCTCTCCGGCGGCCTCAGCCGCGGTAAATCTCGCCCGGCGCTTTCAGCACCGGTTCGATGCCGTGCCAGCCGTCCTGCGCGTAGCGACGGTAAAAGCAGCTTGCGCGACCGGTGTGGCAGGCAATCCCGCCCACCTGTTCAACCCGCAGCACGATGGCGTCACCGTCGCAGTCTAGGTGCAGTTCCCGCAATAACTGCACGTGGCCGGATTCTTCGCCCTTGCGCCAGAGTTTTTGGCGCGAGCGCGACCAATACACGGCCCGTCCTTCTGCGGCGGTGGCGGCCAGCGCCTCGCGATTCATCCACGCCACCATCAGCACGCGCCCGCTGGTGGCGTCCTGCGCCACCGCAGCGATGAGCCCCTGCTCGTCCCAGTTGACCTCGTCCAGCCAGCTCACAGGCGCATCTCGATGCCCGCGCGCGCCAAATGCCGCTTGGCCGCGCCCACCGTGTGCTCGCCAAAATGGAAAATGCTGGCCGCCAGCACCGCGTCTGCATGTCCCTCCAAGACGCCAGCGGCGAGGTGGTCTAAATTCCCCACCCCACCCGACGCTATCACCGGCACCGGCACGGCGTCGGCCACCGCGCGGGTCAAGGCTAAATCAAAACCATCGCGCGTGCCGTCGCGGTCCATGCTGGTCAGCAAAATTTCGCCCGCGCCGGCAGCGGCCATGCGCACCGCCCAGGCTACCGCGTCCAGCCCCGTGGGCTTGCGGCCACCGTGGGTGAAGACTTCCCAACGCCCCGGGGCCACGCCGCGCGCGTCGATGGCTACCACGATGCATTGCGAGCCGTACTTGGTGGCAGCGGCGCGCACGAAATCAGGATCGGCGACGGCGGCCGTGTTGATTCCGACTTTATCGGCCCCCGCACTGAGCATGCGCTGGACATCGGCCAGCGTGCGGATCCCCCCCCCAACGGTGAGCGGGATGAACACCTGCGCGGCGACGGCTTCGACCACCTGCACCAGGGTCGCGCGTTCATCGCTGCTGGCGGTGATGTCGAGGAAGGTAATTTCATCGGCTCCTTGGGCGTCATAGCGGCGCGCGATCTCGACCGGATCACCGGCGTCGCGGATGTCGACAAAGCGCACGCCTTTCACCACGCGGCCGGCGTCGACGTCGAGACAGGGGATGATTCTTTTGGCCAGACCCATAGTGGCATTCGCGCTTTCAGACTACGACAAGGGGGGTAGGGAGCACTTGCCGGGGCGGGCAGGTGCCCGCGGACTTAGCCCCGAGTGAGTTCGTCTGCCAGCTGCTGCGCGGCGCGCAAGTCCAGCGTGCCCTCGTAGATCGCCCGCCCGGTCACCGCGCCGGCGATACCCTCGGACTCCACCGCGCACAGCGCCCGGATATCCTCAAGATTGGTCACCCCGCCCGAGGCGATAACGGGGATGGTTAAGTGCCGAGCAAATTCCACCGTGGCCTCTAAGTTTAGCCCGGTCATCATGCCGTCGCGGCGGATGTCGGTAAAAATTATCGCTTCTACGCCATCCTGTTCGAACTGTTTGGCCAAGTCCACGGCATCGTGCCGCGCCAGTTTCGACCAGCCTTCAATCGCCACCTTGCCGTCGCGCACATCGAGGCCCACCAGAATATGACCGGGAAATTCCAGGCACATATCCTCCACGAAATGGGGCGTCGTCACCGCTTTGGTGCCAATGATGATGTAGCGCACGCCGACACTGAGGTAACGCTGGATGGTGTCTTCGTCGCGAATGCCGCCACCGACTTCGATGGGCACCTGCGGAAAGGCCTTGGCGATGGCGCCGATGGCCGCAAAATTGACGGGCCTGCCCTCGACCGCACCGTTAAGGTCGACCAGATGCAGCCGGCGAGCACCAGCCTCGACCCAGCGCGCCGCCATGGCCAGAGGTTCGGCGGAATAGATGGTGTCGTCCGTCATCACGCCTTGGCGGAGGCGAACGCAGTGACCGTCTTTGATGTCAATGGCCGGGATAATCAACATGGGGCAGACAGAACCTGAGGCCCCACTTGGGGAGATGAATTGTGGGTGGTGTTTCGGATGATTTCAATTTAATGCGCTTGCCGGTTTGCCGCAAGCTTGGGCACGCGCTAATGGGCCTCGTCCCAGTTCTGTCCAACGCCCACGTCCACTACCAGCGCCACCTTGAGGCTCGCAGCTTCGACCATTAGCCGGCGCAGGTGCGTGGTAACCACCGGCACGGCGTCCCGATCGACCTCGAGCACCAGTTCATCGTGGACCTGCAGGATAATTTCGGCCGGCACTTGGTCGCCGACCAGCCAGCGGTCGACCTCGATCATCGCCCGCTTGATGATATCGGCCGCGGTCCCCTGCATGGGGGCGTTGATCGCGGTGCGCTCCGCGGCTTGGCGGCGCTGGACGTTGCGAGAGTTGATCTCCGGCAGGTAGAGCCGACGGCCCGCCACGGTCTCCACATAAGACTGGGCGTGCGCAAGCGCCCGGATTTCGTCCATATAGCGCTTCACCCCCGGGTAGCGCGCGAAATACAGCGCCACATACGACTGTGCAGCATGGCGCTCGATGCGGAGTTGGCGGGCAAGGCCAAACGCCGACATGCCGTAAATCAGCCCGAAGTTAATCGCTTTGGCAGACCGGCGCTGGTCATCGGTCACGGCCTGCGTGGTGCAGCCGAAGACTTCGGCGGCGGTCGCCCGATGGACATCCAGCCCCTCTTCGAAGGCCGCCATCAGCCGCTCGTCGCCGGACAGATGGGCCATGATCCTGAGCTCGATTTGGGAATAGTCCGCCGCCATCAGCACCCGCCCGGGGGGGGCAATAAAGGCCTGCCGGATGCGTCTTCCCTCGCGCGTGCGGATCGGAATATTTTGCAAATTCGGATCCGCAGACGACAACCGGCCGGTCGCCGCCACCGCCTGATGGTAGCTGGTGTGGACGCGGCCGGTCCGGGCATCGATGTCCTGCGGGAGTCGATCGATATACGTCGATTTTAGTTTCGACAGCGTGCGATGCTCGAGAATCAGCCGCGGCAGCGGGTAATCAAGCGCCAGCTCTTGCAGCGCAGACTCGGCCGTGGATGGCTGTCCGGTGGGCGTTTTTTCGGTGATCGGCAGGCCTAATTTATCAAACAGAATGTGCTGGATCTGTTTCGGCGAACCGATGTTGAAGGTTTCACCAGCCGCCTCGTAGGCCTCTTTCGCGACCTCTTGCAGGCGCCCGTTCAGCTCCTCGCCCTGCACCCGCAGCAGGGCAGCATCCACCAGCACGCCGCGCCGTTCGATGCGCGAGAGCACCGTCACCAGCGGCATCTCGAGCTCTTGCAGCACGCTTTGCAGGGCCGGCTGGGCGGCCATCGTCGACCACAGTTGGTGGTGCAGCCGTAGACAGACGTCGGCGTCTTCCGCCGCGTAGGGGCCAGCCGTTTCCAAGGGCACTTGATTAAACGAGATTTGCTTGACGCCCTTACCCGCCACGTCCTCGAAAGAAATCGTGGTCACGCCCAAATGTTGCATGGCGACCGAATCGAGGTTGTGGCGGTTCGCCGTGCTGTTGAGCACATAGCTTTCCAGCATGGTGTCGAAGCGCACGCCGGCCAGTTCTATCCCGTGATTGAGCAGCACGTTGCGGTCGTACTTGGCGTGATGGCCCACCTTGGCGCGGTTCGGGTCCTCCAACAATGGCTTCAGCCGGCCCAACACCAGCGCCTCCGAGAGTTGGACTGGCGCGCCCAGATAGTCATGGCCAAACGGCACATAAGCGGCACGCCCCGGTTCGATGCAAAACGACACCCCCACCACCCGCGCCTGTAGATATCGCAGGCTGGTGGTCTCGGTATCAAACGCAAATAAGGGCGCGTTCTCCAGCGCCGCCAGCCAGACCTCAAAACGCGCTGCGTCCAGCACGGTTTCATAACCCTCACGGGCCAAGGCCACGGGGGTGGCCGCCTCGGCGTGCGCCTGCGCTTGCTCATCGGCGGCGAGCGCGCGCAGCCAATTTTTGAAGCCTAGCTCGCGATACAGCTCAACCAGCTCTGCGCGCAGGGGAGCGCTCACCACCATGGTGGCGAGCGTCCAGGGCAACGGCAGGTCGTCCAGCAGAGTGACCAACTTTTGCGACAGCGCCAATTGCGGCAGCGTGGCGCGCAGATTTTCGCCCACCACCCCCCCAATGTCGCCGGCGTGGCGCTCGATCTCGGCCAGATTGCCGTATTCGGCCAACCACTTGGCGGCCGTCTTGGGGCCCACTTTCGGCACGCCGGGCACGTTGTCGACGGTGTCGCCCACCAGCGTCAGGTAGTCGATGATCTGGGCGGGCGTCACCCCAAACTTGGCGTGCACGCCGGCCGGATCCAGCGTCGTATTGTCCATGGTGTTAACCAAGGTGATGTCGGCATCCACGAGCTGCGCGAGGTCTTTATCCCCGGTTGAGATGACCACGCGCGCGCCCTGTCGCACCGCCGCCCGGGCCAGCGTGCCGATGACGTCATCGGCTTCCGCACCGGGGAGCACCAGCCGCGGCCAACCCAACGCGTCGATAAGGCGAAACAACGCGGGGACTTGGCTGGCGAGATCCGCCGGCATGGACTCACGGGTGGCCTTGTACTGCGGATACCACTCATCACGGTGGGTTTTGCCGCGCGGATCGAACACCACCGCGAAATGCTCGCAGGGGTAATCCTCGAGCAGCTTGTTCAGCATGGAAATCACCCCGTGGATGGCACCCGTGGGCTGGCCGCTGGCGTTCGCCAAGCCCGGCATCGCGTGGAAGGCGCGGTACAAATACGAGGAGCCATCGACCAACACTAGCAGGGGTTTTGCCATATCCGGGGGGTTCGTCATCAGGGT
>SHZJ01000015.1 GCA_009692365.1 Gammaproteobacteria bacterium
CGTCCCAGGAAAATATCGGCCGGCTTCCTGCCGCTAGGCAGTTACATCTCAGCTGGCCAACTCCCCGGCGCTGCCGGGGAGTCTCGCCGCGCGGCCTAAGGGCGCGCACCTCCCCATGTCACCCACGAATGTTGGTTCCGCCATCCGCCAAGCGGCCTGCCCGCTAGCGCTTTTGCTGGTCCTAACGACGCTGGTTTACTGGCGAGGGCTCGCTGGCCCCTTCGTTTTTGATGACCACGCCAATATTGTCTCCAATCCCGGCGTGCAAGCCACTGGGGACTTTGGGCAGGCCGTTCGATTTGCGCTAGTCGCGGGCGACGCCGCCGGGCCGCTAAAGCGGCCCCTGAGTATGCTGAGCTTCGTGCTCAATTTTCGCACCACGGGACTCGACCCGTTTTGGTTCAAGCTCACCAATTTGGGCATCCACTTGTGCAACGGGATGCTGGTGTGGTGGTTCACGCGCAGCCTGTTAGACCTCTGCCGGCACGAGACACGCGAGGCTAGCCGTGCGGCGCTGGCTTTGGTCACCACTGCCGCCTGGCTCTTGCATCCCTTGCAGCTCACCAGCGTTCTCTACGTGGTGCAGCGGATGACCAGCCTGTCGGCGAGTTTCGTGCTGTTGGGCTTGATATTTTATTTGCGCGCCCGGCGCGAACACTTGGCGGGACGTCCCGCTTATGGACAACTGTGGTTGGCGGTGCCGGGCTGTTTGCTGCTCGCGAGCCTGGCCAAAGAGAGTGGCGCCCTGTTGGTGTTGTTTGCGTTCGCCATTGAAGTCAGCCTGCTGCGCTTCAAGGTCGCCACCCGCGGGCCGTGGGGCACGCTCAATCAGTTCTACGGCTTTTTGCTCGTCCTGCCACTGCTGGCAGGGACGCTCTATTTATTAACCCATCCGTTATGGTTTGAGCAGGCGGCGCTTAATCGGCACTTCGGTGTGGTGGAGCGCCTGCTGACCCAGCCGCGCGTCCTTTTTCTCTACGGCAAAATCCTGCTCTTGCCGGTACTGAGTCAACTCGGGTTGTTCTACGACGATTTCTCGGTCTCGCAGGGCCTGCTCACGCCACCCTCCACCCTGGCCGCGCTGTTGGGGCTGGGCGCGCTGGTTGTCACGGCGCTGGGTCTGCGCAATCGGCTACCGTGGTTGGCGTTTGGCTTGTGTTGGTTCTTGGCTGGCCACGCCATGGAATCAAGTTTCATCCTGTTGGAGATGGTGCACCTGCATCGCAATTATCTGGCCTGTCTGGGGCCGCTTTTGGCGCTCGCGGTCGGCCTGCACGCCTGGCTGGCGCCCGCCCATCCGCGCTTGACGGGCTTTGCTGCCGGCGCGCTGCTGGCGGGCCTTGCCTTGGTGAGCGCCGTACGCGCCGACCAGTGGCGCGACCCGCTCTCTCTGGCGATTTACGAAGTGCGGCATCGGCCAGCGTCGTCGCGGGCTAATTACGAAGTGGGACGGCTGCTCGCGGACGCCGCGATCGCCCTTAATCTGCCGGCGCTCAACGAGGATTCAGCGCGTTATTTGTGGCGCGCGGCGGCGCTGGCGCCGCAGGACATTGGCGCACTGATGGCTCTGGGCATGTTGGCCCATGGCCCTTTTCCGCCCGACGTTTTTACCGCGCTGATGCAACGTCTGGGTGGTCGGGCGCTGCGGCCCACCGACCTGCCCTACCTCAAAGCGCTAGTGACCTGCCTGCAAACGCAACGCTGTGCGCCGTCGCCCGCGCAAGTCATCACTGTGTTTACGGTGGTCCTCGACCAACCCGGGTTAACCAACGCCGTGAAAGCTGATGTCTTGTCGATCCTCGGGCTGTACCACGCCCAACAACTAGGTGATATCGACGCCAGCGTGCGGCTCCTGCGCGAGGCGGCGGAACTGCAGCCCACGACGGCCTATCTGCGGGTAAATCTGGCCGCGGCGCTGCTTTTTATCCCGGATCTGAGCGCTGCGGAAGCGCAGCTGGCGCTGGCCGATCGCCTTGACCCGCTGGGGGTCGAGGGGGCACGCTTGGCCCATATCCGCGCTGACATTCAGACGCTGCGCGCCCTCCCACCGGCCGCCGGGAGCACGCCCGCATCGCCATGACCACAGGCTCCTTACCGCCGTTACCGCCACCGGGCGAGCCGCCCGGCGGCCCCAGCCTGTCCATCGTGTTGCCCGCGAAAAATGAAGCGGCTTCGCTACACACCCTGCTGCCGCAGCTCAAGGCGTTATATCCCACGGCAGACATCCTGGTGGTAGACGATGGCTCCACGGACGACACGCTGGCGGTGTGCGCGGCGCACGCGGTGCGCTGCGTGGTACACGCCTACACGATGGGCAACGGTGCGGCCGTTAAGTCCGGCGCGCGCGCGGCACTCGGGGAGGTCATTTGTTTTATGGATGCCGACAGCCAGCACGAGCCGGCGGACATCGCGCGGCTGTTAGCCAAACTGGCCACCGGTTACGAGATGGTGGTGGGCGCGCGCGCCCGCCACGGCCACGCCAGTGTGGGTCGGCGCTATGCCAACGGCTTCTATAATGTGTTTGCCAGTTGGATGACGGGACAGCAGGTCGAGGACTTGACCTCCGGTTTTCGGGTGGTGCGGGCCAGCAGCTTCCGCGCGTTTCTGTATCTGCTCCCCAACGGTTTTTCTTACCCAACCACCAGCACCATGGCGTTTTTTCGCGCCGGCTATCAGGTCGCTTACGTGCCCATTCAGGCCCGGCGCAGGGTCGGCAAGAGCCATCTCAAGCCGCTGCAGGACGGGCTGCGGTTTTTGTTGATCATTTTTAAAATAGGCACGCTTTTTTCGCCGCTCAAGGTGTTTTTGCCCGTTAGCCTCGGCTTTTTCCTGCTCGGCGCGGGCTATTACGGCTACACGTTTGTGACCGAGCATCGGTTCACCAATATGAGTGCGCTGCTGATCTCCAACGCGATCCTGATTTTTTTGATTGGGCTGGTCTCAGAGCAGGTCACGACCCTCCTCTACCGCGACCGCAGTTAAGCCGTAGGCGTGCGCCGGGTGAACTTGCTGGCGGCGTGGGAGCCGCATCAGCTCGTCAAGACGCGCACGGGGTGCTCGCGCAGCACCTCGAGCATGGTCGGGAAAATTTTCGGCGTCGCGGCCACGATGTCCCCCTGGCGCATGAGGTTCTGCCCCGGATAGGGCGCGCTCACCAGGCCGCCGGCCTCTTGGACAAGCAGCAAGCCGGCGGCAATGTCCCAGGGTTTCAGGCCGAACTCCCAAAAGCCGTCCAGCCGCCCCGCCGCGACGTAGGCGAGGTCCAAGGCCGCCGATCCGGTCTGGCGCACGTCGTCCACGCGGTGGAGAAATTTGGCGAAGGACAGCAGGTAAGGTTCGATCAGACGGTCATCGCGCAGCGGGAAGCCGGTGGCGAGCAGCGCGGTCTCCAAGGAGCGGCAGTGGCTGACGCGCAGGCGTCGGTTGTTGAGTTGCGCACCGCTGCCGCGAGTAGCGGTGAAGAGTTCATCGCGCAGCGGGTCATAAACCACCGCCTGCTGGACTTCGCCGCGAAACTCTAGGGCGATGGACACGGCCACCTGCGGATAACCGTGCAGATAATTCGTGGTGCCGTCCAAGGGGTCGATGAGCCACACGAAATCGCTGTGGCCGCTGCCGCCGGATTCTTCGCCCAGAAATTGATGATCGGGATAGGCCGCGCGCAGGGTATCGATGGCCGCGGTTTCGGCGTCGCGGTCCACGCTGCAAACGTAGTCGCGCCGGCCTTTGAGACTGACTTCGAGGGCGTCAACGCGCTCGATATTGCGGAGGATCACGGTCGCCGCACGGCGCGCGGCGCGCACCGCGATATTGAGCATGGGGTGCATGGAATGGGCCTTTCAGTCGCGGGTGGCCAAGGGCCGGCTGCGCGGCACCGGCCAGTAAGCCGATGCACGCGCTAGAATGACGCTCGATTCTACCGGATAAGCTGAAGCCTGCGTGTCAACGTCCTGCAACGACCTCCCGCCCTGCGCCACGCTGCTCGAGCGCACTCGGATTGTGCTGGTGGAGACCTCGCACCCCGGCAATATTGGCGCGGCGGCGCGCGCGCTGAAAACCATGGGGCTGCGGCAGCTGGTGTTGGTGCGACCGCGCCAGTTTCCAGCGGCCGAAGCCACGGCGCGCGCCTCCGGCGCTGACGATATCTTGGCCCAGGCGGTGGTGGTCGATACGCTCGCGCAAGCCGTGGCGGAGTGCGGCATCGTGATCGGCACCACGGCGCGTCCGCGCTATCTCGAATGGCCCGTAACGCCACCGCGGGAGGCCGCCGAATGGGCGGCGGCGCAAACCGGTGCCGCCCATCTGGCGATAGTTTTCGGGCGGGAACAAACGGGTCTGTCTAACGACGAGCTGCGCTTTTGCCAGCGCGCGATTCGCATCCCGACGGCGGCGGATTTCAGTTCGCTGAATCTTGCCCAAGCGGTGCAGATTTGCGCCTACGAGTGGCGGCTGGCCGCGCCGCCTGAGGCGGCGGCAGCCCAGCTGGCGAGTGAGCCGCTCGCCACCGGGGCAGAACTCGCCGGTCTCATCGCCCACGCCAAGGCCACCATGACGCGGGTGGGCTATCTCAACCCCACGCGCCCCCAGCGGCTGCCCGACCGCCTAGCGCGGCTGGTCGGCGGCGGCCAACTACGCCATAGCGAAGCGCAAATTCTGCGCGGCTTTCTGAGCGCGATCGACGAGGCGCTGGCCGACCTTTAGCGCCGTGCTACAGCGTGCCGCGGTAGGTCAAGGACCCCTCAGCGTCGCCGGCGCGGATGTGGCCGATGAGGTGCCCCGTTTCACCGTGCTGCGCGAGCGTAGTCTGCACCGCCGTGACGTCTGTCCCACGCACCACCATCAGCATGCCCATCCCGCAGTTGAACGTGCGGAGCATCTCGGCGTCGCTCACCGGGCCGTGCTCGCGCAGCCATGCAAAAATGGGCGGTAGCGTCCAAGTGGACAGGTCGATTTCTGCGTGTATCCCCTGGGGTAGTACGCGGGGCAGGTTGTCGGTGATGCCGCCGCCCGTGATGTGGGCAAGCCCCAACACCGTGTGACTGGCGATGGTTTTGAGCAGCGCTTTGACATAAATGCGCGTGGGGGCCAGCAAGGTCTCACCCAGCGTGCGGCCCGCAAAGGGACTGCTCAGCGCAAGGTCGCTATTGCGCAGGATTCGGCGGACGAGCGAATACCCATTGGAATGGATGCCCGTGGAAGCCAGCCCCAAAATGGCATCGCCGGCAGCGATATGACTGCCATCGATCAGGCCTGACGCCTCGACCACGCCCACGCTAAAACCCGCGAGGTCGTAATGACCGGGGGCATACATGTCGGGCATTTCTGCGGTTTCCCCACCCAAGAGCGCGCAACCAGCTTGCCGACAGCCCTCGGCAATACCTTCGATCACGCTGGCGGCAGTGGCGACATCGAGCTTGCTAGTGGCGAAATAGTCGAGAAAAAACAGCGGTTCGGCGCCCTGCACGATGATGTCATTGACGCACATGGCCACTAAATCGATGCCGATGGTGTCGTGGCGATTAAGGTCGATGGCGATTTTTAGTTTAGTGCCCACGCCGTCGGTCGACGAGACCAACAACGGCTCGCGGTATTGGTCGGAGGGCAGGCGAAACAGACCCCCAAAGCCCCCCAAGCCGCCGACCACGCCCGGCCGCAGGGTAGATTTGGCAAAAGGCTTGATTCGTTCAACGAGCGCCGCGCCGCTGTCGATATCGACACCGGCATCGCGGTAACTAAGGGAAGGCGGTGCTTTGTCATTCATCCGGGCATGGTAACGGGGGGGATGGGGGGCGTAAACCGGGGCAACCCGCGCGCGTCCCTTGACTTCAAATAGGCCTTTGCCTAGCGTCCGCGCATGATTTTTCGCCTATCCTTCGCGCTCTTAGTGGGCTTGCTGTCCGGTGGGCCCGTGTTGGCCGTCGCCGTGGAGGGTCTGTACGCCACCGAGGTGCCGGTGATGGACCGCTCGGCCGCCGCCACCGAACGCGGCGTGGTGCAGGCGCTGGCGGTGGTGTTGGTCAAGCTCACCGGCGATAGCGCCAACGCTACCGCGGCGGGCGCCCGACCGCTACTGGCCCGCGCCCGCAGCTACGCCACGGTGGTGGGGCAGGCGCAAACGGGCAACGCGATAGACGGCTATCGCCTGCGGGTCGATTTTGATCCGGCCGCCCTCGCGGCCGCCCTGCGCGAGCGCGGTTTTGTGCTATGGGCAAAAGAGCGCCCCCGTCTGCAGGCGAGGCTAGTGGCGGTGGACGCCACGGGCCAGCTCCTCGCGCTGGATGCGGCCGTGCTGGCGGCGTTTGACCAACAGGCGGCGTTGCGCGGTTTGCCGCTCGCGCGCTCCTCGCTCCCCGTGCCCCCCACCGCCGGCGAGACGGGGGCGTGGTTGGCTGAGCTGCTGGACGGCGACTCGGCCCCCGCCGTCACGGCGCCGCAATTTGCCGGCGTGCTGCGCGCCACGCCCGAGGGCCAGTGGACGGCCGACTGGCGGGTGGTCATCGCGGCTCAAACCACCGCGTGGGCTACCAGCGATGCCGATCCCGTGGCGCTGGCGCGCGCCGGTCTTAATCGCGCCGGCGATTTGGTGGCGGCGCACTACGCCGACGCGGCGATTTTTGGGGGCGAGGTGGCGAGTTTCTCGCTGCGCGTGCAGGGTCTGCGCGACGCCGCCGATTACGGCCACATGCTGCGGCTCCTGCGCGGCATGGATGTCGTCCAACGACTGGAGGTCGCGCAGGTCAGCGCCGATCACGTCCAGTTAACGGTGAACGCGCGTGGTGGTTTACCGGCACTGGCACAGAGCCTGCTGCTCAACAGCCAATTCGCGCCGCTCCCTAACCAGCCCTCAATCTACCAGTGGGTGACGCCATGAATTCGCCGATCAAGCTCTCTGATTCCCAACAATGGCGGGTGCTGGCGGCGGTGGGCGGCGTCGGCTGGCTGCTGTATTTGCTCGGCCCGGTGCTGGCCCCTTTCTTGACCAGCGCGCTGCTGGCCTATCTGGGCGATCCCTTGGTGGACTGCCTGGAAAGGCGCGGTTTGGGGCGCACGCCTGGGGTGGTGATAGTTTTCATCAGCATGCTGTTGGCCGCCGTCCTGGGGCTGGTGATCGTGCTGCCCGCGCTCGAGCAGCAGGTGAGCGTGCTCATTGGCAAACTGCCCACTGTTTTGGTGTACCTCGACGCCCAGGTACTGCCGTGGCTGTCCCAGCATTTCAATCTCAAGCTCGAACTGGACTCGGCGACGCTGCGCGACCAGTTCACCGCGCACTGGCGCGAACTGTCCAGCGTTGCGCGCACGGTGCTGCTGCAGTTGGGTCGCTCGAGCCAAGCGCTGTTGGGTTGGCTGAGCTTTGTGCTGCTGGTGCCGGTGGTGACGTTTTACTTGTTGCGCGATTGGGATTTTTTGCTGGCCCAGTTCCGGGCACTGCTGCCGCGCCGCTACGAGCCACGCTTCGTGGCGATAGCCCAAGAAATCGACCGCGTGCTGGCCGAATTTTTGCGCGGCCAACTGACCTTAATGGCGGCGATGGCGTGCGCCTACACCCTGGGGCTGTGGGCGGTGGGGCTCGAACTAGCCTTCTCGATCGGCGTGATCGCCGGTCTGATGAGTTTCGTGCCCTATCTCGGGGTTATCGTGGGTCTGCTGCTGGCCGGGATTGCAGTGGTGCTGCAGTTTGGCGACTTCTGGCATCTGATGGGGGTCTTGGCCGTGTTTGGGGTGGCGCAGTCGCTCGAGGGGATGGTGCTCTCGCCGCTGCTGGTCGGCGAACGCATCGGCTTGCACCCCGTTGCGGTTATTTTTTCGGTGCTCTCCGGCGGCCATTTGTTTGGCTTTGTGGGGGTGCTGCTGGCCTTGCCGGTCGCTGCTGCAGTGGTGGTTTTGCTGCGCCATTGGCGCGATGACTACCAGCGTAGCGCGCTGTACGACACCCTGCCCGCCGACGAATGAACCCCAAGGCGGCTGGCGCACGCTGGCGTCAACTCACGCTGGGCTTGTTTCAAGGACCGCCGGCAAGTTTCGAGAGTTTTTATCCCGGCCCCAATCTCGAGGCGCAGCGGGCATGCGCCCAGTGGGCCGCCGGCGAAGGACCTGCGTGCGTGTTGCTCTGGGGTGCGGGTGAGTCGGGCAAGTCCCATCTGCTGCAGGCGGCGGTGGGTGTGGTGGGTGCGCGCGACCTCCCCACGATGTATCTGCCGCTGCGCGAGGCGGTGCGGTATGGACCGGTGGTATTGGACGATCTCGACGGCCTCACGGCGCTATGTCTGGATGACCTGGAGTGTGTCGCTGCGAAACCGGCGTGGGCGCATGCCTTGTTCGACCTCTACAACCGCCTGCAGCTGGGCGGCCGGCGCCTGTTGTTGAGCGCCGCGGCCGCCCCCCACGAACTCGACATTGCGCTGCCTGACCTGCGCTCCCGGCTCACGGCGGCGTTGATTTATCACTTGGAAGTGCTGGGCGACGAGGACAAAAGTTGCGCCTTGGCGCTCGCTGCCGCTCGCCGCGGCATGGTGATGCCGGAGGCAGTGGCGCAATTTCTCTTGCGGCGACTACCCCGCCATTGGGCCAGCCTGCAGGCCGCGCTAGCGGAACTCGACCGGACCTCGCACAGCGCCGGGCGCGTGCTCACCGTGCCTTTCGTGCGCGCCGCTTTGCGGCTGGGCGAGTAGCCGAAACTTAGCTTCAGACCTTCAGCCGGGCCGCCAGGCGCGCGAGCCGCTGGCCCAGCGCCGCGCAGAGCTCTCGTTCGGCCGGGCTCAACGGGCGCTCATCGTTGGCACCCGCCACGTGGCTGGGGCCATAGGGCGTGCCGCCGGTCGTGGTGCTGAGCAAGGCGGGTTCGCTATAGGGCAGGCCTACGATCACCATGCCATGATGCAGCAGGGGCAGCATCATCGTGAGGAGGGTGCTTTCTTGTCCGCCGTGCAGACTGGCGCTGGCGGTAAATACCGCCGCGGGCTTATCGATCAGCGCGCCCGAGAGCCACAAATCGGTGGTCGAATCCCAGAAGGCCTTCATGGGTGCGGCCATATTGCCGAAGCGGGTGGGCGAGCCGAGCGCCAGCGCCGCGCATTCCCGCAGGTCTTCCTTGGTGACAAAAGGCGGACCGTCATCCGGAATAGCGTCGGCCGGCGCCCCCCACGGCGGCACCGTGCGCAACCGTACCGTGGCTCCCGCCACACTCAGCACGCCGCGCGCAATGTAATCGGCCATCGCCGCCACATGGCCATGGCGGCTGTAATAAAGCACTAAGGTTTCCGTCATCGTGAGCCTCCTCACCGCGTGCACTGGAACGCCCCCGCCGGCGGGTTGCGCCGGGGCCACTGGTGGTTCGTGCCCGCAGGCCCCGGCGGCGCCCCCACCGCGCCCGCTGCGGGGAGGGGGTTTAACCGGTCTGCAGGCGGCTTTTTATCAGCTCGAGGGCTGCCTCTAGCGGCAGGTCTTGCGCGACCTCGTCGGTGCGTCCCTTGTATTCAACGGTGCCGCGCTCTAGCCCGCGGTCGCTGAGCACCAAGCGATGGGGCACGCCGATGAGTTCCAAATCCGCAAACATGACGCCCGGGCGCTCGTTGCGGTCATAGAATAAAACATCCATCCCCCCCGCCATTAGCCGGGTGTAGAGCGCCTCGGCGGTGGCGCGTAGGCCGGCAGATTTATGCATATGGATGGGCGCTATGGCGAGCGTGAACGGCGCGATCGCGGCCGGAAATACGATGCCCTTGGCGTCGTGATTTTGCTCGATGGCGGCCGCCACGATGCGCGATACGCCAATGCCATAGCAGCCCATCTCGAGGGTAACGGCGCGGCTTTTCTCGTCGAGCACGGTGACTTTCATGGCCTCGCTATATTTGGTGCCCAACTGGAAAATGTGGCCCACTTCGATGCCGCGCTTTATTTCGAGCTCGCCCCGTCCGTCGGGGCTGGGATCACCGGCCACCACATTACGCAAATCTGCCACCGCCGGTGCGGGTAAATCACGGCCCCAGTTCACGCCCTGCAGGTGTTTGCCCGCGAGATTTGCGCCACAGACAAAATCTGCCAGCTGTGCCGCAGCCTGATCCACGATGAGGGTGATGGGACAGCCCACCGGGCCCAGCGTGCCCGGCCCGCAGCCAAAAGCCGCCG
Organism: Gammaproteobacteria bacterium; assembly: GCA_009692365.1. Taxonomy (GTDB): domain Bacteria; phylum Pseudomonadota; class Gammaproteobacteria. The sequence continues at coordinate 10,126 of SHZJ01000015.1, forward strand.
CGATTTCCGGGGGTTTGGCGAAGCGCAGCGGGCTCGCCACCGCCGGCAGCGCCTGCGCCTTCACCGCATTCAGCTCATGGTCACCGCGCAGCACCAGCGCCACCAGGGTGTCGTTCGCGCCCGCGACTACGAGCGTTTTCAGACATTGAGCGGCGGCCACGCCGAGGAACTTTGAGACTTCCTCGATCGAATGCTGGGTCGGTGTGGCCGCCTCGCGCATAGTTGCCTGCGGTGCCGGCCGGGGCTGGGTGGGCGCTGGGGCGGGAACCATCTCGACGTTGGCGGCAAAATCGCCGCTGGTGGAGAAGGCAATAAGGTCCTCGCCGGCGTCCGCCAGCACGTGGAATTCGTGGGATTTCGACCCCCCGATATTGCCGGTATCGGCCAGCACCGCGCGCCAAGACAGGCCGATGCGCTCGAAAATGCGGCTGTAAGTGGCGTACATCTGCTGGTAGGTCTCTTCCAGCGAGGCGCGATCGAGATGGAAGGAATAGGCGTCTTTCATCACAAACTCACGCGCCCGCATGATGCCAAAACGCGGCCGTATCTCGTCCCGGAATTTGGTCTGGATCTGGTAGAAATTAACGGGTAGCTGCTTATAGCTTTTCACTTCGCGCCGCACGATGTCGGTGATGACCTCTTCGTGCGTAGGGCCAAGGCAAAACGGACGCTCATGCCGGTCACTAAAACGCAGCAGCTCGGGGCCGTAGTGGTCCCAGCGTCCTGATTCCTGCCATAACTCTGCCGGCAGCACCCCGGGCATGAGCAGCTCTTGCGCGCCGGCGCGGTCCATTTCCTCGCGCACCACGGCCTCCACTTTGCGTAAGACCCGCAGCCCTAACGGGAGCCAGGTGTAAACGCCGGCGGCGAGCTGCCGGACCATGCCCGCCCGGAGCATCAACTGATGGCTGATGACTTCGGCGTCGGCGGGTGACTCGCGTAGGGTCGGCAATAGGAGATTGGAAATTCGCATGAGATTTGGCTCTATCGGGACGGTAGCGAGGGGTTCCCCGCGGGTCGCCGCATTCTCGACACTCGCGGCCCCGCACGCAACGCCAGACCCGGGCCCGGTGCGGCCCGCTTGCTTGCGATCCTCCCTTAGGGCGCCGTTTTTGCCTTGAACCACTGGCCGAATCGCTTTATGGTGCAAGCCCCTCGAGGAGTGCGGACGGCCAGCGTGCCGCCGCCCTCGGGGACCACCGCCGCGCCAGACTCAAGAGGTCATTGGCGAAGAAACTCCCCCAGCGCCCGTCACCTCGGGTCGTGAGGTGGAATCCTCGGCGCTTACTACCACCCAGTGAGGAGCAATTTATGAGTGAGGCTATCCGCGGCGCCGACATCCTAGTCCGGGCCCTCAGCGACGAAGGCGTGGAGTTTCTGTTCGGTTATCCGGGCGGGGCCGTGCTCCACATCTACGACGCGCTGTATCAGCAAGACAAAATCAAACACATTCTGGTGCGCCATGAACAGGGCGCGACCCACGCCGCCGATGGCTATGCGCGCGCCACCGGCAAGCCTGGTGTGGTGCTGGTGACCTCCGGTCCGGGGGCCACCAACGCGGTGACCGGCATCGCTACGGCCTACATGGATTCCATCCCGATGGTGGTGATAACCGGTCAGGTGCCCACCCATCTCATCGGCAACGACGCCTTTCAGGAAGTGGATTCGATCGGGATCACACGGCCCTGCGTGAAGCATAATTTTCTCGTCGAGCGGGTAGAAGACCTCGCCATGACGGTCAAAAAGGCTTTCTATATTGCGACGTCCGGGCGCCCGGGGCCGGTGGTGATCGACCTGCCGAAAGACGTCACGGCCAATCTGGCGGTTTACGAGTACCCCGCGACGGTGGACATCCGCTCCTACAAGCCCAACACCAAGGGTCATCCCGGGCAAATCAAAAAAGCCGCCCAGCTGATCCTCAACGCCGAGCGGCCCATGATTTACAGCGGCGGCGGGGTGGTAATCGACAACGCAGCGGCCGAACTCACCCAGTTCGCCCGCCTGCTGGGCTACCCGGTCACCAATACGCTGATGGGGCTGGGCGCTTATCCCGGCAGCGACCCGCAGTTCATCGGCATGCTCGGCATGCATGGCACCTATGAGTCGAACATGGCCATGCATCACTGTGATGTCTTGATCGCCATCGGCGCGCGCTTCGATGATCGCGTCACGGGCGATCTCGCCAAATTCTGCCCGACGGCGAAAATCGTCCATATTGACATCGACCCGGCGTCTATTTCGAAGAACGTCCGCGTCGACGTGCCGATCGTCGGGAGCGTCAGCAATGTGCTGAATGAACTCAACCGCCAGCTCGAGGAAGTGGGGGTCAAGCCGGTCGACCGTGCGACCAACGGCTGGTGGCAGCAGATCCGCGATTGGCAGAAGCTCGATTGTCTGCGCTACGACAAAACCAGCAAACTCATCAAACCCCAAGCGGTTATCGAGGCGCTGCACCGGGTGACCAACGGCGATGCCTACGTCACCTCGGACGTGGGGCAGCACCAGATGTGGGCCGCCCAGTACTACAAATTCGACCAGCCACGCCGTTGGATCAACTCTGGTGGGCTGGGCACCATGGGGTTTGGTCTGCCGGCGGCGATGGGTGTGCAGCTGGCCTTCCCAGACCAGCAGGTGGTCTGCGTGACGGGCGAGGCCAGCTTTGTGATGTGTGTGCAGGAGCTTTCTACCTGCCTGCAATACGACCTCCCGATCAAGGTGGTGAGCCTGAATAATCGCTATATGGGCATGGTTCGACAGTGGCAGGAGTTTTTCTACGAGCGCCGCTACTCGCATTCCTACATGGATGCGCTACCCGATTTTGTCAAACTCGCCGAGGCCTTCGGCCACGTTGGCATGCGGATCGAAAACCCAGCCGATGTGGAAGGCGCACTCAAAGAAGCGTTCGCGCAAAAAACGCGTCTGGTTTTGATGGATTTCATTACCGACCAAACCGAGAACGTCTACCCGATGATCGCTGCCGGTAAGGGACATCACGAAATGCATCTCGCGCCCTCTGCCAGCAGCGAGCGGGAGCTGGCCTGAAATGCGGCACACCATTGCCATTTTGCTGGAAAACGCCGCCGGGTCGCTGTCGCGGGTCGCCGGGTTGTTCTCCGCGCGGGCCTACAACATCGAATCGCTGTCGGTCGCGCCCACCGAGGACCCCACGGTTTCACGCTTGACGCTCGTGACCCGCGGTTCCCCCGAAATGGTGGAGCAAATCGTGAAACAGCTAAACAAGCTGTTAGACGTCATCCGGCTCATCGACCTCAATGAAGGGCTGGCGATCGAACGCGAACTGCTGCTGATCAAGATCCGGGCGACCGGTGCCGAGCAGCGTGCGGAGATCGCACGCTTGGCAGATATCTACGGCGGGCGCATCGTGGACGTCACGGAGTCTAGCTACATCGTGGAAATGACCGGCACGGGCGACAAACTCGACGCCTTCATCGACACGGTGAGCGCCCGCCGAATTCTCGAAGTGGTCCGGTCGGGTGCGGTGGGCATCCTGCGCGGCACGAAGGCGCTGCGCGCCTGACGCAATCATCCATTCAACCGCCTGCGGCACCTCGGGTGCGGCGGGCCCAAGCAGGAGAAAACCTCATGGCCATGACGATTTATTACGACAAAGACGCCGATTTATCGCTCATACAGCGCCGCAAAGTGGCCATCATCGGCTACGGCTCACAGGGCCACGCGCACGCTAACAATCTGCAGGACTCCGGGGTGCAGGTGGTGGTGGGGCTGCGCGAGGGGTCCACGAGTTGGGCCAAGGCGGTAGCGGCGGGTCTGAACGTGCAAGGGGTGGGTGCCGCCGTGCGCAGCGCCGACGTCGTAATGGTCCTCGCGCCCGACGAAACGCAGGGCGACCTATATCGCGCCGACATCGAGCCGAACATTCAACCCGGCGCAGCACTCGCCTTTGCCCACGGCTTTAATATCCATTTTGGGCAAATCACCCCCCGCGCCGATTTGGACGTCATCATGATCGCCCCCAAAGGCCCCGGACATCTGGTGCGTTCTACCTACCAGCAGGGCGGCGGTGTGCCCAGTCTTATCGCGATTTTTCAGGACCAATCGGGGCAGGCCAAAGACCTCTCTTTGTCCTACGCCGCCGCCAACGGTGGTGGGCGCGCCGGGGTTATCGAAACCAGCTTCCGCGAGGAGACTGAAACCGATTTGTTCGGCGAGCAAGCGGTGCTGTGTGGTGGCACGACGGCGCTGATCCAGGCGGGTTTCGACACCTTGGTAGAAGCCGGGTACGCGCCAGAAATGGCCTATTTCGAGTGCCTGCACGAGCTCAAGCTCATCGTTGACCTGATCTACGAGGGCGGGATCGCCAACATGCGCTACTCCATTTCCAATACCGCCGAATACGGCGATTTCAGCCGTGGCCCGCGCATTGTGACCGATGAGACGCGTAAGGAAATGAAGAAAATCCTCGCCGAGATCCAGAACGGCGAATTTGCCCGGGAGTGGATGGGTGAGAACCGCACCGGCGCCTCGGTGCTGAAAGCCAAACGCCGGATTGCCCGCAGCCACCCCATCGAAGAAGTGGGCGAGCGCTTACGCGGCATGATGCCGTGGATTAAAGCCAACCGCTTGGTCGACCAGTCCAAGAACTAAACCCGTCGCAGATTCCCCGTCCGGTGCCCGCCGGACGGGGAATCTGCGCGGCGTCTAATTGCATCGCGAGGCGAGTGCGGTAAGCTGGCAGCTTGCTAACACTTAAGCCGGGAGCCCCGGTGGAGGGGACGTCCATGAGCCAGCAGCCACCCGATAACATCCATCGCTTGATCGTCCCCGCGGGCGGCGCGCTACGGGGGCGGGGCATTTACCTCCTGCCAAACCTGTTTACGACGGGGGCTTTGTTCGCCGGTTTTTACGCCATCATCGCGGCCGTCAAAGGCCACTACGAGGCCGGCGCTGTGGCGATCCTCATCGCCATTTTCCTGGATGGACTGGACGGACGGATCGCCCGCCTCACGAACACTCAGAGCGATTTTGGCGCCGAGTACGACAGCCTCTCCGACATGGTGTCTTTTGGGGTGGCACCCGCCTTGCTAGCGTATCAGTGGATGCTGCAGGACATCGGCAAGCTCGGTTTTTTCGCGGCCTTTCTCTACACCGCGGGTGCGGCGCTGCGTCTGGCGCGTTTCAACGTGCAAAAGATCGTGGTGGATAAACGTTTTTTCAAAGGCCTGCCCAGTCCCGCGGCGGCGGCCATGGTGGCGGCGCTCATCTGGTACGGGGACAGTAACACCCTGCAGGGTCAGGGCGTGATGGTTGCGCTGCTGGTGTGTATCGTCATCGCGGGGGCCGTTCTCATGGTCAGCAACCTGCGCTATTACAGCTTTAAAGATTTGGACCTGCGGGGGCGCATCCCTTTTGTGGTGGTGTTTGGCTTGGTGCTGGCCTTCGGGCTGATCTCTATCGACGCCCCACTCATGACCCTGCTGCTCATGGTGGGCTACGCGGCCTCAGGTCTGGTATTGACCTTAAACCAGCTGCGCCGTACCCGGCAGGAGCGTCGGCGCCTGCGGGCTGCACGACGCGACGCCGCCTGAGCCGCCATCGCGGATTCGGCGGTGGATTTTCTGCGGCCACTGCAAGCTAGCGCGGCCCACGCCTAAGCATGCTCGACCCGCAACAGCGTCAGACCTATCTGGCGGCCATGGGGATTGCCGAGTGGGTGCCGCGCAACGCGCCCGCGCTAACCCCCGCCGACGCGCTGCCGCCCAGCCCCGCGGCGGCGCTGGACTGGGCTGCGCTGGCGGCGGCCGTGGCCACCTGCGAACGCTGCGAGTTGCATCGGGGCCGCACCCAAACCGTTTTTGGCGTGGGCCACCGCGCCCCGCAGTGGCTGGTGGTCGGCGAGGCGCCCGGACGCGAAGAAGACCATCTCGGCGAGCCTTTCGTAGGACGCGCTGGCCAGTTGCTCAACGCGATGCTGGCAGCTTTGGGGCTGTCGCGGGACGAGGTATTTATCGCCAATATTCTCAAATGTCGTCCGCCCAGCAACCGCGACCCACAGGTCGCAGAAATTACTGCCTGCGCGGGCTGGTTGGCCCGCCAGATTGAACTGCTGGCCCCCCAGATTATCCTGTGCGTGGGCCGCATCGCCGCCCAAAGTCTCTTGGGCACTCCCAGCTCGCTGGCCAAGCTGCGCGGCCAGCCGCACGCTTACGGGCCGAACCACATTCCCGTGGTGGTGACCTATCATCCCGCGTACTTACTGCGCTCACCGTTGGAGAAACGGCAGGCCTGGCAGGATTTGCTGCTGGCCCGCCGCGTGTTGGCAGGCGAGCAGTGAGCGCCCTCCCGGCCAGCGTGGGGGTGCTCCTTCGGCCCACGCGCGCGCACGACCTGCCGGCCATCGTTGCAATTGAAACCCGTGCCTACGAGTTTCCGTGGGCCGAACCGATTTTTGCGGATTGCCTGCGGGTCGGTTATTGCTGCTGGAGCGTGCTGGCAGCAGGAGAACTGGTGGGCTACGGCGTGCTGTCGATCGCCGCCGGCGAGGCACATTTGCTCAATTTGTGTATTGATCCTGACTGGCAGCGCCGCGGATTGGCCCGTCAAACGCTACAAAAACTGCAGGATGTCGCGCGCCGCCTCGCCGTCACCGTCATTTTTTTGGAGGTCAGGCCTTCGAATCTGGCCGCGATCGCACTGTATTTCGAGGCGGGATTTTTGCCGATTGCGACCCGCCGCAACTACTACCCAGCCCGCGTGGGGCGGGAAGACGCATGGGTCATGAGTTGCGCGCTGGACGCCCCTCACCGCCCCGTTCGGGTGGGGTTGGGCGATTGAATCGAGACCCCGAGTTCGTTAGCCTCACCCATCTGCGCTGCGCCCATCTCGCCGGCTAATCACTATTTTGGAATGCCATTCATGCTGAACCGTTTGACTCTCCCCGCGGCGCTCTGCGTGCTGGTCACCGCGCTGCTGTTGGCCCCAACTGCCCGCGCCCTCGCCCTCGACAAAGTATCGTTCACCTTCGGCACGGAGGACGACCGCGGCGAAGTGGGTAGCTACGGTCTTTCGACGGGATGGGACTGGGACGTGCAGTGGTTCAAAACCGGGCAATGGTATCTCACGACCTACTCGGAATTTGGTCTGAATGTCTGGAAGAACGACGATTCGAACAGCAGCGGCAACGACACCCTGGTGAATGGTTATGTGATGCAGGCCCTGCGGTGGCAGCGCGACCTGAGCACGACGTTACCGGTCTTCATCGACGTTGGATCGAGTTTAAACGTATACAGCGACAGCGAAATCGGTAATCAAGATTTCAGCATTCCCTTCGCGTTTGGTACTCAGTTCGGGGCCGGGATACGCTTTGGCCCTGCGCGCGAGTACCAAATCCTCTACCGCTTTCAGCACCAGTCCAACGCCGGCTTGGGCGATGACAACCCGGGCATCCAATTCCATCTCATTTCACTGACCTACCGGTTCTAGTCGCGCCGACCCGAGCCCGTCCAACTGCACGGCACCCGGTGCGCTCACGACGCGCTTCGCCCCAGTGATGTGAGCACCCGCGGATAGCGATTTACCCTCGCCTCGCCACCGTCTACGCTGCCTTGTATCGGGAAAGGATTTCCCACCACGACCCACTCGGGTCTAGGCGACTGCAGCGAGGGACGGCATGGGCGCACTCAAATCGATTGAAATCCCCGCCAAAGTTGGGGCCCCGGTCGCGGTCATGGCGAGACCCGGGCGGGCAACCCCCAGCGCCGGACTGGCGCTGCCCGCCATGTATCGCATCCACTGTTATCTCAAGGCGTTGGTCGAGCGTCTGCAGCGCGACGGGGCGCGACCCCGCGCCAGTTGGCCACTGTGCGGGCGGGCGGGCAGCGAGGAGTTCCAACAAACCGGGCACCACTATTTAGCGCAGGGACATCCCCCTTCGCATGTGGTTTTCCGCTGTCGCCTTGAACCTCTGGCGGAGGCGCCGTTCACTTCAATGTCGGTCGCGGTCCGTTCGCTGCAAGCGGCACTGGAATTCAGTGTCGACCGGCCTGCGGGTGGCTTATGCCTGCTGGTGCGTAATTTCGATGCGCCGGGGGTTCGTCGTCATTTCATTTGGGCGCACGACGTCACGACGACTTGGCTAGACGAAATGTCCCGCTACGTGCTCCGCGAACCGCATCGCTTTCTGGTGCAGGAAATACCCGACCAACTCCGCGCGGCGCTGCGTGTCCGGTTGGCGTTAGACCGGCAACCCCCGGCGGGCGGTGGCCCAGCGGGGCTGGTCGGGTGGCTGCGCCAACGAGTTTTCTGCCGGCCGGGCAATTTGCGGCTGCAATATCGTGGCGAGAACTGGACGCTGCCGCCCATCGGCGGTCGGTTTTTGCTGGGGCGCGGCAGCGCCTGCCAACTCGTGGTGGGCGACTCACGCGTTTCGCGGGTCCACGCCAGCATCGAATTTTGCGCCGGGGTTTGGAGCCTGACCGACTGCAGCCGCAACGGCACGCGCGTCGCCCTGGCCGACGGCACGCGGCATTACCTGCACCGTGCAACGCTGCCGCTAGCGCAACCCGGGTTTCTCACCCCCGGCTATACGGCCGATGACAAAATGCCGGTGCGGGTGGTGTTTTCGTTATAAACGAGACGTTAGCCTGGCTCGCCCCCCGCGGGGTGGCTGGCGGCGAGTTCAAATAAGGCCTGACCCATCCGGATAAGCTGCCCGGTTGCCAGCGTAGGCAGCAGGCTCAGGCCCGGTGGTACCAGCACAATGATGGTCGACCCCTGTTCGAACCAGCCCAGTTCTTCGCCCTTGCGGACGCGGGCCGCGCAGCTGATTCGATGGGGCCCGCGATAGCGCACATGGAACAGCACATCCAGACCATGCAGCCGGATGCTGGCCACCATGACGGCCGCCACCGCGACCAAGACCAGCGGCTGGCCCGTGGCCGTCAGGCGCGTGCACAAGACCGCGCGCTCGTTGCGACAAAAAAGTTTTTCGATGCGTTTAAGCGCCACCGGATTCACGTTCCAGGTGTCGCCCGAGTGATAAACCACCTGTTCCAGCACGCCGTCGTGGGGGGCGTGAAAACGGTGATACATGGTCGCGGTTAGGCGCAGCGTCACGTAGTGCCCACCGTGCAGGGCCGCCTCCAGCGGCGGGTCGAGCAGGAGTTCGCCCAGCGCGTAAGGCATTCCCTTGGCCTGTAGCAGTTGGCCCGCCGCGAGCGTGCCGCAGGCGCCGATGATGGCATCGCACGGGCTTACCACCATCCCGGCACGCGGGTCGATGGGACGCGCCCCGGGACGCAGTTGGCGCGTAAAAATGGCGTGCACGCTGCGATAGTCGGCGGGGAGCGCATCGCTCAGATCAAGATCCGTGAACGTTCGCCATAAAGCGAGTAGGGCCCGCACCACCCACGGCTGTTCCAGCTTACTCAGCCAGCCCATCCCGCGGGTGACAATTGGCGCGGAATGCGATTAGTGAGCAGAAAATTTAAATCTTCCTGCGCGCCCAGTTTGGCGAGCAGCCGGCACCGCGTCACAAGACTGTAAACCGCTGGTCGCAGAGTGGCGCAGGAGGAACCACTTGCCGAACTAGCCCGTAATCCTTGGCGGTGCAGCCCTGGTGGCGGTTCTGCTGCCGCGCCTGCTCGCGCGCCTCAAGCTGTCGCGCGCGAAACATCGCTCGCTCGCCGGCCATGCCCGCATGGCCAAGCGCATCGCGGGTCTGTTGCCGTTTTACGAATACTCCGAACAACGCTTTTTTGGGGTGGATGGCGCGCCCCCGGACGTTGCGGCGCGGCGGCGGGATGCCTTCGAGCGCCTGTCCCAACGCGCTCGCGAGCGCTATCCCGCGGGTCTTGCGCTCACGGCTGAGGCGGCCACCTATCTGTCGGACCTGCAGTTCACCGCCGCCTATCGGGTGCCGTTCCAGTTCAGTCGGTACGTGCGCCAACACCTGCCGAGTGCGTCCTTCGCCACCGCCACGGCGGGTAACCGGCTGCTGGACTTGGATGGCAACGAGTTGCTGGACCTCACGGGTTCCTCTGGGGTGAACGTGTTCGGCAACGATTTTTATAAAACCTGTATCGAGGCGGGGGTGCATGAGGCGCGCAATTTGGGCGCGGTGCTCGGCTTGTATCATCCGGTCGTGGCCTCGAACGCCCGCCGCATCGCGGCCATTGCGGGGCTGGACGAAGTCTCCTTTCATATGTCGGGGACCGAGGCCGTGATGCAGGCGGTACGCTTGGCGCGCTATCACACGGGCCGCTCGCACCTGGTGCGCTTTTGCGGCGCCTACCACGGTTGGTGGGGCGATGTGCAACCCGGGCCGGGTAATCCCACGCCGGCCGACGGCACTTACACGCTGAAAGATATGGACGAGAAAAGCCTTGCCGTGCTGCGCACGCGCCGAGACATCGCCTGCGTGCTGGTCAATCCGCTGCAGGCCCTCCACCCTAACCGCCCGGCACCCGGCGACGCCTCGCTGATAGCGGGTGGTCGGCGCGCGCATTTTGATCGGGCCGGTTACGCGGCGTGGCTGCGCCAACTGCGCGAAGTCTGCACCCAGCGCAACATCCCGCTCATTTTCGACGAAGTCTTCGTGGGCTTCCGTCTGGCCGCCGGCGGCGCGCAGGAATATTTTGGCGTGCGCGCCGATTTGGTGACCTACGGCAAAACCTTGGGCGGTGGACTGCCCATCGGGGTGGTGTGCGGTCGGCGTGCGCTGATGCGTCGCTACCGCCATGACCGTCCCGCCGACATTTGTTTCGCGCGCGGCACCTTTAACGCCCATCCCTATGTGATGACGGCCATGAGCGCGTTTCTCGATCGCTTGGAAACGCCGGCAACACGAGCCCTGTACGCCGGTTTGGACGCCTGCTGGAATGGCCGCGCACAGGCCCTCAATATCGCCCTGGAGGCCGCAGACTAGCCGGTGCGGGTGGCCAATCTCAGCAGCATTTGGACCGTGCTGTACACCACCCCGGGGCGTTATAACTGGATGTTTCAACAATATCTCCGGCGCGAAGGTTTAGCCCTGAGTTGGGTGGGCACGGGGCGCCTGCTGTTTTCGCTGGACTATACCGCCGCTGATTTTGCCGAGGTGATAGCGCGCTTCGTGCGGGCCGCCCACGGTATGCGCGAGGACGGTTGGTGGTGGCTACCCCCGCAGGCCAGCAACCGCCAAGTGGCGCGCGCGCTGTTGGGTGAAGTCGTCAACGCTTATCTGGGCCGCGGCCAAGCCGAGTGAGGGCGCGGTGGGCCACCTGCCGGGAAGCTCATTCAACGCCCCGTCGCGTGTCCCATGGGGTCGATTAACTCGCCCTTGAGCAGATACAGGGGCGCTTTCCAGTAGAGCAGCACATCGTGGAAGGGGTCGGTCAGGACTTTCGTGATCCACACGCAGCCCGTTTGAAAATCCTTGCTGAAAAACAAATGGGCGGTGCGAAACAGCAAGCCACCCACGCCCAGCCCCAGCCATGCCGTGTGCGCGATGAACTGGTCGCGATTGACGGGTGGTTCTAGCCAGCCTAAACCGTGGGGTCGAGCAGCAGCAGCGCGGGGGCCGCGGCCCACAGCCCCAGCAGCACCACTTTGCGCCGGAGGTTGTAGCCCACTTTGATGTCTTCTTTGTGCGCGTGGGTGGCCTCATTCACGAGGTCGTAACCCTTGGGCTCGAAGAAAAAATGGCCGCACTGGCGGCTCACCATGGCCACTAGCCAACCCAGCAGCGCCGCGCCCACGGGGTCGACGAAAACTAGCCCGTAAGCCGTGAGGAAACTGAGTGCGCTGATTAGGTGCAGTGCCTGATTGACGCGGCTGTGGTGGTAGTAGCGGTGGTCGTCCCAGCGCTGCGTGCGGAGCGCCTCTAGAAAGGAATGCATGCGCTACCCCGGATGTTGGCTCATTCGAGACGCAAGTTTAATGACCCGCGTGACACCCACATGACAAACCCGGGGGACGCACGCCCAGCCGGTTTCTAGGGCGGCGCTGCGCGCGCCGGAAGCTCGCCTGAAACTGCGGCTTCATCGCACTACCGGCAAGCGGTGCCGCGGGCCTTTGGACCTCGCGGCGCCCCCGCTCGGGAGCGGGCTTGCGCGGGCCGCAGGGACCCGGATTCCGGTAAGCTTCGGGGGGCGCCCAAGGCGCGCCTTGTTCGCCTTCCTGAGGAGCGGGTCATGCACTATCCCACCATCGAAGACACCGTCGGCAACACGCCGCTGGTGCGCCTGCAGCGGCTGCAGGGGGATCCCACCAACACCGTGCTGGCCAAACTAGAAAGCCATAACCCCGCGGGCTCGGTGAAAGACCGGCCGGCTCGCAATATGATTCAACGCGCCCAAGAGCGTGGCGAAATCAAGCCCGGCGATACCCTCATCGAACCCACCAGCGGCAATACCGGCATCGCACTCGCCATGGTGGCTGCCATGCGCGGTTATCGCATGGTGCTGATCATGCCGGACAACATGAGTGTCGAACGGCGCGCCGTGATGAAGGCCTACGGGGCTGAACTGATTCTCGTGCCCAAGGCGGGGGGCATGGAGGCCGCCATCGATCTGGCCCGTTGCATGGAGGGCGCCGGCGAGGGCAGGGTACTGGATCAGTTCGCCAACCCCGACAACCCCCTGTCGCACTACGAGGGCACGGGGCCAGAACTGTGGCGCGACACCCACGGTGAGATCACCCATTTTGTGAGCGCCATGGGTACGACTGGCACCATCATGGGCACCAGCCGGTACCTGAAAGAAAAAAATCCGGCCGTGCAAATTATTGGCGTGCAGCCGGGCGACGGTGCGTCCATTCCCGGCATCCGCCGCTGGCAGCCGCCCTATGTGCCAAAAATTTACGATCAGACCCGCGTTGATCTCATCCTCGACGTCACGCAGGCCGAGGCCGAGGACATGGCCCGCCAACTGGGCCGCGAGGAGGGCATTTTTTGCGGCATCTCGGCCGGGGGCGCCATGTGTGCCGCCCTGCGTATCGCCCAGCAAGTTTCCCATGCCACCATCGTGACCATTATCTGCGACCGGGGTGACCGTTATCTCTCGACCAATGTTTTTCCCGGTTAAGTTGGCCCTCGCCGACTTGGCCAACGGGCCATCAGGAGTTCGCGTCAAGTGCTGAATAATATTTTTGTGTTTGATATCGAGACCGTGCCGGATGTCGACGCGGCCCGCCGGCTGTGGAATTTAAAAGACTTGAGCGACGAGAACGTGGCGAAGGTCATGGTCGCCAAGCGCCAGCAGGAAACCGACGGTGGGTCGGATTTCTTACGCCACCACCTGTACCGGGTGGTGGCGATTGCGGCGGTTTTTCGCAGCGACGACCGGCTGAACGTGTGGTCGCTGGGTGAGGAGGACGCGAGCGAGGCCGACCTTCTGCGGCGATTTTTTGAAGGCCTAGAACGTTACACGCCCACCTTGGTGTCCTGGAACGGTGGTGGCTTTGACCTCCCCGTACTGCATTACCGCGCGTTGCTGCACGGGATCCCGGCCACCCGCTACTGGGAGACTGGCAACGACGACCACACGTTTCGCTACAACAACTATCTGGGTCGCTTTCACTGGCGTCATATCGACCTCATGGACGTGCTCTCGGGTTACCAGCCGCGCGCGGCGGCACCGCTGCACGATATCGCCGGCTTGCTGGGTTTCCCCGGCAAGCTAGGCATGAGCGGCAAGGACGTGTGGCCGAGCTATCTCGCGGGCGGCTTGCCGGCCATCCGCGCTTACTGCGAGACCGACGTCCTCAACACCTGGCTGGTGTATCTCAATTTCGAGCGCATGCGCGGCAACTTACTGGGCGACGCCTATGCCGACGAACTGGCGCGCGTGCGTCGCTATCTCGCCGATTCGGGCAAACCTCATTTTCAGGAGTTCCTAGCAGCATGGCCGGACGCCGCCGCCACACCCGCCAACAGTTAAACGCCCTGCCGCTCGTCACCGGCGCGCTGGTTGAACGCCTCTCCCACGAGGGCCGTGGCGTGGCGCGGGTAGAGGGCAAAACCGTTTTCGTCGACGGCGCGCTGCCGGGTGAGACGGTGAGCTTTCGCTACACCAGCCGCCACGGCCAGTTCGATGAAGCCACGGTGGTCGACATCGCTAACGACCACCCCGACCGGGTGGTGCCAGGTTGTGCGCATGCCGCGCGCTGCGGCGGCTGCAGCCTGCTGCATTTTGCGCCGGACGCGCAGGTTCGGCACAAAGAAGCGGTGCTGCTGGAACTGCTGCTGCACCAAGCCAAGCTAGTGCCAGAGCGCGTCCTGCCGCCCGTGACGGCCCCGCGCTGGGGCTATCGTCGACGAGCCCGCCTGAGCGCGCGAGTGGTGGAGAAGCGCGGCGAACTACTGCTGGGTTTTCGCGAGAAAGCCGCGCATTTCGTGGCCGACCTTAGCCGCTGCGAAACCCTCATTCCGGCCGTGGGGCAACACTTGCTGGACCTGCGTGCGGTGCTCAACACGCTGAGCTGTGCGGCGCAGATCCCGCAGGTGGAAGTGGCCGCTGGCGACACCGAGGTGGCGCTGCTCATTCGGCATATGACGCCGCTGAGCGCCGAGGACATCACGCGCTTGCGCGCTTTTGCCCACACCAGCGGCCTGCGAATTTATTCCCAACCCGGCAACATCCGCACCCTGCTGCGGTTGGATGGGGCCGAGGAACCGCTGACCTACACCGTGGCCGGTTTGACCTTGGAATTCCAACCGGGGGACTTCGTGCAGGTCAATGGCGCCATCAACGCACAAATCGTGCCCTTGGCGCTCGACCTCTTAGCGCTGACTGAGCACGACACGGTGCTCGATTTGTTCAGTGGGCTGGGCAATTTCACCCTGCCTATCGCCGCGCGGGCCGCGCAGGTAATGGGCATCGAAGGCGACGCCGGGCTGGTGGCGCGGGCGCGCGGCAACGCCACGCGTCTCGGGCTGGCGCACGCCCGCTTTGAAGTAGCAGATTTGTTTAGCGAGGCGGGCATCAAAGGGATCCCTCGCGCACCGTGGACCCGCCTGCTGCTCGACCCGCCCCGCAGCGGGGCGGCCGAAGTCCTCGCCGCGCTCGACCTGCGGGGGGTGGAGCGGGTGTGCTACGTGTCCTGCAACCCGGTGACGCTCGCCCGTGACGCGGCCACCCTCGCCAGCGTCCACGGCTATACGCTGGCCGCCGCAGGGGTCATCGACATGTTTCCGCAGACGACCCATGTGGAATCGATCGCCCTGTTTGAACGTCGCTAATCTAGCCTCGATCAGGCTGGCCGCGCTGCTGCTGCTGACGGCCTTGGCCGCCTGCGTGCGGCCGCCGGACGACGTGTTGCAAGTGGGGCTGGCGAGCGCGCCGACCACGCTGGACCCACGCTACGCGACCGACGCGACCTCTTGGCGACTTTGCCGCCTGCTGTTCGAAGCGCCCGCCGGTTTCGATGCGCGGTTCATGCCCGTCCCGGCCCTGATGACTTGGCAGCAGATAGGCCCACGGCGCTACCGTTTTACGCTGGCGGGCGAGCATCGTTTCAGCGATGGCGCACGGCTGACGACGGCCGATGTGGCGGCCACCTACCGCGCTGTGCTCGACCGGGCGTTGGCCTCGCCGCACCGCGCCTCCTTGGCCAATCTCGTGCGCATCGACGTCCTGGATGCCGAGCGCCTAGAGTTTTTGTTGCACGAACCTGACCCCTTGTTTCCGGGTCTGTTGGTGATCGGGGTGATGCCGGCGGCAGCGGCCGGTTTACCTGCAACCGCCGGTCCAAGCCTAGGCAGTGGCCCCTTTGTGCTCGCCGCCCCGCCCAGCCCCAAGCGCTATGCCCTGCGGCGGCTGCACGACGGGCAGCGCCTGAATTTCGTCGTCGTTGAAAATGAAACCACCCGCGTGCTCAAACTGGCCCGTGGCGAACTGGATTTGGTGCAGGGGGGGCTGGCGCCGGAGAACATCGCGTGGCTGGCGCGCCAGCCCGATATCACCGTATCCCGGCAGGCGGGGAGTACGTTTAGCTATCTGGGTTTTAATCTCGCCAGCGGCCCCACGCAAGTCCGCGCAGTGCGCGAGGCCATCGCGCTGGCCATCGACCGGGCGGCGATCGTTGACCACGTCCTGCGCGGTCAGGCGCGCCTCGCCGCCGCGATTTTAGTCCCCGAACATTGGGCGGGGACGTCCAGCCTGCAGCCTTTGGTGCACGACCCGGCACGCGCCCGGGCGCAGCTCTTGGCCCTGGGCTATCACCCTGGGGCGCCCTTGCGCTTGTCCTACAAAACTTCCAGCGACGCGCTGCGACTGCGCATCGCGGCGATTTTGCAGGCGCAACTGGCGGCAGTGGGCGTTGAGTTGGAGATTCAAAGTTACGACTGGGGCACTTTTTATGCTGACATCAAGGCCGGGCGTTTCGCGCTGTATGGCCTATCGTGGGTCGGCTTACAGTTGCCGGATATTTTCCGTTACGCTTTCCGCAGCGATTCGGTGCCCCCCGGGGGCGCTAATCGTGGGCGCTATGCGAGCGCTGCTGCGGACGCCCTGATCGACGCGGCCCAAGCCAGCCCGGCACTCGCCGCGCGTGCCGCGCGCTACCGCGAACTGCAGGAACTGCTGGCCCGCGATCTGCCCTATGTCCCGTTGTGGTATGAGGATTTTATGATCGTTTCGCGCACCCGGCTGGTGGGTTATCACACTAATGCGAGCGGCGACTTTGATGGCTTGGCCACCGTCACGCTGAGGACTCCCCCATGAGCCAGCCGCGCACCATTGAAATTGATCTGCAGCGCCAGCGCCTGCGCTATTTCGAGCAAGGACGCGGGGTGCTGGAATACCGGGTTTCCACTGCCGCCAACGGGCCGGGGGAATTACTCAACAGCGAGTGCACGCCCCGCGGGCAGCACGCCATCGCGCGCAAAATTGGCGCGGGTGCAGCGCCCGGCACGGTGTTCAGCGCACGCCAGCCCACCGGTGAAATCTGGTCGCCCCAATTTGCCGCCACCCAACCCCCGGGCCGCGATTGGATCCTCACCCGCATCCTGTGGCTAACGGGGCTGGAGCCGGGGTTTAATCAAGGGGGGGAGGTGGATACCTTTGCGCGGTATATCTATCTGCACGGCACGCCGGACACCTCGCCCGTGGGCGCGGTGGGTTCGCGGGGTTGTGTGCGGCTGCGCAACGCGGACATTATCGAGCTGTTCGAGCGCGTGGAGGAGGGCGACCACGTGTGGTTGCGCCCTTAGCGTGGCGGGTGCCATGCAGCTGATTAACGAGCGGTGCGCCCAAGGCGACCGCCTTTGGTGGTGCCCTCAAAGGCGGGCAATCAAGGCGGTCGCGCGCTAGGTGCGGGTTTTAGCGTTTTCCCGCACGATCTCGCGCGCGAGTTGCAGCACATGGCGGTCGAACAAGACGAGCTCGCCCCCCGTTTTGACCGCTGCGATCGCCAACCGGCCAATCAGCATCAGCAGCAAAATGACGATAATCCACGCGACAAAGTAGGACAGGCGAAAGCCCAGCACCGAGTCTGTTTCGGCGGCGGCGGCGGGGACGGCGGGGACGGTGGCAGTGCTGGTGGCTTCGTCGGGGGTGGTCGTGTTGCGGCTCACGCGCGCCAGGGTTTGGTCCAGATTGGAGCCACGTTCGATAGCTTTTGCCATGCGCTCGATCCCTGCGGGGGTGCGGTACAACGACCACGCCTCGAGCATCACGGCGAGTGCGATCCACAGGCCGACCAGCATCAGCACAAAGCCAAATCCGCGCACCACCATTTGCCACAGGTGCGTGGAATGCTGCGCGCGCGCTTCGGTGGGCGGCGAGTTTTCGTTAAATGCGTAGCGAGCCATAGGCGATGACTAAAACAACTGAGCGCTAATTGAGGGCGACGGCCCACCGGAGTTGCCGGGCAATGTAGCACAGCGTTTGGTGGGCCCGCCGTTTGCGTGCGCGCCGTGTTGGGCTATGGTGCCCTGATGTGCCACCACCCGCGCCCCGCCTGCTGATGTTGATGCGTCTGGTCTCGCGACTGGCCCTGGCGCTGGTGGTCGCCCTGGGGGTGGCGTCGCTGGTGTTTGCGCTTATTCACCTCACGCCCGGCGATCCGGTAGAGGCCATGCTGGGCGAGAGTGCCACCAGCGTCGACCGCGCGGCGCTGCGTACGGCGTTGGGCTTGGATGCGCCGCTGTCGGCGCAGTGGTGGCGTTTCGTCAGGGCCCTGGCCGACGGCGATCTGGGCCGTTCGCTCGCCAGCCAGCGCGCGGTGGCAACGCTCATCGCCGAGCGGCTGCCCCAGACGCTCGTGTTGGCGCTGGCGGCAATGGGCGTGGCGCTGGCACTGGCGCTGCCCTTGGGTTTGTACAGCGCGCTGCGGGCCGGCACGCGGTGGGATTTATTCACCAGCACCTTGGCCGTGCTGGGCATGGCGCTCCCCAGCTTTGTGCTGGGGCCGTTGTTGATGATGGTCTTCGCGGTGCAACTGGGTTGGCTGCCGGTCGCCGGTGGCGATACGCCGGCGGCGCTGGTATTGCCCGCGCTGACCCTGGGCTTGGCGCTCGCAGCACTCTTGACGCGCATGGTGCGCGCAGCGGTGTGTGAGGTGCTGAGCGAGCCTTATATTCTGGCCGCCCGCGCCCGGGGCTTGGGCGCGGCGCGGGTGCTGTGGCGCCATGCGCTGCGCAACGCGGCCCTGCCGGTGCTCACGGTGGTGGGTTTGCAGTTGGGCGCCTTACTCGGGGGGGCGGTGATCACAGAAATGGTTTTTGGCTGGCCGGGTCTGGGGCAGCTCACGATCGAGGCCATCCAACATCGCGACTACCCGCTCGTGCAGGGCTGCGTGTTGACGGTGAGCCTGGGTTACGTCGGCCTCAACCTGCTGACGGATTTGCTCTACGGTTGTTTAGACCCTCGGGTGCGTGGGCTATGAACCGCCTGACCACCCGCGTGTGTGCGCTGATTATGCTGGGCTGGATGGGCTGCGCGCTGCTCGCGCCCCTGCTGCCGTTGGCGCCGAATGCGCTGGACCTCACCGCGCTATTTGCCCCGCCCGACGCCAGCCATTGGCTGGGCACCGACGACCTCGGTCGCTCGATCGCCGCGCGCGTCATCGCCGGTGCGCGGGTGTCCTGCGGGGTGGGTTTGGCGGTGATGACCCTCTCGCTGGTGCTGGGGGTCAGCGTGGGCGTAGCCTGCGGGATGGCGGGCGGCGTGGGCGACCTGTTGGGCGCGCGGGTGATCGATATTTTTATGGCCTTCCCCGGGATCTTGCTCGCCATTGCGTTGGCCGGGGTCTTAGGCCCGGGTCTGGATAACGTCATTGTGGCCCTGTGCTGCGTGAGTTGGGTGGGCTTTGCGCGGCTGGCCCGCGCCCAGACGCTGGCGGTGATGGCGCGCGACCACGTGCTCGCGGCGCGCACACTGGGCAGCCGTCGTGGCTACATCGTGACCCATCACCTACTGGTTTTGATCGCCGCGCCGCTACTGGTGGAAGCGAGTTTTGTGTTGGCCTCGGCCGTGGTGGCCGAGGCGGGCTTGTCGTTTTTGGGTTTGGGCGCACAGCCGCCCCTCGCCTCGTGGGGCGGGATGATTCGCCAGGCCACGCAGTTCATGGTGGTCGCCCCCTATATGTTGCTGGGGCCGTGTCTGGCCCTGATGTCACTGGCCACCAGCGCCAATGTGCTGGGCGACCGCCTGCGCGATGCCTGGCAGTTACCCCGGTGAGGTCGGCTGTAACCATGAGTTTGGGCCCCTTGATGGTGGACTTGGCCGGCGTCAGTCTGGACGCTGCCGAGCGCGAAATTCTCGCCCACCCGCTGGTGGGAGGCGTCATTTTGTTCTCCCGGAACTTTGTGTCGCGGGCCCAACTCGCTGCTCTCACGGCTGACCTCCATGCCGTGCGCAGCCCCGCGCTCCTGGTTGCCGTAGACCACGAAGGCGGCCGCGTGCAGCGCTTCCGCGCTGGTTTTACCGAGCTCCCGGCCATGGCCGCGCTAGGCGCGCTGTACGAGCGCACGCCCGCACCGGCGCTGGCCTTGGCGGTTGAGGTGGGCTGGCTGCTGGCCGCGGAGCTGCGCGCGGTAGGCGTGGATTTTAGCTTCGCGCCGGTGCTGGACCTGTACACGCCGAACTCGCGGGTGATTCGCGAACGTGCCTTCCACGCCGATCCCAGCGTCGTGGCGCGTTTGGCGCAGGCTTTTGTGCGCGGCATGCACGCCGCAGGGATGGCCGCGGTGGGCAAGCATTTCCCCGGTCACGGCACGGTAACGGCCGATTCGCATCACGAGCTACCCGTCGATGGCCGTGATCTCGCCCAGGTGAGGCAGCGCGACCTGCTGCCGTTTCGTCTGCTGTGCGCGGCCGGCATCGAGGCCATCATGCCCGCGCATATCCTGTTCCCCGCAGTAGACGCGGTGCCGGTGGGCTATTCCTCGGTTTGGCTGCGCGACGTGTTGCGCGGGGAGTTAGGTTTTCAGGGCATGATTTTCAGCGATGACCTGTCGATGTCGGGGGCCGCCGCCCAGACCCACGACCCGGTGGCCCGCGCACGTCTGGCGCTGGCCGCCGGCTGCGATATGGGCCTGCTGTGCAACGACCGCCCCGCGGTGGAGCGGGTTTTGGACCAGTTACAAGTGCCGGCGACACCGCTGTCGCTGGTGCGCATGATGCGGCTGCATGGTCGCCCCGGTTTAGCCGAAGCGCCGCTCATGGCCGCGCCGCGCCGCGCCCAAATCTGCGCGCAGCTCGCGGCCCTGGCGGTAGCCCCCTCGCTGGCGCTCGGCGATGATGCGCCGGCTTGAGGTCGGGATTTTTACAGGCCAGTTTAGTACCATCCAGCCGCGGCTTCCGCGCACTTTTCAGGCGTCAAACGCATGCAGGTTCGCTTCTCCAAAATGCAGGGCCTGGGCAACGACTTTGTGTTGCTGGACGCGCGCGCCACACCGATCGAACTCACCCCGGTGCAAGTGCAACGGCTGGCCGACCGCCGCTACGGCGTCGGTTGCGACCAAGTCCTGCTCATCGACTCCCCCTCGCTGCCCACCGCCAGCGTGCGCTATCGGGTGTTCAACGCCGATGGCAGTGCCGCCCAACACTGCGGCAATGGCGTGCGCTGCGTGGCGCGCTATCTCGCCCAGCACACCCCCCACGCTCGTGGTGCGCTGGGCGTAGAAATTGGTGGCCAGGTATACCAGCTGCAGCTTGAGGCGACGGGGCTGGTACGGGTGGATATGGGCGAGCCCTGCTTCGACCCCGCGGCCTTGCCGCTGCGTGTCCCCGCGCGATTAGCGCGCTATCCGCTGGCATTGGGCGCCTCGCCGTCAACTGATCTGGCACTCAATGCGATGGCCTTAAATGCTGCGCTGCCTCAGCCTGAGCCGTTAACTTTCGGGGCGGTCTGTCTGGGTAACCCGCACGCGGTGTTTGCCGTGGCCAATGTCGAGCACGCGCCGGTGGTCGAACTCGGCGCGGCCCTGCAAGACCATCCGGCGTTTCCCGAGCGGGTCAACGTGGGTTTTATGCAGGTGCTCGACACCGGCCATATCCGGCTGCGGGTGTTCGAGCGCGGTGCCGGCGAAACCCCGGCCTGTGGTACCGGCGCGTGTGCTGCGGTGGCCGTGGGCAGAGTCTGGGGCGAACTCGCCGCGCGGGTCGAGGTATTGCTCGTGGGTGGCAGCTTAACCATCGACTGGCCGGGGCCGGGCCACCGCCTGTGGATGACCGGCCCGGCGCAGAGTGTGTTTGAAGGCAGTATCGAGCTATGAGCCGGCCGGTGGAACTCGACGCCGAGGATGCCGCCAGCGCCGCTGCCGTCGCCGGTTACCTGCAGGCCCATCCCGAATTTTTCACCCAGCATCCGGCGCTTTTAGTGCGCTTGGAACTGCCCATCGCCGGCGGCCCGGTCGTGTCTTTGGTGGAACGCCAACTGGCTGGCTTACGCGCGGAGCACGAACGGTTGCGCGGTAGGTTTGCGACCCTGGTCGCCTTGGCGCAGCACCACGAGGCGCTCGAAGGGCGCGTCCATCGGCTCGTGTTGGACCTTCTGGACACCCCTGACCCGCAGGCAATTTTTGACCTCCTCACGCGGCGTTTGGCGGCGGAATTTCAGGCCGACCGCGTGACTGCGCTGCTGTTCGCCAGCCCCGCTGCGCGCCCGGGCGGGGCAGCTCGCGAATTTGTCGGTGCCGCTTCGCCGCGGCGTGACGCCTTCGCCACGCTGCTTGCCAGCTCCGGGCCGCAGTGTGGCCGCCTCACAGAAGTCCAATGCGAGGCGCTGTTTGGGGCCGATGTTTTTAGCGGATCGCACGTGGTGTTGCCGCTTTTGGGTAACGGCTGGGACGGCCTGCTGGTCGTGAGCAGTCATAATCCGGTCCGCTTTGAGCCCACCATGGGGACAGAATTGCTGTCGTTTCTGCGCGATGTGATGTTGCTGGCGCTCCGTCCCTGGGTGGCGGAAATAGGCGGCCGGCCGGGCGTGATTTAAGCCCATGGGCAACGTTTTTCAGCCCACCGTTATCGCTGAATATCTCGCCAGTCTGGCGCCGGCCTCGCCCCACACGCGGGCGGCTTATGGCCGCGACCTCGCGCTATTTGCCCAGTATTACGCCACGCTGGCGCCGGCCATTGAAGTGGATGGGCAAGTGCTGCGGGGTTTTATCGCCCATCTCCATCGCCACGGGCGTGCGGCGCGCTCGATTAGTCGGACGCTCTCGGCAGTGCGCGGCCTTTACGAATTTTTAATTGGTCAGCGGCGCGCGCAAAGCAATCCAGTGGCCGGGATCCGGCCGCCCAAAGCGCCCCGCCGACTGCCTCAATTACTGGATGTCGATCAGGCCAACCGGCTGCTGGATGTCACCCCGGAAACGGCGCTGGAGTGCCGTGATTTGGCCATGTGGGAGCTGACTTATTCCTGCGGGCTGCGGGTCTCGGAACTCGTGGGCTTGGACCTTGGGTCGTTAGACCTGACGGCCCGCGAGGCCCGCGTTTTCGGCAAGGGCCGCAAAGAACGGTTGGTGCCGGTGGGTCGTCAAGCGGTGACGGCGCTCACCCATTGGTTGAGTTATCGCGTGCTGTTGGTGGCGAGCGAGGAACCCGCGCTGTTCGTCAATCAACACGGGACGCGGCTGGGCGTGCGGCTGGTGCAAACGCGGCTGAAGACCTGGGCGCTGCGTCAGGGTCTCGCGACCAACCTGCACCCGCACATGCTGCGGCATTCTTTTGCCAGCCACCTGTTGGAATCCTCCGGCGACCTGCGCGCCGTGCAAGAACTCTTGGGGCACAGCGATATTCGTTCCACCCAAATTTACACCCATCTGGATTTTCAGCACCTTGCGAAGGTGTACGACCACGCGCACCCCCGGGCTAGACACAAGAAATAACGGGCTAGACGGCTTCGCATCGGCGGCATTTTTTTAGCCGATTGCAGAGGGCAAGATGGCCAAAAATCTCGGGCCTGGCGGGCCAATTTCGCGCGAAAAAAACCAGCTATAAAATAGGCCGGGGTGCTGCTGGTCTGGCCTGTGCCGGCATTGTCTTTGGGGGGGAACCTCCTCAAGGCGAGAACCCCGACCAACCCGCGGTGCCGCCAGCTGCAGGCGAAGCCGCAACCAGGCACCCCACCAACAACAGGCTCTGCAGCGGGCCCTATCCCGAACGCCGTCTCGAGCTGAAGGCTGTGCGGTCGGCGGTCAGCTTCAGGGGCTGATCCGATTCGTCCTAGGTTTCGGGGGTGCGTGATGCAATCTCAAAATTTCAACACTATCGCCACGCGCGCGCCGGGTTGTCGGTGGCGCTGTGGCCTGCGATTCCATCAACAGATCGACGCGCTGTCTTGGTCCACTTGATCAACATCGATCAAGCGCCGTATTTAGCGACCACCGCTTTAACCTGCTTGTCGGGGGCTAATTCGCCTGCATCGGCTCCCTTGATGCCTTCATGAATGTCACTAATCTGCCAGGATTCACTCTGCGCCTAGTTGGTCGGTGCATCGATGGCCAAAAAGATCTTGGTCCGTGCGGTCGCCTCGGCCAGTTCTTCGAGCTGGTTGGAGAGCGCCTCGGACAGGCGGACGTTGATGGTTCTAGCGTCATGGCCGTAACGCGCCTGTGCAGGCGTAATGCGATGGATTATTCAGTTCACAGATTTGAAGATCAACGCGGCAACCCCAGTAAAGCGAGCAGGTCTCGCAGTTGGTTTTCGGGCAACAGGTTCTCGAAGAGCCGCTCCACCGGCTTGGCGTCCGCAGTGTCTTCGGATTTTTGGGTGTGTTGAATCTAAGGGGAAGCTAAGGGGTCAGACTCGAGTTAACTCTAGGCGGGCAAATCGAGAATCTAAGGGGTCGAGAATCTAAGGGGTCGAGAATCTAAGGGGTCGAGAATCTAAGGGTCGAGAATCTAAGGGTCGAGAATCTAAGGGTCGAGAATCTAAGGGGTCAGACTCGATTTATTCGCGAAGCCGATTGGGCGCGCCGGCGGCAGCAGACGGGTCTCCCGCTGGGTCGCGAGTAGCGGGCCAGCGAGGGGGCTTAACAAACGCCGGGACGCCGAACGCCCCGGTGCTTGCCCGGATGGGGGGCGAACGCTACTGCGCAACCCATCCGCCGTCGACGGGCAACGCCACGCCGGTAACGTAGCTGGAACGCGCCGACATTAACCACGCCACAGCGTCGCCAATTTCCGAGGCTTGGGCCACCCGCCGCATCGGCACGCCGTTGATGAGCTGGTCACGAATTTTGACGCTCGCATCGGTGACCCGATTGAGCATGGGGGTTTCGATAAACCCGGGACACACCGCGTTGACCCGGATGTTACGGCTGGCGTACTCCAGCGCGACGGTTTTCGTGAGTCCCACCACGCCGTGCTTGGAGGCGTTGTAGCCACAGGCGCCGGGGATCCCGATGAGTCCGGCGGCCGAGGCCGTGCTCACGATGGAACCGCCACGCCCGTGCTTCATCATTTGTTCCACTTCGAGCTTCATGCAGATAAACACGGCGGTAAGATTGACGCGCTGCACCCGCTCCCACTGTTCTAGCGAGTAGTCGAGGATTTTAGCAGTAGGGCCTTCGATGCCGGCGTTATTGAACGCGCAATCAAGCCCCCCGTGGCGTTCGGAAATCCCCAGCATTAGGGCCGAGACCGCGGCAAAATCGCCCACGTCTACGTGTTGATATTCAGCCTTCCCACCCGCCGCGCGCACCAGTCCCACCGTGTTTGCACCTTCCTCGTCTTGTACATCTGCGATGATGACCGTGGCGCCTTCGCGCCCAAGAATGATCGAGGTGGCCCGTCCTATTCCGGTACTACCGCCCGTTACGAGCGCGATTTTGCCTTCTAACATGCCGGTCATATGCGTACTCCCCTAGGTTTTTATTTTAAAGAAACGCCCGGCGTTCAGGCGCCGGCGTACCGTGCGATGATGTCTTTGCCCAAGGCCATCATGTGGACCTGATCCGGGCCGTCTGCCTGCCGACACCAGCGGGCGTAATTGAAGGCCTCGGCCATAAAATAGTCTTGGGTGAGGCCGCCCGCGCCATGGATTTGCATGCAGCGGTCGATGACGGTTTGGGCCATCAGCGGCACCGTAATTTTGCTGGCGGCGATGAGGTCGCGGGCGGCCCGCGCGCCCACTTCGTCCATGCGGGTGGCGGTTTTTAAAGTTAGCAGCCGGGCTTGTTCAATTTCGCTGAAGGATTTTGCGATGTCTTCGCGCACCGACTGATGCTCGGCCAGTTTGCGGCCAAAAGTGCTCCGCGACACGGCGCGACGGCAGGCATATTCCAGCGCTCGCTGCGCGCAGCCAATCAGCCGCATGCAATGATGGATGCGGCCCGGCCCCAGCCGCCCCTGCGCAATCTCAAACCCCCGGCCTTCGCCGAGCAAAATATTTTCTGCCGGCACGCGCACATTCTCGAACACCACATCGGCGTGACCAATGGGGGCATCGTCGTAGCCTAGGGTCGTCAGCGCGCGCAGAATTTTGATGCCGGGGGTGTTTTTGGGGATGAGGATCTGGCTTTGCTGGAGATGTCGGTTCGGGTTGTTGGGGTCAGATTTGCCCATCACGATAAAAATTTCGCAGCGCTCGTACATGGCGCTAGTGATAAACCACTTGTGACCGTTGACGACGTATTCGTCGCCGTCGCGGCGGATAGAAGTTTGCACGTTAGTGGCATCTGAGGAAGCCACATCCGGTTCGGTCATGCAAAAAGACGAGCGAATTTCCCCCGCCAGCAACGGCTTTAACCAGCGCTCTTGCTGCGCAGGCGTGCCGTACTTCATAAAGACTTCCATGTTGCCGGTGTCTGGGGCGTTGCAGTTAAAGGCTTCTGGGGACCACATCACTCGGCCCATCATTTCGGCCAGCGGCGCGTATTGCGCGTTGGTCAGGCCGCCGTGGTCGGCCGGCATAAACAGATTCCACAGCCCTGCCTCGCGCGCTAGGGCTTTGAGTTCCGTCATCAGCGGCACCGTGGTGTAGCGATTGGGGAGCGCGTTCAATTGGGCGTGGTAGGTGTCTTCGTTGGGGTAGATGTGTTCGTCCATGAACGCCTGGAGTTGGTCCGGGAGGCGTTCGGGGTGGGCAAAAAGGGTTTGCTGCATGGCGCGGGCTTCCAGTTCTTGGGGCGGTTGAAGTCGGTCGGTGTGGCTGGGCCAGGAGGCGTAAAGTTTAGGTGAGGTCGAGTGCGTGCTGTTTCAGCGCGGGTAGGGTCACGTGTTTTAAGGCCCCCAAATGGGTGGCCAAGAGAAACACCCGTGGCGCGCACCCGGCCACGAAGGCTTCTTGCCAACGGGGCGCGCACAGGCACCAGCGGTTACCGGGCTTGAGGCCGGGAAAGCCAAACTCCGGGCGCGGCGTGGAGAGATCGTTGCCGCTGGTCTGCGAGAAAGCGAGAAATTCGGCCGTGAGTTCCACGCACACCGTGTGGCTGCCGCGGTCTTCTTCGGAGGTATTGCAGCAACCATCGCGGAAAAAGCCGGTGAGGGGTTGGGATGAGCAGGGCGCGAGGGTTTCGCCCAATACATTGAGTGAGGTGTCTTGTTTCATCTGTGCACGATACCGCAAGCGTTGGCCGGAATCATCGTGAGCGCGCCCGCCTAATCATCGCTCTCGGGCGGAAGTTCGGGGAACAGCGTGGCCGTAAACCCAAAGTTGCGCAGGTCCCGAATGCGCATCGGAAAGAGGATGCCGTCCAGATGGTCGCATTCGTGTTGGACCACGCGGGCGTGGAAGTCAGTGACGAGGCGCTCGATGAGGTGGCCGTCCAAGTCATAACCACGGTAATGCAGGCGGCGCGCTCGCGGCACCAAGCCCCGCATCCCGGGCACCGATAAGCAGCCTTCCCAACCTTCTTCTGGCGTGTCGTCCAGCAGGGTGAGTTCGGGGTTGATGAGAATGGTTTCGGGCAGCGGATCCGCCAGCGGGTAGCGGGGATTAGGCCGGGCCGGATCGCGGTAGCCAAAAATGACTACCCGCAGCGGCACGCCGATTTGCGGGGCCGCTAAACCCGCGCCGTCGGCCGCGCGCATGGTGTCGAATAAGTCGGCGACCAGCGCACGAATGGCGGGCGCTTGGGGATCGCTCACCGCCGCCGCGTGCGCCAGCAGGCGCGGATCGCCCAGGCGGAGAATTTCTCGAATCATTGGCCTGCTCTAAAAGTGAGGTGGCCGCTATTATCGCGCCGTTGGGGCGTGCCGCGTAGTGGCCCGCAGGGAATTTCACCCCGGGGGTGCGCCGCGCGGCCAGGCCGCTACACCGCAGCACGTAGCGCGCGCGAGCCCCGCCCCGCCCACTGGCGGCCAAGGGCGCCGCGCGAGCGCCGGCGGCGGCCAAGCGTCGTGTACAATCCTGCTTGTTGTGCGCCGAGGTTTTCGACGGACCCACCTTATGGACTCGTTTCACGCTACTACGATTTTGTCGGTCCGTCGGCCCGGTCACGTTGTGATCGGGGGCGACGGGCAGGTTTCGATGGGCAATACCATTCTTAAAGGTAACGCCCGCAAGGTGCGCCGGCTGTATCAAGACCGGGTCATCGCTGGTTTTGCTGGCGGCACCGCCGACGCCTTCACGCTGTTCGAGCGCTTTGAGGGCAAGCTCGAGAAACATCAAGGCAATCTGGTGCGTGCGGCAGTGGAATTAGCCAAAGACTGGCGCACCGACCGCATGCTGCGGCGGCTGGAGGCATTGCTGTTGGTGGCCGATCGGGAATCCTCGCTCATGATTTCCGGCAACGGCGATGTGATCGAGCCCGAAGACTCGGTCATGGCTATCGGCTCTGGTGGCCCTTTTGCGCTGGCTGCCGCGCGTGCGCTGATGGCCAATACTGAATTGGATGCCGCCACCATTGTGCGCAAGGGGTTAGCGATCGCGGGGGATATCTGCGTGTTCACCAACGCGAACATCGTGCTCGAGGAAATCAAGCTCTAAACCATGCAAAACCGTGCCCAGCAGCTCATGGCCCTCACCCCGCAAGAAATCGTCGACCAACTCGACAAATACATCGTGGGCCAAGACGCGGCGAAGCGGGCGGTGGCCATCGCCCTGCGCACCCGCTGGCGTCGCAGCCAGGTAGTGGCGGCGCTGCGCAACGAAATAACGCCCAAGAACATCCTGATGATCGGCCCGACCGGGGTGGGCAAAACCGAAATCGCGCGGCGCCTCGCCAAGCTGGCGGGCGCGCCGTTTATCAAAATCGAGGCGACCAAATTCACCGAAGTGGGTTATGTGGGCCGCGACGTCGAAAGCATCATTCGGGACCTGCTGGACGTTGCGCTGACCATGACCCGCGCCGAGGCCACGGCGCAGTTTCGCGTGCAGGCCGAAGATGCCGCCGAGGAGCGGGTGCTCGATGTGCTCTTGCCACCCCCTCGGGCTTTTGGTGAGACCACCCCCGCCGACGAAAGCAGTACCCGCCAGCGTTTTCGCAAGATGCTGCGCGAGGGCAAGTTGCACGATAAAGAAATTGAGATTGACGTGGCGCAAACCGCCGGCAATGTGGAAATCATGGCCCCACCAGGCATGGAAGAAATGACCGGCCAGCTGCAAAACCTTTTCCAGAATCTGAGCCATAACCGATCGCGGTCGCGGCGCTTAAAAATTGCGACCGCGCTGAAGCTGCTGGCCGAAGAAGAAGCTGGGAAACTGGTCAACGAGGACGATATCCGGACGCTAGCGATCGAAAACGTGGAACAGAACGGCATCGTTTTCTTAGACGAAATTGACAAAATTGCCCGTCGTGGTGAATCTCATGGCCCCGACATTTCCCGCGAGGGTGTCCAGCGCGACCTGCTGCCGCTGATCGAGGGCAGCACCGTGAGCACGAAACACGGCATGGTGCGTACCGACCACATCCTGTTCATCGCCTCGGGGGCGTTTCATCTCTCCAAGCCCTCGGACCTCATCCCCGAACTGCAAGGCCGGCTGCCCAACCGGGTGGAATTATCCTCGTTGGGGGTTGAGGATTTCGTCCGCATTCTCACCGAACCCGCCGCCTCCCTGACCGAACAATATCAGGCCCTATTGGGCACGGAAGGCGTGCAGCTGGCGTTTGTGGCGAGTGGTGTGCGGCGCATCGCCGAGATTGCCCAGCACGTGAATGATCGCAGTGAAAACATCGGCGCACGGCGCCTGCATACGGTCATGGAACGCCTCCTCGAGTCGCTGTCTTTTACGGCGCCTTCACGCGTGGGCCAGGGGGTGGAAATTGACGCGGCATACGTCGACTTACACCTGGGCGAACTGGTCAAGGATGAGGACTGGGCCCGCTATATCCTGTAGGCTTTCCCACCATGGCTGAGCATCAACCCACCGATATCCTGCTCCATCAGCGCTCGCGCGTGCTGGAGGTAGCCTTCGAAGACGCCTCGCGCTTCAAGCTGTCCTGTGAGTACCTGCGCGTGCATTCGCCCTCGGCAGAGGTGCGGGGCCATGGCCCGGGTCAGGGGGTGCTACAGGTGGGTAAAGAAGCCGTCAACATCATCAATATCGAGCCGGTGGGAAACTACGCGGTGAAATTAGTCTTCGACGATGGCCACGAAACCGGCCTCTACACTTGGGACTACCTGCATCAGCTAGGCCGCCAGTACGAACACAATTGGCGCGAGTACCTCGACGCCCTGACCGCCGCCGGCCACGCCCGGAACCCACCACCCGCCTGAGCACCGACGGCCGATGAGCGACCGCAATACGCATTTCGGCTTTGAACAAGTGCCCGAACATGAGAAAACGGCCCGCGTGCGCGGGGTTTTCGACTCCGTGGCCAGCCGCTACGACCTCATGAACGACCTCATGTCGCTGGGCCTGCACCGGATTTGGAAACGCCTCGCGGTGCTCATCGCCGGGGCTAGACCCGGTGACCGGGTGTTGGATCTGGCCGGTGGCTCGGGCGACCTCACGCGCTTGCTGGCGCGGGATGTGGGACCGCAGGGCGAGGTCGTAATTCTCGATATCAACCGTAAGATGCTCGCGGTGGGCCGCGACCGGCTGCTCGATAGCGGGCAGGTGGACAATGTGCGCCTAGTACAGGCCAATGCGGAGGCGCTGCCCTTCGCCGCGCGCGAATTCAATGTGACCGTCATGGGTTTTGGGCTGCGCAACGTGACCCACAAAGCGGCGGCGCTGGCAGAAATGTATCGCGTGCTAAAACCCGGCGGACGCGCTTTTGTGCTGGAATTCTCGCACGTCAGCCAACCTTTGCTAGCGCGGATTTACGCGGCTTATTCCTTTCAGTTGTTGCCTCGGCTCGGGGGTCTTATCGCGCAAGATGAAGCCAGCTATCGCTATCTGGCGGAGTCCATTCGTCAGCACCCGCCGCAGGCCGAACTGCTGCAAATGATGCGTGCGGCTGGTTTTGAGCGCTGCCAATACACCGACATGGCCGGCGGCATTGTGGCCTTACACAGCGGCATGCGCCTATGAAGTGCCGGTTCGATTTACCCGCGTGATCGCTGCCGCCTTCACACCGCAGCGCGCACTGGACGGCATCGCCACGGCGCTCAACCGGCTGTTGGCAGAACAAGCCGCGGTCTTGGCCCAACTGCAACCGCTGGCCGGCCGGGCCATCGATGTGCGGGTCACGCGGTTGGGTTGGCGAATGTGCGTGGCGATCGAGCCGCAAGGCCTGGTGCTGGCGACCCGCAGCGCCCGTCAGGCCGACGTCACCATCGAAGGTACGCTCACCGATTTAATCGCCATGGGCCGGGCCCGCCAGCGCGGCGAGCCGGTGCCCGCCGGGCGGGTTCGCATCGAAGGAGACCTCGCGACCGTGCAACAGGCGCAAGCCGCCTTCGCCGCACTGGACCTCGACTGGGAAGCCCTGCTGGCGCGCTACGTGGGGGGGCTGCCAGCGCGCCAAATCGCCCGCGTCATTCAAGGTTTGCTGAGCTTTGGCACCCGCGCGCGCGCGGCCGTGGAGCAAGATCTGGGCGAGTATCTGCGCACCGAATCCCGCCGGGTCCCCGCGCCGGTCGAACTAGAGGACTTCGCGAGCGTGGTGCTGCGCACGGCCAGCGACGTTGACCGCCTCGCCGCGCGCCTCGCCCGCCTTCAACAGCGCCGCCGCACGCCATGATGCTCAACCCCGGCCATCTGCTGCGGGTCATTACCATCGGACGAACGCTGGCGCGCCATGGTTTTGATGAAATTCTGTTTACCCTGCCCCTGCTCAAACCCTTGCGCTTCCTGCGCTACCTGCTGCCGTGGAACTGGGCCCCCCGCCATTACGGGCCGCGCGGCCCCCGGCTGCGCGCGGTGCTAGAGGATCTAGGTCCGTTGTTCGTGAAGTTTGGCCAGTTATTGTCCACCCGCCGCGATTTGCTGGCCGAGGACGTGGCCGAGGAACTGGCGAAATTGCAGGAC
The DNA here is from genome assembly GCA_009692365.1 of Gammaproteobacteria bacterium. Classification (GTDB taxonomy): domain Bacteria; phylum Pseudomonadota; class Gammaproteobacteria. The sequence goes on from SHZJ01000015.1 coordinate 41,889, forward strand.
CATGTGCCGCCGTTTCCCGGCGCGCAGGCCCGGGAAATTGTGGAGCGGGCCTACGGCAAGTCAGTCACTGAGGTTTTTGCCGCCTTCGACGAGACGCCCTTAGCGTCAGCTTCGATCGCCCAGGTGCACGTCGCCCAGTTGCACGATGGCCGGGAAGTCATCGTGAAAGTCGTGCGCCCCGGGATCCGGCGAACCATTGAACGCGATATCGCGCTCATGCGGTTGCTGGCCGATTTGGCCGAGAGTCATTGGGCGCGCAGTCGCCAACTCAAGCCGACCCTGGTGGTCAACGAGTTTGAAAAAACTATCCTCGATGAACTCGACATGCTGCGTGAAGCCGCTAACGCCTCACAGCTGCGCCGTAACTTCGCGGGCTCACCCCGGCTGTATGTGCCCGAGGTGCATTGGGCGCTCAGCCGCCCTAACCTGCTGGTGTTAGAGCGCATCGATGGCATCTCTATTTCCAATGTGGCGGCCCTGCGCGCCGCTAACGTCGACCTCTCGCGGCTGGCGGCCTCGGGGGTGGAGTTATTTTTCACGCAGGTCTTTCGCGACCATTTCTTTCACGCCGACCTCCACCCCGGAAACCTGTTCGTGCGCCCGGGCGTGGACGGCGCGGAGCCGGTATTCGTCGTCGTCGATTTTGGGATCATGGGCTCGCTGTCCGAATTTGATCAGCGCTATTTGGCCGAGAATTTCTACGCTTTCCTCAATCGGGATTATCGCCGGGTGGCAGAACTCCACGTCGAATCGGGCTGGGTGCCACGCGAGACCCGGGTCGATGACTTCGAGTTCGCCATCCGCACCGTTTGCGAACCCATTTTCGACCGCCCGGTGCGCGACATTTCGGTGGGGCAGCTGCTGCTGCGGCTCTTCCAGACCGCGCAACGCTTCCACATGGAAATTCTGCCCCAGCTGCTGCTGCTGCAAAAAACTCTGGTCAGCGTGGAAGGCATCGGTCGCCAGCTCGATCCAGAACTAGACCTCTGGCGCACGGCGCGCCCATCGCTAGAGAATTGGATGAAAGACCGGGTGGGGCTGCGCAGCCTGCTGCGCTCCACGCGCGAGAACGTGCCGCGTTGGATCGACCGCCTCCCCGAGTTGCCGGGGCTGGCCTTCGATGTGCTTGACCGCGTCAAGCAGGGGCGCATTGAAGTCGCCACCCACGATGAAATGCTGCAAGAAATCCGGCAGGAAATTCGCACCGTGCACCGGCGGCTGTCGCACGCCGTCGTGGGCGCTGCGTTGGTGCTCGCAGCCGGGTTTCTCTATGCGGTACCCCCGGCGTCCGCGGGCTGGTGGGGCCCGCTGCCCAGCGGCGCTTGGCTCGTCGGCGGGGCGGGGCTAATTATTTTGCTGGGCGCCGCCAGCGGCCGGCGCGGCTAGTGGCTGAGTGGCTGGGCCGCCGTAGGCGTGCAGGAGCGCCATGCCTTTGAGCAGGTTGAGCGCCTCAAAAACCTCATAGTCTGATTTGGCCAGCGCTGCACGGTCCGCACGACTCATTGGCGCATCGGTGGCCGCCGTGCTTGCCGGCTTGGCCGCGGTGGGCTTCGCGGGGTTGGCCAGATGCCGCTCGAGTTCGGCCTCTTTCAAGAACAGCCCGTCCTCGGGGTCTAGTTCGGCGAGGGTCAGTTTGTCGATCAGCACATCCGGCTTAATGCCCTCGGCTTGAATCGACCGGCCGTTGGGCGTGAAGTAGCGGGCCGTGGTGATTTTAATCGCGGCTTTGTTGCTCATCGGCAAGATGGTTTGCACGGACCCTTTGCCAAAGGTCTGACGGCCCATGATCAAGGCGCGCTGGTGGTCCTGCAGCGCCCCGGCCACAATTTCTGAGGCCGACGCCGAGCCCTCGTTGACCAGCACGATCAGCGGCGCGCCAGCGAGTAAATCTGGGCCGGTGGCATTGAACTCAAGCTTGGCATCCGCCGCCCGACCCTCGGTGTAAACAATGCGGCCGCCGTCCAAAAACGCGTCTGCCACCGCTACGGCTGCGCCTAACACCCCGCCGGGATTATTCCGCAAGTCGAGGATCAGGCCTTTGAGCGGGCCTTTGGCGTCGGCTTTTAGTTTGGCGAGCTGTTTGACGAGATCCTCGCCGGTGTGGATCTGGAACATAGAGAGCCGGATGTACCCTAAACCCGGCTCCAGCAGGCGGCCGCGGGCGCTGCGAATTTTGATCACCGCGCGGATGAGCGTCAGCTCGATGGGTTTCTCCACGCCTTCGCGCACGAGGGTGATGCTGATGGGCGAGCCCACCTTGCCGCGCATGCGCTTAATGGCATCGTTCAGGCCCGCGCCCCTGAGCGGCGTTTTGTCGAGCTTGATGATGGTGTCGCCGGCCTGCACGCCGGCGCGGCTGGCCGGGGTGTCGTCGATGGGCGAGATGACTTTGAGCAAGCCGTCCTCGGTGCCGACTTCGATGCCCAGACCGCCAAATTCGCCGGTCGTGCCCTCCTGGAGCTCGGTGTAGGATTCTTCGTCGAGGTAGCTGGAATGCGGATCAAGCCCAGAAACTAGGCCTTTGATGGCGCTGTCCAGCAGGGTTTTATCGCTGAGTTCTTCGACGTAGTCCGACTTCAGCTTATGGAAAATCTCGACCAACAGCCGCAGTTCGTCGATGGGGATGGACTCGGGTGTCGCCGCCGCCGCTTTACCGGGCGCCGGGGCGCCGGTGGCGGGCGCAGCGGCCGCGGGCGCAGTGGGCGCGGCAGTCACGGTGGCGGACCAGATCAGCGCAAGAAACAGGGCTAGCGGGTATTTCATAGGGCTCGTGGGCGACTCGACTGATGAGGCGCCGCAGCGACGCCACTTCATTATGCCCCGTGCCCGATCGCCCCGGAAGCGCGCTGGCGCAGGACCACCTCATCGCTTTGCGCTTAGTGCGCGGGCGCGGTCAGCGTTACCAGCGAATGCCCGGTCATCTCGGCGGGTTGTGCCAGCCCCAGCAGCGTCAAGAGCGTGGGCGCGATATCGCTCAGGCAACCCTCGCCCGCCAGCCGACCGGCCCGGCCGCACCACAGCAAAGGCACCAAATTGCAGGTATGCGCGGTGTGGGGTTCGCCGCCCGGGTGGGCCTTAGTGAACTCCCGCATTTGCTCCGCGTTGCCGTGGTCGGAGGTGACCAGCAGATCGACCCCTAGGCGGCGGCAGGCTGCGGCGACGCGCCCTAAGCAGGCGTCGAGCGTCTCGATGCAGGTGACGGTAGCCGCCAGATTGCCGGTATGCCCCACCATGTCGGCGTTAGCGTAATTGCAGACGATCGCCGCGTAGCGTTGGGCGTCGAGGGCCGCGAGGAGTTGGTCGGTGAGTTCCTCGGCGCTCATCTCGGGACGCTCGTCGTAGGTCGCCACCGCTGGGCTGGGAATGAGCATGCGGTCTTCGCCGACAAACGGGGTTTCTTCGCCGCCGTTGAAGAAAAACGTCACGTGGGCGTACTTCTCGGTCTCGGCGATGCGTAGCTGAGGGTAGCCGGCCGCGGCGACGACTGCGCCAAAGGTATTGCGTAATTCCACACTGGGGAACGCCACCGGGACGCTGAATTGGGCGCCGTAATGCGTCATAGCGACGAAGCCGCCCAAGTTGGGCACGCGCGTCCGCGCAAACGCCGAAAAATCGGCCTGCGTGAAGGCGGCAGTCAATTGGCGCGCGCGGTCGGCGCGGAAGTTGGTGAATATCAGAACATCGCCGTCTTCTACGCGGGCAGTTTTGCCCTGCGCCAAAATCGCGGTGGTGGTCACAAATTCATCCGATTCGCCGCGGGCGTAGGCGGCCGCCAGTGCGGCAGCGGGGTCGCTCGCCACCTGCTGCGCCGTACCGTTGACAATGAGCTCGTAGGCTTTAGCGGTACGCTCCCAACTTTTATTGCGATCCATCGCGAAGTAACGGCCCACGAGCGTGGCAATTTGTCCCACCCCGAGGGCGGCGCATTCCTGTTCGATGAGTGCCAAGGACGCCGCGGCGCTGCGGGGCGGGCGATCGCGCCCGTCCAGAAACGCGTGGACGAACACTTGGCGCACCCCGCACTGGGCCGCCAGTTTGAGCAGCGCCACCGTGTGGTCTTCGTGGCTGTGGACGCCGCCGGGCGAGAGCAGACCCAGCAGGTGAACGGCCCGTTCGCTGCGCGCTGCTTGCTCGAAGGCGCTGATGAAAACCGGGTTTTGCTTGAAATCGCCCTCGGCGATGGCCCGGCCGATGCGCGTGAAGTCTTGGTACACCCGGCGGCCCGCACCCAAATGCATATGCCCTACCTCGGAGTTCCCCATTTGCTCGTCCGGCAAGCCTACCGCGAGCCCCGAGGCGCTAATTAGCGTGTGGGGGCATTCGGCCCACAAACGGTCCCAGTGCGGTTTATGGGCGAGGTGGATAGCATTGAAATCAGGGTCTTCGGAGTGTCCCCAGCCGTCTAGCACGACGAGCAGGACTGGATGCTTGGGCTTGGTCATGACTCACACGCAGTTAAATGAAAGCTCGCGGCAGCGCCGGCCGCACCACCGGCAGTGCGCGGGCCAAATGAGGTTCGGGCGGCGTCGCGCCGCCATGTGGCGGCCAGCGTCCTGAGTGTATCATAGGCCACTTCGATGCCCGGCCGCGCTGCGGTAGGCACGTCTTCTCAACCTAGTCAGACCCGTCCAACCTTATGATTATCAGCCCCGAACTCTGGTCGAAACTCCTCGAATTCTCGCATCAGCACCTGCCGCTCGTCGCCGGTTTTTTTGCCGTGCTGGGCGCCTTGTTATTCAGCTTTACCCGTGGGGCCGGCGGCAACAGCGTGTCGTGCGCGCGGGCCGTGCAAATGCTGAACCACGAAAATGCGCTGCCCCTCGACGTGCGGCCCGAGAAAAGTTTTCGGGCGGGCCATCTGATCAATGCCTTAGCGTTTGGCGCCGCAGACCCCGCCGCCAGTGCTAGCCGGTTGAGCAAATACAAAGACCGCCCACTGATCATCTACTGCGAGAACGGCAGCGCCTGCGCCAGGCCCGTACGAGACTTGAAAGCCGCCGGCTTCACCAAGCTGTTCACCTTGCAAGGTGGCCTCGCCGGCTGGCGCAACGACAACCTGCCGCTCCATACGTTGAAGGAAAAGGGCGCCAAACGCCTCTGATCCACCGTGAACCCGGCACCCTATCGCTAACGCAGCTTCAAGAGACACCCAGCATGGCAACTAACGACGAACCAACGCCCACCGGCCAACCCGCTTCGGGACAGCTGGGCATTCAGAAAATCTACCTCAAGGATCTTTCTTTTGAAGCGCCGAACGCGCCGCAAATTTTTACCGAACAACTCACGCCCTCGCTGGATGTGCAGTTCGGCAACGCGGCCTCATTGCTCGCAGAGAACGTCCACGAAGTCGTGCTCACCGTGACTTGCACCGTCAAGCAGGACGCGCGCACGGTTTATCTGGTGGAAGTCCAGCAGGCGGGGATCTTCAATATCTCGGGTTTTGGCGAGCAGCAGCTGCCGGCTATTTTGGCCAGTGCCTGCCCCAATATCCTGTTTCCGTTCGCGCGCGAAGCCATCAGTGAGGTGGTTAGCAAAGGGGGATTCCCGCAATTGCTGCTAGCGCCGGTCAACTTTGACGCCGTCTACGCGCAGGAAATGCAGCGGCGACGGGCGGCGCCGCCTTCCGAGGCGCAGCACTAGGCGCCGCACCACGCCATGCAGTGCGCGAGCGTTTTAGTGGTAGGAGCCGGGGCTTGGGGTACCGCACTGGCCTGCGAGTTGGCCCACAGCGGCCAACCCGTCTTGCTCTGGGCTCGCGATCCCCAGCAGCGGCAGGCGCTGCGCGAAGAGCGGCAGAACCGGCGGTATTTGCCCGACTTCTGCTTGCCTAACGCCATTACCGTAGTCGACGATCTGGCGTGCCTGCCCGACAACTGCACGCTGGCGCTGCTGGCCACTCCCTGTCAGACCACCCGCGAAATGGCCCAGCGCCTGCAGACCTCCGCGCCCGCCATCAACGCACTGATTTGTACCGCCAAGGGCTTGGAGCTCGGCACCCAGAAAATGGTCCATGAAGTCGTGGGCGAGGTTTTCGGCGCCGGGCTGCCGGTCGCAATATTGTCTGGGCCAACCTTCGCGCGCGAAGTGGCGCAAGGCTTACCGACCGCGGTGACAATTGCTGCCAAAGATCCCCGTTATGCTCAGCAAATTTTGGCGCGTTTCCACAGCCCGCGGTTGCGTCCCTACCTCACCGATGACCTGATCGGCGTGGCCTTGGGCGGGAGCATGAAAAATGTGCTGGCGATCGCCGCTGGCGTGGCCGATGGCCTGCGTTTGGGGGCCAACTCGCGCGCCGCGCTGATCACCCGCGGTTTGGCGGAGATGGCCCGTCTGGGTTGCGCCATGGGCGCCCGTCAGGAGACTTTTATGGGGTTGTCCGGTCTGGGCGACCTGGTGTTGACCGCAACCGATGATCAATCGCGTAATCGCCGCTTTGGGCTGGCCCTGGGCCGCGGCCAAAACGCGGATTTGGCGCGCCAGTCGGTGGGTCTGGTGGAGGGCGCCGAGAGCGCGCTGGCGCTAGAGCAAATGGCGGTGCGCCTGCAGGTGACGCTGCCCATTTCCCATCAGGTCGCGCGGTTGGTGCGCGGCGAAATAGGGCCGCAAGCCGCCGTCGCGGCGCTGATGTCGCGTGAGCCAACCGCGGAATTTCAGATGGTTTGAGCCGCAGCGGGTTAAACTCGCGGTGAGTGGCCGCCGCTAGGACGGCCAGAGTGGGAACTTTTTCCCTCAGTGGGTGCGCCGCATGTTTGCGGTGGCACAGGACTCGGTGGGTAGCAAACGTGTTTAAGTGGCTGCGACGACACCAACAAGCGAACCAATTGCTGGCGGTCTGCCCGACGGTAGCGGGCGTGCACGTTGCCCTGATTGAGCAACTCTCCAACCGAGAGTGCGTGGTGCGTTGGACTGAATACTTGTCCCTGGGTGCACCCGGCGAGCGTGCCGCGGGCGGTGCGCAAAGCAATCTTGAGCCGGCCCCCGCGGCGGCGAGCGAGGGCGAGGACCTCCGCGCGTCCCGTGACCGCCGGGGCACCGACCGCCGGGGCACCGACCGCCGGAGCACCGACCGCCGCAGCGGCGACCGGCGCTCGGGGGCGCGGCGTGCGGGTGACGCAGGTGCTGCTGCGGGTCGCGACGGGGCCGCCTCGGGTGCCGAGTTTGACCAATTCGCCCCCTTGCTCCAGCGTCTGGTCAGGCAGCGCGATCTGCGTCGCGTGCCCTGCACGGGACTGCTCCGGAGTGGGGATTACAGCCTCATTTTGGTCGATGCCCCGGATGTGCCGCCCAGTGAAATCCGTGCCGCCATGCGCTGGCAGGTCAAAGAACTCATCGATTTTCACATTGACGACGCCGTGATCGATGTCTTCGATGTCCCTGAGCGCGATGGTCGAGCGGGGCGTCGTCTGTATGCGGTGGCCGCGCGGCGCGGCAAAGTAGTACAGCTCATCAATTTGCTCACCGCGGCAGACCTAAACTTGGAGACAATCGATATCCCTGAACTCGCGCTGCGCAATATCGCCGCCCGTCTGCCCGAAGACCCCGGTGGTGTTGCGTTGATCGCCTTCGAGCAAGACCACGGGCTGATGACGGTGACTCGCCAGGGCGCGCTGTATTTCTCACGGCGGGTAGATTGCGGCTCCGAGCAGCTGCTGGCCGCGGCCGGAGAGGGTGGTGTGAACTCGACGTTGGAGGGCTTGCTGGACGGCCTGACGATCGAAATCCAGCGCTCGCTCGACTTCTACGAACGACATTTCGGCCAGCCTTCTATCGCCGGCATCGTGCTTTCCCCCGTGGCAGGCGTGCCGAACGAGGTTTGTGAGTATCTGAGCGCCCAGCTAGGCGTGCCCACGCGGTGGCTAGATTTACACGCCGACTGCGCCCTGAGCCTTGAACTGCCAAGCGGGCAATCCGAAGCCTGCGTGGCGGTGATGGGTGCGGCGATGCGGCGTGAATCGGTAGCGCTGTGATCCAGCAAATCAATCTCTTTCAGCCGATCCTGCGCCAGCCGAAGCGCATCTTTTCGGCCGCGACGATCCTGCAAATTTGGTTGGTGATTGCGCTGGCGTTGGTCGGGCTAACCGGTTTTGCGCAATGGCAAGTCGGGGCGCTGGCCGGGCGCTTGGCGGGGTTGGAAGGCAATCAAACGCTCGCCAAACAGCGACTCGAGGCACTCCAGATTGCCCTGCCCAAAAAAAGCGCGGACCCACTGCTGGCAGCGCGCGCGCAGACTCTGGAAACCGCACTGGACCAAGCACAACTGCTGGCGGCTGCGCTCACCGTGGGCGCTTTTGGCAATACCGAGGGTTTATCGGTTTATTTAGAGGCGCTCGCGCGCCAGCACGTGACTGGCACCTGGCTGACGCGCATCGAGGTTGCCCAGGGCGGCACGGCGATTGGGCTCGACGGCCACGCCCTAGCCCCTGAACTCGTGCCCGAATATGTCGAGAGGCTCCATCGTGAACCCGTTTTTAAGGGCAAAGTGTTCAGCCAGCTACGACTTGCTAGGACCCGCGATACGTTAGATTTTAACTTGGCCACGCGCGGCATGACCGTGCCGGAACAACCGGGGCCCAATGTTCGGCACTAAGGCTTTCGCCCTTGGGCGGCGCCAGTTAGCGACACGCGTGGGCGCGCGCTCTTTGCAAGAGCGTGGGCTGCTGTTAGGCGCGGCAGTTCTGGTGCTGCTCTGGGTCTGGGACGAATGGCTGTTCAAACCACTGGAACAGCGGCGCGGCGAGTTGCTGACCCAAGTGGCCACGCTCAGCGACGATTTGCGGCAGCTGGATGCCCTCACGGTGGCTTGGCAGGTCAGCGCTAACGCCGATCCCGATGCCGCAGCGCGGGCGCATTTAGCCGCGCTGGCAGAGGCCTTGGCGCGGGCATCTGGCACCGTGGCAGCCAAATCGGGACGCATGGTGGCGCCCGCGCAAATGCCGGCGGTATTAAAAGATATGCTGGGACACTTTCGTGACTTGGAGTTTTTGAGCTTGGAAGGACTGGGTGCAGAGCCCATCGTGCCGGCGTCGAAGGACAGCCCCGCCGCCGGCGCGGGGCCGGCGCCCGTGGCGAAAACCGTTTTTCGCCACGGGATGCGAATTCGCTTTCGCGGCAGTTTTCTGGCCGCCACCGATTATTTGAAGGCGCTAGAAGCACTGCCCTTTGGTTTTTTCTGGGATCGTGTTGAACTAAGAGCCACGGCGAGGTCTCCAACGGTCGAAGGAACCCTCATTATCTACACGATCAGTCCAGTAAACGGGTGGATTGGTGTCTAGGCTTGGCGCCTGGCGCTGCTGGCGGCGCGCCACGCTGCTCGCGGCGCTAGCGGCTGGCGCGGGCCTAGCGGCCGCGACGCCCGACGCCACCCGTTTGCCCGACCCCATGCAGCCGCCGTTCGTCGCCGCCGCCTCGGCGGCACCTGAGGCGGGGGTGGAGAAACCCGTGAGCTATCAGCTGCAGGGCACTCGACTGGATGCTCGAAATCGCAACGCCGTGATCAACGGACAACTGGTGAAGGAAGGCGAACAAATAGACGGCGCGACGGTGTTAAAGATTAGCAAAACGAGCGTGGTGATCGAGACCGGCGAGCAGCCCTCAACGTTGAGGTTGGTACAGCATGATGTCAAACAGCGGGCCCGTGTTGCGCCTTAAGATCCGCGCTAGCGGTTTGTTCGTTCTGGTGCTGCTGGTGGCCTGTCAGAACCCGCCGCCCTCAAAGGCGACGCTACAGCAGATGGAAAAAGAACTCGTCAGCGAGCCCGCGCCGGTCCCGGTGCCCGCCGAGGTCCGGCGTGCCTTGGTGCCCAGCCTGCCGCTGGATGCGCATCCCACGCCCCAGATTGCCGACGAGCAGCGCTTTGACATCGCGGTGAACGATGTCCCCGCGCGACAGTTCTTCATGAGCTTGGTGGACGGCACCCGCTACAACATGGTGGTGCATCCCGACACGACCGGAAAAATCTCGCTCAGTTTGCGCAATGTGACCATTCCCGAAGTGATCGCGGCCACCCACGATGTCTATGGCTTTGAATTTCAGCGCACAAGCTACGGCTTCCAAGTATTGCCCTCGCGGCTGGAAGCGCGGATTTTCCAAATCAACTACCTCAATATCAAACGTTCTGGCTCTTCATCGACATTCGTGAGCGCCGGCACCCTGCAAAAACTGCAGGGGCTATCCGATGGAGACGAGGAATCCAGTGGCGAGTCGTCCTCTGGCAGCAACGACCAAGGCGATCAAAACGGCAGCAGCGGGAGCGGCCATCGGGCCCTCATTGGCACGCAGGTCAACACCCTCGTGCCCGAAACCGCTTTCTGGCAGGAACTTTCCGCGGCGGTGACGGCACTCGTGGGCACCGCTGAGGGACGCAACGTCGTGGTCAATCCGCAGTCCGGTGTGGTGGTGGTGCGCGCGCTGCCCAGCGAACTTCGAGAAGTAGAAACCTACCTCCAGACCGCGCAGTTAATTGCGCAAAGACAGGTCGTGCTAGAAGCCAAAGTGCTGGAAGTGGAGCTCTCCGACGGCTTTCAGGCGGGCGTCAACTGGGCGGCTGTCATCGGCGACTTTACGCTGGCGCAAACCGGCGGTTCCAAGCTTCTGGATAGTGCAGCGGGCCGCAGCGAGTTGGCGGGCACTATCGTCGACCAGTTCCCGGGGGTTACCAAGCTGGCGGGGGTGCCCGCGGTGGCCTTCGGCGGGGTTTTCGCGCTGGCGGTGAACGGACAAGATTTCACGGCGTTTCTAGAAGTGCTAAAAACGCAGGGGAATGTGCAGGTATTGTCCAGCCCACGGATTTCAACCATGAACAACCAGAAGGCAATTATCAAAGTAGGGACGGACGAGTTTTTCGTCACCGACGTCTCCACGACCACCGTCACAGGGACGGCCACGACCTCGACGCCCAATATTGAATTAACGCCGTTTTTTTCCGGGATTGCGCTCGACGTCACGCCGCAAATCAGCCGCGACGGCGTGGTGACGCTGCATATCCATCCCTCGGTGAGCGAGGTGACGGACCAAGAAAAAGTTATCTCCATCGGGGGCGAGACCCAAACCCTACCGCTGGCCCGCAGCACGGTGCGCGAAACCGACTCCGTGGTGCAGGCCCGCAGTGGCCAGTTAGTCGTGATCGGTGGGCTGATGCAAACCCACGAGCGTGAGCACGACGCGACGACCCCACTGCTCGGCGAGATGCCGCTGGTGGGCGCACTGTTTCGTCATAAGCGCACGCTGGCGGTTAAAAGCGAACTCGTGATTTTGCTGCGGCCATTGGTGATAAACGAAGGGGCCGATTGGGCCCAGCCCATAGACCAGTCCCGCGGGCGCCTCTCCGAGATGGAAGACACGCTCAACGCGCGCGGCCAATTGCCCGGCGCAGACCTCGGCCTGCCGTCGCCCTGAGCGGCGCCGCCCCACCCCGCACAGCTCGCCAGCCATGTACCTACAGCATTTCAGACTGAACGAGCCGCCTTATTCGCTGACGCCCGACACGGCGTTTTTTATGGAGCACGCTGGCTATCGGGACGCGCTGAATGTGCTGCTGGTGGCGCTGCGCAGCGGCGAGGGCTTCATGAAGGTGGTGGGCGAAGTGGGGACCGGCAAAACAATTTTATGCCGCACGCTGCTAAAAACCCTCGCGCCCGAATTTGCCTGCGCCTATCTGCCCAACCCTTACCTGCGGCCGTCTAGCCTGTTGTTTTCCATCGCGGATGAATTACTCATCGAATACCCCAAGCGCGCGAGCCAGCACCAGCTGCTTAAACGCATCAACCTCGCGCTGCTGGATTTCCACGCGAGGGGTCAACGGGTGGTTCTGTGCATGGACGAAGCGCAGGCCGTGCCCTTGCAGACGCTGGAGGCACTGCGGCTGCTGACAAATCTCGAAACCGAAAAAACCAAACTGCTGCAGGTCGTGCTGTTCGGTCAGCCCGAACTCAATCAGGTGTTGGACCAACCCGCCATTCGCCAATTACGCCAGCGCATCACCTTCAGCTACGACCTGCAACCGCTAGACGCGGACGGCGTGGGGAGCTATTTAGTGCACCGCTTGACCGTGGCGGGCTACGACGGACCCCGCCTCTTCGATGCGCGCGCGGTGGCGGAAATTGCGCGCGGCAGTCGCGGCGTGCCGCGGCTGATCAATATTTTGGCGCATAAATCCTTGATGGCGGCTTTTGGTCAGGGCGAAGGGCGTGTCAATCGGCTGCACGCCCGCAGCGCCATCCTGGACACTGATGATGCGCGGGCGGTGATGCTGCCGCGCTTTGGCGGCGCGGGTGCACGGTTTGGGCGTTGGCTGAGCAGCCGTCTGGGCGGCGCTGCGGTGGCGCTGGGCGCGTTGGGCATGGCCGTTTCGAGCCTGCCAATATGAGCCTCATCAATCAAATGTTGACCGACCTCGAAGCACGCCGGGGCGGCAAACTGCACAACGTCGACCAAGCACTGAACGGTCTGCGGCCAGCCGCTGATGCGCCGCCGCGGCGGCAGATACTGCGGCTTTTGGGCGTGGCTACACTGCTCCTGACCATCGCGGTCGGCGGCTGGCTGCTCCGCGAAATGCTCACTCGCAGCACCCCCGCAGCGCCCGAACCACTCGCCACCACGCCCGCGCCAACCGCCCCAGCGGCGTTGGACCCCGTGGCGTCCGCACTGCCCACGCCACCCGCCCCACCCGCGAGCCTGCCGGTTATTTTGGCCGATGCCGCGCCCCCCGTGCTCCCGCAGACGCCCTTGCCGGCGACCCCGGTGGCGCTCGCCGAGGCGCCGCAAACGCCCTTGCCGGTGACCCCGGTGGCGCAGGCCGAGGTGCCGCAGACGCCCTTGCCGGCGACCCCGGTGGCGCAGGTCGGCGAAATGCCGGTGCTCGCTCCGCCGGGGTTACCGCAGCCAACGGCTGCCGCGCTGCCGCGGGCGGCGCGCAACGCCGTCGAGAGCGCCGCAGACAGTGCGATCGAGTACCCGGGCGAGTTCCATCGGGCGCCGGCCGTAAAAAACCTCGATCCACAGGCGAGCGCGTTGCGCCTTGCCCTCCAGAGCGGCGCCGAGGGGAACACCGGGCCGCTGCGAGCGTTCGTGGCCAAATATCCCAGACGGGTCGACGCCCGCGTGCGGCTGGCGCTATTCATGCTGATGGCGGGCCAGACGGCCGAGGCGCAAGCCAGCCTGCGCGAGGGGCTCAGCCTGACCCCCAATCAAACCGATCTGGCGCAGGTGCTGGGACATTCATTGCTGGAACAAGACCAAGCGCAGGCGGCGCTGGCGGTGTTGCGGCCCGCCGTGCCACCGCTTGCGAGTAATCCGGAATTTCATGCTTTGCTGGCGGCCGTTGAACAGCGCCTCGGGCTACACGCGCTGGCGGCAACTCGCTATCGTGGGCTGCTGCAACTCCAACCAAGCAACGGTAGCTGGCAGGTTGGTTTAGGTATCTCATTGAGCGCCCAGGGCGATACGCGGGCTGCCGCGGCGAGCTTCACGCTGGCCGCCGACGACCGCACCCTGGCCGAACCGCTGCGGGCGTTCGCCGCCCAAGAACGCGTGCGCCTGCAGGCCAGCCAGCCATGAACGCGCCGCGCAAAAAACTGCGTCTGGGCGACCTGCTGGTCGACAGCAAAATTATCTCCCAGCTGCAACTCGACGCCGCCCTCGAGGAGCAGCGCAAGTCTGGCCGCAAGCTCGGCAAAATATTGGTCGACCACGGCTATCTCACCGAAGATGCGCTGCTGACCTTTCTCTCCCAGCAGCTCAGCGTGCCGTTTGTCGAACTGGGTCACTATCAGTTTGAGGCGGCGGTGGTCGCGCTCATTCCAGAAATCTACGCCCGCCGCTTCCGGGCGGTGGCGCTCAAAGACAAAGGGGCCACGCTGCTCGTCGGGATGTCTGATCCCACCAATATTTTTGCCTACGACGAGCTGGCGCGCATCATTGCGCGACCCCTCGAGGTGGCGGTGGTCCGCGAGCAGGAGCTGCTGGACACCATCGATCGCATTTATCGCCAGACCGACCGTATCTCCGGGATCGCCGAGCAGCTCAGCGACGAGCTGCGCGAAGGCGACTTCGACGTCGAGCAGCTGGCCGCCGGTGCGGACCTCAGCGATGCACCGGTGGTCAAATTGCTGCACACGCTGTTTCAGGCGGCGGTGCAGTCGCGGGCCTCGGATATCCACATCGAGCCCGACGAAGCGGTGCTGCGCATTCGCCAACGGGTGGACGGTGTGCTGCAAGAACAGGTGCTCAACGAACGCCGCATCGCGCCAGCGCTGGTGCAGCGCCTGAAGCTCATGTCCAACCTGGATATTTCCGAGAAACGCCTACCTCAGGACGGGCGCTTTAGTATTCGGGTCGCTGAGCGAGTGATCGATGTTCGCGTCTCGACGATGCCTTTGCAGCACGGCGAGTCCATCGTCATGCGGCTGCTAGACCACAGCGAAGGGGTGAAAGATCTGGACGCGCTGGGGATGCCCCCCGATATCCTCAGGCGTTTCATGGCCGCGATCCAGCGCCCTTACGGCATGGTGGTGGTGACCGGCCCGACCGGCAGCGGCAAGACTTCCACCCTGTATTCCGGCCTTAAGCTGCTCAACGACGCCAAATCGAAAATTGTGACGGTAGAAGACCCGGTGGAATATCGGCTGCCGCGGGTCAATCAGGTGCAGGTCAACACGCAGATTGGTCTGACTTTCGGCCGGGTGTTGCGCACCGCGTTGCGGCAGGACCCAGACATCATCCTAGTGGGCGAAATGCGCGACCAGGAAACCGTGGAAATTGGCCTGCGTGCGGCGATCACCGGTCATCTGGTGCTCACCTCGCTGCATACCAATGATGCGGTGAGCACGATCAGCCGTCTGCTCGATATGGGCGCACCGGGTTATCTCCTGGCGTCCTCGCTGCACGCGGTCATCGCTCAGCGCCTCGTGCGGCGCTTGTGCGTGGAGTGCACGCAAGCCGTGACGCCGACCGGGGCGGCACTGGGCTGGTTGCGTTTGAAAACCGGTGAGAGCCTGCCGAGCGGTAACTGGCAGCAGGGCGCTGGTTGCCACGCCTGTAGCAACACCGGGTTCAAGGGCCGCATCGGGGTGTATGAAATGTTGTCCATTACCCCTGCGATGAGTACCGCCCTGGCGGCAGGCGACTTCGTTGGTTTCGCCACCCTGGGGCGGGCGAGTGCCGGTTTCCGGTCGCTAGAACTCGCCGCCCTCGACTATGCCGTCGCCGGGGTGACCAGCGTGGGCGAGGCCATGCGAGTAGCCGCCGAAAGCCTGTTGGGAGCGGACGACGAAGACGAGGGGCTAGTGGTGCCGGTCCTCAGTCCCGTGCCTAACTGATGCCAAATTACCGCTATCGAGGTCGGGGCCGGCGGGGGGAATCACTCTCGGGGGTGCTGGACGCCCTGAGCGCCGATGCGGTCGCCGGCCAACTGATGAACAGCGGCATCACCCCCATCGACATCGAAGAAGCGCGCGAGCGCTTGGACGTCGGGGAACTGTGGCGGCGTCTGCGGGGGCCGGTAGCGCCCGAACTGGCGGAGTTAGTGCTGTTGTCGCGTCAGCTCTACACGCTCATGCGGGCCGGCGTGCCGCTGACCCAGTCCATGACCGGCCTCATTCGCTCCACTCGCAACGTAACGCTACGCGAAGCGCTGATAGACATTAAATCGACCGTTGAAAGTGGCCGCGAACTCTCCCTCGCCATGGCGCAGCATCCGCGGGTGTTTTCGCCGCTCTACGTCAACACCGTGCGGATCGGTGAGAACACTGGGCGTCTGGATGAGGCCTTTTCGCGCTTGGCAGAATACCTAGAGCGCGAGCGCGACACCCGCAGCCGGATTAAGTCGGCGCTGCGCTACCCCTCGTTTGTGCTGCTGGCCATCGGCATCGCGATTGGGGTGATCAACGTGGTGGTAATTCCGCAGTTTGCCCAAATTTTTGCGCGCGCCCACGTGGTCCTACCGTTGGCCACGCGGATCATCATTGGTACGTCTGGGTTTTTTGTCGCTTGGTGGCCGCTGTTGGTCGCGCTAGCGATAGGCGCGGCGGCCGGCTTTCGGGTGTGGGTCAAGACCGAGGCTGGGGCCTATCAGTGGGACCGCTGGAAACTCCGCATTCCGGTCGTCGGTGACATCATGCACCGCGCAACGTTAGGGCGTTTCTCGCGGGGTTTTTCGATGTCTCTGGCGGCCGGCGTGCCGCTTTCGCAGGCATTATCGATCATGGCGCAGGCGGTCGATAACGAATACATCGGCGAGCGCATCCGGCATATTCGCAATGGCGTGGAGCGGGGCGAAACGCTAACCCGTACCGCCACGGCCACCGGCATGTTCACCCCCTTGGTGCTCCAAATGATGGCGGTGGGCGAGGAAACTGGCGCCGTCGACACGTTGTTGGCGGAAGTCGCCGGCTTTTATGAGCGCGAAGTCGATTACGACATCAAGAACCTAAGTCAGACCATCGAGCCAATACTCATCGCCGTTCTGGCAGGCTTTGTCTTGCTGTTTGCGTTAGGGGTTTTTCTACCCATGTGGGATTTGGCAGGAGTCAAAATGCAGCGCTAGGCGAGGTAAATCGGGCGGCAACAGCTGTTCCTAAAGATATCGCGCTGGCGGTTCGATAACTAAGCAACGAAGGCACCTAGGGAGATTTTTTTATGACACAGGGAAAGATAGCTATGCGACGTCAAACCGGCTTCACACTCATCGAGTTGGTAACCGTTATCGTCATTCTTGGCATCCTCGCGGCCTTTGCGCTTCCGCGTTTTTCTGGATTGGAAGCTAAAGCACGAATTGCCACCATTAACGCTCTGGCGGGTAGCGTCCGCAGCGGTGCCGCGCTGGCCCATGCGCTCTATCTGGCCAATAGCTCCGCTAGCCCGATTGCGATGGAGGGTAGTCCGGTAGGCGCGGTCATTATCGACGCCACCAGCGGCTATCCCACGGTCGCGGTGCTCGGCATCAAAGCCGTTGTCCAAGACCTGACGGGTTTCACCTTTGATCCGGCTACCGGGATCTTTACGATGGATTCAGCCCCGACCCCGGCGAATTGCAAAGTGACCTATACGCTCGGGGCCGCTGCTGGCGCGGTACCTGGTGTTGTGGTCGTCAGCACCGGCTGCTGAGCGCGCGCCGTCCGGCGCCGCGGGCTGCGTGCTCGATATGCCGGCCGGACGAGGTGTGAAAAAGCTAACCGAGCGGCGGGCGTCAGGGGGAGGGGGCGCTGGGGCGAGTAAAAACGCCGCAGCGCGAGGTTTTACCCTGATTGAACTCGTCACGGTGCTGGTTGTGAGCGGGATACTGGCGGCGGTCACCCTGCCGCGTTTTTTTTCCCCCAGCGCCTTCGCCGCGGCGGGTTTCGCCGCCGAAGTGCGCGCCGGCTTGAGCCACGCCCGAACGGTGGCCTTTGCTTCGGGTTGCGACATTCGCGCCACGTTAACCAGCGCCGCTTTTACGCTGCAGCGCTGGGTGGGTGGCACCAGCTGCAACGACCACGCCGGCACGCTGACGACCCTGATCCGAGTGGGGGGCGGTAGCTATGCTGAGCCCGTGCCGGCCAACGTTGCCATTACCGGTGGGGCGCTGTACTTCGACACGCTGGGGCGTCCTTACAGCGATGCCACCGGCCTGCTGCTCACGGCCACACTCGTTCTCGACATCGGCGGGGAGCTGGCGCGCGTGTATCCCGAGACGGGCCTCGTCAACTGAGCGCGCAGGCACGCCGCGGGCGTCAGCACGGGCTCACCTTCATCGAACTCGTCGCCAGCATCGTGATCGTCAGTGTGGCGACTTTCGGCCTGATGTTGGCGGTGTCCTCGGCCGTTAGCCGCAGCGCAGACCCCTTGATCCAAGAGCAGGCCACGACCCTGGCGCGCGCCTATCTGGCAGAAGCAATGTCGGCGAGTTTCTGCGACCCCTCGTTCAACCCGGACGGTAGTGCAGCCACCACCTGCCGGGCTGAATGTACCGGTAGGCCGTGTGCCAGCGGCTGCGGCGGTGCGGTCTTTGGGGCTGAAAGCAGCCGTGCCAACTACGATGACGTGTGCGACTACCTCGGGCTAAGTGACGTGGGTGCACGCGACCGCAATGGTTTATCCATTGCGCTGTTGGGGGCCTACACCGTCAACGTCAGCGTGCTGGACCAGAGTTCGGTGACGCTGGGATCGCCCGCCTTGGACGCCAGCAGCGGCCAAATCGTCCGCGTGGAGGTTGCGGTCTCCCACAACGCACTCAACGCCCCCATCCGGATCACGGCCTACAAGGCCAATCTCGAGTGAGGCCCGTGGCCCGGGGCGGGCTGGGTTTTACCTTGGTCGAACTGGTTGCTGTCCTCACGCTGAGCAGCATTCTAGGGCTGGTGGTCTGGCGTAATTTGAGCTTACCGATGCGCGCGTTTGTCGACGTCAAACAGCGCACGGCCATGGTGGCGACCGCGAGATTAGCGTTGGCGCGCATGCGCCGAGAATTAACCCTGGCCTTGCCTAATAGCGTGCGAGTCTCCAGCGACGGCTTGGCCCTCGAGATGCTGAAGACCTCCGCCAGCGGCCGCTATCGCGCCGACGTCGTGCCGGGCGATGCGACCAGCGATTCGCTTAATTTGAGTGTCACCAGCGATAGTTTTCAGACCTTGGGTGCCTGGACCATCCCCACCAGCGTGCGCACCAGCGCCGATGTCACCGCCTGCCTAGCCGGGAGTGCGGACTGTCTGGTTATCTACAACACCGGCAACCCCAGCAGTTGCGCGGCGCAGCCCGCCGGCACGCGCACCAACGCTTGGTGTGGCGATAATCTGGCCGGCATCGTGAGCGCGGTGTCTGCCACCGGGGTCATCTCGGTCAACCGCGCGGCGGCCGGCACCGTGTGGCCAACGGGCTCCCCCGAGCAGCGCTTTTTTGTGGTGGACACGGCGGTTAGTTTTGTTTGTTCCGGCACTTCCTTATCCCGCTACTCGGGCTATGCGCTGGCCAATACCCAACCAATACCACCCTCCGTGAGCGGCAATTTGCTCGCCACTGGCGTTGCCGCCTGTGCCTTCAGCTATCAGACGGGTAGCGCAACCCGCGCCGGATTGGTCAATCTAAGCCTCACTTTGAGTTTGACCAATCCCGACGGGGTGGCAGAAAAGGTCACCCTGTTTGACCAAGTTCACGTGCCTAATTCCCCGTGATAAGGCGCGCTTTGCAGGGTGGTTTTGCGCTGGTCTCTGCGGTGTTTTTGGTCGTGATCGTGGCGCTCATGGCGGGCTATGCGGTGTCTATCGGCACCTCCCAACAGGCGGACGCCACGCTGTCCCTGCTCGGTGATCGCGCAGAATTTGCCGCGCAAAGTGGGCTCGAGTGGGCTGTTGCGCGGGTGGCCACCGACAGCGCTTGCCCGCTCGCCGGCACGAGTTTTTCCGCGACGGGTTCGGGCTTGGACAATTTTACGCTCGCGGTGAGTTGCACCTCGACCAGCGTTACCGAGGGCTCGATTACCTATCCCGTCTACGCGCTCACTGTCACCGCCAGCCGCGGGGTGCAAAGCACCGAGGATTACGTCCAGCGGGTGGTTACCGCGCAGGTCACGCCCTGAGGCCGGGCAGCGCGGCCCTAGGCGAGGCCCGCGTAGGCGTGTTGTCGGAGCCCCTCATAAACGGCGACCGCGACCGCGTTGGAGAGGTTGAGGCTGCGACTGTCGGCGCGCATCGGGATCCGCAGGCACTGCTCGGCTGGCAGGGTGGCGCGCAGTTCAGGTGGCAAGCCGCGGGATTCTGGGCCAAACAGCAGGATATCCCCGCGCCCCAACGGGGCCTCGCTCAACCCGCGAGTGGCGTGGGTGGTGAAGGCCCAAATTTGCCTGCCCGGTAGGGCGCTGCGCAGGGCCGCGTAGTCCACATGCACCCGCAGGCTGGTACGCTCGGCGTAGTCCAGCCCGGCCCGGCGCAGCGCGCGGTCGGAGATGTCGAAGCCCAACGGTTCGATGAGATGCAAACCAGCCCCGACGTTGGCGCACAGCCTGATAATATTCCCGGTGTTGGGCGGGATTTCAGGCTCAAATAGCGCTACTTCGAACATAGGTAAAAAGACATTGATCACCAGCGAGCTATCCAGTGAGGCACGTCTTGCGACGTCCTTTTGCGGCATGTCGTTCAACTCACCGCTGGTGCTGTTGTCGGGGTGTGTGGGCTTTGGCGAAGAATATACGCGGGTGGAAGGCTTTTCCAACGCCCAGGTGGGCGCCATCTGTTTGAAGGGGACGACGCTGTTGCCGCGGCTCGGTAATCCCGCCCATCGGGTGTACGAGACCCCGGCCGGGATGCTCAACGCCATCGGTCTGCAAAACCCTGGTGCCCGCTACGTGGTGGACGAAATTCTCCCGCGCTTGGACTTCAGCGAGACCCGTTTCATCGCGAATGTGTCGGGCTCGACGGTGGAAGAATACGCGGAAGTCACGCGCATTTTTGACGACTCCGCGATCGATGCGATCGAAATCAATATCTCTTGTCCCAACGTGAAAGAAGGCGGCGTGGCGTTCGGTAATAGCCCCGAGATGTCGGCCCGAGTGGTCGCTGCCTGTCGTCGCGCCACGCGCAAACCCATCATCACCAAGCTGTCGCCCAATCAGACCGACATCGCCGAAAATGCCCGGCGCTGCCTAGAAGCCGGCAGCGATGGTTTTGCCGTGATCAATACGCTGATGGGCATGGCGATCGATGCGGAACGGCGGCGCCCGGTGATTGGCAACAATCAGGGCGGGCTGTCGGGGCCAGCTATCAAGCCCATCGCGTTGCTGAAAGTTTGGCAGGTCTATCAGGTCTGCAAACCACACGGTGTGCCGATCATCGGCCAGGGCGGCGTTGTGAATGCCACCGATGTCATCGAATTCATGCTGGCCGGCGCGAGCGCGGTGGGGGTGGGCACAGGGTTGTTTTACGAGCCGCTGATGTGTCGCACGCTCAACGAAGGCGTTGCCGACTACCTGCAGCGCCATGGTTTCAACAGTGCTGCGGAGTTGGTAGGGGCACTGCAGTTGAATGCGGAGCCCGCGGCGGTGAGCTAAGTCAGCTGCTGGCCGGGCCCAGCGTGCGCGCGACTCGCTGCAGGAAGACCTGCATCTCTTTGGCCGCCTGCACGTCGCCACGCTGGCTGGCCGCGGCGATGCCGGCACGAAAAGCTTCCTGCGCGCCGGCCAAATCCTGCACGCTGACCAGCGCCCGGCCTAAAGATTTCCACGCCGCAGAATAGGTGGGGTCGAACGCCAGCGCGGCGCGGAAATGGGTGACGGCCAGCGCAACATTGGATTCCAAGTACGCCGTGCCGAGACTGAAGCGCAGCAAGGCGCTGTCGCGGCCCTGTGCTAGCAGCAGTTCAAGCGCGGCAGTGCGGTCCGTCATCGGGTGTACACCCGGGCTTAGTCCCGCGTCGACTCTTTGATATGGCGGGGGTCGATGCCGAGGCTGCGCAGCTTACGATAAAGATGCGTGCGCTCGATGCCCACCCGTTCAGCGACCCGGCTGACGCTGCCTTCACAGGCATGCAGTTGGTATTCGAGATAATTTTTCTCGAAGCGTTCGCGTGCTTCGCGCAGGGGCAGATCAAAGCCCGCTGGCACGACGTCAACCTCCTGGGTTGGCCGCCCGCCCAGCGCGTTGCTCACTTCGTGGGCTTCGATGCTGTCGGTGTTGCCCAAAATCAGCAGGCGTTGCACCAAATTGCGCAGTTCACGCACGTTGCCGGGCCAGCGATAGTCCCGCATGCGGGCCTTGGCGCCGGGCGTGACATCCCGGCGGGGCAGGCCCTCCCTGTCCACAAAATAGTTGAGGTAGTGGCTCAGCAGGTCGTCTAAATCTTCGATCCGGTCGTGCAACGTGGGCACCCGCAGCGGCACGACGTTGAGGTGGTAATACAGGTCATCGCGGAACCTGCCGGCGTTCACCTCAGCCTGCAGGTCGCGCCGGGTAGCGGCGATGATGCGGACATCGATATTGACGGGTTCGCGCCCGCCGACGCGCAGCATTGAGTGTTGCTCTAGCGCGCTGAGCAGCCGGGCTTGGGTGGTGAGGTCCATGTCGGCGATGTCCTTGAGAAACAGGGTGCCGCCGTTCGCCTGTTCCAATGATCCGTAGGTCACGTGCCCATCCATTTCCACGCCGAACAGCTCGGCGTCGGGGTTTTCACGCGCCAAGCCCGCGACCCCCACGGGCACAAACAGATTTTTGGCCCGGGCGCTGTGTTCATGGAGGTAGCGCGCCAATACTTCCTTGCCCGAGCCTGATTCACCGGTGATGAAGACGGCAGTTTTGTGTTGCGCAATGCGCAATGCGCTCGTGCGCAGTTGCTCCATCAAGCGGCCGCGGCCAACGGGCTCGGCGAGCGGCATCGCGCCCCGCCGCAGGCCTAGATTCTCCCGCCGCAAGCTGGCGTTTTCTAACGCGCGCTGGAGCGTTATCAGTAGTTTGGCGATCGACAGCGGCTTCTCGATGAAGTCGTAAGCACCTAGACGGGTGGCTTCCACGGCGGTCTCCACCGTGCCGTGGCCGGACATCATGATCACCGGCACATCCACCTGACCGTCTTCTGACCACTCCTTTAGGAGCGTGATGCCATCGGTGTCGGGCATCCAAATATCGAGCAGGATGAGGTCGGGACGGCGTAGCCGGCGCGCTTCACGCGCTTGCGCGGCATTTTCTGCCAGCCTCGTTTCGAAGCCTTCATCATCGAGAATTTCTTTGAGTAAGACGCGAATGTCAGGCTCATCGTCGACCACTAAAATATTTTGGCCCGTCATGCGACTCTCCTGTGCCCCGGTTCGCTGCCCGGGGAGTCTTCGAGGTTGAGCGGCAGCCGTATTGTAGCCCGCGCGCCACGGCCCTCGTTGTTCTCCATGCTGACCACGCCGCCATGCTCTTCGATAATTTTTTTGACGATGGCGAGCCCCAGCCCGGTGCCGCGGGTTTTAGTCGTGACATAGGGCTCAAAAAGCGTTGCGATGAGCTCGGTGGGAATGCCATCACCTTGGTCGGTGACCAAGATTTCCAGATGGTCGCCGGCCTCCGAAGTAGGTCGCCGCGTGCTGATGGAAATCGCCGCCGCCGGCTGCTCGCTGCTCGCTTCTAGCGCGTTTTTGATGAGATTGTTAAACACCTGACGCAGTCTTCCCGCATCGACCGAGATTTTCGGCAAGTCGGGGTCAAACGACAGTTCGAAGTTCACCTCGGTACTGGCGCTGCGGTAGAGGTCGACGACCGCGGAGATTAGCGCGTTGAGGTCGGTGCGTTCCTGAGTAATCGCCGGCATCCGGGCGTAATCTGAAAAGGTGTTGACCATGACCTTCATCGTCTCGACCTGCTGGACGATGGTCGTGGTCAGTCGGTCTAGGGTATCGGCATCATCCGGCGCCATTTTGGCCAAGTATTTTTGGCGCAGGCGTTCGGCCGAGAGTTGAATGGGCGTGAGCGGATTTTTGATTTCATGCGCGAGGCGTCGGGCGACCTCCGACCAAGCCGCGTTGCGCTGT
Source organism: Gammaproteobacteria bacterium (assembly GCA_009692365.1). GTDB lineage: Bacteria > Pseudomonadota > Gammaproteobacteria. Next base: position 65,360 of record SHZJ01000015.1, read on the forward strand.
CCTTTAATCAACGCGGTGATGTCGTCGAAAACCACCACGTGCCCGTTGCCTAAGCTGCTTTCTAACAAGAGTTGGCTGCCGCGGCACATCAGGACGCGCCGGCCGGTACGGGTAAAAATCTGGTTTTCTTGCTGCCAGCGCTCCTCGCCGGCGTTCAGGTGCGCAGTCAGGCACTCGACGAACGGCGCGAGGTGCTCGCGTTTGTCGCTGAACGCTTGAATGCCGAGCCCGCTCACCGAGAGGTCGCCGAGTTCCAGGATGCGGCGCCCAGCATCGTTGATGGTGGTGACCCGGCCGGCAGGGTCCAGCGCCAGTACCCCTGAGGACAGCTGGCTGAGCAGCGTGTCGAGATAGCGATGCTGAGTTTCTACCTCGCTGCGCGCTGTGGCGATGCGGCGGGTCATGTCGTTAAAGGAACTCACCAAGAAACCCATGTCGTCGCTGGTGGTGACGGGTAGATTCATGGCGTAGTTGCCGGTCGCTACCGCAGCCGTACCCGCCGCCAGATCGCTAATGGGGGCGGCCAGACGTTTGGCCGAATAAAAGGCCGCCCAGATTGCACTGGTGATGCTCGACAGCAGCACCAGGGTCAACGTCATCGCAAAGCTCAGTTTCAGCTTGCGGCGCAGGTACACCAGTTCACCGTATTTCGCATGCGCCGATTCCACGTTAGTGGCCAGTTGGTTCATGCCGCTGGCGACCGGGAAAATGGCCTGCAGGATGCGACCGCCACGGTCGAGATTCTCATCGTTGATCAAGACCGCGACGCGCACGCCCAGACCGTCGTCACCGTAGGGCTCGAGCCCAACATAAGTGCGGCCCTGTTTGACCTGCAGCAGCATCGCGGCCGAGGGTAAATTGGGCACGAGGTCGGTCGCACTGCTGCTCGACTGCAAGACGCGGCCTTGCACCGTGACCAAAACCATTTCCTCCGCACCGCTGCGTTGACGCAGGAGGTCTAAATCCGTTGGGCCCGGATCCCAGGTATCCGCGGCGACGGTGCTGCCCGGTGCGCGCAGCGCGCCCAGATCGAGCACCGAGCCGGGTTGCGCTCCGGCGCTGATTTCTTCGGCAATATTGACCGTGCGGTTGAGCACTTCGCGGGTGCGAAGGTCGAGCGCACGGCGGCTCAACTCGATGGCATCCGCCAGCGCTTTGTCGATGTGCACGTCAAACCAACTGTCCATGCCGCGCATCAGGAAGTTCAGCGAGAAGCTAAACAGCACGCAAATTGGCACCACCGATAGCACGACGAAAATGGTCAGCATTCGCAACATCAGTCGCGCACCCGGTGCCCGGCGGCGCAGGGCTCGGATCAAGTCGCGGGCGTTGGCGACGATCAGACCACCAAAGGCAAGTAAGCCCAGGACATTGGTCAGGAGCAGGATGGAGTAGAGGTCCCCAAAGCGCTCGGAATTTTGGATCGCCGCGCTCATGAGCACGAGCGAACCTAGCAGGGAGAGGCTCAGTAGCCCCACGGTGCCCACGATGGCGAGCCTCGGCTTCATTGCGTGAACGTCCAGTCATACCAACCCGAAGACAGCCACCAGCCGGGCGAAATATAGGCGAGTGGCCGCATGGGCGCCGGTAGATCTTCCACGCTAAGACGCAACCGGAAGCGGCCGCGGTAGTTTTCTTCCGGGCCAGCCCTGATCGCGGAGAGCACGAGGACGCGCGGCAGGTCGCCCAGTGCGGCGGTTGCTTCGGCGATGGTTTTGAAGGTTTGGGCAGGCTTTCCGGCGACCTCGGTCAGGGTATAGCGTTCGGAGAGGGCGTGCCGTGAGAGCACGAAAACGTGGCGCGACTGGGCGATGGTTTCGTCGACCCAGAAGGCGCGGGGCCGTAGGAGGCGCGTCTGCGCAATGAAAACCAGCGAGATGCCGTTGTTGAGCGCTTCCGCCACATCCTCGTTAACCGAGATAGTGGCCTTGGCATCCACGCGCAGATAGCCATCCTCAACCACCGCAACGGCGCTGTCGATCACGACATCTCGGGCCGCCGCACCCGGCGGCAATAGGGCGGCCAGCGCCAACAGGGCCAACCCGAGGAGCCTATACATCGGGGCGTTTTTGCAGCAAGCCGAAATAAAACCCATCCATGTCGTTTTCTCCGCTCAGGATCTGGCGCCCGTAGCCCGTCGCTCTGCCCCACGTCACGGCGAGTGGAAGGACCCTGCAATCCTCGCGGCCGGCGTGGAACGCGAGCAGGATATCGTCGTTTTCCGAAGGCAGCACAGAGCAGGTGACATAGAGCAGTTTGCCGCCGGGTTGCAGGGTTGGCCACAGGCGCTCCAACAGTTTGTGCTGTGTGCTCTGCAATTGGGTGAGGTCGGCGGTTTGCCGATGGATTTTAATATCTGGGTGGCGGCGAATCACCCCGCTGCCTGAACACGGCGCGTCCAGCAGGATACGTTCGAACGGCACGCCATCCCACCAACTGGCGGGCTCGGCGGCGTCGCCCGGGGTGATGCGACAGGCCAAGCCCAGCCGTTGCCCGCTGGCGGCGACCGCTTTCAAGCGCTCGGCACTGATGTCGAGTGCCTGCAGGTCGCAGTTGCCGGCCAGAAGTTCCAGCAGGTGCATCGATTTGCCGCCGGGCGCGGCACAGGCATCCAGCACCCGGGCCCCGGGTTGCACATCCAGCAAGGGCGCGGCGAGTTGGGCCGCGGCGTCTTGGACGGAGACGGCGCCGGCGTCGAAATCGGGCAGTTCAGCGACCCGCACGGGTTTCTCTAGCACCAGACAGGCCGGCGCGGCCGCCACCGGCTGCGCGGTGATGCCAAGAGCTTGCAGTCGTGCGGCGTAGTCCGCCGCCGACCCGCGCATTAAATTAACCCGCAGCGCGAGCGGGGGGTGCGCGTTGCCTGCCGCTAGCACCGCCGCCCAATCCGCCGGCCACGCCGCGCGCAGGCGCTCGATGAACCACAGTGGGTGGTTCCAACTGGCTTCTAGCAGCGTGGCGGGGATGGCCCCCAGCGCGGGCGCTTGGCGCTCGGCGTTGCGCAGCACGCCATTCACCAGCCCGGTTGCCCAGGCTCGGTCGAGTTCCTTGCAGGCGGCTACCGATTGATCCACCACCGCATGCGGGGGGACCGACATATGCCGCAGCTGATACAGGCCGCTCAGCAGCAGACATTCCAGCACCGCGTCGCGTTTACGCAGGGGCCGGCCCAAGAGCGTCTGGAGTTGAAAGCGCAGCCCGAACACGAAGCGCAGGGTCCCGTACACGCACTCCTGCAGAAAACCCTGGTCACGCACCACCGCTACCCGCAGGCGCGCCGCCTCCAGCTCGCGGTCCAGCGACGCACCCTGATGCACGATGGCCTCTAGGCAGCCTGCGATCACCGCGCGCAGTCCGGCGGTGGCGGCCATCTCAGGCGCCGATCCGGTGGCGGTAGCCGTTGTGGAATTCGCGCGCACTCATGACGTTTTTGCCCGCGGGCTGCACCGCTAGCAGTTCCAGAGAACCATCCCCGGTGGCCACCCGAAGCCCCTCGCCGTGGGGCGTGAGGGTGCCCGGCGCGGCGGTGGTCGCCGCCGCACAACAACGGGCGGCCAGCACGTTGAGGCGGATATCACCCAGGGTCGCGGTGGCCAGCGGCAGGGGGTGGAGGGCGCGGACTTGCCGCGCCAGTTCGCTGGCTGGACGGGCCCAAACCAGTTCGCGGTCGCTGCGCTCAATTTTTTTGGCGTAGGTCACGTGGGTTTCGATTTGGGCGGTTTCCGCCGCGTGACCGGCCAACAGCTGCGCCAAGGCCTGCACCAGCGCCACCCCGCCGAGGCGGGCAAGGCGCTCGTGCAAGCTGCCGCCGGTGTCGTCCGCCGCGATGGCGCACGCTCGTTGCAGCAACATCGGGCCGGCATCCAGACGCTCGACCATGCGCATGATGGTGATGCCGGTGATGGCGTCGCCGGTCATGATGGCGCGTTGGATGGGTGCCGCGCCGCGCCAGCGTGGCAGCAGTGACGCGTGCACGTTCAGCGATCCTAAACGCGGCGCAGCCAAGACCTGCGCGGGGAGGATCTGACCGTAGGCCGCCACAATCAGTAAATCGCTCTGAAACGCGGCTAATTCCGCGATCGCGGAACTCTCGCGCAGCGACCCCGGCTGGAGCACCGGCAGACCGTGCGACTCGGCGAGCACTTTAACCGCGCTCTGGCGCAGTAATTGCCCCCGCCCGGCGGGCTTGTCCGGCTGGGTGTACACCGCCTGCACGCAGACCTCGGCGCTCGCCAGCAGGGCTTCGAGCGCGTGGACGGCGAAGTCCGGGGTGCCGGCAAATAAGACCTTGAGGCGTGGCATGGGCTAGCTTGGCTTGCCTGCGGGGGGCCGCACGCGGGCTGACCGGGCGCTTGCGGGGCGAGACTTACGCCCCAAGTCGCTGCGCCTTGTCGAACTTGCGCCGGATCCGGGAGCGTTTGAGGAGCGAGAGTCGGTCAACGAATAATTTGCCGTCGAGATGGTCGATTTCGTGCTGCAGGCACACTGCGAGGATGCCCTCGCACTCTAACTCAAAGGGCTCGCCCTGCGCGTTCACCGCGCGCACCCGTATCCACTCGGCCCGTTCGACCAGCTCGAAGGTTTCAGGGACCGACAGGCAGCCTTCTTCCCCGGTGGCGAGGCCCCGCAATTCCAGAATTTCAGGGTTAACGAAGCAGCGCGGCGAACTGCCGCCACGCGAGACATCCAGCACTACGACCCGCTGGGCGACATTGACCTGGGTGGCGGCAAGGCCAATACCCACCGACTGATACATCGTTTGGAGCAGGTCGTCGATAAATTGCGCTAACTCCGGGCCAAACTGTGTGACTGGCTTGGCGATGGCGCGCAAGCGGGGGTCCGGATAGTGCAAAATTTCCAAGACGGCCATACGGGGATCTGTTTTTGGTTTTCGCGGCAGGATATGGACTAGGGCCGGTTCCAGCAAGCCTAAAACACCGCTGAGGCGGCAATTGGCGGGTTCTTCGTAAATCTCTGGCGATCTGCTAGGCTAGGTTAACCTCCACGCATAAGAGTATTGAAATGCATAGAAAAACTTTATTTTCTATGGCCATGTTTCTGAGTTTTACAGCCGTTTCCGCGGCCGACGTAGCGCTCAATCCTCAGCACCCACAAAGCTACACCGTGGTGCGTGGCGACAACCTTTGGGATATTGCGGGCCGTTTCCTTGCGCAAGCTTGGCAGTGGCCGGAGGTCTGGCGGGTGAACCCTCAGATTCAAAATCCCAACCGTATCTACCCCGGTGATGTCATTACCTTGACCGACCTCGGTGGGCACCCGCTCCTAGGCCTGCAGCGTGGCGGACAAGAACCCGGTGGCAGATTGGTCAAACTGTCGCCAGCGGTGCGGGAAAGCCGGCATGAAGATCCGATTGCGTCGGTCTCGCTAGAGGCTATCCAGCAGTTTCTCACCCAACCCTTAGTGCTCACGCAGGGCGACATCGCGGCTGCCCCCTCGATCGTCGGCAACCAAGACAACCACTTAGTGGTTGGCAGCGGCAAGCGTGTCTATGTGCAAGGACTGCCGGCGCAAACCAGTTCGACGCTTGGGGTGTTCCGCGCCGGCCAGGTGTACCGAGACCCCGCGACGGGGGCTGCGCTGGGGTACGAGGCGCTGCCGGTCGCCAATTTGGTCATCACGCAATTGGGTGAACTCGCGACGGGCACGGTCGTCAGCGCCAATCGAGAAATTCTGCAGGGTGATCTCGTGCTGCCGCAAGGCGAAGATGAGGTCCCCGAGTTTTTTCCCAGCGCACCGGCCGCGCCGGTGGAAGCGCAAATTATTTCCGTTATCGATGGAATTTCCCAAATCGGCTCGCACAATGTGGTGGTGATTAACCGGGGGCTGTCCGCTGGGCTGCAGCCCGGGAATGTGCTGGCGATTTTCCAAACCGGCGCGTTGGTGGACGACCCGCAGCGACAACCACGCAGCTACTTCGGTGGTACGGCCGGCAGACCCCTCGTCGGGGGACCGCCGAGGTTGCAGTTGCCGGACAGTAGGGCCGGAGAGTTGCTGGTTTTTCGCACTTTCGAGGATGTCAGCTTCGGTTTGGTGATGAACACCCAGCGGCCGGTTCATGTGTTGGATTACGTGAGAAATCCCTGAGAAAATTGCCCAAGGTCGGCAGCCTTGGGTTATGCTCAAGCGCGATGGACAACGGACTGGACATCGAGACGCTGGCTTGTATCGCCGTGGCGCAGGCCGCGCTCGGTGGTGCGTTAGACGCGCTTGCCCGCTATCTGCCAAGCGCGCTGCAACAAGCAGCGAGCGGCGTGTCGGTGGCGCGCCGGCGGGCGACCCTCACTCACTATCTCGCCCAGCACGGCGTGGCACCGCAGTGGCAACTTGCCGAACCCCTCGCGCGCTGGCTGAGCGAGGGCGCTAACGCGCTGCGCGTGCTAGGCGCGCCGGGCTATCCCAGTCAACTTGCTGCCATCCCCAAGCCGCCCCCCGTGCTATTTGTGCGCGGCAACCCCGCGTTGCTGGCAGAAATCCAAATAGCGGTGGTGGGCAGTCGGCGGGCCACGGTCGCGGGCCGAGAAACGGCCTTTGGTTTGGCCCGTGATCTGGCCCAAGCCGGCATCGTTATTACCAGCGGTCTCGCCAGCGGCATCGATGCGGCCGCCCACCGGGGCGCGCTCGCGGCAAACGGGGGCACCATTGCGGTCTTTGGCTGCGGGATCGACCGCATCTATCCCGCGGCGCATTGGTCGTTGGCCGAGGCCGTGGCGGCCACCGGCGCGCTGGTTTCGGAATTCCCTTTGGGCACGCCACCCACCCGCTACTCGTTTCCACGCCGCAATCGGATAATCAGTGGTCTGGCGCGGGGCACGTTGGTGGTGGAGGCCGCGTTGACCAGTGGCTCGTTGATCACCGCCCAGCAAGCGTTGGAGCAGGGACGGGATGTCTACGCAGTGCCGGGACCGATTCGCAGTCCGCTCAGCCAAGGCTGCCATTGGTTGATCAAGCAGGGCGCCGCGCTGACTGAAAATGCACAGGATGTGCTGGGTGAATTGTTTGGCTTGGTGTTGACCTCGCACGCCGCCAGCCCGACCCACAATCCGGCAGCCGTCCTGAGTGGGCCGGAGCGCTTGGTCTTGGAGGCCTGCGAATTCGAGCCCGTCCTGTTCAGCGCGCTCGTCGAGCGCTGCGGATTGACGACCCCTGAGGTTTCATCCATCCTCACCCGCCTCGATCTTAAGGGACTCGTGCGCTCCGCGACCGGAGGCCTGTTTGTCCGTATCGGTAACCCCCCAGCTTGAGCCAGCGTTGCGCTAGCCGGGCACCAGGCAGCCTGGCGCGGTAGGTCCCAAGGCCATCGTGAGCTAGGTTGGTAATGCCCTGAGGCGACAGATGAATCACACGGTAATAGACGTTTTAATCTATATCTTCGAGCAGTATGCCGAGGATGATGTCGAGATTTTCGACGACCACGAGCGCCTGCGGGGGCATTTGCGGGAAGCGGGTTTTGAGTCCAGCACCGTGCGCCGTGCGCTGGACTGGTTAGAAGAACTGAGCACCACCGCGAGCAATGTGGTCCCCACCATGGCTGAAAGCCCGACCTCGCACCGTTGCTATTCCGCCGAAGAGCAACTGCGCCTGGATGCCGGCTGCCGCGGCTTTATACATTACCTTGAAAGCACGGGCGTGCTGGAGTTCTCGACCCGAGAACTCATCATCGACCGGGTGATGGCGCTGGACGTAAAGACGCTGGACGTAGAGCAACTAAAGTGGCTTGTGCTAATGGTCTTGTTCAATCTTCCAGGTTACGAGAATGCCTATTTCTCGATGGAAGACCTTGTCAACGAAGGGGTCTATGACGTACTTCATTAGACCTTTCGGCGTGGTAATGGGTCGTGAACACGCGCCCAGATTGGTATAGAGAGGCCCATGGCACATCATTTGGTCATTGTTGAGTCGCCCGCGAAGGCGACCACCATTAAGAAATACCTCGGGGCGGATTACGACGTCCTCGCCACCTACGGGCACGTCCGGGATTTGCAACCCAAGGAAGGTGCCGTCGACCCAGAAAACCAGTTCTCGATGACCTATGAGGTCATCGAAAGAAACGCCAAGCACGTTGATGCCATCACCAAATCGGCGCGCAAAGCCGACACCCTGTATCTGGCGACCGACCTTGACCGCGAAGGCGAGGCGATCTCTTGGCACATTCTGGAACTGCTGAAAGAGCGGAAGGCGCTGCAGGGCAAAAAAGTCTGTCGGGTGGTCTTCCACGAAATCACCCCGCGGGCGATCGCTGAAGCGGTCGCGAATCCGCGCGAGATTTCCACCGATCTGGTGAACGCCCAGCAGGCCCGCCGGGCCCTCGATTACCTCGTGGGCTTCAATCTCTCACCGTTACTGTGGAAGAAAATTCGCCGCGGCCTGTCGGCCGGGCGGGTCCAGAGTCCCGCGCTACGTCTGATTTGCGAGCGCGAGGCGGACATCGAGAAATTTATCCCGCGCGAGTACTGGTCGGTCGAAGCGGATATGACCGCAGCGGCCGGTAAATTTACCGCGCGGCTGTCCGAAATCGGTGGCGAGAAAGTACGCCAGTTCACCGTGACTTCGCAGGCTCACGCGCAGGCGGTTCGGCAGCAAATCTTGAGCGGTTCGGACGGTACGTTTGCGGTGCTGTCGCTGGAACGCAAGCAGCGAAAACGGCATCCTTCGCCGCCGTTTATTACCTCTACGCTCCAGCAAGAGGCGGTGCGTAAATTGGGGTTTACGGCGGCGCGAGCGATGCGCGTCGCCCAGCAACTCTACGAGGGCATCGACACCGGGGCGGGCGCCGAGGGCTTAATCACCTATATGCGTACCGACTCCCTCACCCTCGCGGCCGAGGCCGTGGCGGAACTGCGTGAGTTCATCAAGGCAGAATACGGCGCCGCCGCGTTGCCAGCCGCGCCGGTGGCCTATAAAACGAAATCCAAAAACGCTCAGGAAGCGCACGAAGCTATCCGCCCCACGGCCGTGGGGCGCCGGCCCCTGAATATCAAGCAGCGCTTAACCGCCGAACAATTCAAGCTCTATGACCTCATCTGGAAACGCACGGTGGCCTGCCAGATGAATCCGGCCATCATCGACAGCGTGGCCGCCGACCTCAAGGCTACCGGCGACGCCATCCTGCGCGCCACCGGCATGACGATCGCCGAGCCGGGCTTCATGAGCGTGTATGCCGAAGGCCAAGACGATGAAGCCGCCGATGAAGGCTCCCTGCCGGCCCTCACGAAGGGGGAACTGGTGAACCTCGGCGAGGTGCGCATCGACCAGCATTTCACTGAGCCGCCGCCCCGTTATTCCGAGGCCACGCTGGTCAAGACGCTCGAAGAACACGGCATTGGGCGTCCCTCTACCTATGCGTCCATCATCTCGACGCTGCAGCAGCGCGACTACGTCGAACTGGACAACAAGCGCTTCAGGCCCACCGATATCGGACGCATCGTGAGCAATTTCCTCACCAACCACTTCGGTACCTACGTGGATTACGCGTTTACGGCGCGGCTAGAAGACGAACTCGATGCGGTTTCGCGGGGTGAAAAAGACTGGATCCCGGTCTTGGAAGAATTCTGGAAACCCTTCCAGACGACGCTGCGCGACAAGGAAGCCTCGGTTTCCCGGAAAGAGGCCACTCAGGCCCGGCTGATCGGCACCGATCCCACTTCCGGGCTGCCGGTCTCCGCGCGGATGGGTCGCTTTGGTCCCTACATCGCTATCGGGGACCCCGAGCTGGAAGAAAAACCGAAGTTTTACGGCCTGCGATCCGGGCAGCGCATCGACACCATCACCCTCGAGCAGGCGCTGGCACTCACCCAACTGCCGCGTCAGCTGGGCCAAACTGCGGACGAGAAATCGATCTCGACCAATATCGGGCGCTTTGGCCCTTTTGTTCGGTACGGCGACAAGTACGTTTCGCTCAAGCCCGAGGACGACCCCTACACGCTGTCGCTAGAGCGCGCGCTTGAGCTTATCGAAGCCAAAAAAATTGCGGACGCCGCGAAACACATCAAAGACTTTCCGGACACGACCATTCGGGTGCTGAACGGGCGTTTTGGTCCCTACGTCACCGACGGGGCAAAAAATGCCAGGATCCCCAAAGACGTCGACCCTGCGAGCCTGGCGCTAGCGGCGTGTCTAACGCTATTGGGGAACGCTAAACCGGCCTTCGGGCGCGGCCGCGGGAAGACCGCCAAGCCCGGCTTCAAGGTCGCGCAGGCCAAGGTCGCGCAGGCCAAGGTCGCGCAGGCCAAGGTCGCGCAGGCCAAGGTCGCGCAGGCCAAGGTCGCGCAGGCCAAGGTCGCGCAGGCCAAGGTCGCGCAGGCCAAGGTCGCGCAG
>SHZJ01000052.1 GCA_009692365.1 Gammaproteobacteria bacterium
GCCGGTATGGGTGCAACGGTGGTTCTCACGTTAGGGCTTAGCGCTTGTATCGCTAATCCCTTCTGGTCGTCGCTGCCGGAGGCGCCCAAAGAAAGCGCGCTTGCCAAGGACTGGACCTACCGCATTGGGCCTATGGACAGCCTCGACATCTTTGTCTGGCGCAATCCCGAACTCTCGCAAACCGTCCTTGTGCGGCCGGATGGTAAGTTCTCCACCCCGCTGGTGAAGGAATATCAGGCCAGCGGAAAAACGCCCCCGGAACTGGCGACGGAACTGGAGAAGGAGCTAGCTGAATACGTCCGCGACCCCTTGGTGACCGTCACCGTGGGCGGCTTCGTGGGCGAATACAGCGACCAAGTGCGGGTGGTAGGCGAAGCCTCCACGCCGGCCGCCACGCCCTACCGGCGCAACATGACGGTGCTGGACCTGCTCATCCAAGTGGGTGGCCTAACCGATTTCGCCGCCGGCAACCGCGCGGTACTGGTGCGCTATTCCAGCGGCTCAGAAGAAGAATTGAGCCTGCGCTTAGACGACCTCGTCCGCGATGGCGACATCTCCGCTAACGTGCCGCTACAGCCCGGCGATATCCTGATTATTCCCGAAGCGTGGTTCTGAATGGGCCTCGCCCTGAGTAGTCTAAGAATCGCCCAACGCATGCTGATGGAGCCGTTTTGATGTTCGAACAATTACTCGCTGTGCGCACCATATTACGGATGGCCTGGCTCTACCGGTGGGTCGGGCTCGCCAGCACCATAGTGGTGTGTGCGCTGGGTTGGGGCACCGTGCTCCTCCTGCCGGACCAATTTCGGGTCACGGCCAAAATTTACCTCGACTCGGGCTCCATGCTGCGGCCTCTGCTCCAAGGCATCGCGTTCAACAGCAGCAGCCTGGCTGACACCTCGCTGTTGCTCAGTCGAACCCTTTTGACACGGCCTAACCTAGAGTCCGTCGCGCGTCGCACCGACCTCGATCTGGCTACCAAAACGCCCGAAGACTTTGACCGCCTCATCAGCGGGCTGGCCAAAGACATCACGATTCAGGGCACGCGGGAAGATAACATCTATGAAATCAAATACTCAAACGCCGTACCGAAGGCTGCGAAAGCGGTGGTCGACGAATTACTGAACACCTTCATGGAATCAGCCCTGGGTGATACCCGCCGTGAAACGGCCGGCGCCCAGAAATTCCTGGATGAACAAATCGCCAGCTACGAGCAACGGCTGCTCGAGGCGGAAGACCGGCTCAAGCAGTTTAAACAACGCAATGTCGGGGTGATGCCGGGCTCGCAAGGCGACTATTTTTCCCGGCTGGAAGCGGCGCAAAACCAACTGCGTGAGGCCCAACTTGAACTGCGCGAGGCGGTGAACAGTCGCGATGAGCTCAAGGCGCAAATGCAGGATCAAGCCGAATCCATCGTGGACGAGTCGGCCGCCGGCGGGATGGCAACGGACGGGCCACTGAGCTTGTTCGACACCAAAATTCAAGGGCTGCAGGAGCGCATCGACGACCTGCTGCTTAACTTTACCGACAAACATCCAGACGTCGTCGGCCTGCGCAAAATGATCGCCGAGGTCGAGACCAAACGCACTGCCCAGCAGGCCGCGATCACGCGCAGCGCCGCCGAGGCGGTTGAAACCGGTGAGCTCGGCCCCCGCCTGGGCAGCAGCGCTAACCCTTTCTGGCAGCAACTGGAAGTCGCCACCCTGCAGGCCGACGCGCAGGTGGCGGCACTCCAGACGCGGGTGGGCGAATACGAAACTCGGCTGAAAGAACTTGCGCAAAAAGTGGACACTGTGCCGCAGGTCGAGGCCGAGTTGGCCCGCCTGAATCGCGATTACGCAGTCAATAAAACCCAGTACGACGAACTCTTGCAGCGCCGTGAACAGGCCCGTCTGTCCCAAGAGGCTGACCAAAGCGAAGACGACGTCAAGATCAAAATCCTCGAGCCGCCGCGCGTGCCGCTGATAGCGACCGGCCCACCCCGCTTATTGCTGGCGAGCGGCGTGCTGGTGATCGGGCTGGGTTTTGGCGGGGCACTGTGTCTGGCGCTCTCGCAGTTGCGCCCGTGCATTATCGACGTCCCCGATTTAGTGGACCTCACCGGTTTAACGGTGTTGGGGGTCATCAGTCTGAGCGCGAGCCCGCTCTACCGCCAGGCACGACGCGTTGAGTTGTACGCTTTTTCCGGTGGTCTGGCGGGACTGCTCCTAGTCTATGCGGGGCAGATTACCTTGCTGCTGTTGGACGTTAATCTTCATCAAAAACTTCAATCCGCAATAGGACGCCTCCTGTGAGCACGATCGAACGCGCTATGCGCCGACTCAACGGTGAGCCCGAACCCCAAGCAGCGGTCGACCCTACGGCGGTCCCGGCCCCTGAGGAGGCGCCCGCAGCAGCCGCGACCACCGTCCCCGCCGCGCCGGCAGCCGCCGCCGCGCAGACACCCGCCGCGTCGGCCACCCCGCCTACGCGGGCGGAACGCGGGGCGCTGGCGCTGGATTTTGACCGGCTGCAACGCATGGGCTTCATTACCCCGGCGCAGTCGGCCTCGCGGCTGACCGAAGAGTTTCAGCAGGTCAAACGCCGCCTGATAGCCAATATCGTGCCGGGAGCGCTGGCGTCCTCGCGCCCGGCCAATCTCATCCTGGTGACCAGTTCGGTGCCGGGCGAAGGCAAGACCTATAGCACGATGAACCTCGCCATGAGCATCGCCATGGAAATCGATCGCACGGTGTTAGCGGTCGATAGCGATATCCTTAAATCTGACCTCAGCCGTTTGTTCGGTGCCTACAACCGCCCGGGGCTCTACGATGCGCTAACGCATCCAGACTTGGATATTGCAGAAGTCATGCTGCGCACCAACGTGCCCACCCTGTCTGTGATCCCGGCCGGCACGGTGCGCGAGGGTATTACGGAGCGTCTGGCCAGTGCGGCAATGATGCAGCTGGTGGTGGAATTGGCCGCCCGCTACGCAGACCGGATCATCATCTTTGATGCGCCACCGGTTCTGTCCATGTCGGGCGCCGCCGCGCTGGCGCCGCTGATGGGTCAGGTGGTGTTGGTGGTGGAAGCCTATAAAACGACCCAAGAAATACTCAAGCGCACGCTTTCAGCGCTAGACCATGTGGAAATTACCGGCCTGCTGCTCAATAAAATTCGCCATCAGGCCGCGGGCGGCAGTTACGGCTACGGTGGTTACGGCAGTTACGCGGGCTACGGCAGCGATGCACAGCCGCGACGGTAAGTGAGCATTGCGGGCGTGAACACGGGAGGGCGGGGCGGGCGTTGGCTGGGCGGGTGGCTGGGCTTGTGCGCGAGCGGGGGGTGCGTCACGGTGCTGGCGGCGGACTGGCAAGTGATACCCAGCATGACGTTGTCGCAGAGCTACACGGATAACCTCTTCCTCGACGCTAAAAATGCGCAAGGCGCTTTCTACACCAGTCTGGTGCCGGGCCTCTCGGTGCGTGGCAACGGCCCGCGGCTGCAGCTGAATCTCGACTATGCCTCGGACAGCCAGATCTACATCGATCACTCGGACATCAATACCACGACCGCAAATCTGCAGAGCGATCTGAGCCTCGAGTTGCTCCGCAACCACTTGTTCCTCGATGCCTACGGCTCGATGTTCCCGTCCCTCGTGTCGGGAGCGGGAAGAATCTCCGGCAATAGTCGAACGGTCAAAGAAGACCGCCAGAACCAGTTTAGTCAGAATCGCAGTGACGTGGTGAGCTACGGGGTCAAGCCGCGCTATCAACAAACGTTTGGCACGGTGGCAAGGCTCCTAGCCGGTGTCGATGTGGGGAATACCACGACCGGCGAGACCTCGCTTGCCGACGCCGGGGCGACCTTTGGTAACCAAGTGGGTGCGGGCGCCAACTACGATTGGCACGCGAGTCTGGAGAGTGGTCCGAATCTCGAACGGGCCAGTTGGGGGCTGGTCTTTGTGCGTCGAGAAACGGTGGCCCGCGACGCTGGGGACGACTCCACGCTACAGAGCGTGTTCACGGAATGGGGCTATCAAGTTAATCGCCAATTGCAGGTCATCGGGCGCGTTGGCGTCGAAGACAATGACTACAGTGGCGACCGGCAGCAACGTCACGGCGCGGCTTGGGAAGTGGGGGGGGTGTTTACCCCGAGCCCGCGCACCTCGCTGAGCGCGCGCGTGGGCCAACTGTCGTTCGGCACCACGAAATCGTTTAACTTCTCGCATCAGGCCCGCCGCTTCACCCTGACCGGCAGCTACCGCGAGCAGTTGAACACCAGCGGCCAGTTGTTGCGGTCCCGGCGTTTGTTTTCGCGCGTGGACGGCTTTGGGAAGCCGGTGCCGGTCGACCCGGGCAGAAACGCCGACTTAACGTTGCCGGTCAACAGCCTGGGACTGACGAACGAGGTGTTTATTAACCGGAATTTCACCACCGGCATTGCTTATCAGCGCCGTCGCGATAACTTTTCTCTGGACATTTATCGGCTGGAACAATCGTCTACCAGCGGGAACCAAAACCAAGAAAACGCCATCGGCACCAGCGGCTCGTGGGGCCATCAGATCTCTCGGGAGATGTCGGCCGGCCTCAATATCAACTACCAAAACCGGCAGGTAGATACGAGTAACACCACGACCGATTTCTACTACCTCTCGCCCTATCTAAGCTATCAACTGGGCCCCCATGTGAACTCGACGTTGAGCTATTCGTGGATGGACGCGAGTTCCGATGACGAAACTAATACCTACACCGAGAACGCGGTGCTCGGGTCCCTCACTTACGCCTTTTAGGGCGCGCAGGCATGTACGAGAATTTTTACCAATTTACTGGCAAGCCCTTTCAGCTTAACCCTGACCCAAGTTTCTTTTTTCAGAGCGCGGGTCATCAGCGGGCCATGGCTTACTTGCGCTATGGCCTGCAGCAGGGGCAGGGGTTCATCATCGTCACGGGCGATGTGGGCACTGGCAAGACCATGCTGGTCAACAATTTATTTCGCGAAATCGAGTCGCAGAACATTGTGGCGGCCAAGATAGTATCGAGCAATATCAATGAGAACGATTTGCTGCGCATGGTGAGTTCGCAGTTTGATTTGCCCTACGAGCGTCTGTCCAAAGCGGCCCTGCTCAATCAATTAGAGGCGTTTTTCAAGAGCAGCATGGACGAGGGGCGCCGGGTGCTGTTGGTGGTCGATGAGGCGCAAAACATGCCGCGTAGTTCGCTGGAGGAACTGCGGATGTTGTCCAATTTCGATTACAAAGGCTTGCCGGTAGTGCAGAGTTTTCTGTTGGGTCAGCGCGAATTTCGCACGGTCATGCGCTCACCCGGCTTAGAGCAACTGCGCCAACGCGTGCTAGCGGCCTACCATCTCAAGCCGTTGACGCCCGGGGAAACCGAAACCTACATCAAGCACCGCCTGGCCAAAGTAGGCTGGGTGGACAACCCGCAAATCGACAACGATGTCTATCTGGGGGTGTACCAGTTCACGAGCGGCGTGCCGCGGCGTATTAACACGCTGATGGACCGTCTGCTGTTGAACGCGAGTTTAGACGACGCGCGGGACCTGACTTTCGCCGGGTTGCGGGCGATTACCTCGGAAATTAGCGAGGAGCAGCAGGCCGAGTTGCAAGACGATAGTGCGGCGGATAGGGTAACGTTAAACCCGGTGTCGAGCGCGGGTGTGCCGGTGGCAGCGCCGGTGCGCGATGAAGCCTCGCTCAGCGAAATTCGCAAGCTGGAGGCGAAGCTCGCGGTGATGCAGCGCGCCTTCGATAATCTCTCGGGCGACGCCCATCGGGCCAGCTCCGCCTACCCGCAAAATTCCGTTGCCGCGGAGCCAGCGCCGCAGCGGAGCGGCTTCCCCTGGTGGCCGGTGGTGCTCGCGGTGAGTGGCGGTGGAGTGGTGGCGGCGGCGCTACTCCTAGTGCTGCGCTAAGCGCGAGATGCCTTGTCAGCGAGTGCTTGAATGGAGTTGCCGATGATGCCGGCCCCCCTGCTGCAAAGTCCGCGGCGCAACGCCTTCACGGTCGATGTGGAAGATTATTTTCAGGTGTCGGCGTTCGAGCGCCACATTCCCAAACAAGCGTGGGCGGCGCAACCCCAACGGCTTGAGTTAAACATGGCGCGGGTGCTGGGGCTGTTGGCCGAGTTTGGGGTGACAGGCACTTTTTTCACGCTGGGCTGGGTGGCAGAACGCTACCCCGCGATGGTGCGGCAAATGGTGGCGGCAGGGCACGAAGTGGCCAGCCACGGCTACGACCACACGCGGGTCACGCAATTCCAACCCGCGCAGTTCCAACAAGATGTGACGCGTGCCAAGCACCTGCTGGAAGACACTTCGGGGAGTGCGGTGCGCGGCTACCGTGCGCCCGCTTTTTCCTTCCGCAAAGACAACCGTTGGGCGTATGACATCTTGCAGGCAACTGGCCACGTTTATAGCTCCAGCGTGGCGCCGTTGAACCACGATTTGTACGGCATCCCCGAGGCGCCACGCGTGGCGTATCGCGAAGCCTGCGGGATGCTTGAAATCCCTATTTCCACCGTGCGTCTGTGCGGGCGCAACCTGCCCTGTGGCGGTGGAGGGTTTTTTCGCCTGTACCCTTATGCCGTCACGCGCTGGTGTTTGCGCCGCATCAACGAACACGATCAACAGGCGGGGATTTTCTATATGCATCCTTGGGAGATCGACGCCGAGCAGCCGCGGCAGCGGGGCATCAAGCTGCGCACTCAGATTCGGCACTACCTCAATCTGGCCCGGGTCGAAGGGCGCTTGCGCCGTTTGTTGTCCGAATTTCGCTGGGGCCGGATGGACGAGGTATTTCCCGTATGAATGGTGCGGTGAGCGCCAACGTTGAGATACCCACACGCATTGAGGTGTTGGGGGATAACGACGCCGCCGCGTGGGACGACTATGTCGATGCACATCCCGAGGGGACGTTCTTCCACCGCGCGGCGTGGCGCACCGTGCTCGAGGACGGAGTGGGTTTTGCGACCCGCTACCTTGTGGCATGGCGGGCGGCGCGGGTGGTGGGTGTACTGCCCTTGGCCCGGGTTAAAAGCCTGCTGTTTGGGGATGCTTGGATCTCGCTCCCGTTTTGCGTGCAGGCGGGTGTGATTGCTGACGATGCGAGCGCCGCCACGGCGCTGCTGGCGCAGGCCCGTGCACTGGCCGAGCAACACGGCGTGAATTATCTGGAACTGCGGCATAGCCGCCCGGTGGCGCCAGCTTGGCCGACCAAAAGCGACACCTACGTCATCTTCAAGCGCGAACTCTCGCCCGACCCGGCAGAAAATCTCAAAGCCATTCCGCGCAAGCAACGCGCGGTGGTGCGCAAAGGCATCGAGGCGGGCTTGGTGGCGCGCGAGGAATCCTCGCTCGATAATTTGTTCCACGTTTACGCCACGAGCGTGCGTAACTTGGGGACGCCGGTTTTCCCACGACGGTATTTTGCTGCCCTCTGCCGAAGTTTCCCGGCGCAAACGCGCATCACCACCGTGTTCGCCGGCACGCAGGCCGTGAGTAGCGTGTTGTCTTTCGTCTACAAAGATACCGTGCTGCCTTATTACGGCGGGGGCTTGCCCGTGGCCCGCGATTTAAAAGCCTTCGATTTCCTGTATTGGGAAGTCATGCGCACCGCCTGCGCACAGGGCGTGCGGTATTTCGATTATGGCCGCAGCAAGCGCGATAGCGGGTCCTTTGCCTTCAAGAAGAACTGGGGGTTCGAGCCCGTGCCGCTGCATTACGAATATCATTTGGTAAAGGCCCACGCCATCCCCGACCGTAATCCCAATAATCCAAAATATGCGCTGGCCGTCAGGCTTTGGAAGCAACTGCCCTTGCCGGTGGCGAACGCGCTGGGCGGCCTGATTTCGCCCTATCTGGCCTGAGCGTGGAGCCGCTACTTTTTTTGTGTCATCGGCTGCCTTATCCGCCGAATAAGGGCGATAAAATACGCTCGTTCCATTTGCTCAAGCATTTGTCCACGCGCTATAAAATTTACCTTGGGACGTTTATCGACGACCCCGTGGATGTCCAGCATGTGCCAACGGTGGCCGGCTACTGCGAACAACTGCAGGCCCTGAGCCTGGCGCCCCGCCGCCGTCGCCTGGCGAGCCTGCGCGGCTTGCTGAGCGGCGAAGCGCTGGGCTTGCCCTATTACCGCGATGCGCGGATGCGCGGGTGGGTGGCCCAGATTTGGCAGCAGGTGCGGCCGCGCAAGGTGTTGGTGTATTCCTCCACCATGGCGCAATACATTCAAGGCAGTGAGTACGCCACCGCGCGCCGGGTGGTCGATTTTGTGGACGTAGATTCCGAGAAATGGCGGGCCTACGCCGCCCAACAGCGCTGGCCGATGTCTTGGCTTTATGCGCGCGAAGGCCGCCTGCTGCGCGCCTTCGAGCAGCGCATCGCGGCCGAGATAGACGCTGCGGTTTTTGTCTCCGACGCCGAGGCGCAGATGTTTCGGACTTTCGCCGGGGTGCCCGCCGCGAAAATCCATGCGGCCGAGAACGGCGTGGACGTCGACTACTTCGCGCCCGACCCCAGCCTACCCAATCCCTATCCGCGCGCCGCGCCGGTGGTGGTGTTTACGGGGGCGATGGACTACTGGGCGAACGCGGATGCGGTGAATTGGTTTGCGCGCGAGATTTTCCCCCTCGTGCACGCGCAAATATCCGCCGCGGAATTCTGGATAGTGGGCGCCCGCCCGGTGTCGGTGGTGCGGCAACTCGCAACGCTGCCGCAAGTTTCGGTGACCGGCAGCGTGGCCGATATCCGCCCCTACCTGCAGCACGCGGCACTCGCCGTGGCGCCGCTGCGCATTGCCCGTGGCGTCCAGAACAAGGTACTGGAAGCCTTGGCCATGGGTAAAGCCGTGGTGGGCACCCCGGCCGCGTTTGAAGGTCTGGCGCCGGCGACCCCGCTGCGCGAGTGGGCCACCGACGCGCCGGCGCTACTCGCCGCGCGGGTCGTGGCGGTGCTGCGCGGGGAGGCCCCCGCTGACCACGCCCAAAGTGCGCGCCGCCATGTCCTAACCCAGCATCAATGGACGAGCAATATGCAAGGCCTCGCGGCGCTTTTGGAGGCGGCATGACGGCCTCTCCAGCCCTCCCCCCGCAACCGCTGCTGTACGGGCGCCTAGCGCTGTTTGCCGGCTTGGCGGTGGCGAGCATTCTGCTGGCCTTCGCCGGCGCATTGCGCCAAATGATCGGTATCTGGCAGACCTCCGATACCTACGCGCATGGATTTTTAGTCGCGCCGGTCGCGGCCTATCTGGTCTTTGGCCTCAGAGCGCGTTTGGCCGCCGCGCCCCAGCAGGTTGCGCCCTGGGCGCTGCTGCCGGTGGTGCTGGCGGGGGCGGGCGGCGCACTCGCCCAGTTGGCGGATATTGCCTCCTTGCAGCAGCTAGCGATGGTGGTGCTGCTGGTCTGCGCGCTGTGGTTTTTGGTGGGGACCGCGTGGCTGAAAATCGCTTGGTTCCCCTGTCTTTTCCTGTTTCTGGCCGTGCCTTTTGGTGATGAACTCACGCCAATTCTGGTTGAACATACGGCCGATTTTGTGGTCGCGGCCCTGCGGGTGAGCGGGGTGCCGGTGTATCGGGAAGGCACCTCGTTCGTCATTCCCAGCGGCTCGTGGTCGGTGGTGACCGCCTGCAGCGGCATGCGCTATCTGATGGCCACGATAACGGTCGGCAGTCTTTTTGGGTACCTCAATTATCGCTCACCCTGGAAGCAGGGGTTGTTCGTCTTGTTTGCCATTGGAGTCGCTATTTTGGCCAACTGGCTGCGCGCCTATGGCATCGTGATGGTGGCCCACCTCAGCGATATGCGTCTGGCCACGGGCGTTGATCACTTGATTTACGGCTGGGTGTTTTTTGGCCTGATTATTTTTCTGCTGATGAGCGTCGGCGGACTGTGGCGCGACCCTGAGCTGGCGCCAGCCCTGACGCCGCTCGCGCGGCAGTCAGGGGTGACGCTGCCGGCCCTGTTGGTGCTGTTACTGGCCCTGCAGGTGGCGCCGCTTATCGTGCGGGCGAGCACTGCCCGACCGCCGCTGGCGCTGGCCGAGGGTGTGCCAACGCTGCAGCTAGACCACTGGGAGGTGGTGCCCGCGCCCGCGCCCACCTTCTCCCCGCAGTATGCCGGCACGCCCACGCTGCGGCAGGGGGCCTTTAGGCAATCCGAGCAAACCCTCGGCTGGCAGGTGGCGTGGTATGCGCAGCAGTCGCAGGGTGAGGAGTTATTAAATCACGCCAACCGGTTGGTGCAAGAATCTAAAGACGCCTGGTTTATGTTGCGACGACGCGTGCGCACCACGGGATCCGCCGCGGTGCCCAAGGTCATCCAGACGGTGTTGAAAGCACGCGACAGCGAGCGTGTCATGGTGGTGTGGCAGTGGTATTGGCTGGACGGTGCCACGGCCACCAACGCACTGGCGGTGAAATGGCTGGGCGTGCGCGGCCAATTGCGCGGGCAGGGCAATGCGGGTGCGGCGGTGCTGGCCTACGTCGTTCTTGACACAGAGGACGACGAGGCCAGCGCAGTGCCGCAGCTGCGCGGATTCCTCAACGCCTTCGCCGCGCCTCTTCAGGCGCAATTTGCCGCTAGCCTTGCGCGTTAAATGGCGCGCCGACCGCTCATCTGCCACGTTATTTACCGGCTGGACTACGGCGGTCTTGAGAACGGGCTAGTGAATCTTATCAACGCGCTCCCCGCCGCTGACTGGGATCACAAAATTGTGTGTTTGGCGGGGTTCAGCGCGGACTTTCGCGAACGCTTGCGGAGCGATGTCGAGGTGCTGGAGTGCACTAAGGCGCCTGGGCAGGACTTCGGTCTTTATTGGCGGATGTGGCGTTTGTTGCGCAGGCTGCGCCCAGACATCGTCCATACCCGCAATTTGGCAACGCTGGAGGCGCAGCTGCCGGCGTGGCTCGCGGGAGTGCCGGTGCGCATTCATGGTGAACACGGCCATGATGTCAACGACGTCGACAATGGCCGCCAACGCTATCGCGTGTTGCGGCGTTTGTTCGCCCCGCTCGTCACCCACTGGGTGACGGTGTCAGCGCTCTTGCAAGACTATCTCACGACCCAAGTGGGCATTGCGCCCGCGCGCGTGCGGCGGCTGTGTAACGGGGTGGATACGCGGCGCTTTACGCCGGTGAGAGATCCCCAGCGCACGGTGCTGGCGGGCGCACCGTTTCAACCCACCGGCCGCTTCATCATTGGCACGATAGGCCGGATGCAGGCCGTGAAAGACCAACTGACACTCGCGCACGCCTTTATTGAGGTCCTACGCTTGCGGCCAGATTGGCGTGCGCGGGTGGCGCTCGTGATGGTGGGCGACGGGCCGCTACGGGAGCAGGCGCAGCGCTTGCTGTCCGAGGCGGACTTGGCGGACATCGGGTGGTTGCCCGGTACTCGCAGCGACACCCCGGCATTGCTCAACGCGCTGGACTTATTCGTGTTGCCGTCGCTGGCGGAGGGGATCAGCAATACCATTCTCGAAGCGATGGCCTGCGCCGTGCCGGTGATTGCCACCCGGGTGGGCGGCAATCCCGAGCTGGTGGTCGAGGGGGTGACGGGCCAACTGGTGGCACGCGCGGACCCCGCCGCACTGGCGCAGCTGCTCGTGGGCTACGTTGAAGATCCGGCCCGCGCGGTGGCGCAAGGGGTGGCGGCGCGCACGCGTATTGCGTCAGACTTCAGCCTTGCCGGCATGATTGAGCGCTACGCGGCGTTATACCGGGACGCATGGTCGGCGCACCGCCGGTGAAAACGCGCAAGTCGCCAGCGACCGCGGCCGCTAACCCAGCGGCCACGGATTTCAACCCGCGGGCAGGTGGCCCAGGGCCGCGTCAACTGAGCAAGTCATAGAGCGAGTAATAGAGCGTATGGGAGAGACCACTTTAAACGAGGTACCGCCGCCCCGGCACGGGCTCGCGACCGGTTGGGTGTCTGCGGTGGCCGGCCCGTGAGGGGTGCCCTGCTGGGGTTGCGGGTGTCTTGCCGCCCCCAATCGAGCGCGGGCGATCCGCCCCGCGCGATGATGGGCGATTGAGGACACCATGCGCGACCTGCTCATTACGCTTTTTGTCTTTGGCGCCATCCCCTTCATTCTGCGCCAGCCCTTTTATGGGGTGCTGATGTGGACCTGGCTGGGGCTGGGTAATATGCACCGGCTCGCATGGGGGTTCGCGGTCAATATGCCCTTTGCGCTCATCGTCTTTTTGGCGACGCTGTTAGGTTTTCTCTTTCTGCACAATCGGCCGCGCACGCCCCTGCATCTGGAGACTGTGCTCTTGGCGATATTGCTGCTGTGGATGTTCATTTGCACGACTTTCGCTGTTTTCCCGGAACCCGCGTGGGAGCAATGGAGTAAAGTTTGGCGCATCCAGCTGGGTGTCCTGCTCACCCTCCTGCTGGTCAACTCCCGGCAGCGCATCCACCTCCTCGTAGGGGTCATGGCGGTGTCGATCGGATTTTACGGGGTGAAGGGCGGCATTTTTACCCTGTTGGGTGGCGGCGCGAACCACGTGTGGGGTCCCCAGGGCAGCTTTATCGCTGGCAATAACGAGATTGGCCTCGCACTGCTGATGACCATCCCGCTCTTGTGGTATCTGGCGCGTTTTACGGCGCAGCCTTGGGCGAGGTGGGGTCTGTATGCGAGCGCCATGTTGTCGTTTGTCGCGGTGGTCGGCACCCAATCGCGGGGCGCGTTTGTAGGCATGGCGGTGATGGGCCTGATGATGTTCTTGAAAGTTCGACGCAAACTGCTGCCGCTGGTGTTCGCGGTGGGGTTTATCGCGCTGCTCCCGATGATCGCACCCCAGGCCTGGTTCGATCGCATGCACACGATTCAGAACTACGAGCAGGACGCCTCAGCGATGGGGCGCATTGGCGCCTGGAAGAAGAGCATCGAAATCGCAGGCGAACGCCTGACGGGTGGTGGCTTTCGGTACCTGGCTTACGGCTATGAACACGACGCGCACAGCATTTATTTTCAGGTGCTGGCCGAGGAGGGTTATCCGGGCCTGCTGCTTTTTCTCGCGATCCTGGTGCTGGCTTGGCGGCGGGGTAGTCGCATCCAGCGCTTGGCGCGTGGCCACCCGGAACTCGATTGGGCCGGGGAACTGGCGGCGATGCTGCAGGTGAGCCTCACCGGTTACTGCACGGCAGGCGCCTTCCTAGGCCTCGCGTATTTCGATTTCTTCTATGTTTTGCTGGTGTGCCTGCTGGTCCTGGAAGATGTGGTCGTGGCGACTTTAAAGACCGGGGCGCCCGCGGTGGCGCCGCCGCTAGCCAGCAACGCGGCCCGGAGGCGGTGATTTGGGCCGCTGATGGGGCAAGTTCGTTGCCAAGATTACGTTGGGCGCGCCGCTGCGCGCCTACACGGCCAATCAGCGTGGCCGCCGCAAAAACCCACCAGGAGACCCAATCTTCATGCGACCCACCCGCCTAAGCGTACTTTTTGCCCTCGCCCTGGGCTGCTGCTGCAGCACCCCCGTCTTGGCGCTGAAGCCCTCCACACTGGCAGAAGTTAACCGCTTGCCGGCTTACTGTCGGGGGACGCAACAGATAACCCAGATCACCGGTGCAAGTCATGATGCTGGCATGAAGCTATATGGGGCGGAGTACCACCATCTGCACCATTACTGCTGGGCATTAAACGCTGAAAACAAGGCCATGGGCACGTTGGATAAAACCCAGCGAGGCTATCTGCTGGGCCCGGCGATTGGAGATATCGACTACGTCATCAGGCTCAGCCGACCTCAATTCATTCTGTTGCCCGAAATCTACAGCGGCAAGGCGCGCATATTGTTCAAACTAGGACGCGCGCCGGAGGCGGTGGGCAGCCTCTACAAAGCCCTGCAAATTAAGCCCGACTACGCCCCGGCGGCGCTGCAGTTGAGTCGTTATTTTGAGCGGCAAGGCGAGCATGGCAAAGCCATCGCTATTCTTAAAACCACGGCGGCGCATTCCGAAACACCCTCCGCCGCGCTTACAAAGCAATTGCAAAAACTGGGCGCCAGCACCGCACCGCCCGCGGGAAAACCCCATTAAGCAAGCCTATTTCCGCGCGACCGAATTGGGCTGCCCGGCGCGCGGCGTGCGCCATGATTGAGCGCCTGCCACTGCTCCTGTGGCCGCGGGTCCCCGGCGGGCTGCTGGCCATCTTGATCTATCACCGGGTACTGCCGGTCCCCGACCGCTTGTTTCCGGGCGAAATCGACGCCCAGCGCTTTGCGGACCAGATGCATTTTGTCGCCAAAAATTTCTGTGTCCTGCCCTTAAGGGAAGCGGCGCTGCGGCTGCGCGCGGGTACCTTGCCCAGACGCTCCTGCTGTATCACGTTCGATGATGGCTACGCCGACAACCTCACGATCGCGATGCCAATACTGGCGCAATGGGGCCTGCCCGCGACGGTTTTCGTCGCCTCTGAGTACTTAGACGGCGGCTTGATGTTCAACGATGCGGTGTTGGAGATTGCCCGCGGCACGCGGCTGGCGGTGCTAGATTTAACTCCGCTGGGCTGGGGTCGTTGGCCCTTGGCGACCGATGACGAGCGACGCGGGATGGTGGCAGCGTTGTTGAGCCAGCTCAAATATGTGCCCCCTCAAGACCGCGCGCGGCGCGTCGCGGACCTGGTGGCGGCCGCGCAATGTCCCGCGCTGCCCACCAATTTAATGCTCACCACAGCGCAATTAGCCCAGCTGTCGCAGCGCGGGGTGGAGATTGGTGGACACACGCACTCCCACGCCATTTTGACGACCCTCGATTTGGCGCAAGTGAAGGCCGAAATCGAGCGCAACAAACAAGTTATTTTTGCCGCAACCGGTCAGCCGGTAAGGGTGTTTGCCTACCCTAATGGCGCGCCCAATCGGGACTATGGGCGCGTGCATGCGCAGTTGCTGGCCACCCTCGACATCGAAGCTGCCGTGACCACCGCCGCCGGCGTGGCCAACCAGCGTAGCGATCCCTACCAACTGCCACGCTTCACGCCGTGGGACCGTGGCATGCCCCGCTTCGCGGCGCGCCTGATGTTCAACGCGCGGCGCGGGCAGCCCGTCGCCACCGCAGACTAACCGGCCTGTCGGGCCACCCCGGCGAGGCGCGGGCCAGCACCCGGGTTGGTCGCTCGCGGGCGGGCACACTGCGTCCCCCGTGCCGCGCTAACAACCGCGGCCAGACGACTCTCCCGTGGGCGGGCTGGCGCTCATGCGCGCGCTAAGCCGACCAGCACTTCAGCGCATTCGGGATGGCTTAAAAAGCGCTGCGGACTGGCGGACGGTCCGTAGGCCCCAGACTGCAACACCACGACGAAGTCGCCGGGTTGGGCGTGGCCTAACGGCAGGTTGTCCGCCAACAGGTCCAAGGGGGTGCACAAAGGTCCGACCACACTGGCCAGCGGCCCGGTTTGGTCCGCCCGATTGCCAATGAGCACCGGATAGTTTTTACGAATGATTTGGCCAAAATTGCCCGACGCCGCCAGATGGTGGTGCAGGCCACCGTCGACCACGATGAAGGTTTGCCCGCGCGAGATCTTGATATCCACTACCCGGCACACATAAATGCCGGCCTCCCCCACGAGATAGCGACCGAGTTCGAGAGTCAGTTCGGCCTGGGGCAAGCGCGCTTGGGCAACGCTGGCCAGAGTCTGCAGATTAGCCCCGATAGGGGCCAGATCCAGCGCCTGATCGCCGGGGAAATAGGGGATGCCAAAGCCACCGCCCAGATTGAGCACCCGCACCGGGCTGGGCGCAAAAGCCGCCAATTCGCAGGCCAGCGCCAGCGCTTTATTTTGCGCATCGCAAATTGCCTCAGGGCGTAAATTTTGCGACCCGCTAAAAATATGAAAGCCCTCGAAGGCCAAGCCCAGGTGGCCAATTTCTGCGAGCGCGTCCGGCACGCACTCGGCATCGATGCCGAACTGCTTGGGTCCGCCGCCCATCTTCATGCCAGAGAGCTTGAGTTCAAAGCCGGGATTTACGCGGACTGCCACCCGCGCTGGGAGCCCTAATTCGGCGCTCAAGGGGGCCAGTTCGCGTATTTCGCGCAGGGATTCGACATTGATGAGCACCCCAGCCGCGAGCGCCTGGCGCAATTCTGCGTGCTGTTTACCCGGCCCGGCGAAACTGATTTCCCGCGCGGCGACGCCGGTGTTCAGGGCCATGGTGAGCTCCGCGCCTGAGGCGACGTCCAGACCATCCACCAGCTTTGCCAGATGCCCCACCACGGCCGGCATGGGATTAGCCTTGATCGCGTAGTGCAGTTTTACCGAGTGCGGCAGGATGGCTCGCAGTTGCGCGATGCGCTGGGTTAACAGCCCGCGGTCGTAAGCATAAAAGGGCGTGCGGCCGATCTGCGCGGCCAGCCGGGGCAGCGGGATCCCCGCCACCTGCAGGTTGCCGTCAAGAATGGCGAACTGGCGCATCTCGGCATGTTGGGGTTTGTCGATCATCGCGGGTCTGGGCCTCGAAAAAGGTCGGTAAATTCACTGGACAGTGCTTTGCGATCGATCTTGCCGTTGGGGTTGCGCGGCAGCGTGCCCGTGCGAATGTCCACTTGGCTCGGCACCATATAGGCCGGCAGGTGCTGGCGCGTGGCGGCCAGTAAATCTGCCGGGGTGAGCGTGACGCCGCTTTTGGGGGTGGCGACGACCACAATGGCTTGGCCTAAACGTGGGTGGTCCACACCAAACGCCGCTACCTCGTTCACGCCGGGGGTGCTGTAGAAAATTTCCTCGATCTCGGTGGGACTCACGCGATAACCGGAGGTTTTGATCATCTCATCGCGGCGGCCTACAAAATAGAGAAAACCCGCGGCGTCGGCGCGCACGTTATCACCCGAAAACACCGCTAGCTCTGGCAACACCAAGCCGCTTTCGCGGCCACCCACGCCCAACGGCAACGGCTTATAACGCTCGGCGGTTTTTTCGGGATCATTCCAGTAACCCAGCGCCACCAATGCACCGCGGTGCACCAGTTCGCCAATTTCCTCAGGCTGGCAGGGCGAACCATCGTCGCGCAGCACGAGGATTTCCGCGTTCGGGATCGCCTTGCCGATGGAATCTGGGCGGCGGTCGATTTCCTCCGGGGGCAAGAACGTGGAGCGAAAGGCTTCGGTCAGACCGTACATCAGAAACGGTTTGGAGCGCGGTAGATGACGACGTAGCGTTGCCAGCGTGTCGCGGGGCAGACGCCCGCCGGTGTTGGCAAAATAGCGCAGGTGGGTCGTAATCGCGGGTGACCATTTCAGCTGCGCTAGCTGGATGTATAAGGGCGGCACCGCGGTCAGCCCCGTCACACGCTCGCGCTCGAGCGCATTGAGGACGTCGCGCGGCAACAGGTAATTGATGAGCACTACGCGCGCGCCCACACTAAAAGCGGTGGTGAGCTGGCTAAAGCCAGCGTCAAAAGATAACGGTAGGGCCGCCAGCAGGGTGTCCTCGGCGTTGTTCGCGAGGTAGCTGGCGACGCTCGTGGCGCCCGCCACCAGATTACGATGCGACAACACCACCCCTTTGGGTTGCCCCGTGCTGCCCGAGGTATACAGGATCGCCGCCATGTCCATATCGATGAGACGCGGCGCTGCGCGAGACGGGGCGCTGAGCAGTTGCTGCCAAGTGATGGAGGTGCTGGCGTCATCCGCCGGTATCCCTTCGCCGACCACCACCACGTGTCGTAAGTCCGGGCACGAGGCCAGCGTGGGTTGCAGCAGAGCGAGGCGCTCCGCTGAGGTCACCAAGAGGCCGACATTGCAATCGCGCAACAGATAGCCCACTTGGTCGGGCTTCAGCAGCGCATTGATCGGCACAAAGACGCAGCCCGCAGCGGTAGCGCCAAAGCTGGCAATGACTGTTTCCAAACGCTTTTCGAGATAGATAGCGATCCGTGCGGTGCGCCCCAGCCCTAGCGTGAGGACGCCGTTGGCGAACTCGCTGACACGCTGCGCGAGGGTGGCGTAAGCGAGCGACTGGGAGCCGTAAATGACGGCGGTCTGCGTCGGGTCGCGCGCGGCGGCACTCGTGATTAAGTCTTGCAGGAGGATGGCGGTGGGCATGATTATTGTTTGGCGGCTGGGCGACTGCGAACAGGTCGATTAGGGGTAGGGCGCGGGGCCTCGCCGCGGGGTCTGAGCCGAGTTCGCAACGGGCGCCACAGTTTGCCCGCAAAGTGGCGGGCCGCCAACGCCAGACCCATGGGCCGCCTGAGATTGAAGCCGATGACGCCGCAGCGCTCGCGGCGGTGGCTCATCCAATCGGCCTTAAAGGCGTCGTCCCCCGTCAGAAAATCGACCAGCGTCACTTTGTCGACCGTAATCGCCGCACGCAACATCTCGGCGAGGAGCACCGTGCCTGCCGAGCGCTGCGAAAAAGTTTGTAGATGCGCCAGTTTGAAAATTGACGCCGTACCCTTTTGGACGAGCCAAATCTGCGCGGCGATGGCCACCCCGTTGGACTGTAGCAACCCAGGCCGGCGCCACCCCATGCGCGCGGCGAGTAAGCATAATTCCCGAATAAAGCAGGGGTGTGGCTCGGCTTGCGCGCGCCAGCTGCCCGCGTAGATGGCTTCAAATGTGAGTATGGCGGCGTCGAGTTCGGGACTAGGTTGGGTCAAAATCTGGAGGTTGAATTGCTCCCGCGTGAGCGCTTTGTGAGCCCGTCGATAGGTGTTGCGTAGGCGCGCTGGAAGACCCACAAAATACTCGTCAAATGAGCGGCCGCGAACTTCCAAAATCCAATTCACAGCCGCCCCATGGGTGTCCACTAAAAACCCGGCGGCGCGCAGCGCCGTGGGGGCCTGGGTGTAAAACAAACCCTCTGCGTCAAGCGGGTGCAGGTCAACGAAGTCGATGGCACGGGCCTGTCGCCGTAAAAAAGAGCTGAACGCAATTGCGGCCGACTGCGCGGCGGCGGGCGGGATTAGCGGTTGAAATAGCGGGCTATAAAAATTGGCTAGCCCTTGAATGCCGCTGAGCCAACGGCTACGCACCGGGTGCAGTGGCAAGCAATACGCGGGGCCTCGTTCGGCTGCTGGCGGGGTCAGCACCAAAAGCGGGACATCCGTAGCAAGGGTGGTGCGGTGCAGGAGGTCAAACCAAGGCAGGCTGCCAAAAATGGGGTCGCTGAGGTGCCGCGCGCGCGCGGCCTCAGGCAACGGGGGCAAGGCTGCGCTCAGCGTGAAGTTTTGTTCTGAGTTGTCGCGCTGATGTGCTTGGGCCCGGGCCTTGCGTCGTTGCCAGTGGTCGTAGGCGCTTGCCGTGACCCGCCAGCGGAAATAATTCAAGTGAAAAATTTGGCGCGTGCTGCTAAGGAGTGGTCGCTGCGACTCGCTCACCCGCCCGTACATTTCGTATGTAAGGATTTTAGGCGTGGCGCTTTGCCCCGCCTTGAGCAGCCACCATTTAAGCAGGACCCCGGGCCCCAGTTGGGCTAAATTTTCGTCGTAAGTGGATTTAAGGCAGTACAGCTGCGCACCACGGACCAGCGCAAGCTGCATGGCAGCGACTTGCGGCCCGATGCGCAGGATGGCGATGCGGGCCTCTCCGGAGGCGCACAGTTGTTGCAAGGTCTGGACATAAAAATGGTATTGCGAGGAATTCGCTTGGATTGCCGTGCCCGCGCCGCCTTTCCAGCCGGCGCACTCCAGGGCGGCAAATTGCTCTAGCGCCAGCGCAATCTGGTCAGCTGCGGCGACCATCTCCAAGGTGATGTCGCCCAGTGCGGCGGCCGCGCTCCCGCGGCGCCTATGGTTGCGCAACAGTAATTTTGGGCGCTGCGCCTCGTAGCCGGCAAAACTCCCCGACAGGCTAATTTGCCCTGTCCTAAAGTGAGGGCGGGTGCGGATGCGCGCCTCGGCCGGCGGCGGCGGGAGGAACAAAGGGTCAACAGCGGTGAGCGACAGCAGGCCCATGCCGTAAGGCAATGCGTGGAGGAGACGCCGCAGCAGCGTGGGCAACGCGAGGTCGGGGCGCTGTAACCAAACGCACAGCGGCAGTTGGGCCGGAGAAAATGTCTGGGCGAGAAAAGGCCCGCGGCGCTCCACCAGACACGCGGTGGCCGGCCCACGCGCGTCCGACGCTAGGGCCAAGCTTAGGTTTGCGGCCGGAAAAAATTCCAACGCGCAGGCGATCAACCGGGAATCCAGGAGGGGGGTTGCGAAGGTCGCCGCATTCAAGTCGTCCCAAAACTGCGCGTGCGCGGCGAATGCGGCGGCCGGATAGAGGGTCCAGCGGAGGGCATCAGTCATGCGATATCGGCCTTAATGATGGTTTATTCGAGCTTGGGAACCCCAAGGACGCCCAGCCCTAAGTCTACGCCCTGTGCAAGTTGCCGGGTCGCTGCTGGTCCTAGGCCTGCCCGCCGCAGACCAGCGCAGGCTCCGCGCGCCCGGCCTGTTCTGGCTGGACTAGCGGCGCACCGCACGTAAAAGTGAGCCGCGGAACCACAACGCTCCCGCGCGCGGGGCACAGCGGGCACGCAAGACGGGACTAAGCGGCTGGGTGCTACCCGTAGCGCAACCGCATTTTAGGCTGGATTAAGGGTGACTTTGAGGCCCGAGGGGCCGGCCCAAGGTTGACGCCACGGCGGTTTTGATGCGACCGTCGCGGGGCCATCGCACATCCGCAAGCAGTTCGGCGGGGTCGCGGTAAACGGCCAAAGTGATGGCCCAAAGTGATGCAAGGAGATTCGGTGGACATTGGCAAAGCAGTTCTAGGCATCCTCGACGAGGTCCTGCAGTTGGGCCCCCGCGCGGCCGATTTGAGCGCCGACTCGCCGCTGCTCGGGGCCATCCCCGAACTCGATTCGATGGCTGTCGTGGCGGTTTTGACGCTCGTGGAAGAGCGCTTTGGCGTGACCATCGAAGACGACGAAATTGATGGCGCGGTGTTCGCGTCACTGGCGACGCTCACCCATTTCATTGAGGCGAAAATGGCGGCTTGATGGATCCATGTCTACCCCGGAATTAGCGGCGTTTTTCGCGCCGGGAACGGCAGGAAAGCTGTTTTCGCTGCTGTATTGCCCCCCCGCCAACATCACCGTGCGCGGCGCGGTGATGTACCTGGCACCCGTCGCCGAAGAAATGAACAAAGGCCGCCGGATGGCCGCGCTGCAGGCTCGCGCGTGGGCGAATGTTGGCTGGTTTGTCTTGCAGCAGGATAGCTTTGGCTGCGGTGACAGCGCGGGCGAGTTTGCCGACGCCACGTGGGCGGGGTGGCTAGCCGACGCGCTGCGGGCGGCGCACTGGCTGGCGGAGCGGACGGGCCATCGTCCGGTGCTGTGGGGGGCGCGGGCCGGCGCGCTGCTGGCCTGTGCCATGGCCCATCAAGATGAACTGCTGCGGCAGGTCCTGTTCTGGCACCCCGTGGCGTCGGGCAAATTACTGCTGCAACAGCTGTTGCGCCTAAAGGTCGCCGGCAATCTGTTCGCCGCCGAGCCTGGGGGGGCAAGTACGCGCCAGTGGCGGGCCTGCTGGGAGGCTGGCCAAGGGGTCGAAATCGCCGGTTACGAATGGTCATCCGCATTGGCGCTGGCGTGCGACGCCTTGGCCCTCACGCCCCCCAGCGGCGGGGGTCAACTGGCTTGGCTGGAACTCGCCGGAGGACCGGCCAGTGACTTATCGCCCGCGGCGCAAGCTGGCGTCAGTGCGTGGCGCGCGGCGGGGTGGGCGGTGGATGCGCAGCCGGTATCGGGCGCGGCATTCTGGCAGGTGGTGGAAATCGTGGAAGTGCCAGAACTGATTCATTACTCGACGCAAATGCTGGAAAATTTGCCAGCGGTGGACATATGAGATACGCCGAAACGGCGCTGGTGTTTGGTGAACCTGGCGCCCGCTTGGTCGGCGTCTTAACGACGCCGGAGGTGGCGAGCCCGAGCCGGGATCTAGGGCTCCTGGTGGTGGTGGGTGGACCCCAGTACCGGGTGGGTAGTCATCGGCAATTTGTCCTGCTCGCGAGAGACTTGGCGGTGGCCGGGTTCCCGGTGTTGCGCTTCGACTACCGCGGCATGGGGGACGCCGAGGGCGACCCCGCGACCTTCGAAGACA
>SHZJ01000053.1 GCA_009692365.1 Gammaproteobacteria bacterium
CACACCGGCATACCGCGCGGGTCACGCGACCGCTGACACCCGGCCTCGCGCCAGTCCAGCCGGACGGCCGCGGGGCGCGCCGCTCGCCTGCGCGATGGCGACCCGGGACGCCCGTTGCCCGCCGGTCAGCCTGATGCCGCTAGCTAACGATCCCGCTGCGAGCGTGCGGTTCTACCGGGTACAGCCGCTGCCCCCTAACCACCCGCAGCCGTGCTTCCCCACCCTGCCCGTCGTGGGCGCGGCTGGCCGCAGCGTGGAACACTTCACCAGCGCGAGCCGCTTTCTGGCCCCTGATGCGCTGCTCACACCCTCGGGCAAGGTCGCCACCTACTGGGCGCTCAAAGCCGGCGGCGTGCGCCCAGGCGACCGGGTGGCGGTATCGGCCTACCACTGCCCCACCATGATCTTTCCCGTCATCGCGTTAGGGGCTACGCCCGTATTCCTGCCGGTCACCGCGCGAGGGCAGGTGGGGCTAGAGGGGGTGAACGCGGCCCTCGCGCTGGGGGTGAGAGCGGTGGTCGTGCCGCATCTTTTTGGTTTCCCAACACCCCAGATGCTAGAAATTCAACAGCGCTGCCGCGCCCAGTCGGTGGTGCTGATTGAAGATTGCGCCCACGCCCTGTACGCCCGCGCCGGCACGGCTCTGCCCGGCAGCTTCGGCGACTACGCCATCGCCTCCACCCGCAAATTCATCCCCGGCGGGGAAGGTGGCGCGTTAGTGGCCAATGGCCTAGCCCTCGAGCATCCACGCCGGACCGCCGGACTTTACGCCGAACTCCGTGGGCTACATACCCTGTGGCACGACGCCTATCGCTACGGCACCCAACGCTGGCACGGGCGGCGCGCCAGCACCCTGATCGGCCCCGCTGACGACGAGGCGTCCCAGCAGGAGGCACGTCCGGCGCGCGCGTCGGCCGAGGATTTGGACAACGCTAGGGTCGAGCGACTCGCCTTGAAATCGGTGCAGTGGTTAGTGCGTCATGCTGACCACGATCGCATTGCCAGCGTGCGCCGGCAGCGTTTCCGGCGCTGGGCGCAAGCGCTAGCAGGCTTGTCCCAGGTTGAGGCCTACGCCCCCGAGCTGGCGCCTGACCACGTGCCTTACGTCTTCCCGCTGCGCCTCCAACGCCCGGCCGCGCAATTCAACGCGCTGAAGTATCACGGGGTCGCGGTGTGGCGCTGGGACCAGTTGGCCGAAAGCGCGTGTCCGATGAGTGCCAAACTCGCGCTCGAACTCATCCAACTGCCCTGCCAGCATAGCCTTAGCGATACTGCGTTCGAGCGCCTGGTGTCCTTGTGTCTCCGCGCCTTAGCAACAGCATGAGGAGGGGGCGGTGAGAGCAGCAGGATGGTGCATCGAGGCGTTCGACCCGACGAGTGAGACGGCGCGCGCGCAGTGGAACGGGTTGGTCGCCAGGACGCACGGCAGCGTGGTACAGCGCGCCGAGTTTATTTTCTCCTGTGCGGCGACACTGGCTAAACCCCGGCTGCGGCTGGCGCTGTTTTGGCAAGACGACGAAGTGGCGGCCTGTGCGCTGCTGCAGGCACGCTGGGGCGTGCCCGATATTTTTATCGAGAGCGTCTTGCCGCTGGGCGCCTGGGTGCAGCAACCAGCGCTGTCGCTAGCGGCGCTGGCGGACAGCCTGCTTAAACGACTGCCGTTCGGATTGCGCCTGGGGATGAGTCAAATCGATCCCCGCTACGCCCCCCAACCAGCGCCCAGCGCACACGCATCGACCCTGCCCTACATTCAAACGCCCTGGCTTGAGGTTGCCGGCAACTACCCCGACTACTGGGCGGCCCGCGGCAAAAATCTGCGCACTAACCTGCGCAAACAGCGCGCCAAACTCGCCGCCGCCGGCATCCCCACTCGGCTAGAAATTCTGCGCGCCCCAGCGGACATGGCGCGCGCCATCCAGGACTATGCCGCGCTGGAATCTCTGGGCTGGAAAGCTGCCGGCGGTACCGCGGTTAGCGCGGACCATCCGCAAACAAGATTTTATCGCCAGATGCTTGAGGCCTACGCCTCGCAAGGGCAGGCGCGGATCTACCGCTATTTTTTTGGCGAGCAGCTGGTGGCGACCGAACTGTGCCTGTGCGCGGACGGGGAATTCGTGATCCTGAAGACCACCTACGACGAGCGCACCGCGCCGTTGTCGCCGGCCTCGCTGCTGCGCCAAGAAATGTTCGAGGGCTTGTTCGGCGAGGGCGGCATCGAGCGGGTGGAGTTCTACGGCCCGCTCAAAGAATGGCACACTCGCTGGACGCCACATTCGCGCGACATCTATCACGCCAACATCTACGCCCCCACGCTCATGGGAGCTTTGCTGCAAAAATTTTTGGTGGGGCGGCGCCCGCCAAGGGTGCTGACTTCGTGAGCCGGCGCCGCCCCGCTTAGTCGCCCGCGCGGCCGCCGTCTTGCCAGCCCCGCGGCCGGCTCCCGGCGTGCGGCCAGTGCTGGCCGCCGCCGACTGCGCCGCTGTTAGGGCGTTCTTTTCGCCGGACTTTTCTGGCGTGGAGAGGGTACCGGACGGGCTTTTGCGGCGCGCTTGCGCACCGGTTTCAGCGCGTCGAACAGGCGCGACTTCGGATACTCGGCGCCGGCCACGTGCTGCAAGGTACCCAGCCTCACCATCTGATAGGTGCGCACCCGAAACGCCGGGTCGCAGGACATTCGCACATACAGATCGCGCGGCGTAACACCGTAATCTTCCGCCAGCCATTCCATGAGGTTGCGCGCCGCGTCGTACACCGCGTGCTCCATGGGTAGATTGATGCCGAGCGCCACTACGCTGTCCGGCTTGTCGATTCGCACGCAGGGCAGGCGTTTGTTTTTGACCACCGAGCAGGACAGCTGCACCGTCGCGCGAGTTTCGTCGGCGATGCCGGTGAACTCGGTGTCGCCCTGACCACCGTGCACATCGCCCACGTAGAGCAAGCCACCGTCGTGATAGGCATTCAGATAAATCGTGTTGCCAGGGGCAATATCGCGACAATCGATGTTGCCGCCGAACGGACCCTGACCCAACACCGAGGTCAACACTTCCCGCTCGGGGGCGGTGGCGAGCGTGCCGATGAAAGGTTCTAAGGGCCAGCTGAGGGTGTCGGAGTACTTAGCGCTCCCATCGCGGGTGTAGCCACTGGGTCCCGGCAAGTGTTCGATGACGTGCACATAGCCCTCGGCGCAATCCTTGTAGCGTAATGAATCCCCCAGCGGCCCGAGGCGCGGCAGTACCCCGGAAAATCCATATCGCCAGGGATCGATCCAGTCAATCTTGACCGCCAGGACGTCCCCAGCCTTGCACCCTTCCACAAAAATTGGCCCGATCACCGGATTAAACAAACCGGGCGTAGCGCGTGCTAGACGCTTGAAATGCGCGCCCGCGAAATCTTGCACGGTCGGGCGATCGCTATCATCGGCGATCAGTCCCGATAGCGCATCGTCGGTTTCGAGCTGGAACACCTCACCTATTTTGACCCGCAGGCACGGCTGGTCCCGATTATCGAAAGCGTATTTCTGAACCACCTGACGTTTGATTTTCTGCACCGACTTCACTCCTAAGCAGGGTTGATTTCGCCACCTCTGCGCGTGACCCTACCACACGGCGACGGCAGCGGTCGGCCTCACGCCGCAAGGCCCCACGCCATGGCTGAGCCGGCCTTCGCAGGGCGCTTGCCAGCCGGTTCAAAAACCCTAGACTGGGGCTCAATTTAATCGATCCTCTGCGCTGCCATGAGCCATTTTCCCGCCGACGATACAGCGCCTGTGGCGGCCACACTCGCGCAGAACCCCGGGCCTGACGGGTCCACCAGCACGCCCATTCCAGCCCGGTTTGACGCTGCGGAGCCACTGCCGGTGGCCGCGTTCAGCTGGCATTGCCTGCGCCGCGATGTGTCCAATTTTGCCCTCCTCAAACACCGTCATTTCGACGGTTTTCTGATCACCATGCAAAATTCCGGCACCCACTGGCTTAAGCACATGATGAGCACCGCGCTGGCGCTCGAGTTCAACCTGCCGCCACCGGCCTTCCTCGAAAATAATCTAAGCAACGACTTCATTGGCCACCCGCGTCATCCGCGCCGCTACCCGCAGGTGCCGCGGCTGGCCAGCACGCATTCCATCCCCCACGTTTGGTTCGACTCACGTCTGCTGCGATCCTGCGTCGCCATCCCCCGCTACACGGTGCTGGTTCGTGATTTGCGCGCCGCGCTGGTCTCTAACTATGAAAAACATAAAGTGCACTATGGCGTGACTTTTAAGGAATATCTCCGCGGCGACCCCCGCGGACGACGCTATGTTTTCGATCTCTGGGGCGGGATCCATTTCCTGAATCGCTGGGGGCGGGTCCGCCGAAGATTCCCAGCCGACACCCTGCAGGTACGTTACGAGGACCTTCAGACCACGCCGGAGACGGTCCTGACGGCTATTTTTGCG
Source organism: Gammaproteobacteria bacterium (assembly GCA_009692365.1). Classification (GTDB taxonomy): domain Bacteria; phylum Pseudomonadota; class Gammaproteobacteria. Next base: position 4,436 of record SHZJ01000053.1, read on the forward strand.
CACTTCGGCATCGCCCTCGCACCGCGCCACCTCGCGCCCGCCATCGCCAGCGGCAGCAAGCAAAGAATGACCCAACTAAAAAGCCCTAACAACCCAGCGCAGCGCATCGTGCGCGATGATGCGCGGCCAGCGGTGGCGTGGTTCGACGCCGAAGACCGGCAGTACTTCGACCGGGTGGTGGCGCGCTGCCTGCACTATCGCGAGGATTATGACTGGCGCTGGCCGGTGCTGTGAGGGCGGCGCGGCCGGGCATGGCGGCCCTGCGGTGGCGGCCGCGCGCGGGTAACGCTCCCCGCGAGAGCGGACTTCGCGCGCGGCAGCTAGGCCGCCCGGGGACGCGCGGTAGACCAGCCGCCCGCCATGACACACCCCGAGCAACCCCGCCTCCCCGCGACCCCGTCTGGCCAACCGGCGCGGCCGAGTGCGCCCCCCAGCCGCTTGCCCGCGGGTTCGAAATACCTACACTGGGGCCCTCATTCAATCGTCCTTGCGCTGTGACCATGAATTATTTTCACCCTGATCCCGCGCTGCGATCCGGCGCCTCAGCCGGCCCGGCCCGGTGAGCGCCGCGCCGCCGGCCTATTCTCACGCCGCAGCCGGTGGGTCGGGCGAGCACGCGCGTGCCCGCCCCGGTGAGACCTACCACGTCTGAGCCGCTGCCTCTCGCGACGTTCCGTTGGCATTGCCGGCGCCACGATGCGTCCAATTTTGCCCTGCTCAAGCACCGCCACTTCGACGGGTTTCTGGTCACGATGAAGAACTCGGGCACCCACTGGCTAAAACACATGATGAGTACGGCACTCGCGCTGGAACTCGAGTTGCCGCTGCCGCAATTCGCCGACCAACCCTCGCGGGATGATTTCATCAGCCACCCGCGGCACCCCCGTCGCTACCCGCAGGCGCCACGGCTCGCGAGCACTCATTCCATCCCCCACGCGTGGTTCGACTCGCCCGCGCTGCGCGCCTGCGTGAAGCTTCCGACCTATGCGGTGCTGGTGCGCGATTTGCGCGCGGCGCTGGTCTCAAACTACGAAAAATGGAAAGACGACTACGGCGTGTCTTTCAAGGAATACCTACGCGGCGACCCGCGGGGTCAGCGGTATGTCTTCGACATCTGGGGTGGGATCCATTTCCTAAATCGTTGGGGCCGGGTCGCTCAACGCTTTCCCGCCGCGACTCTCGAAATACGCTACGAGGACCTGCAAGCCTCGCCGGCTAGCGTGCTGGGGGCGATTTTTGAACACTTCAACATCACCATCTCACCCCGCCACCTTGCGCCCGCCATCCTCAGCGGCAGCAAGCAGAACATGGTCGCCAAGGCAGTCCCGGTGGCACCTGAGCAGCGCGTAGTTCGCGCCGACGAGCGCGCGCCGACGAGTTGGTTCGACGCCGAGGACCGGGAATATTTCGACCACGTGGTGGCGTGTTGCCTGGCGGATGACCACGGCTATGATTGGCGCTGGCCGGCGCTGTGAAGCAACCCGCCTACGCAGATTTCACCATCATTCGGCGCACCACTTGGTTAAAGACCTGCACCATCGCGGGATCAAAATAGATCTCGCTGTTGGCATTGATCTCGGAAATTGCGCTGAGCAAATTCTTCTTGACGGGTCGGTCCGTGCGCTCGGTGATGATCGAGCAAAAAATGTCAACAATCGCCAGAATTCGGGCGCCCGGTTGAATTTCCTGACCACTGATACCGTTGGGATAACCCGCGCCATCAAAGCGTTCATGGTGTTCAAAGACCATCCGCGCCGCGTCATCCCAGCCGCCCAAGCGCAGCAAGAACTGGCTGCTAATGACCACATGCTCCTGAATTTTCAGCGACTCTTCCCGGGAAAAACGCCCCTCTCGGTGAAAGAGTTCATGCGGCATGAAGCTCATGCCGACATCGTGCATTAAGGCTGCCGCGTGGAGTTGTCGGGTATCGGCGCAGTAGCCTAGGGCGGCGTTAAGTTGCGCGGAGAGTTCCACCACCTGAGCGCTGCTTTTTTTACGATGGCTGCTTAAGTTATCGATGTAGGTGGATAAATTACCCATCAATTCCAAGTCGTCCGGCAGTTCAAAGAGAACCTTTTTGGGGCTACTAATCGCGACGACCTCACGATCATTCTTCTCGAGCGAGTCGATCGCTGTTTGAAATGCCGCCTGAACGTTCAGTTCGTTGAGGTTACTGAGTAAAGTTGCACTGACATCAAAAATCGCCTGACAACGCAGCCCATCGGTTTGTTGGGTCCTGATAAGCTCCAACAACAAGTCTTCGATGATATCGGTGACCAAGATAAAAAATTCGCCAATCACCGGCCGGTAGGGAACTTCATTGGTGCGCACCAGCGCGACGATATCTTCGATTTTATGCAGTGGTTCGCTAAAGGGTTTCAGCCCCACTATCTGACAGTTCCCTTTGAGGGAATGCAGGGTCCGGAACAACCGATTGACGTAGTCGCTACCACCGTTGTGGTTGAGCGCTTTCACGCAGAATTCTGTCTCCACACAGCTTTCGCGCGTGCACATGATGAAGTCGTCGATGAGCGCCTGATCCATCGCCAAGAATTCTGGACAAGTGAGTATCGATGAATTCATTGCGCCGGCCTGCCTTAAGTTTCGAGCGCTGTGGCGAGCGAGAGCCCGCTGGTTCCACCTTGCACGGGCGGCCATCGCACCCAGCCTGCGCCCGCCGCCAAGCCCAGCTTGGGTGACCTTTGGCGCGGCTCTGCGCGCCCCGCACCGCCCGTGGCGTTGCCGCTCCTGATAGTACTTTCCGGTCGGTGACGGGGTCAAAAAAAGCTGGGCGGTTTAACTTGACCCCAGACAGTTCCTCACCCTTAGCGCATCACCATTACGCCAGCAACTCGGTCAGCAGGGTGCGCAAGACTTGGATGGGGATTGGTTTTGGTAACACCTGCCGAATCCCAGTTTGCACGAGCGTGGCCGGGGTTGGTAATTCGCCCGCGCCGGTGCACAGCAAGACCGGCAGCTTGGGATAACGGCGATAGATTTCGGTGGCCAACTCAAGGCCCGTCATCTGAGGCATGTTCCAATCGGTTAGCACCAGCTGATAGCGGGTGGGGGCCCCTCTGAGGGCCTCCAGCGCTGACGGACCATCGCCGAAAATGTCCACGCGATAGCCGCTATCCTCTAAGAGGTCGCGCAAAAAGTTCCCGATCCAAGGTTCATCATCCACGACCATTAGCTGTCCGTGCCCGGCCGATCCCGCCCTCTCGGGCGCACCCGGCGGCGGCGCGTCCGCGAGGGCATCGCAAGGCAACAGGATTTCGACCAGCGTGCCCTGCCCCGGCAGGCTTTCCACCAAAATGTGACCGCCGTGACGATGCACCAGGGTATTCACCACCGACAGACCGATACCCGTGCCGGCGCCCGCGGCTTTGGTGGTAAAAAACGGGTCAAATATTTGCGTCAGGATGGCCGCCGGGATGCCACTGCCGGTATCTCGCACAGCCAAAGACAGGTACTGCCCCGTGGGCTGGTCGTGGCAACTGGAGCAAAAGCGTTGCGCCGTGACCGCCGGCGCCAGGCTGATCACAATGCGCCCAGGCTCGCGCATGGCGTCGCGGCTATTGACCACCAGATTGACCAATATCTGGTGGAGCTCTGTCGCGTCGACCAACAGCCCAGTGCTGCGTGGCGGCAGCGATAGCTGCAACTCTACATGGGCCGGCATGATCGCCTTGAGCATCTGGAAGACCTCTTCGAGCACCAGCAAGGGGTCGATGGCTGTGCTCGGGGTTTCTTTTGCCTGCCGACTGAAGGTCAGCATTTTTTGCACCAAAGCACGTCCGCGTTCACCGGCGGCCATGATGACCTTGATGTACTCGCTGGCCTTCTCATCCGCCACCACCGCGGGGCTCCCCAGCGCCAGCCCACCGTAGCCCAGCATGCTGGCCAGAATATTGTTGAAATCGTGCGCGATACCGCTGGTTAACTGCCCCAGCGCATCCATCTTCTGGGACTGCTGGAGCTGCGCCAGCGCCCTCTGATGCTGGACCTCGGCCACGTGCCGGTCGGTGACATCGCGAAGGAGCGTGAGCGTTAGGTGGGGGCCGTAGGGCACCATCCGAAATTCGCGCTGGCGATCACCCAAACGGGGGTGGCTCATGTTGAGTTCCCCTTGGAGCAGGCGTCCGGTCGTTAACACCTGATCTTGTGCCGGGCGCAACCGCCGCGCGACCTCAGGCGTCAGCAGGTCGTTCAAGTTACGCCCCACTAGGGGTGTTCGCGGCAAGCCCCATTCGGCCGGTTGAGCCACGTGCAGGTCGACGATGTTACCGTCCAAGTCGTTGACGCACAGGAGATCGGGCAGCGCCCCCAGCAGCGCGCGCTGGCGCATTTCCGACCGCTCCAAGGCGAGCTCTACCGATTTTTTCAGATCAATGTCCAGCAGAATCCCGCCCAGTTCTGCAGGCCGACCCTCGAGGGTGCGGCGCGTCACCACGCCGCGATCGAGTACCCACAGAAACTCATCGTTTTTGGCCCGCAGCCGGTACTCGTTGCTCCAACTCACCCGCTCGCCGCCCAGCACCCGGGCGATTTCTGTCTGCAACCGGGGGCCGTCATCGGGATGGAGCAGCGCCGTCCAAGCTGCCTCGTCGAGGAGAAATTCGTCTACTTCGTAGCCCAGCATCGACCACCAGCGATGGTCAACGGTGATCAGATGCTGTTCAATATCCCGCACAAAAGTGGCCACCTCCGTACTATCCAACAAACGTTCGAGGCGGACGCGGTGGTCCGTGAGCGATAGTTCAGTTTCTTTAATGCGCTGCTCAGTGACGTTGTCGAGGGTCAGGATGACGCACGGCTGGCCAGCATGCGTCAGCACATGGCGTAGCTCACCCCGGAACCGTGCGGCCCCGTGCCCGGTGTTGAGAGCGAGGCCAAACTCCAGGTGACTCTGTTCGACAATTTTTTGGGGCCAGTTCATGTAACTGGCATCCGCCGGCAGCAGTGCGTTGAGGTCCTGCAGCGATTGGTATTGACCTAGTTTGCGGTGCGCCGGATTGCTGCTCAGCAATTGTCCGTCGAGCGCATAAAGACCAACAGTCAGGGTGTAATCTGCGGCGAAGGCCAGCATTTCCTCAGACGAGGGCGCCGCTTTCACCTCGATGAGCAGCACTTCGCGGTGGTCTGATAGTGGCAGGTGGTGGTAGGAATGACTGAATCGCTGAGTATTTCCGTCGACCTCCAGCGTCACCCATGCCTTAATTTTTTCGCCCCGCCTGACCCGTCGCAGGTAGTCGTTCACCAGCGCATAAATCGCTTCGGATTGGGTGCTGGCCACGTCCCGATGTTGCAGCTCGGCAACGCTACTGGCACGCCAGATGGCGAGGCCCGAGGGGTTGGCCCACAGGCACTGGCAGCGTTCGGTATCAAACGCCCACACGGGGGTGTCGATGAGATCGAGGCCCTGCAGCCGCGCCGCGAGGTCGTTTAAGACGGCGCGGTCGGTGGGGTCGTCACGCCTATAGCGACGAGCAGTGCGCCAAGGCGACAGCGGCTCCGGGATGGCAGTGAGATTAGACACTGGCGAGCCGCATCCTCAGGGGCTGTAATGCCCGCGCCGGGCTGAGGGCGCGGCGCGGCGGACCGGCAGCGTCGCGGTCGGACGGGGGATTACCCAGCACACTCAATGCTCCCAAACTTCGCCTACCATCATGGTTAGCGTTGACTTACCGCCCTCTTGGCTCGGTCAGTTATCCTATTCCTTAAGCCGCGCTAACCCAACCAGTTTGGACGCGCCCTTCGGGGGAGTGTCCCACGCGCACCCGTGCCGGCTGCAGCGCCCCAGCGGGGCTGGCTAGCTAACCACATGGCCCGCGGCGGGTCGACGCCGACCGGCGTCAGCCCACGCGGCAAGCGCAAATTGCCGCTGAGCGGTGGCCTAGTCCCTGCACCAGGACCCGCTGGGCGGGTCGTTCGCCCGAGGTGCGCCGCACCACCGGGTTGCCGGCGCCGCAGGCATTTGCCAGCGCGTCGCTAGCGTCCACAGGGTAGGTCACGGGACCCCAATCGTGGTGCGGGTTGTCCATCATGAGGTCGATAACGATAGGCACCAGCTTGGCCCCGAAACGCGTGCAGTCCCGCACCCGCGAGCGATTCACGCGACCACTCCAGATCGCGCCGCCGTGCCGCAGTTGGTTGCGCCGGGTCTAGGCGCGCTGGCGCACCATCTGCCGTAAGCGCACCGTCTCACCGCGTGCCAGTGCCGGCAGCGTCTCGCGTTTAGCCGGCGTAACTGGCTCGCGCCACTCAGCCGCCGGGAGTTGGTCGTGGCGATAACGCCAATAGGCTGGAAAAAGGTCCTGCTTGTCCGCTAGCAGCCGAATACTGCCCGGGTATGCGTGCCACACCCTCTGCGCGATCCGGTGCGTGTGGTCTAGCGACACCAGCGTGCGCAGAAACTCGCCGAAGGGGTGGGCTTCACGCGCGTCCGGCGCCGCGCGCAACGGGGTCGCATACGGCGCCGTTGAACGCAATCCCCAAAAATAAAACTGGCGTCGAGGTTGCCGACAGCCAACAGTTCGGCCCCGTGCAGCCACCTCAAGGCACGGTGGAGACCCAAGCTGAGACTCGGCGGATAGGCAGCGCGTTGCGCTCGGTGGCGAGCCTTCAGGGTTTGGGAGTCGCTGGCGAGCGTCCGCGTATACCCACGGCGTTGACCACCACGTGGCTGAGCACGCGATCGAGCGGCGGCTGGCAGCTAGCGTAGCGGATCGGCCCTTGGCGGTACGAGTCGTATTCAAAGGCCGATCCGCGGCGCACGCGGAGTTGATCGGGGAGGAGGGCCAACTGCGTCAAGAGGTCATCGCTGAGGCGGGCGTATTAGGAAAGATAAGCGCCCTCTTCGCCGAAATCGAGCACTCGATCCCCGCTGTCGTTGAGTTCGAATGCTGCAACCGCAACGAGCACGCTGGGTGGTGGTCCCCTACCCTGACATTTCACTGGACTCTCGCGGCGCCGGGTATTCTCCCACCGAAAATTTCGACCGCTGAGACCCGCTTAGACCAGCGGGCACGAGTGGCCCCACGCCGGTGGCAGCCCAGCTTTGCGTCCCGGCCTGACAATTGGGGCAGTACCGTCAGCCTGGCCCGGTAATGCCCTTGGCGGCGGCACACGCGCGCAGGGTCTGAAGGCGGGCGTCGGGGCGGCGTCACGCCGCGCGAGTTGCGCCACCATCTGGTTGACCACGGCGGGGCTCTTCGATGCTCGCGAGGCGGGGCAGGGCAGCACGCATGCCGCGCGCGCAGGCTACGCAGGAGCGGCCACCTTCACCGCACCGCCGCCGTATTCGCCGGTCTCGATTGCGCTCTTGAACACCCGCCGCAACCGTGGCGCCCACATCATCGAGAGGTGGGGTGCGGGCGTGGGCTCCTCGGCTGGCGCGACACCGCGCCGGCCACGCTAGGCCGGCGCGACTGGTTCACGCTGCCGATGATTCGGCGCCAAGAGCCCGTGGTAACGCGTGAGGTTGACCCGCGGCGTCGGCGCCAGCGCGGCAAGCCGGGCGATAAAGTCGAGCGGCTCAAACACGACCTGCGTGGTGCCGTCGCGGTAGGGTGTTTTGCGACGGTAACGAGTATTGCCCTGCGCCGTTAACGACAGACGCTCGGGCCAAACCGCCGGGCGCGTGAGATCGCGACACCGCCGTGCCAGCTGCTCGCGCTCATGCCCCTCGCTTGCCACTGCGGCGTGTAACGAGAAGCCAGCCGCCCGCGCCAGCTTGGCGTCGCTCGATTCTGTCGCTGCTGGCAGGGCGTGGGCGCGGCGCGTGGCGGGCGTCGGCTCAAGCCACCGGGGATTCTGGCGACTTGCCCGGCGTTAGCGGTTCTCGCAAGGAGGGGCCGGAGCGGCCCCGAGGAGTTTGACGATTGCGCCGCGGAGTATCGCGGCGCGCGCGCGGCGCCGACAAAAGCGGCGCTCGCCGCTGCGGGTAGGAGCGGCCGGAACCGCCTGCGCCAGCCGCAGAGTTTTGCGACTTTCCGGCGGCGGGAACTCGTGCCCTACTCCTTGTAGGGCGTCACCTTGAGCGCGGTCAGCGTGTAGCCAGCATGGCCAACGTCGGTGCGCGCGGCTTCGGCTCTCAGCGTGCCGTCCACCATCACGGTCTCGAATGCTTCCTTGATGTTGACGCCACCCGGCGCATTCACCAGCACGATTTGATTCGACGGCGGCGGCGGCACGTGGATACACGCGCCGTAGTACGGCACCAGAATGAACGACTTCGCAGTCGTGGTATCGGTTTCCAGCGGAATGGCGAAGCCCGGCAGGCGTACGCGCTGACCGGTGAAAGTTTTGACCACCGGGGCGTCTTCCCAGCGCTTTTTCAGCTTCTCCATGGTCTCCTGAGCGCGCGGGTCGGCGTCGGTCAGGGTGGAGAGATCGAGATTCCCCAGCAGGTTCTCGGGCCGGTAGTCCGAGGGCACCAGATCGTCCCAGGACAGCTCGGGGATTTCGGGCTCGGCCAGGGCCACCCCGGGCAACAGCAGGGCGGCGCAGAGGATCGATAACACACGCATGGGAAAAGCCTTTCAGATTCTGAGTGTCAGGCCATCGGCCAGCGAGCGACGATAAACGCGCAGCGCCGGTAACGCACCGCCCAGCACGCCGGCCAGCAACACGCCGGCCAGCATGGCAAGTTCGCGCGGCGACGGCGGCCAGGCCGCAATTGTCAGCCCCAGTTGCCCGCCGAGCAGCGGCAGGGCCAGGCCCAGCGCCACCTGCAGCAGCAGCACGCCGGCCAGTATCCCGCAACTAGTCAGCAGCAGCGCCTCACCCACCAGCAGCAGAAACACCTGCGCGGGCCGTGCGCCCAGCGCACGCAGGATGGCCATTTCGCGGCGCCGCTCGTTCATGCCGGTGATGAGTGCGGTCAGCATGACCAGCAGTCCGCAGACCACCGCGAGTGCGGAGATCGCAAGCAGCGCCCGTTCGCCCACGCTCAGCAAATCCCAGAGCTGCTGGGTGGTGAGCGCGGGCAGGATGGCGAGCAGCGGCTCGTCGCGGTAGTCGTTGCTGGCGCGCTGCACGTTGAACACGCGGAGTTTCGATTGCAACCCGACCAGCACCGCGGTAACGGTCTTGGGCGTCAGCGTCATCGCTTTCACCTGTTCGGCGGTCTTGCCGTGCCCCGGCAGCGGCGCGCCGCCCAGCCAGTCCACATGCACCGCCTCGATGCCCTGCAGGCTGACGTGCACCGTGCGGTCCACCGGCGTGCCGGTCGGGGCGAGGATGCCGACCACCTTGAAGGGCTTGTCGGCGTGCTGCACGAAGCTGACCTTGCCGGCGCCATGGGCGAGCGTGATCTCGCTGCCGAGGCGATCGCCCAGCTGCGCCGCGACCTCCGCGCCCAGCACGGCATCGAACAGCTCGGCAAATGGCGCGCCGGCGGCAAACTGCAGCGCTTGACGCTGGCCGTACTGGTAATGCTCGAAGTAAGCGGTGGTGGTGCCGAGCACGCGATAGCCGCGGTGCGAGTCGCCCAGCGACAGCGGCACCGTCCACGCCACATCCGGCCAAGCGGCGATGGCCTCGGCGGTGCGCCAGCTGACGTTGTTGGTGGCGTCGCCAATGCGGAACACGCTGTAGAGCAGCAGGTTGATCGCCCCGCCGCGTGCCCCAACGATGAGGTCCGTACCGCTCAGCGTCTGCGCAAAACTGGTCCGCGCCTGCACCCGCAGCCGCTCCACGCCCAGCAGCAGGGACACCCCGATGGCGATCGAGAGCACCACCAGCGTCGCGGTGAGGCGCCGGTTCCAGACGCTTTTGGCCGCCAGGCGGAGGATGTTCATGCCCGGGGCAACGGGGTGTGTCCCCGATTTCGCGACTTCGCCCTCACGCGCTCGCCCGGTTGATTGCCGACAGTTCCACCACCCGGTCGAACTGCGGCGCCATGGCCCGGTCGTGACTGACCAACAGCAGCGCGCTGCCGGCGGCGGCGCATTCCTGTAACAAGAGTCCCAGAAACTCGTCGCGCAGCGCGCTGTCGAGCGCCGAGGTCGGCTCGTCGGCGACCACCAGCGCGGGCCGGCCGATCAGCGCCCGCGCCGCCGCGACCCGCTGCTGCTGGCCCACGGAAAGCTCGACCGCCGCGCGTTGCCCGACCACCGCCTCGGACAGACCGAGCCGCGTCAGCAGGCGTCGTGCGGCCTCGGCGGCGGTTTCGCCGCCGGCGGCGACTGTTGCACGCCGGGCAGCCGAAAACTGGCAGCCGAGCATCACGTTCTCCAGCGCCGAGAGATAGGGCACGAGATTGAACAGCTGGAAGATGATCCCGAGTTGTTCCGCCCGCAGACGGTCGCGCGCCGCGCCCGACATGCCGACCAATTCCTGCCCGAGCAGCCGGGCGGAGCCTGCCGTCGCCCGCGCAATGCCGCTCAGGACAGAGAGCAGGCTGGTTTTGCCGGTCCCGCTGGGCCCGGCCAGAAACACCCGTTCAGCGGGCTTTAGATCGAAGACAGGAATATCCAGCACCAGCGGTGTGGCGGGCTGCCAGCGAAAGCGCAGCTCGCGCGCGCTGAACACCGGCGCGGTGGACTGGGGCGCGTTCAGAAGCGGTATTCCGGGTTGCCTGCCGCGAGTTTCTGTTCACGCACGCCCTGCGGCGCCTGACTTTGCACGGCCAGTTCGCCAATGGAGGGGAAGGCCTTGAACAGGCCGGTGGTGAAACCGGTCAATGCCGCCGGCGTGGCGCAGGTAAAGCGGTAGTGCGCAACGAAGTCCACATGTTCGGCACCGGCCTCGGGCGTTTCGGCCTCAAAACTGGCTTCAGCGACCGTGCACTGCGCCGCCGGGCTCAGGCTGAGGATGGCGGCAGCGTCTTTCAGCCGCTCGCCGGCGGCGGCGGCGGCGGCTTTTTGTGCGTCGGTGGCCGGCGCCTGCTCAAAGCCCAGCAGGTCGTCTCCGGGCAGATCGAAACTTGCCTCCACCGTGCCGCGTTCGACCGCGATTTGCAGATGGGCCACACCGTGCTCATGCGCGTGCTGCGCGAACAACGCGGGGCTTTGCAGGCAGCAGGCGGCGAGGGCTAGGGATGAAAGCAGTGGTCGCATGGGGGCACTCCGGTTGGCTGACGCAAGGCTGAAATCGCCCGCAAGGGCGATCTTTAAATGTTATTTAATAACATTACAGCCCCCAAAGCAACAACAGCGGGGACGGTGACCCGGCAATCCTTCCCGGCGGGGTCGCTCGGCCACGATGGGTTTGATGATTGCAACGTGGACTATCGCGGCGCGACCGCGCGGCTCCTACAGGCGAGGCGCCGGCCTCGCACAGGACTTGTGGGCGGGGCCGCACCGGCATGCATTTGGCGATTGCCCGGCGGAGCTTCGCGGCCGTTCAGATCCCCGCTGCCCTCACCGACTACCCCGCGGCCGCGTACGGCGACTGGCCGGCGCGGGTGTCGACCAGCGGATTGCGGCGCTAGCTGCAGAGCGCCGGGCCGTCCAGCGTGCGCGCGCGGGTGTCGAGCGTCAGCTCGCCTTCGTTGGGGCGGGACTTCGAGGTGCGCGCGTCGACCACCCTCGATTCGGCTTCTCCCAGGAAGTGCTCGGGTTGTGGCTTGCCCAAACCCAAGGTGCCAAGCGCGGGCATCAGGTGGTCACGGAGCTGAAGAACCGGAGCGTGCAGGATATTTTCATCGCCGGTGTCGACGGACTAAAAGGCTTTCCCGAGGCGATCCTAACGGTCTCCCCAAAGGCCTGCGTGCAACTGTGTAGCGGGCACATGCTGCGTCACAGCCTGAACTGCGGTGGCTGGCAAGCGCGCAATGGAGTGGCCGCGGGTCTGACGCTAATTTACACCGCCACGACCATCGAACTCGCCGCGCAACAGCTGACTGACTTTGAAGCCAACTGGGCGGCGCAGTACCAGTCCATCAGCCGGTCTTGCCGGCGGAACTGGGCGCGAATAACCCCGTTCTTTGACGATCCGCCGGAAATCCGCCCAGTGATTTACACCACCAACGCCATCGAGTCGAGCAATATGAGCTTGCGCAAAGTCAGCACAGCCGGCGCCTCGGTTCCGACCGACAACGCCGTGAGCAAGTGGTTTTATCTGACGCCAAATAACACCCGTCAAAAATGGACAGCGCCGATCAGGAACTGCCAAGCAGCACTGAATCGCTTCGCTAGCCAGTTCGACGATCGGCTGCTGCCGGCTTAACCGACATTCCGCTTACCCACAAGCCGGGACACCGCCTCGCGTGGTCTCAGACGACCAAAAGAACGCCCTGCTGCGGCAGTATTGGTCGAATCCCCGAGCGAGGGCTACAAACCTCGGTCGTGCTCGCCGCCAGCCGATGGCGGAGAAAATAGCGCATGCCACCCAACCCGCCAATGGCGCGGACGCCGCCGCGCTGCGCACTTCGGGGCCGCTCATCGGCGCGGTGGATTTCCTTGCCATACCTGCGTAACCGTCCCCACCTATTGGCCACAACAGGACTTCGGAGCAGATCCTGATGACCCTTGAAAACAGCTATTTTTTAAGGTAAATCGCATCGCCCATCGCGCTGGCAGTCTCCTGTAGCGACCTGGCAGTTCAGACCAAAAGCCATGCATTGGCGGTCACACAATCTGCGCCGCAAACGATGGTTGCCGAATTGGGGCAACTTTCGGATCCCTTGGTGTAGCTTCGGCAGGCGCCGAAATTGGCCTAAAGGGCCTAGCCCGTGACCCATCACTGACCGCGGTGGAGAAGGTCCGGTTTACCGCCTTGCGCGCCAAGTTCAACAGCAGCGCCGCGCCAACCGATTTCGCATTCCGGGCGGGCAATCTGGAGCTCGACAGCTGACAGGTGCTCAGGCGAGAGCTTGCCCACACATTGGAAGCCCAATGTTCTGTGAGGATGGCGTTTCGGTTCAACCGCTTGGTAACCAAACATTCGGCTCGGAGGGATCATCATCCCAGCAGATCGGCAATCCGCGCTGTAACTCTGATGGCAGTTCCTCGCAGCGCAGTGGCAACCAGCTATGCAAGTCCGCTGGATCGAGCTGCCAAATCATCGGGAACCAAACGTTCTGCAACGAATGACGCCCAGCCCGACAGTCGAGCGGCGCGGCGCGAAAAGCCGCGCCGCCCGCGCACTCGTAGGTTCGCCAGTCCCGCCTGGCGCCCACAAGTATTCGCTCGCAGCTGGCACCGTACTCCATCTTCTCGACGCGAAAGACTACCGTTGCCCAGGCGTTTGCTGGTGCCCTGGCGCCGGCGGACGAATACGACCAGGAGAAGATTGAGGCCGCACTCGACGCGTGCGGACAGAAAAACCTAAAACAACTTTCCGGCGTCTACGGCAAGGGGTTGGCGCCGACTTGGGATCACCTTGAGAACCTTGTCAACGATGGGCAACTAAACGGCTATGGACACCCCAGCGGAAACCTTGCGCCGTGCGGTCGTCACGCCAACTCGCAGCAAGGCGGCAAACCCTGTCGAGACTTCATAAATGCCAACGCCAGGCTCACGGAAGCCGAGAAGTCGAATCTCATCCTTAGGCTCGCAACGCACCTGCGCTTTAGCGAAACCGATTGAGCCAGCCAATCCAAGTCCCGAGGGTCAAGCGGCGCGCACCGAGTTCTTGGGATTGCAAACTCAGGTCCCTGGCCTCTACTCCTTGACGCCGAGGCTTAGCAACGCCTTGGGATAAGTGCCGCGCGCCGGGAATTTGGCAAGGCTTGCCGCCAGCTCGGTCAATTTATCCAGCACGCGATTGGCGTTGGCGACCGAGTCGAATTGCGCACCAACCGTCCCTCGTCCCTCGACCGCGCCGCGCGCAAATGCCCGACCACCGCCGGCGCACCAGCCGGTGCCCCGGCCGCACGAGGTAGCCCAGAAAGTCCACCTCCTCGGCCACCGGCCGCAGGCGCTCGCGGCTCGGGTTGAGTTGCAGCGCGAGACGTCCGGCGAGGACATCGGCGATGCGTTCCTGCCACTCGCGCGACTGCCGCTGGCGCCTGCGCCAGCAGCACAAAGTCGTCGCGAAAACGCAGATACCGGCGGCACCTCAGGTCATGCCGCACGAACTGCTCCAGCGCGTTCAGCTCGACGTTGACGAAGAACTGACCGTTGAGGTGGCCAGCCGGCAGGCCCCTATCCGGCGGGGCGCGCAACAGGGTCTTGTGCGGTGGCCGGCGCTCGATCAGACGCTCATCGCCCTTGCTCACCGGCTTGTGCCGGCAGTAGTGGCACACCCGCTTTGCGGTGAGCCAGCGCGCTGCCGCGGCGTCCTCGAGCCGCCCATTCCGCGCGATGCTCATGAAGTAGTGGCGGAGGTCCCGTGGCGGCGCCTGCCCTTGGCCGCGGCCTGGCGATTGAGTACCTGGCGCGCCACCGTCGCAGGCCCACCTTTGCCCTTGCGGCAGGCGTCGGCGTCATGGCTGAACACCCGTCCCCTGATCTTCTCCCGGTAGCTCACCGGCACCGGGTGCACCACGCGGTCGCGGCAATCGGCGGCGAAGATTTCGCGCAGCTTCGGCTGCTCGCCAAAAAAACAGACCCCACGGCCCGTGTCGCAGCGGCGCTCAGCCAGGGCGTCGCGCCGTTCCAGCAGGTTCAGATCCCGGCGCGCCGGGCAGCACAACGCAGTGACCATGGTGCGCTTGTTGCGGCGGCACGCGGTGGATTGCCGGTGGCTGTTCGCCCGGGAACTGAAAGAAAAAAATCAACTGCCCCGCGCACGTCACCGGAACATCCGTGTCCCATTAGGCTCACCCGGTGAGCCTGCGCCTCCCGCATACTGCGCCTCACTGCGGTTCGCTAGGAGGCCTGATGACGGGACGCCAAACGTGGCTAGTGCACGGCCCAGTGGCGCGGCAAACCCTCCTGCTGCAGGCGGCGCGTGGCCAACTGCACGGCTGTCAAATTCTCTCGATGCCGCAGGTCGCGGCGCGCTTGGCCGGTGGCCGGCTCGCGCCCGCCACGCACGGCGAGGTACTGGCGCGGTTGCAGGCACTCATCAGCGAGCGCGCCGTCGAGCTTGGCGACCTAGAACCCCTGCGGCACTTTCCCGGTTTCCCCCACACCCTGACACTAACCCTCAACAAGCTCTGGCTGGCTGATCTCAGATTGGCTGAACTCCTCCGCCAGACTGCCAGTGAAGTCACCGTGCGGCGACTGCACGCCCTCCAGGGCGTGGAACTCGCCTTGCTAGCAGGCTTAAGCCCGCGCAGCCGCCCGCCGCCGGCGCTGGCGCAGGCCGCGCTAGGGCGGGTCCACGCCGCCGCCGCGCTGCTCGGTTCCATCACCCTGAAAGGCGTGCCAGACATCGATCCCGTGTGGCGCGTGTTGCTCACAGCCTTAGCCCAGCAGCTGCCGGTCGTGTGGGAAGTCGGCCACGCGCAGATCCCAACCTGGCTGGCCGCGACACACATTGAAATTCGCCGCTGCGGGGCTGCGAGGGGGTCTGCGCCGGCTGTCCAGCCCACAGTCGAGTCTTGCGCCTCGCCGTCCCATGAGGCGCTGGAAGCCTTGCGTTGGGCGCGCGAACTCATCGCCAACGGCCGGGCGGCGCCCCAAGACATTGCCTTCTGCGCGCCCGTGCCCGCGCCGTGGGACGACTATTTTGCCGTGCTCGCGCACGCCTCCGGCGTGCCGCTGGCGTTTGTGCACGGCCACCCGGCGCTGGCCACGCGCGCGGGGCAGAGCGCCGCCGCGCTGGCCGAAGTTTTGCTCGCCGGCTTAAGCCGGTCCCGTGTGCGCCGGCTGTTCAGTCTCCTGGCCGGGCAGTCGCCCCGCCTCGCGGCCCTGCCCCGCACTTGGCATGAAAGTCTGCCCAGCGAACTACCCTTGGAGCGGTGGGAGGACTGGGCCGCCCACCTTGGCGGCGGGCGGGACGCCCAAGCGCCGCCGGCGTTCGTCCCGGGCGTGCTGGACATCCTCCGCGAGCTCGCCCAAGGACCCACCGCGGCGGCCAAGCTCGGCCCGCTGCTGCTGAGCGGTCAGGCCCTCGCCGTGTGGGAACGCGCGCTGCAGCAAGCGGGGATTGCGGGCATCCACCTCGCACTCGCCCGCCTACGGGTACCAGACGACACCCCATTCGGCGCCGCCGTCCTGTGGGGAACTACCGACGCGCTGGCCGCCAGTCCGCGTCCCTGGTTGCGCTTGCTGGGGCTCACTAACGCCGCGTGGCCACGCCCGCAAAGAGAAGACCCGCTGCTGCCCGCGCACATGCTGGACCCGCTACGGCTAGACCCCGTCAGCCTGCGCGAACGCGACACCCGCGATTTCACCACCCTGTGCCAGCGCGGCGAGCGGGCGGTGGTGCTGTCTTTTAGTCGCCGCGATGAAAGCGGCCAGCAAACGGGTCAAAGCCACCTGTTAGGCAGCTGGCCGGTCACCATCTTGGACCGGGGGCGGGTGCCGCCACATGCCGCCACCCCGGCAGATCGCGCGCTGGCGCGGCCCGCAGAATTTAAACGCTCGCCGCGGGGCCACCACGCGCACGAGTGCTGGCGCAACTGGCAACGCGCCAGCCTCACCCCGCACGACGGCCTACTGAGCGCCGCGCACCCCTCGATCGAGCGCGCCCTGCAGCGCCCGCTGTCTGCCACCGCACTCGTCCATCTGCTCAGAGATTTGCCCGGCTACGTCTGGAAATATGGGCTGGGCTGGCAGGCACCGCGCGATCGCGAGGACGCGCGCGAGCTGCCGGCCAACGAGCTGGGTACGCTGACACATCGGGTCTTGGAAATCGCCGTGGCCGGACTCGGCAGCGCAAGCGACGAGACCGCCCTCGAGGCGGCGCTGCAAGGGGCGCTAGCACAAACCTTCGCGCAGTGGGAATACGACCACCCCATTCCGGCCCTCGGGTGGTGGCGGCTCGTCCAAAAACAGGCCGCAGCCCTGGCGCGCACGGGACTGCAGCCCCTGCTGACAACCCTCGCGTCGGTGCCGCCCGTACGGCGTTGGACCGACGTCAGCTTCGGCGATGCGCGCAAGCTCAATGCGCCAGACTTGCCCTGGAACCCAGCCCAAGCCGTGAGCATCCCCGGTTTAAATGTCCTCATCCGCGGCAAGATCGATCGCCTCGACCTCAGCGACCTCCCAGGCGGTGCGACCAAGGCGCTGCTCACCGACTATAAAACGGGCGACAGCCCGCCCGGCGGCCGGGCTTGCGTGCTGCGCGGCGGGGCCGAGGTACAGCGCGCGCTGTACCGCTACGCCGTCACCGCGTTGCTCGCGCCCGGTCAGATCGCGGCCCAGCTGCACTACCTCAAAGATGATCAAGAACTGCTCCTCGAGGGTGCCAGCAGCGCCACCGATGACCTGCTCATC
>SHZJ01000016.1 GCA_009692365.1 Gammaproteobacteria bacterium
GTGTCCACCCACACCGTCGAACGAATGACGCCCGTCACTTTCTTGCCGTACAGCAGTTTCTCGCCATAGGCGCCATAGGCGGCCATGACTTTGCGCGCCGGATCCGAGAGCAGAATGAACGGTAATTGATATTTCTCAGCAAACTTCGTGTGCGAGGCCGCGTCATCGGCCGAGATGCCGATGACCACCACGCCTTTTTTCGCTAACGCCGCCCAATTATCGCGAAAGCCACAGGCTTGCTTAGTGCAACCCGGGGTGTCGTCCTTGGGATAAAAATAAACGATGACGTCGCGGCCTTTAAAATCCGCGAGCGCTACCTGCTCGCCGTGCGCGTCCGCTAGTTTAAACGAGGGGGCCGCTGCGCCTACTTCAATGCTCATATCGGGCAATGCTCATATCGGGCACCTTTAAGTCTCTAACGTTACGGTTGGGGCGGCCGCTTGCGCAGGTTTCTGAGCAGCTGCTCGTCCATATTGGTCGGCCCCGCTTCTTCAGCATCAGCGGTGTCGTACACCTCCATACTGTCGCCGCGACGCAGCATGCGCTTGCCATCGCGCGGAAACTCCGCCATATCCACTTCGGTCCGACTGCCACCCATCAAACACAGCAGACTTTTTTTAGAGGGATTGCGCAACTGATGCGGGGTGGTTGGCGCCGAGAAACCGACGAAATCACCCGGCCCCAACGGATATTGCGTTTCTTCAATCTCCACGCTGCCCTGGCCTTGCAGCACATAAATCCATTCTTCTTCGCAGTGCTGCGAGTGATAGAGCGAGGCTACTTTGCCTGGTCCCAAGCGAACCAACCGGATCCGACTGCGGGTGAGTCCCGTCAGCTGGTCGAGGTTGGTGCCCGGCACCACCGTGCCCGGGTTCCACGGATGCGAGATCACATGGCGAAACTCAAACGCCTTTTCAGCTCGCACAACAAAATTCTGCTGGTCCTTGCTCATTGGCTACCATCGGTCAGGGTGCTGAAGCGCCTTGGTGCAGCGCAGGTCGGGATGGGTATTCGGTCGCCGAGTGTAGCACCGCCGGTCGGGACAGAAACGCTGGCCACATGGAGGCCAGCGCATATTTTCCGCTACACTCAGATTTCCCAACACAGCAAGACAGGGCAAGCCGCCAGTGCAGGTCGTTATTACCCCGGTCACGAGGTTTCAGCAAAACTGTTCGCTATTGTGGTGTCCGGCCACCCTCCGCGGCGCCATCGTGGATCCCGGCGGCGACACCGCAGCGGTCTTGGCGGCGGCCAATCAAGCCGGCGTCACGGTTGAAAAACTACTGATCACCCACGCCCACATCGATCACGCAGGCGCCACCGCCAAGCTAGCCCGCGAACTCGGCGTACCCAGCGAAGGGCCGCATCGCGAGGACCAATTCTGGATTGACCGCCTCCCCGAGCAGGGTAAAACCTACGGGTTTGCGCCCGCCGAGGTCTTCGCACCCGACCGGTGGCTGGCGCAAGACGATACCGTCACGGTCGGCGATTTGGTCTTGAACGTTGCCCACTGTCCCGGCCACACCCCGGGGCATGTGGTGTTCTTCGAGCCTAGCCAACGGGTTGCCTTCGTGGGCGACGTGCTGTTTCAAGGCTCGGTGGGCCGCACAGATCTGCCGCGCGGCGACCATGCGACCCTGCTGCATTCCATCACCCAACGCCTGTGGCCGTGGGGCGATGAGGTGACTTTTGTGCCGGGTCATGGACCTACCTCGACCTTTGGACACGAGCGCCGCACCAACCCTTACGTGGGTGACCGGATCTTGGGCCGCGCGGGTAATCACCAACACTAAGCCCGCCACCTCACACAGCACCACCGATGCCCACCCAGACCGATACCGATCTTGTACACCTGCGCGGGTTATTGCCTCTGCGGCATCTCAGCGACGCCGAGTTTGAGGGCTTAACCCAACACATCGACGTAGAATTCACGCGGGTCGGCGGCCCGCTGTTTCGCCGTGGACCAGACGACGACTGGTTGTTTTATTTGCTGGCCGGGACGGTGCGTATCAGCGATTCCCAGGGCGACTCCTTCGACATCAGCGCGGGGACCATCGAGGCGCTGCACCCGCTTTCCACGCACCCCAAGGCGCGGGTTCACGCGCAGGCGCTGAGCGCGCTGCGCTACGTCAAATTGCCGGCCTCGCTGCTGGCGTCCCAACGTAGGGCCATCCCGCGCGAAGGCATTCAGGTGAGTGAGGCCGCCGCCGGCGAGGATACGGTGGACAACGAACTGCTGTTTTCAATTTATCAGGCGCTGCGGGAGGAGCGCTTGGTGCTACCCACCCTGCCGGACGTCGCACTACGCATCCGCGCGGCCGCCGCGGACCCCTTAAAAGGCGCCGACGCGGTGGCGCGCATCATTCTCGCGGACCCTGCATTGGCGAGTTACTGTCTGCGCGCGGCCAATAGCGCAGTCTATGCGGGCGCCGCGCCGATCACGGAGGTCACCGCGGCAGTGACCCGCATGGGTGTGGAGACTACCCGGGATTTTATCCTGGCGCAGATGGTTCGCAATCTGTTCAGAACCTCAGACCCGCGCTGCACCGCCTTGATGCGTGCGGCGTGGACCCATAGCGCCAACATTGCGGCGCTCTGCTTTGTGCTGTCCAAACGTTTAGGGGTCGGCACGCCCGAACAAGCCCTGCTCACCGGCTTGCTGCACGATATCGGGGTGTTGGTGCTGGTGTCGCAACTGGACGCCTTCCCGCAAATTTTCAACACCGACGCAACGCTCCAAGCGGCGCTCCAAGACCTGCGCCCGGAAGTGACCGGGTTGGTGCTGCGCGCCTGGCGATTACCCGAGAGCCTGACGGCGCTGGCCATCGTGGCCGAGCAGTGGTCGCGACCGGCCACTACCAAACTGGGGATAAGCGAAATCTTGCTCCTCGCCCATTGGCACGAACCCCGTAAACGGTTTCCGTGGGCCCAGCCCATCCCACCCGACGGTGCGGCGGTGTTGCAAACCCTACCGCCGGAAGACTTCACCGCGAACGGGCACCTAAAAATAGTCCTTGAGGCGAGAGAAGAACTGGCGAAATTGCGCGCGCTGCTGGGCGGCTAGCCCGTCGCGTCTAGATGGGTTCCACCACCGCCAGCAAATCCTTGGCGTCCACCTGTTGCCCCAGATGTACCGATAGCGCCACGAGCGTGCCGTCGGCCTCGGCCCGGATCGCTGTTTGCATTTTCATCGCTTCCAAGGTCATCAGCGCATCACCGCGGGCCAGCTTATCGCCCACTTTGACCATAATCTGAGTAATGATTCCCGGCATGGGAGCGCCCAAATGGCGGAGGTTGTCGCGCTCCGCTTTAGGCTGCGGCGGGCGTAATTGTGCGCTCGCGCCATCGCCGACCTTGATCGAGCGCGGCTGCCCGTTGAGTTCAAAAAACACCGTGCGGTGGTTGTCATCGTGGGGGTCGCTGCTCCCCAGATAGCGCACGATCTGGCTTTTACCCCGCCCCATCGTGATGTTCATTTCCTGCCCAACCACCATGCCGTAAAAAAACGCCGTGGTGGGCAGGCCGGTGAGATCGCCAAACAAACGCTGGGTTTGGGCGTAGTCGATAAAAACCTTCGGGTACATGAGGTAGGACGCCAATTCGGCGTCGCTCACCGGCCGCTCGACCCGTGACTCAACAACCTGTCGCGCGGCCGCCAGATCAACCGCCGGCAACACCGCCCCCGGACGCCCGACCAGCGCCGGCTGGCCAGCCAGTACCTTCGCCTGCAGTTCGGGGGGGAATCCAGCGTAGGGTTGGCCTAAATCGCCGCGAAAAAAAGACACCACGGATTCGGGAAAGGCAACGTCTACCGAGGGGCTTTCCACTTCTGCGCGGGTCAGGCCGCTGGTGACCATCATGAGCGCCATATCGCCGACTACTTTAGAGCTCGGGGTCACTTTGATGATGTCACCAAACATTGCGTTGACATCCGCATAGGCGTGGGCAACCTCTGGCCAGCGCGGCGCGGCGATCCCCAGCGACAGCGCTTGCTCACGCAGGTTGGTGTATTGCCCACCCGGCATGCCGTGGACGTAGACCTCTGAGGCGCCGGCACGGATGCCGCTTTCGAACGCCGCATAGCTCGCGCGGACCTGCTCCCAGTAGCTGGAGAGCTCGCGGATGGCGTTGGGGTCGAGTTCGGTGTCGCGCTCGCCGTAGCGCAACGCCTCGACGAGCGAGCCCAGATTAGGCTGCGAGGTAAGCCCGCTCATGGAATCCATCGCCGCATCGAAGGCATCGACCCCCGCGTCCACTGCGGCCAGCACGCTGGCGGCGGCGATCCCACTGGTGTCATGCGTGTGGAAGTGCACCGGCAGCGCAATTTCCTGTTTCAGGGCGAGCACTAAAGCGCGCGCCGCCGCCGGGCGGCAAAGCCCCGCCATATCTTTGATGCCGATAATGTGGGCGCCGGCTTGTTCCAGTTCCTTCGCGAGCTTCACGTAATAACGCAGGTCGTATTTCGTGCACGTGGGGTCGCTTAAGTTCCCGGTATAACAAATAGCGGCCTCGGCCAGCTTGCCGGTGGCAAGCACCGCATCGATCGCCACCCGCATGTTCTCTACCCAATTCAGGGAATCGAAGATCCGGAACAGATCAACGCCTTCGTTCGCTGCCTGCCGGACAAAAAACTCCACCACGTTATCGGGATAATTGGTGTAGCCCACCGCATTCGAGGCCCGCAGCAACATTTGCAGCAGTACGTTGGGCAGGCCTTGCCGCATTCCGCGCAGACGTTGCCACGGGCATTCCTTGAGAAAGCGCATGGCCACATCGAAAGTTGCCCCACCCCAACATTCCACCGAAAAAAGCGTGGGCAGCCGGCGGGCATACGCCGGGGCCACGGCCAACATGTCGAAACTGCGCATCCGGGTGGCTAGCAGCGATTGGTGGGCGTCGCGAAAAGTCGTGTCGGTCACCAGCGCCCGACGCTCGCTGAGCATCCAATCGGCGAACTTGCGCGGGCCCAAGGCTTCGAGCAGCTGGCGGGTGCCGGCCGGCGGCACGCCACGCGGGACTTCAGGTGGCTCGGGGGTTGCGAGCACGCTGGGCCGCGGCCGGCCCTTCACGGCCGCGTTCCCGTTGACGATCACCTCGCCCAGATAACCGAGCAACGGGGTTCCGTAATCATGGCGGTGCTCGAAGTCGAAGAGTTCCGGGGTGGTGTCGATGAAAGTCGTGCAATAACGGGCGGCGGCGAAATCGGGGTGCATCAACAGATGCTCGAGGAAACGCAGATTGGTCACTACCCCGCGCACCCGGAATTCGCGCAGCGCGCGCAACATTCGGGCGTTGGTTTCTTCAGGCGTAGTACCCCACGCCGTGACCTTCACCAACAGGGAATCGTAATAACGCGTGATCTGAGCCCCGCTATAGGCGGTGCCTGCGTCTAGCCGAATGCCAAAACCAGCCGGGCTACGGTAGGCCGTAATGGTGCCGTAATCGGGGATGAAATTATTTTCCGGATCCTCGGTGGTAATCCGACACTGCATGCTGTAACCGTTGCGGCGGATCTGTTCTTGCGCCGGCACGCCGCTCTCGGGAGCCCCGATCTGTCCCCCCTGAGCGATGCGGACCTGCGCCTTTACGATATCGATGCCGGTCAATTCTTCGGTGACCGTGTGCTCCACTTGAATGCGCGGATTCACCTCGATGAAATAGACCTCGCTGGTGTCTGCGTTCTGTAAGAACTCCACCGTGCCGGCATTTTGATAACCCGCCGCACGACACAGACGCACCGCTGATTCGCACACCACCGCGCGCCCAAGTTCATCCAAAAACAGGGACGGCGCACGCTCGACTACTTTCTGGTTGCGGCGTTGAACCGTACAGTCGCGGTCGAATAAATGCACGATGTTGCCGTGCGCGTCGCCGATGATTTGCACTTCCACGTGGCGCGCGCGGCGGATGAGTTTCTCGAGATAAACCTCGCCGTTGCCGAACGCTTGCTCGGCTTCGCGGCGACCCAAGCTCACCAGTTCCAGCAGCGAGGCGGCGTCTTCGATGACCCGCATGCCGCGCCCGCCGCCGCCCCAAGAGGCTTTGAGCATCAAGGGATAACCCACGCTCGCAGCGAGCCGGGAGATCTCTGCGGGATCGTCGGGCAGCGGGCCCGTTGCGGGCATCACCGCCACGCCGCAACGCTTGGCCAGGCGCCGCGCCGCCACTTTATTGCCCAGCGTGCGCATGACGTCGGGCGGTGGGCCAATAAAAATAATGCCGGCGTCCGCACAGGCCTCGGCGAACTCGGGCCGTTCGGATAAAAATCCGTAGCCCGGGTGGATGGCATCTACCCCCGCCTCCCGCCCGATGCGAATGATGTCCTCGCCGTCGAGATAGGCCTGCACGGGCGTTTTGCCCTTGCCGACTAAATAAGCCTCATCGCCCTTAAAACGATGCAGTGAAAAACGGTCTTCCTGCGAGTAAATCGCCACCGTTTCGATTTCCAGTTCGGCGGCTGCGCGCATCACGCGAATGGCTATTTCGCCGCGGTTGGCTACCAACAGTTTGTGAATTTTTTGCATGGCGAAAAGGCAGCGCTCACGGGGGTGAAGAGGGCAGTTTTTTAGACTCTACAGCATTGATTTCAATCCGGAAAGCGCACAACCTGACCACGCCGCCGCGGCGCATTTTCAGCCTAGTCCGTGCTGCTGACGGGGGTCTCGAAACCGTGGAAAGCGCGTAGCGATTTAGTGCCGGCCTCGCCGAAATACTTAGCGAGGATGGCGGGTTCTGACTTCATTAGATCGACGATCAGCAGGCTGTCCACCACGTTATTGAACGCCGGGTCCACGTTGAAGCCCAGCATCCGGCCGCCCAGTTTCAGATATTGACGTAACAACACCGGCACGCCTTTTTCATCTTCTTCTAAGGTCCCAATGAGGTCTGCCAGTACGCGCGAGTCGGCATCGTCCATGGCGTCAAACGGCGGCAGTTCGCTTTCGCGCAGACGGAAGGGATGGCGCGGGCGAACTTCGCTGGCGCCCTCGGCATCCAGCTTGTGGCGTTTCAACATGGAAATGAGGATCTGCTGGGATAGGGGATGGTAATCATTGCTGATGCTCACCGGCCCAAACAGATAGCGGTAACGGGGATTTTTCACCACATACGAGCCGATGCCACGCCACAGCATGAGCAGTGCCGTGAAGCTACGCTGATGTTCTTGGCGCACGAAAGAGCGGCCTAGCTCAACCCCGTGGCGCAGCTTTGCGATGAGGCGGTCGGACATTCGAAACAGCGAGTGGGTATACAGGCCACGTGCCCCGTGGGAGGCCAGGATGAGGTCGCTGGGGCCCATGCGGTAGCCGCCGATGATTTGCTGCTCGGTTTTGTCCCACAGAAACATGTGCTGATAGTACCGGTCGTATTCGTCTATATCGCTAGGCTTGCCGGTGCCTTCGCCGATGCCGCGGAAGGTGAGTTCTCGCAGCCGGCCAATCTCGTTTAATAAGGCGGGGCACTCGCGACCGGTGAAATACCAGATTTCCTGCTGAGCGTGGGCGTGCAGCAACTGCTCGGGCGGCAAATTGGCCACTTCCGCCGCCATCTGCGCGCTGGGCAGCGCCGGTGCGATGGGTGCGCCGGGCGTGAGGGGTGCCGCCGGCGCGGGCAGGATGGGCCGCCCCAGGCGCTCCGCCACCGGCAGCAGATAGGTTTTGTATTGCAGATATTGGGCGGCGGTCTCATCGTCGCCAATCTCGGCGAGCACCGAGGGCGCCAACGGGCGTCCGACGCGCAAACGCACCGTGCGCGGTTTCAACATTTCGCGCACCAGCAGGGCCGTTCGCAGGCGCGGGTTCAGCAAGCCGCCGACCTGAAACAGCAGGCTGTTGCGTCCTTCGATGTAGATCGGCAGCGCCGGCGCCGCACTTTTTCGCAGCAGCCGGGCAACCCCGGGCGTCCATTCGGGATCCATCACGCGCCGGGTCGACCATTTCAGGCTAGAGACTTCCCCGCCGGGAAACATGACCAGCAGGCCGCCTTGTTCCAGCCAGCGGCGCGCGGCGCGCACGGCGCCCACGTTGTAGCGGGCGGCACGGCCACCGCCGAACGGGTCCACCTGCAGCAGCAAGGAGCGCAGTTCCATGAAGCCGGCCAGAAAGTGATTGGCGACGAAGCGGACATCCGGGCGCACGCGCAGCAGCAAATCCATCAGCAGCAAGCCGTCGGGGCCACCATGCGGGTGGTTAGCCACAATCACGCAGGGCCCGCTGCGGGGGATGCGGGCGAGGTGATCAGGGTCGAACTCGGGGCGAATATTGAGTTCGCGCAGGGCCATACTCACGAAGTCGGCCACGTTGTCGGCTGGCGGTAAGGAGTGGTAGCGGGTGGTGAGTTCTTTCAGCCCCAACAGGGCGTCGATGAGCCTTGCCGCCGGACGCCGGAGCCTCTGTAAGCTCGCTGGCAAATAGGATTCGAATGAAAACGTCGGCCGCTCGCCCAAGGCTAATCGAGTTGGTTCTGGCATCTTGGCCTTAGATTCTGCTGGTAGGTTAGACCCCAGTATCGTGGCGAGGCCCGCTGGCTGCTCGCTAGGATTAGGGTTCGTGGGATGATGACACACGCCCTTGCTCGCCGGGAGAATTTCTGCGCAATTGGGCGTGCGGATCCAGCGTGCGCTGTTGGCGAGTTCTCCTAGCGCCACCGCCGGTAGCGCCACCGCCGGTGGGCGCGTGGGCGGTACCGCCGGTAGACGCGCCGCTGCGGCGAGCAGGGGGCCGGCGCGCACGGGGGTCGGGGTGGGCGTGCCGCGGTGGTCGCGCACCGGGCGACGGCTGCGGTCGGGCGATTTCCTCACGGGCGGGGGTGGGACCCTACGCGTGCTGGAGGCGCTGGGCGTCAAACCGCCAGCCGGGAACTAGTCGGGGGTCACCAATCCACGCTGAATGACCCGCAGTTGCTCAATTTCGACCAGCAATTCTCCGAGCGCCGGGAGGTTCTCGTCGCGCTCCAGCAGGGTCGGAAAAACGCCAAAATGCGCGTAGGCCTGCCGCAATAACTGCCACACCGCGCGGCTTACTGCCGCGCCATGCGTGTCGATCAGCAGGCCGTCGGCGGCCCGCTGATGTCCGGCGACATGCCCATAGGCGATCCGCTTGGCGGGCAAACTACGCAAAAAATCGCCTGCCTCGTAGCGGTGATTGCAGCTGTTGACGTAGAGATTATTGAGATCCAGCAGCAAGTCACAGTCGGCTTGCACCAAGACCGCGTTGAGAAATTCAGATTCCGTGAGGTCGTTGGCAAGGGTGCAGTAGTAACTGGGGTTTTCCACGGCAATGCGCCGCTCCAGGAGATCCTGCACGACGCGAATTCGCCGCGCCAAGTGCGCCACGGCCTCCGTCGTGAAGGGCATGGGCAACAGTTCATAGAGGAGTCCCGCCTCACCGCAAAAGCTCAGATGGTCGCCGTAGCAACGCACGTTGTGGCGGTCCAGAAACGGCTTGAGGCGGCGCAGAAACGCGAGGTCCAGAGGATCGACGCCGCCTAGATTGAGCAATAAGCCATGGCAAACTAACGGCACGCGCTCGGCGATGTGCGCGAGCGCGCGCCGCTGCCGAGCGTCCGCGTCCAACCAGTTCTCGGGCGCAATTTCCAGAAAATCCACGCCCACGGGGGGCGCCTCGCCGAACGCAGCGAGATAGGGTCGCCGCAGTCCCAAGCCAGCGCCGTGCACCGGGAAATGCGGCATCATAGGCGCCCGCCGCCGCGGGCGACGGTCGTCAGCCTACCGCGTGGCCGCGGCCGGGCCGCGGCCACGCACGGGAGAATTTTTACCATCGGTCTAGCGCTTTTTCATGCCTCACTCCACGCTTGGCGCTCGCCGCCGCGGC
Source organism: Gammaproteobacteria bacterium (assembly GCA_009692365.1). Classification (GTDB taxonomy): domain Bacteria; phylum Pseudomonadota; class Gammaproteobacteria. Next base: position 9,831 of record SHZJ01000016.1, read on the forward strand.
CGGGCGCGTGAGGTTCGCACCTGTGCTGAGCCTACGCAGCGCCCCCAGCAGGGGCGTTGGGCACGGTGGCGCGGGCAACGCAGGGGCGGCAAATCGCACCGAAGTACCGCAGAAGCTGGCCTGCGGCGGTGGCGCGGCAGGGTGTTTTTCTGTCACCACGGGCGCGCTCAGTGTTATAAAATTGCCCCTATCCTGCCGTTGGCGACAGGGCCAGACGCGCTGGCAAGACCCGATGCGACGCTGCAAAGACCCCGTGCGGCCCAACCCGCTGGAATGGTATTACCGGCCCAAAGGCAAGTCCATGAGTTGGCCGGACCACAGAAAAGCGTCGCCGAGCCGCCACTTTTAGCACGCAGCCCCAACTGTCCTGCAGGCCAACATGTTTTGCAAAGTATCTACCCGCCGCGAGTCCCCCCCCCTGAGCGCACTGGCCTGGGCGCTGGCCGCGCTGCTCCACCTCACGCTCGCCAGCGCGCAGGACACGGCAGCGCAACTGGCGAGCGGCGATTACGCCGGGGCAGCCAAGACTTTCGAGCTTGGCGCGCGGGCGGGGGAGGCCGTTGCCCAAAATAATTTTGGGGTGCTGTTGCTGCGCGGCAAGGGGGTCGCCAAAGACCCGCTCGCCGCGCGCCACTGGTTTGAACTCGCGGCCGCGCAAGGCCTGCGGGGGGCGATGTACAACATGGGCATGCTCTACCTGCGGGGCTACGGGACGCCGGCGGACCCCGTGACCGCTGCGGGTTGGCTAGAAAAATCTGCGGTCCTCGGCGACCCGGAGGCGCAGTTTTATTTGGCCACGCTCTATTTCCACGGCACCGGCCTCACCGGCAACCCGCAGGTCGCGGCCCACTGGTTTGAGGAGGCCGCCAAACAAGGGCTAAAGGAGGCCAAATTCAACTTGGCGCTGCTGCTCTTGGAAGGCAAAGGCGTGCGGGCTGACGAAGCGCGGGCCGTGGACCTACTGGCAGCTATCGCCGAGTCGCACCCGGATGCCGCGTTGGTACTGGCCAAAGTAGACCTTCAATACCTCAAAGACCCGGCGCGCGCCAAGCACGCGTTTGCCCTCTTTCGCCGCCTAGCGGAAAGCGGCAACGCCGAAGCACAGGCGGCCTTAGGCACCTTGTATCTCACCGGCACCGCAACCCCCACCGACTCGGAGGAAGGTCACTTCTGGCTGGCGCAGGCGGCCCAACAGGGCTACACCAAAGGGCAGCGGCAGCTGGGCCAACTGTACGAATCTGGCGTGGGGGTCAGCCAAGACCGGACGCAAGCAGCGGCCTGGTATACGCTGGCGGCGCAAGCGGGAGACCACGAATCGGCCGAGCGCTTGGCAGGACTGCTACCCAGACTCACCCCGGCCGCGCGCGAGGAAGTGGCGGGCCGCGTCGTGGTCCTCCAACAAGCGCAGAAAATTTCAGCGCCACGCACCGCCCAACCCTAAGCACGGCGCAGTCCGCTGGCGCACGCAGCGGCTCCAGCACTGCCCGCCGGTGGTCAGACCAGCCCAGTGGGCCCGCCAGCGGCCTGCTTTCCGGGGGTCCGTAGTGCCATAATTAGGCCGCTCGCAGCCCTGCTAAGGCCTGCTCAGCACGCTCGCACGCACCGCTTAGGCGGCGGCGTCACCCCAGCCGCTAGCCCCACAGCGGACAGGCCGGGACCATCGACCTCCCCCTCGATGCCTGCTAGCCGGTGAGGGGTGACTTTTGTTTTGAGGCCGCCATGCACCACCGCCCGTTCAAAGTCTCCACCGTCCTGCTCGATATGGATGGCACGTTGCTCGATCTCCACTTTGACGATCAGGTGTGGAATTACGCCCTGCCGGGGCGACTCGCCACCCGCGACGGCACCTCGCTGGCGCAAGCGAAGCAGCGGGTAGCCGACACCCTCGCGCGCGAGCGCGGCACCTTGCGTTGGTATTGTCTGGACCACTGGAGCGAGGTCTTTGGGCTGTCCCTGCACGAAATAGAGGCCGAGCAAGCTGGCCTCATCGGCGTGCGTCCGGGCACCCAGGCGTTCCTGACCCACCTACAGTCCTGCGGCATCCCGGCCGTACTCGCCACCAACGCGCACCCTCGCAGCCTGCGGCTGAAGCTGGCGAAAACCGGCCTGGGCCCGTATTTCAGCGCGGTGCACAGTTCCCACGACTACGGCCTGCCCAAAGAGCATCCGGCTTTCTGGCCTGCGTTCGTGGCCAAGGTGGGTTTTGACCCTGCCAGTTCGATTTTCGTCGACGATAACCTCACGGTGCTCCGCGCGGCGCGCGCGTGGGGCATCTCGGAGTCCTACGGCATTACCCGTCCGAGCAGCACCGGCAGTGCGCGCGAGTACCCAGATTTTCCCGCAGTCGACCGGCTCGACGAGTTAAACGAGCGGTGCACGGGCGAGGGGTCTTAGCGCGGTGCGATCACGAAATCGAAAATCGGCCAGCCTTCGCGTACCGCTTTGCGCTCGAACTTGGTAACCGCTCGCCGCTGCAGCCGCGGGGCGCACAACCCGGCACCCGCCAAGTTATACCAGCCGGGGGCGGCGGCAATTTGCGCCAGCATCCAACGCGCGTAATCAGCACAGTCGGTGGCCACAAAAACGCAGCCGTGACGGGCTAGCGTGCGCGCCAAGGCCTGCAGGAGTTCGGCCTGAAACAAGCGTCGCTTCTGTTGGCGTTTCTTGGGCCAAGGGTCCGGGAAAAACAGGTAGACCGAACTTAGGGCAGCGCTGGGCAGGCCGGCCAGCAGTTCATTCACATCGCGCTGCGCGACCCACAGATTGGTAAGCCCCAAGGTCTGCGCGCGTAACAACAAATGACCGACGCCTGGGCCGTGAACCTCACAGGCGATGAAGTCTTCCGTGGGCCGCGCGAGCGCGACGCCCGCCATGTTTTCGCCGTCGCCGGCCCCAATTTCCAAGCTCAGGGGTGCCCACCTGCCGGTCACGTCCGCCGGCCGCGGCGTACCGGTGGGCCACTCGCGCTGGGGCAATTGCGCTTGCAATGCCCGCCGTTGCCCCTGGGTGATGCGCCCTTCGCGACGAACAAAACTGCGCACCACGCGGTGCTTGGGCGGTTCGGTATTCATCCAGAGAACTGCCGGCTCGTGACTTTAGGCGTGAAACCGGCCATCGATCGGTGAGGAAGCCGAGGCGTGCGTTCGGCGGGGCATGCGCCCAGCCATAAACGCCAACCGTCCCGAGCGCACGGCCAAATCCATTGCTTGCGCCATGACCACGGGGAGCGTCGCCTCGGCGATCGCGGTGTTCATGAGGACCGCATCGCAGCCTAGCTCCATTGCAATACTCGCGTCCGAGGCCGTACCCACCCCCGCATCCACAATGACCGGCACCCGGGCCTGCTCGATAATTTCGCGCAAGGTGTAACGGTTCTGGATCCCCAGACCCGATCCGATGGGCGCAGCCAACGGCATGATGGCCACACAGCCGATGGCCTCGAGCCGTTTCGCCAAAATGGGGTCGTCGCTCGTGTAGACCATCACCTCAAAGCCCTCGGCGACCAAAGTTTCGGCGGCGGCGAGGGTTTCGATGACGTTGGGGTAGAGCGTGCGCTGGTCTGCCAGCACTTCTAATTTAACGAGTCGATGACCATCCAGCAGCTCACGTGCCAGTCGGCAAGTGCGCACCGCGGACGCGGCGTCGTAGCAACCGGCGGTGTTGGGCAAAATGGTGTAGTGCGCGGGGTCGATGACATCGAGCAAATTAGGCTCCCCCGCCTGCTGGCCAAGGTTAGTGCGACGCACGGCAACGGTAACGATATTGGCTCCGCTGGCTTGGATCGCTAAGCGCGTTTCCTCGAGGTCGCGATATTTCCCGGTGCCCACCAGCAGGCGAGATGGGTAGGTGATGCCCGCGATGGTGAATGGATCGGAGGGCGCAAGGTTTGGTGAGCTCATGATGGGCCTGCGAACGTAAGCATTGACAGATTTGGCGCCTAGCCGCCGCCGATGGCGCGGACGATTTCAACGCACTCGCCGGGCTGCAATACCTGCGTGGAGAACAGGTGTTTGGGCAGTAGTTCGCCGTTGATTTCCACCGCAATCCTACCCCGAATCTCCAACAATCCCAGCAGTTCGCTCAGGGTGCTGTTGGCGCTAACGGACTGCGGCGTGCCATTCACAATGATATTCATCCTGGGTCAGAACTCGACGACCATTCCTTCGCGGGCGACCTTGCAGTTCAGCGTTGCATTTCGGTCATGAATAATCTTGAGAGACTCCCGGTGGATAGCCGCCACTTGCTCATCGTCGTAGCTCGGATCGTGGTGGAACAGGTACAGCGTTTTCACCCCGGCGTCGATCGCAAAATTGACGGTGTCGATGTAGCAGGAATGGCCCCAGCCGCGCTTGCGCTCGTAGTCGGCGCGCGTGTACTGAGCGTCGTGAATGAGGATATCTGCGCCGCGCACGAAATCGAGGTCAGCGCGCCGTTCTTCGTCGGCGATGTCGCGCATCTCGACCGTTTCATCCGGCGTGAACTCGCTGGCGCGCCGCGCGATCGACGAACTGAGGTAATCGACCTCGTTGTCCGATGCATACACGATGCTGTGGGTGCCGATGGTAATTCGGTAGCCATAGGTGACACCCGGGTGATGCACGCTTTGATAGCGGATGTGCATCGGGCCGTGCTGTAGACCCGCCGCCGCCGGCGTCAAGTATTCAATGTCCGCCATCCAAGTTTCGGTCTCCACCGGGAAATAGGGTGCTTTCATTTGGTTGGAAATATGTCGGTTGATGTCGGCCGCGGTCTGGCCGGGTCCGAAAAACCTGATCTTCCAGTCCGGCAGAAAGGCCGGCACAAAAAAAGGCAACCCACAGATGTGGTCCCAGTGGTAGTGGGTGAAGATCACCAGCAATTCGCGCAACTCGCTCTGCGCCGCCAGACGCTCTCCCAGTGGGATGAGACCCGTGCCCCCATCGCACACCAGCAGGTGGCCCGCGGCCTGTATCTCCACGCAGGACGTGTTACCACCCGTGCCGATGTGGCTGGCATGGGGTGCCGCATGAGAGCCACGGACCCCCCAAAACCGCAGATAGTTAGGGTTCATGCCGCATTGCGGGGCGGCAGGCCCGCATATTGAGCGATTTTTTCCCGGACCACTTGGGCGGTCATCGGTTTGGGTACGAATTCTTTAACCCCGAGGTCGGTGGCCGTCTGGCGGTCCTGCGCGTAGTCCTTCGAACTGATGATAATCACCGCCGTATCGTGGTGCAGGCTTGTCGTGCGGAGTTCTTGCAAAAACGTGAGGCCATCCTTATCCGGCATGATGATGTCCAGGAAAAGCAGGTCGGGACGTTGTTCTGCGAGCAGGGGCATGGCGTCCGCCGCGGAGGCGAAAACCAGCAGATTTACCGGCAATTGCGCGGCGGCGCGGACGAAAAAAGACCTCACTGCGGCGGCATCGTCGACCACTACGACCAGCGGGCACTTCACGGTCATTCGGTTGTCTACCTGTCACAATCGTGAGCTGAGTGAGGTTTAAACGGTTATTCGCAGTCTTTAGTTGCGAGCGCATTATCAAGCACCGGTTGCTCGGGTGCCACCCACACGGCGCCGGGCGCGAGCACGCCGTTGCGCGCCGGGCCTTGAATGATGGCGGGCGCCACAACGGGCTTTAACGCACGCGATGAAGTGGCTAGAATCGGGACTCCCCGGCGGGTGTAGTTCAATGGCAGAACTTCAGCTTCCCAAGCTGATAGCGTGGGTTCGATTCCCATCACCCGCTCCATTTAACCGGCGCAACCGCCGCTCGGCGGCAGTTGCTGGCGCAAGCGCCCAATTTTCTTCCCGCCACGCGCCCCGCGTTGAGTCCAGCACTGCGGCGCCCATCGACTCCTGACGGCACCCTCACGGCGATGAAAACTTATCCACAAATCTTGTGGGTAAGTCTGTGAATAAAATGGGTTGGACCGCCGTCTGGGGCTATCTGACGAGCGCATTGAGACAGAATGGTCATATTTTGCGCGAAATCTAACAAGTTATTTAAAATCAATTATTTGAACATCATTTCTACGAAAAAAAAGAGGCTTTTTCGCTAAGTCGGGTTTTATCTGGCCGGAGCGCCTCGACATTGTGCATAAAAAAGGCCAGCCCACTTGCAAAAACACGCTCGCCGTGGGCGTGGGAGATCCTGTGGCGACGAACAGCGCCGGCGGGGTTGTGCCAGCGCGCCTCAATTTCCTGCCGACTGTCGAACGGGTTGGCGCACCCATGCACCGGCTTTACGGCTCGCTGCCGCCCAGTTTGAGCACCACCACCCGTGCCCCGCTCTCGAGCAGCCGGGCCCGCATCGCCTGAACTTCGGGCATGGTTTTGAGCGGCCCGACATGCACGCGGTACCAAACGTCGTGCCCGTTAATCACCACGCGTTGAATTGCCGCGGAAACACCCTGCAGGGCGAGCTGCGCTTTGGCTTGGTCGGCTTCTTCAAATTTCTGATAGGAACCTACCTGTAAGAGGAACGTCACATTGGGTTCGGCGGGGCGAGCCGGTGGGTTCTGGTTGGTGAGCTCACTGTCCGGCACCTTGACTTCGGTGCCGGGCAAAAATTTGTAAAAACCGAAGTCCGGTTTGGGCGCTGCGGCCGGCCGTGCGGCGGCATCTGGCTCCACCGGCGCAGGAACCGCCTCCGCGGCAGCTTTTTGCGCCGCCTCGTGCGCGTTATTGGGTGGCGCGAGGGCCGCCGCTGTTGACGGTTGGGGCTGCGGGACCCGTCCGATCAGCGCGAAATAAACGACCACCGCGACCGTTAATCCCAGCAGCAGGCCGGAGACAAAGGTGATCCAGCTGCCCAACGGGCGACCGGCTGGTGCTTGGCGTTCACGCCGCCGCTCATCGCGTGCCATTACATTTCCTCGGGGGCCGCAACCCCCAGTAAATCGAGACCGTTGCGCAACACGATACGCACGGCTTGGCATAACACCAACCGCGCATCGCGTAGCGCGGCGTCTGGGATCAATATTTTGTGGGCGTTGTAATACCCGTGAAATTCCATCGCGAGCTCGCGCAGGTAGTTTGCTACCTGGTGCGGCTCCCGTTCGGACGCCGCACTCGCAACGACCTGCGGATAGCGCCCCGCCAGCGTCGCCAGCGCCTGTTCCTTCTTCTCGCAGAGAAGCGCGCGCTCGCGCAACCCGCGTGGCTCGTCGAAATCTAGCTGCTGCTGTTGGACCTGGCGCAGCACACTGCAGATCCGGGCATGGGCGTATTGCAGGTAATAGACCGGATTGTCCTGACTCTGTGACTTGGCGAGGTCGAGGTCGAAGTCGAGATGCTGCTCTGAACGGCGCATCAGATAAAAAAAACGACCGGCGTCCGGACCCACCTCCTCTAGCAGTTCGCGGAGGGTGACAAATTCGCCCGAGCGCGTGGACATCTGCACGCGTTCCCCTTGGCGATAGAGCGTGGCGAACTGCACTAGCAGCACCTGCAAACGTTCGGGGTCCAGTCCCAAAGCGCTCAGAGCCGCCTTGATCCGGGGGATATAGCCGTGATGGTCGGCACCCCAAATATTGATGAGGCCGGAGTAGCCACGAGCCATTTTTTCGGTGTGGTAGGCGATGTCGGTGGCGAAATAGGTTGCCGCGCCGTTTTCGCGCACCACGACCCGATCTTTCTCGTCGCCGAACCGGCTTGAGGTGAACCACTGGGCGCCGTCGCGGTCGGTGATAAACCCACGCTGTCGTAAGTCCGCCAGCGCGCTCGCCAATTGCCCGCTGCCGATGAGGTCGCGCTCGGAATACCAACGGTCGAAGTGCACACCGAACGCTGCGAGGTCCGCGCGAATGCCCGCCAGAATGGCCGCACAAGCGTGGCGATGGATCTCGCTGTAGTCAGTCTCGCCGAGGACTTCGCGGCAGCGTGCAATTGCCCCATCGAGGCGAGCTTCAGGCTCCGCGTTTTCGGGCAGGCACACCGAATCCGCGGGCACAAAACGTGCGCCACGCAAGTCGCGCAGCGCCCCGGCGATATCGCGGATGTAAGCCCCCCGGTAAGCGTTATCGGGCAGCGCCGGACCCGCACCGAAAGTCTCCAGATACCGCAGCCACACGCTGAGCGCCAAGATGTCCATCTGACGGCCCGCGTCGTTGACGTAGTACTCGGTCTGGACGGCACAGCCCACCGCACGCAGCAGGCGCGCCAAGGCGCTGCCGTAGGCCGCACCGCGGCCATGTCCCACATGCAGCGGGCCGGTGGGATTGGCTGACACAAACTCAATCTGGAGCGACTGGCCCGCGCAAGCATCAGATTGCCCGTAGCGCGCATCGCCCCGGAGGATGTCGAGCAGCACATCGAGGATCGCCGCAGGCTTGAGCCGAAAATTAATAAAACCCGGCGGCAGAATTTCAACGCTAGCCACGAAGTCTGGCAGCCGAAGACCCTCCAGCAGCCGCGCTGCCACGGCCAACGGGGGGCGTTTGGCGGCGCGGGCTAGGACCAGTGGAAGATTAGCGCTGAAATCGCCGTGCGCCGGATTGCGCGGCGGCTCGACCACGAAAAGGGGGGGTTCGCCCAGCGGCAGCGCACCGCTCGCACTTAGAGCCCGAACTCGGTTGGCCAGCAGGGCGTGGATTTGGTCTTTCAATGAGGGCTGTCACTTGCAGGAAGGCCGGCATTTTACACGCCGCTCGCCGGGGACGGCGCACATTCTCTAAAAAAAGCCTGCCGACCAACCCGAGGCAGCCCGCGCTGCTCAACCCGACCACGACGGCCCGCCCACGGGGCTAGCCTGCTTGGGCGGTCCGCCACCTCGCGCCCGGCGGCAACGCGCGAGGGTGACTAGCGCCCCTCGGAGGCCCCCCTAGCGCCCCTCGGAGGCCCCCCTAGCGCCCCTCGGAGGCCCCCCTAGTGCCGCCGCACAGGGCGACGCCAGCAGCCCTCGGTGGGCGGGCGATCGCCCCCGACTTAGCCACCGGCTTCAGCTCGCTTCCTGCGGGTCAACGTCGATGTGCCAACGCACCCGGGTCCGCTGCGGCAGTTGCTCGATCGCCGGCAGCAGTTCCCGCAAGCCGAGCGCCAGCGCGGCGCGGCGCTCGGCACTCAGCAGCAGGGCCGCCCGATAGCGGCCGGCTTTGCGTTCCATGGGGGCTGGCACGGGCCCCGCGAGGGTCACCTCGGCCGGGATCCGCGCGTGCAGCAAGCGCTTTAGTCCGGTGAGAAACTCGGTGGGAAATTGCTGATTCGCGCTCTCGGCCCGCACGACTGCCAAGGCGGCGTAGGGTGGCAATCTGGCCTCGGCACGTTCAGCCAAAGCCGCGCTCACAAAGCTGTCGTAGTGGTGTTTAAGCGCGCTCTGCAGCAGCGGGTTGTCCGGGTGGTGGGTCTGCACCAGCACCGTGCCCGGCTTGCTACCCCGCCCTGCACGCCCCGCGACTTGGACGATCGTTTGAGCAAAGCGCTCGGCGGCGCGAAAATCGGTGGCAAACAGGCGGCTGTCGGCATCCACCACGCCCACCAGCGTCACTTCCGGAAAATCGTGCCCTTTTGACAACATCTGCGTACCCAAAAGAATGTCCACCTCGCGCGCTCGCACGGCACCATAGGCCGCCTCTAGCTGCCCCTTTTTGCGCATGCTATCGCGGTCCACGCGCAGAATGCGCCGGCCCGGGAAGCGCTGCCGCAGCGCATCCTCCACCTGTTCGGTACCGAGGCCTAGGGTGATCAGCGCTTGGTCCGCACAGCAAGCATCGCGCACCCGGGCCAGGGCTTGGTCGGCGTCGCAGTGGTGGCAGATCAAACGCTCGGCTTCTCGATGCACCACCAGCCGGGCGTCGCAGCGCGAGCAGCGCGCGATCCAACCGCAAGCGTGGCACATCAAAAGCGGGGCATAGCCGCGTCGATTCAGAAACAGCAGGACCTGTTCGCCGCGCGCCAGGCACTCGTCCATGGCCCGGCACAGGGTCGCACCCAGACCGCCCAGCAGGACCAAACCGCGCACATCAAGACCCAGCAGAATTGGGCAGGCAGCGCCGGCCGCACGCTGCGGTAGGGACACTCGGCGATACCTGCCGCGCGCGGCGTTGAGTTCGCTTTCCAGCGAGGGCGTTGCGGAGCCCAGCACGACGGGGATGTCGGCATTGCGCGCGCGCACGACGGCCACATCGCGCGCGTTGTAACGAAATCCCTCCTGTTGCTTAAAGGACGGATCGTGTTCTTCGTCAACAATAATCAGGCCCAGATCGGGCAGCTGCGCCCACACCGCAGAACGGGTGCCCAAAAGAACGCGAACACTGCCGCGGCGACAACGCGCCCACACGAGGGCGCGCTCCCGGTCGCTTAACTCGGAATGCAGCACCGCCGCCGCGCCGCCAAAACGGCGATAGAAGCGCTGCACGAGTTGCTCGGACAAACCAATTTCGGGGATCAGCACCAGCGTTTGCCGACCCAGCGCGGACGCTGCCCGGGCCAGATGCAGGTAAACCTCCGTCTTGCCGCTGCCCGTCACCCCTTGCAGCAGCCACGTTGAGTAACGTTGAAGTTCCGCCAAAATGCTTTCAACGGCGGTGTTTTGCGCCGGATTCAAGGCCATGAAGGCTTCGCGCGGAGTGGCATCGTCAGTCTCCATGCCCGCGAGTCGAGCCTGCTCGCACCAACCCCTGGCGACGAGTTGCTGCAAGCCGCGCCGAGCGTCAAAGGCGAGCGCGGCGAGCGCACTCTCGAGGATGGGCGCGGCTTGCGCCAGACGCAGCAGCGCGAGCTGGCGCACACCCAGGCGCGCGCCCTCGGCCAGACGGGCGCCGCCCGCAGCCGTCAGGACCCAGCACAGCTGGCTGGGGTCGCGCGGCGGCTCGCCGCGACGTAGTTCCAGCGGAAATGCCGCCCCGAGGGCATCGCCCAGCGGGTGGCAATAATAATCTGCCGCCCAACGCGCGAGCGCTAACAGCGACGGCGACAGCAGCGGGAGCGGGTCTAGCAGGGCGGTGATGGGTTTTAGACGGTGCGCGGGGACCTGCGAGGGCGCCACACCCACGACCACGCCAACTCGTTCGCGGCGCCCAAACGGCGCGCGCACCCGACAACCGGTCAGGGCCGCGAGCGGGCTGCCGGCGGGCGCAGAATAGTCAAATATCCCGCGCACCGGGCCGATGATGGCCACCTGTAAACAGACCGCCGCGTCGTCCATCAGAGCGGTTGCTGGAAACGCTCGGCGAATTCCGGCAGCACCGCGGCGGCACCCGGAGTCGTCAGCAAGGCCGCCAGAGCGCTGGCGTTGAGTCGCCGATAGGCCGCCCCGTCGAGGGGCGAGAGCGGCGGATGCCGCAAGCGTAAAAGTGGCATCACCACTAACTCTAGCGCCACTTCTCCCAGCGCGGTGAGCAGCACCGGATAGGTCTCAGTGCGCTGCCCCCCCACCGGCCGGCTTTGTTGCGCGAGCTGGTAGGGAATTTTAATGCCGAGCAGTGTGCGCACGACGTCCTCTGCCTCATCGCTGAATAAATGCAGCGTAATGGGCGTGTGCTCGAAGGCCGTGCCATACAACACAGGCCCTACTAAGCGAGGCTCGAAAACCGCCAAAAACTGCATGACTTCGAGGGCCTTTTGGCGCAGATGTTCGGTGCGTGCCGCGCAGGCCGGTCCGTCATACAGACGTTGTTGCTCAATAATGGCCGCCAGCACCATGAGGTTATCCGGCAGGTCCCGTCCCTCGCGCACCCCGAGATACGCCGCGGCTTTACGTTTGGCGGCGCCGAAGTCGTCGGCTTCGCCGTCGGCCAAAAGGCGGGCGGCAATTTGCGCCAGTTCGCGCTTGAGTCGCCCGCCCTCCATGCGGGGGGGGGCTGGCCGGCCGCGGCCGTGACGGTGCCCAGCTTTACTCATAGCGGTGACTGCACGGGGCGGGGGTGACTGCCATCAAAATAACCGTTCCGACTCGGAGTTAAGCGTTTCTGCAGAACCGGTACCCTTGGCCTCAGTGGTGGCGCGAGGCACATCACGCTCCCGGAAAGATTCCACCACGGCATTACGTTGGCCCACGCCCACCAACGCCCCGCTCGCGGGATCGACGCGCACCGTCACAATGCCTGGGGGTGCGACAAGCTCGGTCTCCGGCGTATCTTTGAGCGCCACCCGCATGTAATCGATCCACATGGGGAGCGCGGCGCGGGCGCCAGTCTCCAGATTACCAAGCGCCGCGGAGCTGTCAAAACCCACCCACGCGGTAGTCGTGATGCGGCCGTTAAAGCCGGAAAACCAGGCGTCTTTTTGCTCGTTAGTGGTGCCGGTTTTACCGGCCAGATCCGGCCGCTTGAGCTCTAGCGCCCGCCGGCCTGTGCCCCGGGTGATCACATCTTTCAGCATGGAATACATCATGAAAGCGTTTTGGGCATCGATGGCTCGGGGTGCGGTACGACCCGTGGTCTGGGCCTTCAGCGCCTCGACATCCAGCGGTTCGCCTTCCTCGTCCAGGGTCTCGGGCGGCGCGCATTCTTCGCAAGCGCGCAGGGGGTCGGCGGTTTGCACAATTTTGCCGTCGCTGGTTTCAACCCGCTGGATAAAGTACGGCGTGACTAAAAAGCCGCCGTTGGAGAACGCGGCATACCCGGTGGCGAGGGCCAGCGGTGTGACTTCGCCGGTACCCAGCGACAGCGACAGGTTATGGGGCAGGGCTTTGGGGTCAAAACCGAAATGACTGGCGTGAGTGATGACCTTGGCCACGCCTAATTCCCGCATCAGTCGTATCGACACCAAATTACGCGAATTGGCCAGCGCCTCCCGCAAGCGCGTGGGTCCAGAGTAAGTGCCCGAATAGTTCTCCGGGCGCCAGGCGGTTTCCAGACCCGGTGCGTCAAACACTATCGGCGCGTCGTTGATGAAACTGGCCGGGGTGAACCCGTGGTCGAGCGCGGTCGAATAAATGAACGGTTTGAAGTTAGACCCGGGCTGGCGCAACGCCTGCGCGACCCGATTAAATTTGCTCTTTTCGAAGTCGAACCCCCCGACTAGACAGAGCACGGCGCCATCGTTCGAGGACAGGGAGACTAGCGCGCCCTCCACCACCGGGATTTGGGCCAGACGCCATTGCGCAGGCGGATCGCCCGGCTTGGCTGGTTCGCTCGCCGGTGCCCACGCCAAGCGGATGACATCGCCCACTTTTAGAATATCGTCGGCGCGCTTGGGTGCGGGGCCACGCGAGTCTTCGGTGAGGTAGGGTCTGGCCCACGCCAGCCCGTCCCAGCCCAGCGTAATGTGCTCGCCCGCGGCGGTGAGCGCGCGCAGGCCGCGCTCCTCCAGCGCGACCACCAGCGCGGCCTCTAGGCCTCCAATGGGGGGGTAGGGCAGCAGGAGTTCGGGTGCCTGAGTTTCGTTGCCGGCGCGCCAGTCGACATGCGCTTCAGGACCTCGATAACCATGCCGACGGTCGTAGTCGAGTAGCGCCTTACGCAAAGCCACGACCGCCGCGGCCTGCAGTTCGCTGTGGAGGGTGGTGTACACGCGATAGCCGCCCGTATAGGCGGCATCGCCATACATGGTCAACATCGAACTGCGCACCATTTCAGCGAGGTACGGCGCATTGGTCTGGGTTTGCTGTCCGTGCAGCCGGGCGGTTTGCGGCGCGGCGAGCGCATTGTCAAAACGCGTCTGATCGATAAACCCAAGTTCCAGCATCCGGCGCAGGACATACGCCCGCCGGCGCAGGGCGGCGGTGGGATTAAAAATCGGGTTGATGATCGAGGGCGCCTTCGGCAGTGCGGCGATCATCGCCGTCTCGGCCAGGGTCAGCTGTTCGAGCGTAGCGCCGTAATAGACTTGGGCAGCCGCCCCGATGCCGTAGGCACGGTGGCCGAGAAAAATTTTGTTGAGGTACAGCTCCAGAATTTCGTTCTTCGACAGTTCCTGTTCAATTTTGATCGCCAGCATGATTTCGCGCAGCTTTCGAGCGAAGGTTTTTTCCCGAGAAAGATAAAAATTACGCGCGACCTGCATCGTGATCGTGCTACCTCCTTGGCGTTTTTTATGCGACTGGAGCAAATCGACGCCGGCGCGCACGATGGCGATCCAATCCACCCCGGGGTGCGCATAGAAACGGTCGTCCTCGGCCGCGAGGAAAGCCTGCCTGACCGTTAAAGGCACTTCTTCGATAGTCACCGGCTTGCGCCGCTTCTCGCCAAACTCGGCGATCAGGCTGCCGTCTGCGGTGTAGACCGTCAGGGGTGTTTGCAGTTGCACGTCGCGCAGGCCTTTGGTGTCCGGCAACTGCGGCACCAGCCACCAAACCAGCCCCGCCGTGGTGGTCGTGGCGAGAATAGAAAACGTCAGCAGCAGATAAAAGGAAATACGCAACATCTTGGGTTCTCGGGCTAGGTGGGCCACCAGATGTGCAGCCTCCTCACTTTAAAAAAAACCACTAACCAAACGTTTCCTATCGTTTTTTTGCCGAAAGAATTTGTTTTCCGAAACAACTTTTACTATAGTCAGCTTCGTATACTGAGACCGTTTGGCGGGAAAGAGCTTTAACTGTTTGAAAATTTGGTGGTTTCGTGGAAATTTTTCGACGCAAACAGGTCGCTGTTCTCGGGGTCGACATCAGCTCGACTTCCGTCAAATTGCTGGAACTTGCGCAGTCCGGCAATCGCTATCGCGTGGAAAGCTACGCAGTGGAGCCCCTACCGCCAAACTCGGTCATCGAAAAGACTATCACGGATCCCCAATTGGTCGGCGAAGCCATCGGACGCGCCGTCAAAAAATCGGGGACACGCAACCGCTTTGCCGCGTGTGCAGTGTCCGGATCGGCCGTCATTACCAAAATCATCTCGATGCCCGCCAACCTCAGCGAGGATGAACTGGAGGGGCAAATCCAAATCGAGGCAGACCAATACATCCCTTACGCCTTAGACGAAATTAGCCTCGATTTTTACGTGATCGGGCCTTCGGCGAAGGAGCCCGGCAAAGTGGACGTACTGCTGGCCGCCTCCCGCAGCGACAACGTGGATGTGCGAATTGCGGCGCTGGAAGTCGGCGGGCTGCAGGCCAAAGTGGTGGACGTAGAAGTCTTCGCGCTCGAGAGCGCCATGCGCTTACTCGGGGGCCAGAACGAATCCATGGCGCACGCTCATCTCGTGGCAGTCATGGATGTCGGGGCAACGGCTTCGACCCTCAGCGTGTTGGAAAACTCAAAAATTATTTATACCCGTGAGCAACTTTTTGGTGGCCGGCTGCTCACAGATGAAATTCAGCGCCGGTATGGGTTGTCCTATGAGGAGGCCGGCCTCGCCAAACGTCAGGGCGGACTGCCCGATAATTACGAACCGGAAGTCTTACGCCCCTTCATGGAATCCATGGCCCAGGAAATCAACCGCGCCCTGCAGTTTTTCTACTCGGCCAATCAGTCCGGGGCGGTAGATCATGTGGTCATCGCGGGCGGTTGCGCGTCGATTAGCGGCATCGATACGCTGGTCCAAAGCCGCATCGAGACGCCCACCAGCATCGCCAATCCGTTCTCGCAGATGACCGCCGCACCACGCGTGCGTGCGCAAGCGCTCCTCAACGATGCGCCTGCGTTGATGATCGCCGCCGGACTGGCCCTCAGGAGCTTTAACTAGTGGCACGCATCAATCTGCTGCCCTGGCGGATCGAACTCAAGCGCCAGCGCCGGCTTGAGTATTTCAGCATCATCGGCGTGAGCATGGGGCTGACGCTCGCGCTGTTGATCGCCGTCCACCTGGGGTACGCCGATCGCATCGCCTACCAAAACGAGCGCAATGCTTTTCTGCAGGCAGAAACGCAGAAACTCGATAAACAAATTGCCGAGATTCAAGAACTAGAAAAAGAAAAACGACGCTTGGTGGCCCGCACGAAAGCCATCGAGGGGCTGCAGTCCAGCCGCCCGCTCGTGGTGCATATTTTGGACGAACTGGTCGGCGCGTTGCCGGACGGCGTCAACCTCACGGAAATTACCCAAACCGGGGCTTCGTTCGAGATTAAAGGCGTTGCCGAATCTAACGCGCGAGTGTCGAGCTTTATGCGCAACATCGAAAAATCCCCGTGGCTGACGGAGCCGCAGCTGGAAATTATCCAGTCGGCGGACGAATCGGGGCGACGCGTCGCCAATTTCACCCTCCGGCTCCAACAGCGCACGCCCAACCAACCGCCCCCACCGGGGGACGACCTGTCATGAAACTATCAGACCTCAACAATTTAAGCCTCGATAACATCGGGTCGTGGCCGCTGCCGGTAAAGGCCGTGTTTGCCCTAGTCGTATGTGCGCTGATCCTTGGTCTTGGCTACTGGCAGGACATCGGTCCGCTGCAGGACAGTTTGGCCACGACGATAGAAAAAGAAGCCACTTTCAAGCAGACCTTCGAATTCAAACAGAAAAAAGCCGCGAATCTGGTTCCGCTCAAGGCCCAACTGGTAGACATCAAAGAAACCTTTGGCGACCTGCTGAAGCGCCTCCCTAATAAAACCGAAGTGGCATCGCTCTTGGTGGACATTTCCCAGCAAGGTCTGGCGTCAGGACTGGAGTTCCAGTTATTCAAGCCGGGCGCCGAACACCCGTCGGATTTCTACGTGGAACTGCCGATTGAAATCCAGGTCGTCGGCAACTACCACGCATTTGGCAACTTCATCAGCGGCCTCTCCGGCCTGCCCCGCATCGTGACGAGTCACAACATTCACATCAAAGCAGCAGGCAAGGACGGGATGCTTTCCTTGGATACCACCGCTAAGACCTACCGTTATATGGACCCCGAAGAAGAAATGGCCGAACAGTCACGCGCCGCGAAGGCGCCGCCATGAGCCCAGCGTCGGCGCGCGCCACCACCATCGGCCTCGGCCTTGTGTGCTGCGTCGGGCTCACCGGCTGCACTAACCGTGACATGGGCGACCTGCAGCGTTACGTCACGGAAACGCTGGCCAGCCCACCCAAGCCGATTGAGCAGCTACCCGCGCTCAAACCCTACGAACGTTACCTTTATCAGGCGGCGGAGAAACAACTACGCGACCCCTTCGCGCCGTTGGTAGAGCAAGTCAGGAAGTTAGTCACGTCGGCCAGCGGCGGCGGTCTGCAGCAACAGAAATATAACGACGAGATCGCCGCCCATAATCAAGAAGAGCTGGAAGCTTTCGAGCTGGACAGCCTGCGCATGGTAGGTACTTTGCAAGATCCCGCTGAACTGTGGGGCATAATCAAAGACAGCATTGGCACGGTGCATCGGGTTCAGGTGGGCAATTACATTGGGCGTAACTACGGCAAGGTGCTCGATATAAAAGAGGACCACTTGGAACTGCGCGAAATAACGAAAGACGCCGACGGACGCTGGGAGGAACGCAACGCGTCCCTCGCGCTATCGGAAAAACCGTAGAACAGCCCAGCAAGGGGTAATCAAGAATGACTGCTGCAACAGATAATCTCGCAACGCGCCAGACGTGGCCTGCCTTTAGCGCCCCGCGGAGGCGCGTGCTGCGGAGCGTTTCGGCGGCCTTACTGCTCGGCTTGAGCGCACTGGGCGCGCTGGCCGCCACCTTGGACGACATCAAATACCGCACCCTCCCGGGCGACCGCGTGCAACTCGAACTGACGCTGTCGGCACCGCCGAGCGCCGACCCGCTGAGCTTCACCATCGATAAGCCCGCGCGCGTGGCATTGGATTTCCTCGACACCTCACTGAAACTCAAGGCGCGCTCGTTGGCCATCGGGGTCGGGAAAGTCGAAAGCGTGACGGCGGTTGAAGCGGAAGGTCGCACCCGGGTGGTGATTAACCTAGCCGAATTGGTGCCATACAGTCTCGAAACGAAGGGCAATGTCGTCAAGCTGCTGCTCGCCGGTTCCACGGCTGATATCAGCGCGCCTGCGCCCATCGCCCGCAGCGCGGCGCCCACGCCCGCGCCCGCGCCCGCGAATGCGGCCGCAGGTGGCATCACGATGCCCGGCACGGCGGCGGGCGCACGGGTCAAAGCGGTAGATTTCCGGCGCGGCGACCACGGCGAGGCACAGATCCAAGTGGATCTTTCCGATCCTAACGTAGGCATCAACATTCAAGAGCAAGGCGGCAAACTGGTGGTCGACTTTGTCGACACGGCGCTGCCCGCAACGCTCGATCGCAAGCTCGACGTCAGCGATTTCGCCACCCCCGCCAAGCAAGTCGACACCTTCAAGCACGGCAATGGCACCCGCATGGTGGTGACGCCGAGCGGGTTATTCGAACATTTGGCCTACCAGTCGGACAACCTCTTTACCTTGGAACTCAAGGCCGTGAGTAAAGATCAGGAAGAAACGGCCAAAAAAGCGAAATTCGGCTACACGGGCGAGCGCCTCTCGCTAAATTTCCAAGACATCGAAGTGCGCGCAGTGCTGCAGCTAATTGCCGATTTCACGGGCTTTAACCTCATCGCCAGCGACACCGTCAGCGGCAACGTGACGCTGCGCCTCAAAAACACGCCGTGGGATCAGGCGATGGATCTGATCCTAAAAACCAAGGGTCTCGCCAAACGGCAAACCGGCAATGTGATCATGGTAGCGCCTCAGGAGGAAATCGCCGCCCGTGAAAAGCTGGAACTAGAGTCGGAAAAGCAGCTGCAGGAACTGGCACCGCTGCGCACCGAGTTTGTGCAAGTAAACTACGCGAAGGCCGGGGACATCGCCGACCTCATGAAGGCCAAGGAAAACAATTTGCTCTCTGAGCGCGGTAACGTGACGGTGGATCAACGCACCAACACTTTGATCGTGCAAGACATCAGCGAGAATCTCTCCGAGATCCGTAAAATTCTCACGGCGCTCGACATCCCGGTTCGCCAAGTGCTGATTGAGTCGCGCATCGTGATCGCGACGGAGGATTTCAGCCGGGATCTGGGTGTGCGCTTCGGCTACAGCAAGAAATTGAACCAAGACCGCGTGAATGACATCGGGGGTGGCCAACCTGGCGACGTCGAATATCCCGGCGGCGTCACCACTTTCGGCACGCCAGCCGGCGCGGAAAATTACATCGTCGACCTGCCGGTCGCCACTCCGGCCGGCGCTTTTCGCTACTCAATCGGGAAGGTCGGCAGCTATTTGCTACAACTCGAGCTTTCTGCCTTGCAGTCTGAAGGACGCGGTGAGGTCATCGCGAGTCCGCAGGTCATTACGGCCAACCAGAAAGAAGCGATCATCGAGTCGGGCACCGAAATCCCCTATCAGGAAGCGAGTTCCAGCGGCGCGACCACGGTGTCTTTCAAAAAGGCGGTGCTGAGCCTCAAGGTCACCCCCCAAATTACGCCCGATGACCGGGTTATCCTCGATCTCAGGGTCAATGATGATTCGGTGGGCAAAACCGTTGCCAATGTACCCAGCATCGACACCAAACAAGTGCAAACCCAAGTGCTGGTGGACAACGGTGAAACCGTGGTTTTAGGCGGAATTTTCGTCTCCGAAAAGAGATCCGGCAGCACGCGGGTGCCTTTTTTCGGCGACATTCCCTATCTCGGTCACCTGTTTAGAAGTTCCTCGACGAAAGACTCAAAACAGGAATTGCTGATTTTCGTTACGCCAAAAATCCTCAAAGACAACCTGTCCATTTCGCAGAAATAAGCGCCTCAGCTTAGGCTAGGCAAAAATTAGGCCCCTCGGGGCCTTCTTTTTTGCGCCGGTCGGGCCGAACTGCAACAATCGATCCTGTGATACCCAGTAGCGACAGAATTTTTTTGATTGGCCCCATGGGAGCCGGCAAGACCACCGTAGGGAAACGGCTGGCGCGCGCGCTACGCCGGCCTTTCTTGGATTGCGATGTGGAACTGGTGCGCCGCACCGGCGCGTCGATTCCGCTGATTTTCGAACTTGAAAGCGAGAGCGGCTTCCGGGCTCGCGAAAAACGCCTCATCGAAGAACTCACCCTCGAGCCTGCCATTGTGCTGGCCACCGGCGGGGGGGCGGTCATCGATGCCGACAACCGGCGGGTACTGAGCGAACGCGGGTTGGTGGTATACCTGCATGCGCCCATTCCACTGCTGGTGGCGCGGACCCGGCATGACCACAACCGGCCGTTGCTGCAAACCGAGGACCGCGCCGCTCGCTTGAGCGAACTCATGGCGCAGCGCGTAGATTTTTATCGGGAAATAGCCCATGTAAACATCGACACCAGCAGCAAAACCTTGGCTGACGTGGTGCAGACCATTCGGAGACTAGCCACGTGATCAGGATAGACGTTGAATTAGGCGCGCGGGGTTATCCGATTTTCATTGGTCAGGGTCTGCTGGCGGACCACAGCTTGTTAGGACGCGCGGTCAAGACCCAGCAGGTCATGCTGGTGACCAACGAACGCGTGGGCCCGCTGTATGCGGGGGCTATCGAAACAGCATTCCAAGACCGCCAGCTGTGTCGGGTCACACTGCCCGACGGTGAAGCCTATAAAACACTAGACAGTCTCTCGCTCATCATGACGGCGCTGCTGCAAAACCGGTTCGAACGCGGCTGTACGGTGGTGGCTTTGGGGGGCGGCGTGGTGGGGGACGTGGCCGGCTTTGCCGCGGCGTGTTATCAGCGCGGGGTGAGCTTCGTACAGCTGCCGACGACGCTGCTGGCGCAGGTCGATTCCGCCGTCGGCGGCAAAACCGCGGTCAATCATCCACTGGGCAAGAACATGATCGGTGCCTTTCATCAGCCGGTCGCGGTGGTGGCCGATCTGGCCACCTTGACGACGCTCGATGAGCGTGAGTTTCGCGCAGGCTTGGCAGAAGTCATCAAATACGGACTGCTGCGCGACCGCGAGTTCTTCGATTGGCTAGAGAGCAACTTAGACAGCCTCCTGGCTCGCGAGGTCGGGGCACTGACGCATGCGGTGCGCCGGTCCTGCGAAAACAAGGCCTCGGTGGTGGGCGCCGACGAACAGGAAAGCGGGGAGCGTGCGCTGCTGAACCTCGGTCACACCTTCGGCCACGCCATCGAAAATGTTTTGGGTTATGGCGTATGGCTGCACGGGGAAGCGGTCGCCGCAGGCCTGTGCATGGCGGCCCAGATCTCGACCCTCCTAGGCAATATTGCGCCCACTACCCACGATCGCATCGTGCAGCTGGTCGAGCGCGCCGGACTGCCCACCGCAGCGCCTGAGGCAGCCAGCGCTAGCGCCTTGCTGGCGGCTATGAGCGTGGACAAAAAAAATCGCGGCGGGCGGATACGCTTGGTGCTGTTAGACGCCATTGGGCATGCGTCGCTGCGCGAAGATTATCCCCACGCCGCACTGCTGGAAGTCTTGCAACCTGGCGCGCCCCCCTCGGGGGTCGCTACGGCCTCCGGGCCACCGCCCGCCTAGGCCTGGTCACCAACCATGGAAAATCTAGCGCCTTATGCGGTCTGCGAGGCCAATAGCCGAGGCCGTCTGCACGGGGAGGCCGCGCCGCGCTGGCGCAACCAGTTTCAGCGTGACCGTGATCGCATCATCCATTCCTCGGCTTTTCGACGGCTGGAATATAAAACCCAGGTTTTTGTGAATCACGAAGGCGATATGTTTCGGACTCGCCTCACGCACTCTCTGGAGGTGGCGCAGATAGCCCGCAGCGTAGCGCGGGCCCTACACATTAACGAAGACCTCACCGAGGCGATCGCCTTGGCTCACGATCTGGGCCACACCCCGTTTGGGCATGCGGGGCAGCACGCATTGAATGCCTGTCTGCGCGAATTCGGCGGCTTCGAACACAATCTGCATTCCCTGCGCGTGGTCGACCTCCTGGAACAGCGCTATCCCGCATTCCCCGGACTCAATCTGCTGTTCGAAACCCGAGAAGGGATCCTGAAACACTGTAGCCATCAAAACGCCCTCCAGATCGGCGCGCTGGGCCAGCGCTTTTTGAGCCAGCGTCAGCCCTCCTTGGAAGCGCAGCTTGCGAACGTGGCAGATGAAATTGCCTACAATCATCACGACATCGACGATGGCCTGCGGGCGGGCTTGCTCAGCCTAGAGCAACTGCGCGAACTGACACTATTCCGCGCAACCGAAACCGACGTCCGCGCCCGCTGGCCGCAGATCGACGCCAAGCGGCTGCGCCACACCGTCTTGCGCGAAATGCTCAACCATTTCGTGACCGATCTGATCGAGCAGACTAGGGCACGCATCCGCGACCTCGCGCCAGCCGATTTGGCAGCTATCCACGCAGCCTCTGAGCCACTGGTCGATTTAAGCCCGGCGCTACGCAGCCAGCACTTCTCGCTCAAGCGATTGCTGCGAATAGAACTCTACGAGCACCCCCAGGTCCAGCACATGGCCCAGCGCTCGCAGGAAATAGTCAGTGACTTGTTCCGACGCCTGATGGACGATGCGGCCTGCTGGCCAGACGCACTGGGCGAGTGGCCCCGCGACCCCACCCTGCGCGCGCGCGCGGTCGCCGACTATGTCGCCGGTATGACCGACCGCTACGCCACCAGCGAACACCAAAGACTGCACCCCAGCGGAGTCGGCAGTTGAGACCACAAGTACCCCTCATGAATACCCTCGTCACTGAAGCACAAGAGGCTTTTGGCCCAGAACTACGCCCCGGCGCCCTGCTGGTTGGCCCGCTGCTGCAGCAGCGGATCGACCTTATCGAGCACCTGCTGGAATTTGGCCGCCAACTCATCGCCCTGAGCGGCCCGACCGGCAGCGGCAAGAGCACGCTACTGCGCGCCATCGCGGCCGCCGCGGCCAGCCGCTGGCACTGCGTCTTGGTCGACGGCGGAACCACCCTAAGCGCGCACGCCTTGCTCAGCCAGCTTGCCATCGAACTAGACGCCGCAGAGACCCTCGCGGCGAGCCCCGACGACGAGTCCCTGCTCGCTGGCTTGCGCCAACGCATGAGCGTCATCGAACGCGCGGGCCGCTTGGTCGTGCTGGTGATCGACGATGCCGACCGGCTGCCCAGAGACGCGGTTGCGATGCTGCTACTGCTGGCACGCACCGACAGCGCCTTCGCCGAGGCCCGCGTGCTCATGAGCGCCGCTAGCGACCACGAAGGGCTGATGGTCGCCCTCCAACACGCGGGGCCGCAGCACGGTCTGGTGCATGTGGTGGAAATTCCGCCGCTCGACGATGAGCAGGTGGAGGCCTTTCTGGCGCAACGCCTGAGTGCGGTCGGTGCACACCTGGAAACTTGGTTCCAAGCCGACGACGTGGCGGCAATTACCGCCGGCGCAGGCGGCATCCCCGGGGAAGTCGTGGCCTTGGCGCGGCTCGCCGTGACGGGCCGTGCGCCCTATATAACCAACCAACCCGTGCCAGGGGGGCTAGCGCGCTATTTGCGCGTACCGCCGGCGTGGCCCGCTTCGAGGCGCCAAAAACTAGCCCTCTGGAGCCCGGTGCTGGTGCTGGCCCTCGTGCTCGCGCACTGGTTGACCGACCGGGACCCGGCGCCGCCTGCCCCCCTGCCCATGGCAGAAAACGGACCCGCCACCGCTGGGACCACCGCAACCACCGCAACCGCGACGACCGCGACGACGGTGGCTGGCGAGCCACCGGTGGCGCCCGTTCCGACGGTAGCGCAGCCCGCAACGACCGTCACCACCCTCGCCCGGGACGGGCGACAGCGTTTAGAAATCACGCTGCCAGCGGCCAGCACCCCAGCAACGCCCCCCGACGCGACGGCCGCCAGCCCAGCGACGGGCACCAGCCCAGCGACGGCCGCCAGCCCAGCGACGGCCGCCAGCCCAGCGACGGCCGCCAGCCCAGCGACGGCCGCCAGCCCAGCGACGGCCGCCAGCCCAGCGACGGCCGCCAGCCCAGCGACGGCCGCCAGCCCAGCGACGGGCACAGACGCGGCGTCCGCCTCGACGCCCACGGCCGCGTCGGTGCAGCCGCCAGCGCCGCCCGCGAAGACCAAAGCCACGCCGCGGCCCAGCGCGACCGGTGGTGCTGGCGCGCCGCCGCTCAAGCCCGCTGCAGCAAATCCTAAAACCGCGCCAGCCCGCCCGGCGCCAAGCCCTGCGGCGCGCGCCGCGGCGGTTTACACCCTGCAACTGTTCGGCGTGCAAGAGCGCGCTGCAGCGACCCGCTTTATCGCGACCCACAAGCTCACGGCGCAGGCACGCGTGATTAACACCCAGCGCGAGGGCCAGGCGTGGTTCATCGTCGTGTACGGTGGTTATCCCACCCGGGCCGCCGCTCAAACGGGTATCGCCAGCCTGCCCGCCGCGGTGCGCCGGGCCGCAACGCCCTGGATCCGCACGACCGCCAGCTTGAAAACCCTGCCTCCCTAAGCAACACCGGTGCTCTGACTGCCCTATTTGGGGGCGCCGCCACCTACTCACGACCGTCCGGCAGCAGGCCGGATCCATGACCATTCGCGGGTGACACTCACCAAAGCCCAAGGCTATACTGGCCAGCCTTTTTGGGCGCAGCCCTCGTGCCAGAAAGGTTTTAAGGACAGGTATCTCTCTGATGTCGAGCCCGCGCACCCAGTTTCCACATTTAGGCCGTCCCCATGGCGGCTTGTACGACAGCACGAACGAACACGATGCCTGTGGCGTCGGGTTCGTGGTTGATATGAAGGGACGTCAAACCCATTTAACGATTGAGCGCGCGCTGACTATCCTCGACCACCTCGAACATCGGGGCGCGAGCGGGGCGGAAATCAACACCGGCGATGGCGCCGGCATCCTCATTCAAATCCCCGACCGCTTTCTCCGCCGCGAGTGCGCCGCACTTGGGTTTACGCTCCCCGCGGTCGGCCACTATGCCGCCGGGCTGGTCTTTCTACCCCGCGACCCCGCGCAGAGTGCTGTCTGCGAGCAGAACTTTGCCCGCATCACAGCCGAGGAAGGCCAAACCATCCTCGGCTGGCGCGCCCTCCCCAGCGACGACACCGCGATTGGGCCCACGGCCCGCGACTGCCAGCCCGTTTTCAAGCAGGTGTTCATCGGCCGCGCGGCAACGCTCCCCGACGAAGCAGCTTTCGCCCGCAAGCTGTATGTCATTCGTAAGCGCTTAGAACACGCCATTTGGGGTTCTGACCTCAGCGAAAAAGCCCTCTTTTATGTGCCCAGCCTGTCGCAGCGCACCCTCATCTATAAGGGCATGCTCAACGCAGCGCAGGTGAAACTGCATTTTCCCGATCTCAGCGACCCGCTGGTTGAGAGCGCGCTGGCGCTAGTCCACCAACGCTTCTCGACCAACACCTTCCCCTCGTGGCCCTTGGCGCATCCGTTTCGCTATATCGCGCACAACGGTGAAATCAACACCCTGCGCGGCAATATCAACTGGATGCGCGCCCGCGAGGCGCTCTGCGAGTCCGAGGTATTTGGGACCGATCTCAAAAAGCTCTTTCCCATCGTCATCGAAGGTAGCTCTGATTCGGCAAGCTTCGATCAGGTGCTTGAATTCCTCCACCTGGCCGGCCGGCCCCTCCCGCTGGCCGTCCTCATGATGATCCCCGAGGCGTGGAGCGGACACACTGAAATGGATCCGGCCCGCAAAGCGTTCTACGAATACCACGGCTGCCTGATGGAGCCTTGGGACGGCCCGGCGTGTATCGCTTTTACCGATGGGCGCATCATCGGGGCAGTGCTCGACCGCAACGGCCTGCGTCCCTCGCGCTATTACGTGACCAAGGACGACATGGTCGTGATGGCCTCCGAAGTCGGCGTGTTGGATTTTCCGCCGGCCAACATCGCCATCAAGGAACGCCTCCACCCCGGGCAAATTTTCCTCGTCGACACCGAAGCGGGTCGCATCATCGATGACGCAGAGATCAAACAACGCTACATCACTGAGCACCCTTATGGGGCTTGGCTGAACACCCACTACCTGCCGCTGAGTGCGCTGCCGAGCGCCGCGCATGTGCATGCCATCGACCACGAAACGGTGCTGCAGCGGCAGCAGGCCTACGGCTACACGCAGGAAGATGTGCGCATCATCCTGCAGCCCATGGCGGAGAAAGGCGAAGAGCCGCTGGGTTCCATGGGCACCGACGCTGCGCTCGCGGTGCTGTCCAACAAGCCCCGGCTGCTCTACGACTACTTCAAACAACTATTCGCGCAGGTTACCAACCCACCGTTGGACGGTATCCGCGAGGAACTGGTGACTCAGGTCTCGACCCCCATTGGGCCTGAGAGCAACCTGCTGGCGCCCAGCGCCACCAGCTGCCGGCGCATCAAACTAGAGTCGCCGGCGCTCACTAACGCCGATTTGGCGAAGCTGCGACATCTCAACCAGCAGGGCTTTCGCACCCATACCGTCACGGCGCTGTATCCCATTGCCGAGGGGCTGAAAGGCTTGGAAGCCGCGCTCGCGCGGGCGTTTGAAGAAACCGATGCGGCCATCGACGCGGGCCATTCTTTCGTCATTCTCTCTGACCGCGGAATGGACGCGAGCTATGCCCCCATTCCAGCGCTGTTGATCACGGCCGGCACCCATCACCACTTGGTGCGTAATGGGCGGCGGATGCGGGTGGGTCTGGTGGTTGAATCCGGCGAGCCGCGCGAAGTGCACCACTTCGCGACGCTGCTCGGCTACGGCGCGGATGCGGTGAACCCCTACTTGGCGTTCGAGACCATCAACGACCTCCTCCAACAGGGCGTGCTGAAGGGCGCCGCGCTCAAAGGCCGCCAGGGCGAGGAAACCCTGTGCGACACCGGGGTGCGCAATTACATCAAGGCCGTCAATAAGGGGCTGGTAAAGGTCATGTCCAAAATGGGCATTTCCACCGTGCAATCCTATCGTGGCGCGCAGATTTTTGAGGCCGTCGGCCTAGACCAAACGCTTGTGGATCGCTACTTCACGTGGACCGCCACCCGCATCGCTGGCATTGGGCTTGAGGTCATCGAGCGCGAAATCAATCTGCGCCACTACCACGCTTTTCCGAGCCGCCGCACGACCCCACCGGAGTTGGATTTGGGCGGGGAGTACCAGTGGCGGCGCGACGGCGAATACCATCTATTCAACCCGGATACGGTCTACAAACTCCAGCACGCCACGAGCGCTGGCCGCGCCGACATCTTTCGCGAATACACCTCACTGGTCGATAAACAGAGCGAACATCTGGCCACCCTGCGGGGTTTGTTTCGCTTAAAAGCGGCGGCGGTGCCGATACCGCTAGCGGAAGTGGAGTCCGTAGAGACCCTGATGAAGCGCTTCCAGACGGGCGCCATGTCATACGGTTCAATCAGCGCCGAGGCCCACGAAACCCTCGCCGTGGCGCTAAACCGCATCGGCGGGCGCTCGAACACGGGCGAAGGCGGCGAAGACCCAGCGCGCTACACGCCTGACGCAAACGGCGACTCACGGCGCAGCGCGATCAAACAGGTAGCCTCTGGCCGTTTTGGTGTGACGAGCGAATACTTGGTCAACGCTGACGACCTCCAGATCAAAATGGCGCAGGGCGCGAAGCCCGGCGAAGGCGGGCAGTTGCCCGGGCATAAGGTCTATCCTTGGATCGCCAAAGTGCGCTACTCCACGCCCGGCGTGGGCCTCATTTCGCCCCCGCCACACCACGACATCTACTCCATCGAAGATCTGGCGCAGCTCATCCACGACCTCAAGAACGCCAATCCGCGGGCGCGGGTACACGTGAAGCTGGTGGCCGAAGTGGGGGTGGGCACGGTCGCCGCAGGGGTGGCCAAAGCGCACGCAGATGTCGTGCTGATTTCTGGCTATGACGGCGGCACCGGCGCCTCCCCGGTTACCTCGCTCAAACACGCCGGCGTGCCCTGGGAGTTAGGCTTAGCCGAGACCCAGCAGGTGTTGGTCGCCAACCGACTGCGCGACCGCATCGTGGTGCAGGTAGACGGTCAAATGAAAACTGGCCGCGACGTCATCATCGGCGCGCTGTTGGGGGCCGAGGAATTTGGCTTCGCCACCGCTCCGCTGGTCGTCATGGGCTGCATCATGATGCGCGTTTGTCACCTCAACACCTGCCCCGTGGGGATCGCCACGCAAGACCCTCGGCTGCGCGCAAAATTTGCTGGCAAGGCGGAATTTGTCGGAAACTTCTTCCGCTTCATTGCGGAAGAAGTCCGCGAATACATGGCCGTACTGGGTTTTCGCACGCTCGATGAAATCATCGGACGGGTGGACCTCATCGAAGCAAACGCGGCGGTAGACCACTGGAAGGCCAAAGGTTTGGACTTCTCCAAAATCCTCTACGCGCCACCGGTCCCGCCCGCCACGGCAGTGCGCTGCATCCGTAGCCAAGACCATGGGCTGGATCGCACTCTCGACCGCCGCGTGATCGTGCCGGGTTGTCAGGCGGCGCTGGAACACGCGCAACCCGTGACACTCAACGTCCCCGTGCGCAACGTCAACCGCACCGTCGGCACACTGCTGGGCTACGAACTCACCAAACGCTACGGCAGCGAGGGCCTCCCGCCAGACACCATCCGTCTGAACTTCACCGGCTCCGCTGGGCAGAGTTTTGGCGCCTTCGTCCCGCGTGGCATCACCATGACCCTCGAGGGCGATGCTAACGACTACCTCGGCAAAGGGCTGTCAGGTGGAAAAATCATCGCCTTCCCGCCCCGCGAGGCAACTTTCTTGGCGGAAGAAAACATCCTCGTCGGTAATGTGGTGTTGTACGGTGCCACCGCCGGTGAGGCGTACTTCCGTGGGCTTGCCGGCGAGCGCTTTTGCGTGCGCAATTCAGGGGCCGAAGCGGTCGTAGAAGGGGTAGGGGATCATGGTTGCGAATACATGACCGGTGGCCGGGCGGTGATTATCGGTCGCACCGGACGCAACTTCGCGGCCGGCATGTCGGGCGGCGTCGCCTTCGTGTTTGACCCTGATAACAATTTTCGGCAACGCTGCAACACCGAAATGGTCGACCTCGACCGCCTCGACAGCGACGAAGACGACGCCTGTGTGTACCGTCTGCTAAGCAACCATGCTCGTTACACCCAGAGCCCGGTGGCGCAGAAAATTCTGCGCGACTGGACTACGACGCGCACGCAATTTGTAAAAGTGATGCCCAGAGACTACAAGCAGGTGTTGGCGGCCATCGCCCGCGCCCGCGCCTTAGGCCTGCCCGAAGACCTCGCCGTGATGGAGGCCGTGCATGGCTAAAACCAGCGGTTTTATGGAGTTTGGCCGCGAAAAACAGCCCTACCGGCCCGTCGACGAGCGCCTGCTGGACTGGTCGCAGGTAATGCAGCCGTGGGAGGGCAAAGCGCTCAACCAGCAGGCCGCACGGTGCATGGACTGCGGCATCCCGTTCTGTCACCAGGGTTGCCCGCTGGGCAATTTAATCCCGGACTGGAACGACTTGGTTTACCGTGAGCGCTGGCAAGAGGCCATCGATCGCCTGCACGCCACGAATAATTTCCCGGAGTTTACTGGCAGCCTCTGCCCGGCGCCCTGCGAAGGAGCCTGCGTATTAGGCATCAACGATAACCCGGTCGCGATCAAGGCCGTGGAGTTGGCGATCATCGAGCGCGCGTTCGTCGAAGGCTGGGTCAAGCCGCGCCCCCCCAGCCACGAAACGGGCAAGAAAATTGCCATCGTAGGCTCTGGCCCCGCGGGTCTGGCCGCCGCGCAACAGCTGCGGCGTGCGGGCCATACGGTGAGCGTGTTCGAGCGCGACGAGCGCATCGGCGGCCTGCTGCGCTACGGGATCCCAGAATTCAAGATGGAAAAAAACGTCCTCGACCGCCGCCTGCAACAGCTCGCCGCGGAAGGCGTGCAGTTTCATTGCGCCGCCAACGTGGGGGTCAATGTCGATCCCAGTCAACTTCAGCGGGACTTCGACGCCATTCTGCTGGCCGGCGGCGCCACCACGCCGCGTGATCTGGCGCTGCCGGGTCGCAACCTGCGGGGCGTGCACTTCGCGATGGATTACCTCACCCGGCAGAACCGCCGCTTAGAGGGCGAGCAACTCGCCGAGGAGCCTGAATTCTCGGCCACAGGTAAGCAGGTCGTGATCATTGGTGGGGGCGACACGGGCGCCGACTGCCTGGGCACCGCCCACCGGCAGCGGGCCAAACACATCGAACAACTGGAAATCCTCCCCCGCCCACCCGGCACCCGCAGCGACGACAATCCGTGGCCGGAGTGGCCTCGCGTGTATCGCACCTCCTCCGCCCACGAAGAAGGTGGGGAACGCGTCTATGCTGTTTCCACTAAGCGCTTCATCGATGATGGCACCGGCAAAGTCCGCGCCGTTGAAATCGTCGAGGTGGCGTTGAACCCAGTGGGGGGACGGATGGTGCTGGAAGAAATACCCGGTTCGGCGCGCGAGCTACCCTGCGACCTCGCCCTGCTGGCAATGGGCTTTGTGGCGCCCGAGCGCCCCGCGCTCGACCAACTGGCGGTCAAACTCACCGAGCGTGGCAATGTGTGGCGCGACCCCAGTTGGATGACTTCGGTCCGCGGCGTGTTCGCCGCCGGCGACATGCAACGTGGGCAATCACTCATCGTGTGGGCCATCGCTGAAGGTCGCGCGGCTGCCGCCAGCATCGACCGCTATCTCATGGGGCAAACTGACCTGCCCTCACCGGTTGCCTGAGCACCCGCCGACGGTGACCGCACTCGCAAACGACCGCTTTCTGCGCGCCTTGCGCCGCGAACCGGTGGACCGCACGCCCGTATGGATCATGCGGCAAGCGGGTCGCTACCTCCCCGAGTACCGGGCGACGCGGGCACGGGCCGGCGATTTTCTCAGCCTGTGTAAGACCCCCGACCTAGCCTGCGAGGTGACTTTGCAGCCGCTAGCGCGCTTCCCGCTAGACGCCGCCATTCTTTTCTCAGACATCCTCACCATCCCCGATGCCATGGGGCTAGGACTGTCCATCGATGAAGGCGTGGGGCCACGGCTCGCCAACCCCATCCGCTGTGCTCGCGACATCGCGCGGCTGGGCGTGCCCGATCCCGAACGCGAACTACGATATGTGCCGGACGCCGTGCGGGTCATCAAGCGCGAACTCAACGGGCGCGTGCCGCTCATCGGCTTTGCCGGCAGCCCCTGGACGCTCGCCACCTACATGATTGAAGGCGGCGGCGGCGACCATGATTTCAAACGCGCCAAAGCGTGGGTCTACGACGAGCCCGCACTCCTGCACCAGTTGTTGGAGCTGCTGACCCTATCGGTGATTGAATACCTCAAAGCCCAACGGGCGGCAGGGGTAGACGCGATCATGGTCTTCGACACCTGGGGTGGGGCGCTAGCGGCGCAGGCCTATCGCGAGTTTTCGCTGGCCTACCTCGCCCAGATCGTCCACGCACTAGGCGACCGGGTGCCCACCATTCTTTTCACCAAAGGCGGTGGCCCGTGGCTAGAGGCCATTGCGCAGACGGGCTGCAGCGCCGTAGGGCTGGACTGGACGGTAGATCTGGGCGACGCCCGCCGCCGCATTGGCGCGCACTGCGCGCTGCAGGGCAACCTCGATCCGGCGGTATTGCGAGCCCCGGTGGCGGTGATTGAGCGCGAAGTTGCCAGCACGCTGGCCGCCTATGGCCCGGGGCCAGGGCATATCTTCAATCTCGGTCACGGCATTACCCCGGACATTAACCCCGACCATGTCGCCGCGCTGGTAGCGGCG
Source organism: Gammaproteobacteria bacterium (assembly GCA_009692365.1). Lineage (GTDB taxonomy): Bacteria > Pseudomonadota > Gammaproteobacteria. The sequence goes on from SHZJ01000016.1 coordinate 41,233, forward strand.
GTCCAGCGTGGCTAACGGGCGTGGGTCACGCCAGTAGCAGGCGCAGCGGCAGCATAGGCGAGCGGGTAAAACCGTGCCGGGCATAAAAACGCTGGGCGCCGGCGTTGATTTCGTCGGTCAGTAAAGTGACCCGGGCGCAGCCCTGGGCACGCGCATGAGCAATGGCCTGCGCCAGTAGGTAGGCGCCGACGCCAGCCCCGCGGTGAGCCGGCGCGACCACCATGTCCTCGAGCAGCGCCACGCGCGCACCCAACGCCGTAGAAACCGTATACAACAGCCCCACCATGCCGACGGCCTGCTCGCCCGCGTGCGCCACCAGCAAGTGGCCTAGCGTGGGGTTTTCGATAATCAGGCCGAGCCCGCGATACTGCGCTGGGCGGTCGGGGGCGAATTCTGCTTCTTGGGCAAACAGCAGCGCGAGCAGATCTGCCAACGCGGGGATGTCGCTGGCGGTGGCAAGTGCGACCGTGAGCCGCCCGGTGGCGTGGGTCATGTCGTGCGCCCGGCGCTTAGTGCTCGGCCAGATCACGTGGGGGGCGCCGCGACTCCAGCCAACGACGCACCCGGTTGGCGTCGCCGATGGGGGTTAACTTGCCGGCGCCGTCGAGCAACACGAGGATGACAGAGCGGTCGGCCACCCGCGCCTTCATCACGAGGCAGCGCCCGGCTTCCACGGTGTAGCCGGTCTTGGATAGTTCGATGTGCCACTCGGGGTTTTTGCTCTGCACCAAGCGGTTGGTATTTCTGAAAACTTCCTGCCGGCGACCACCCAGCAGACTCACCGTCTGCCCCGTGGTGGTGGTGTACTCGCGGATCAGGGAATAGCCGCTCGCGGCGCCCACCATCAGCGCCAGGTCGGTGGCCGTAGAGAGGTTGCGCGGATTCAGCCCCGCCGGATCGGCAAAATGCGAGTGCTCCATCCCCAGCGCCTTGGCTTTGACATTCATGGCGTTGATGAAAGCTGCGAGACCTCCCGGGTAGGTCCGCGCCAGCGAGGCGGCCGCGCGATTCTCCGAGGCCATCAACGCCAAGCGCAGAATGTCGCGTCGAGATAGGCGGCTACCCACCACTAAACGCGAGGTAGTGCGTTTCAAGCGGTCGACGTCTGCATCGTCGATGACGATGGTTTGTTCCATGGGCAACTGCGCGTCTAGCGTCACCATCGCCGTCATCAGTTTCGTGATGGACGCGATAGAAGTCTGCTCATCGGGATTGCGCGACATCAGCACGGTGCCGTTAACCTGGTCCAGCACCAGCAACGCGACCGACTGCATCCCCAACGCCCGCGGGTCGATAGCGCCGGCGGCCAGCAGCGGTGTGACGGCTGGCGCGGCGTATTGCCGAGGTGGACTGGCTTTGCGCGTGACGGTGTGGCGCGACCGCGCACGCCGTTTCGGTGTGATCTTCTGTGCCACTTTTTTAACCGTGGCGGTGGGTTTCGGCTTGCTGGCCACTTTATGGGCTGCGGTGGCCGTCGTTTTACTTGCCGCGGTGGCCGTCGTTTTACTTGCCGCGGTGGCCGTCGTTTTACTTGCCGCGGTGGCCGTCGTTGTACGCGCCGCGGTGGCCGTCGTTGTACGCGCCGCGGTGGCCGTCGTTTTACTTGCCGCGGTGGCCGTCGTTTTACGCACTGCGGTGGCCGTCGTTTTACTTGCCGCGGTGGCCGTCGTTTTACGCGCCGCGGTGGCCGTCGTTTTTGGAGCGACTGTGGGGGTACTTTTGTGCGCCGCTGTGGCGGTGGTTTTTGCGGTGTTTTTGGCGCGCGTGGGTTCCGCAGTTGGCTGGTCGGGCGTGGCTATCGCCGTGGTCAGAGCCGCCGATCCCGTGCTAATCGTCAACAAAAAAATTAGGGTGACAAACCGCATTCAGCCTCCGCGCAGCCCGGCGAGTATCGCCACTTGAGAACACCTAGCCGCCGACAGTCTACTTTCTCCGGCCGCGCAGGTCGCCCTTTCACTGCAAATTTTTTTGCCATTACCTTTAGGACCGAGGCGGCACTCGGCGCCCCCGCAGGCTCACCGATAGCACCAGCGCTACCGCCAGCAACAACGACGGCCACGGACCATAGCGCGTAAACGGTGTCATACCGGCGCGCGGCTGGGTCGTACCGGTGACGACCACGGGCGTGAATTGCGGTGAACGCGCCAGCACCTGACCGCGATGATCGATCAGCGCCGAAATGCCCGTGTTAGTGGCGCGCAACAGATCGCGTCCACTCTCCAACGCTCGCACCCGCGCAATTTGTAAATGCTGATGGGGTGCGGCACTGTCGCCAAACCACGCATCATTGCTCACATTCACCAGCAGATTGGCGTCCGGCAGCGCTTTGCTCACCTCACTGGCAAAGGCATCCTCATAGCAAATCGTGACCCCGAGTTTGAGCGTGCCCGTCTGCAACACCGGTTGGCGTGGCGCACCGGGCGTAAAGCTCGACATCGGAATCGACAAAAAATCGAGCAGCGGGCGCAATTGACGGTCGTAGGGCAGGTACTCGCCAAAGGGCACTAAATGATGCTTGCTGTAGCGGCCCTCGTGGGGCCCAAGCAGCAACACGCTGTTGAAATAACGTTCGGCGTTTTCGCTGGTGGGCAAACCCAACAAGAACAGGCTGTGAGAGTCTTCGGCGCGCCGCGCCAGTTGCTGGAGATAGTCGGAGATTTCCTGCGGGAAAGCCGGCAGCGCGGTTTCCGGCCAGACGATGATGTCAGTCCCCCAATGCGGCTCTGTGAGGGCCGCGTAACGGGCGAGTGTTGTCGCACGGGTCGCGGGCAACCATTTGATTTCCTGCGGCACCGCGCCCTGCACCAGCGCCACGCTCTGCGGTGGGCCGTTTGCCTGCGTCCATTCCAGCGGGACTAGCGCGCGGCCCACCAGCACCGGCAGCGCCGCGGCGAGCACGCACAGTCCTGCCCGCCCCCAAGAGCGGCCGAGCCCCGCCACGCACCCGGCAGCGGCCATGGTCACGAGGAGGAGAGTGGTACCTGAGGCACCTAAAATGGGCAACCAGCCGCGCAGCGGGGAGTCGGTCTGGCTATCGCCGAGCACCAGCCAAGGGAAACCCGAGAATAGCCAACCGCGGCTCCATTCCACCAGCGTCCACAGCGCCGGCGCCAGCACCGCCAGGCGAGTCAGTTCGCCGGTCGCCGGCAGGCGTCGCACCAGCCAACCCGTGAGCGCTGGATAAAGCGCCAGATACAACGCAAATAGCGCCGTCATTGACACCGAAAAACTATACAGCGGCAGGCCAAACTGGTGGATGCTAATTTGCACCCAGGCGACGCCATGGCCGAAAAAGCCCGCGCCAAAAAGATAGCCTCGCAGCGCGGCAAGGCGTGGCGTCGCGGCGTGCCAGCTCAAAAATAAGGCCGCCAAACTGAGTGGCGCGACCCACCACGCACCGTAAGGGGCGAACGCAAAGGGCAGCAGCAGACCGGCCCCGAGAGCCAGCAGGCTGCCCAGCCATCTGGGCGAGCGCCGCGTCAAACTCACGCCCTGCTCCTAACGACCTGCCGCCCGCGCATCGGCGATCCGCATCACCCGCAGCAACTGGACCCGGCGGGGGTCGGCGCGCAGCACCTTGAAATGGAAGCCGACAAATTCGATCTCGTCGCCGCGTTCCGGTAACCGCCCAAATTCATGCACAACCAAGCCACCGATGGTGTCGTACTGCCGGTCGCTCAAGCCAACGCTAAAGTACTCGTTGAAACTCGCGATCGGCGTGCGCCCTTTCACGGTGTATCGATTGGCGCGATGACTGCGCACGAAGGCCTCATCGTCCACGTCGTACTCGTCGTCGATCTCGCCCACGATTTGCTCGATCACATCCTCGATGCTCACGAGCCCCGCAATGCTGCCGTATTCATCGATAACCAGCGCCAAATGATTACGGCTGAGGCGGAACTCGCGCAGCAGGATATTGAGCCGCTTGCTCTCGGGCACAAACACCACCGGCCGCAGTGCATCCCGAATATTGAACGGCTGTTGGGGGGCTGCCGCGAGGGGCAATAGGTCTTTCGCTAACAGAATGCCGAGCGCCCGTTCGTGCTTGACGTCCAGCACAGGGAAACGCGAATGCGCTGATTCAATCACTGAGGGCAAAAATTCGGCGGGGGTAGCGTCGGCTTCGATGAACACCATTTCGGCCCGCGGGACCATGATGTCCAGCACTTTCATTTCAGACACGAGCACGGCGCCCTCCATCATGGCCGCGGTGTCGCCGTCGATGAGATTCTGACACTCTGCCTCGCGGAACTGACGCAGCAGGTCTTGGCGGGTACGGGCCGCTGGCTGCAGCCATTTAGCCAGCCGCGCGCGAGTTGGGTCGAGGGTTCGATTGAGCCACGTACGCGTCACCGCACCGGGAGGTTCGTCGCTCATCACCGCGTGCTGCGCTCCAGGTAGGGATCAGAAAACGCCAGCTGCGCCAGGAGCTGGCGCTCGCGGGCTTCCATTCTCGCCGCCTCGTCGTCCTGCTCATGGTCGTAACCCAGCAGGTGTAGCGCACCGTGCACGAGCAGATGCGCACAATGCGCGGCGATGGTCTTATGCTGGGCTTTAGCCTCGGCTTTGAGCACGGGTGCGCACAGCACGATATCGCCCAATAATTCCGGTGCGATAGCCGCGAGCCCGGTCACCGGGAACGAGAGCACGTTGGTCGGACCCGCCTTGCCGCGCCAACGGGCATTCAGCGCCGCAGCTTCTTGACGGTCCACGATGCGCACCGTGAGGCTGGCCCCGCTGCGCTCCTGCCCCACCGCATGCGCAAGCCAACGGGTGATTTGGACATTGGTAGGCAGTCCGCGCGGCGCGCCGGGGCGCTGAATCACAACGAATATCGACATATTCAGCGGCTTTCAAACGCCTCGTAGGCGTCGAGGATGCGCCCCACCAGCGCATGCCGAACTACGTCCTGCGAGCGGAAAAAAGTAAAACTAATGCCCTCTATTTGGCGCACCACGGCAATGGCGTGGCGCAAACCCGACTCACGCCCACGGGGTAAATCCACCTGAGTAATGTCGCCGGTGATCACGGCCTTAGCGCCGAATCCGATCCGCGTCAAAAACATTTTCATTTGTTCGATCGTGGTGTTTTGCGCTTCGTCCAGAATGATGAACGCATCGTTAAGGGTCCGGCCGCGCATGAACGCTAGGGGCGCTACCTCGATGATATTGCGCTCGATAAGCTTGGCGACGCGCTCGAACCCCATCATCTCGTAGAGAGCATCGTACAGCGGTCGCAGGTAGGGATCGATTTTTTGCGCCATATCACCTGGCAGAAAGCCCAGCCGCTCGCCCGCTTCCACCGCCGGACGCACCAGACATAAGCGCCGCACGCTGTCGGATTCTAACGCCGCCACCGCCGCCGCTACCGCCAGATAAGTCTTGCCGGTGCCGGCCGGCCCCACCCCAAAACTGATGTCGCAGCGCTCGATATTACGCAGATACAGGCGCTGGTTAGTGCCGCGCGCTTTGATGATCATGCGCCGCGTTTGGATGACGGCTTCGGCCTCCTCGCTCACCCCTTCGAGGCGCGCGAGCACCGCCGCCGATTCTTGCAGGCGCAGGTGAACATCGCCCAGCGCGAGCGACCGGCGCTCGGCCGTAGCGTAGAGGTCGCATAACACCCGACGCGCCGTGTCGCGTTCCAACTCCCCCCCGCACAGGCTGAACTCGTGACCTCGGTTGCTGATCTCCACCCCCAAGCGGCGTTCAATAAGCCGCAGATGGTCGTCGAATGGACCGCACAGATTAGCCAGGCGGTCGTTTTCGGGTGGCTCCAGGGTGAACTCGGTCGTGCTGGGGGCCGCCATCTCAGGCCGCCTGCTCGTCGCTAGAAAGCAGTTCGCCGCGCAGAGAATTAGGCAGCGCGGCGGTGATCCTCACCCCCACAAACTGGCCGATAAGCTCGGCCCCACCGGCAAAATTCACCACGCGATTATTCGGCGTGCGGCCCGCCAATTCGCTGAGGTCTTTTTTAGCGTGACGGGTGACCAAGACCTGCTGCACGCTGCCGACCATCTGGCGGCTCTTTGCTTGCGCGAGTTCCTCCAGCCGTCGCTGCAGAATAGCGAGCCGATGTTTCTTTTCTACGGGCGTCACGTCGTCGGAAAACGCGGCCGCTGGGGTGCCGGGTCGTGGGCTGTAGATGAAACTGAACGAGTGGTCGAAGTCCGCCTGTTCGATCAAACGCATCGTGGCGTCGAAATCGGCCTGAGTTTCGCCGGGAAAGCCGACGATGAAATCTGAGGAAATAGAAATGTCGGGGCGCAGTTTGCGCAGCCGACGCAGCTTGGAAAGGTACTCCAAGGTGGTGTGGCCGCGCTTCATGAGCGCCAATACGCGGTCAGAGCCGCTTTGCACCGGCAGGTGCACATGGCTGACCAGCGCCGGCACATCGGCGTAGACGTCGATGAGGCGCTCGCTGAACTCAACGGGGTGCGAGGTGGTGTAGCGAATGCGTCCAATGCCCTCGATCGCGGCCACATAGCGCACCAGCGCCGCGAGGTCGCACAACTGCCCATCGTGCATCAGGCCGCGATAAGCGTTCACGTTCTGGCCCAGCAGCGTGACTTCGCGTACGCCTTGTTCGGCCAACGCGCAAATTTCGGCGATGACATCGTCGAAGGGCCGGCTAAATTCTTCGCCGCGGGTGTAGGGCACCACGCAGAAGGTACAGTATTTACTGCAGCCTTCCATGATCGAGACGAACGCGGTGGGGCCCTCGGCTCGCGGCTCGGGGAGACGGTCGAATTTTTCGATCTCGGGAAAACTGATATCGAGCACCCGCCGTTGGCCCGCCAACGCGGCGGCGTAAAGTTCGGGCAGCCGGTGCAAAGTTTGTGGCCCAAACACGATATCCACGTAGGGCGCCCGATTGAAAACATTCGCCCCTTCTTGGCTGGCCACACAGCCACCCACGCCGATCAATACCCCCCGCCGGGCGTCTTTCAATTCCTTCCAGCGACCCAACTCGGAAAACAATTTTTCTTGCGCCTTCTCGCGCACGGAGCAGGTATTGAGCAGCAGAAGATCGGCTGATTCCGGTGCGTCGGCGACCTCGAAGCCATGGGAGGCAGCGAGGACTTCCGCCATTTTTTGCGAGTCGTACTCGTTCATCTGGCAGCCGAAGGTCTTGATGTAAACACGTTTAGTCATGATAGCGATCGCACAATAAGGCGCCTTGGAAAGAGCAACAGTGAGTCAGAGGGTAAAACGCCGGGCGGCCACTCACTGGCCCGTCGCGGCAAATTCCACCTGCCGGCCGACCAAAAACGCCGCCACTTCGCCGGCAGCCGTGGCCACCGCGTCGGCGTCGGCACCCCGTATCACCAGCGCAGTCCCGTAGCGGCCTTCCCGCATGAAAGGATAACTGCCTAGATCCAGCCCCGGATAGTGCGTTTGCACCGCGGCGAGTTCGTTGGCGATGTCACTTTCGCGAACCCACGCCGTGAGGGTATGACTGGCGATCGGTGGTCCGCCCGGCAGCCGTGCCAGCAGGTTCGGCAACATGGCCTGCAAAATCCGCGGCACCCCGGGGAGAACGTGGACGTTCTCCAAGCTAAAACCGGGCGCGGCACTCACGGGATTGTCGATCAAGGTCGCGCCCAGCGGCACCCGCGCCATCCGCAAGCGGATCTCAATCGCCTCGCTAGGACCGTAGTATGCGGTGAGCCGCTGCACCGCGTCTGGATGGTGGTGCACAGCGCACGCAAACGCAGCGGCAATACAGTCGGTCGTGATGTCATCGTGCGTGGGACCAATACCGCCGGTGGTAAACACTTGGCTATAACGGCCGCGCAGCGCATTCACCGCCTCGATGATGGCCTGTCGCTGGTCCTCGACCACTCGCACCTCGCGCAGTCGAATGCCAATCCCAGCCAGTGCGGTACCGATGAACTGGACATTGGCGTCGCGGGTGCGCCCGGAAAGGATTTCGTTACCAATCACCAACACCGCAGCGCTGGGCGGCAGGGTGTTCATACCGATTGCAGCGGCGCTGGCATTTCCACCCGCAAATTGTCGATGAGGCGCGCCGTCCCCAGCCAAGCCGCCACCAAAATCTGCACGCTGGTGTCGCCGGGTCTGGGTGCCGAGAGGTCCTGGGCGCGCCGAATGCTGAAGTATTCCGGGCGAAAACCCGCCGCGGCGAGTTCTGCCATGCCCGCCGTTTCAATGGCGATGAGCGAGGTATCCTGCCGCCGAAGTTTGTCGGCGGCGCGCGTCAACAACTGAAAAATGAGCGGGGCGCAGGCGCGCTCGCTGGCGTTGAGATAGGCGTTGCGCGAACTCATCGCCAGCCCATCCGGGTCACGCACGATCGGCATGCCGAGGATCTCGACGGGCATCAAAAGGTCGTGCGCCATTTGTTTAATCACGAGCACCTGTTGGTAATCTTTTTCACCGAACAGCGCCACGTCGGGCTGCACATTCAGCAGCAGTTTGCTGACCACCGTCGCGACCCCGGAGAAATGTCCGGGCCGGAACTGGCCGCACAAAATGGTGGAGAGCACTGGCACTGTGATGCGGGTGTCTTCCTCCATGCCACCCGGATAGAGTTGGTCGAGATTGGGTACGAAGAGGAGGTCGAGACCGGCTGCCTGCAGCTTTTGTTTGTCGTCTTCCAAGGTGCTGGGGTAGCGCGCGTAGTCTTCCCCGCGACCGAATTGGATGGGATTGACGAAAATGCTCACCACCGTTCGGGTGGCGAGTTCGCAGGCTCGACGCAACAGCGAAACATGACCCTCGTGCAGATTGCCCATCGTGGGCACAAACGCGATGCTCTCACCCGCGCGGCGCCAGTCGGCAACCACCGCACGCAGTTCGTCTACGGAAAAAACAGTCTTCATGGGAGGCAACGGAAGTTCCATCAATTTAGGCGGCAAGTGTAGCGCAGGTTCGCGCGGGTTCCGCAGGGGGGTCTAGGGGGCCGCGGAACGTGAATCAGTCCAAACCGAGATGGCGGACGCCGGGGTTAAAGTAGCGTCGCCCCACCACCCCACGGTCGATTTCATCGAGCAAGAGCGCGTAGTGATTTTCGTTGTCGACGAGATTGATCTCCTCGGCGTTCACGATCAGCAGTGGCGCATCATTGTAGTAGTAGAAAAACTCCACGTACTCAGCGCACAGGCGGTTGAGGTAGTCACTCTCGATGCCCTGCTCGTAGCCAATCGCGCGGCGTGCGATCCGGCGCTGCAAGGTGGGCACCGACGCCTGTAGGTAAATCACTAGCGAGGGCGTCGGCAGGGTTTCTACAAACCGCTGATAGATTTCTTGATACAACTGGAACTCGTCGTTCTCGAGCACCACCCGCGCGAATAAGCGGTCTTTCTCGAACAAAAAATCGGCGGTCAGGTGCGGAGAAAATAAATCCCCTTGCCGCCGCGCCTGCAGTTCACGCGTGCGGTGAAACAAAAAATGTAGCTGCGTAGCCAGCGCGTAGCGCGTGGGTTCGGCGTAGAACTTCGGCAAAAACGGGTTGCCACCCGCCTCCTCCAGCAGCAGTTCAGTGCGGTAGGTGGCGGCCAAGCGCCGCGCCAGACTGGTCTTACCGACCCCAATCGGGCCTTCAATGGCGATAAATCGCGTGCTCGCAGGCATGCCGCGCGCGGGCGCAAAGGTGGTCGTCACAGCCGCTCGGGCGCAAAGGTGGTCGTCACAGCCGCTCGGTCCCCGCAGCGTCTAGGCCCGCGAGCAGTCCGGATAACGGGCCGTGGGCCGGCACCTGCAGGGCAGGAGCAATTTCGGCGAGCGGAATGAGGACGAACGCCCGCGCCGCGAGCCCGGGGTGTGGGACCCGCAGCCGCGGGCCATCGAGGATAGTCTGCCCGTACAGCAGTACATCCAGATCGAGCGTTCGCGGGCCCCAGTGCTCGCCGTGCCGATCCCGGCCGTGGGCCTGCTCGATGTTCTGGAGTGCCTCTAGCAGCGCCACGGGGCTCAGCGTCGTGTGCAGTTCCGCCACCGCGTTGATGTAGTCGGGTTGATTCGCCGGCCCCAGCGGGGGGCTGCGGTAGAGCGCTGACGCGTGGGCGAGCTGGGTTTGGGGCAAGCTCGCGAGCTCGCGCAAGGCGCTGCGTACCTGCGCGATGGGGTCGTCGAGATTACTACCCAAACCAACGTAGGCCACCGTCGGGGAGGTGCCAGGCATCATCCCGACTTATTCGCCAGCGGGTTTGCGCCGCCGGCGCCGCCGGCGGCGTTTCGCGGCATCCGGCGCCGGTGCCAGGGCCTCGGCGCTGGGCAGGTTCTCGACCAGATGCTCGCGGTCGTCGTCGCTCGGGGTGCTGAGGTAGCGGGTCCAGAACTCTGCCGCGTCATCCACCGGTTCACCGGCTAAGGCGCGCAACAACAGGAAGTCGTAGGCCGCCCGGAAACGCGGGTGCTCCATCGATTTCTCTACCCGCTTGGCCGCCGGCTTTTGGAGCCGGGCCTGCAGCCCCCAGATTTCACGGGTGACGTTGGTAAAGCGGCGCGGCATGGCAATGCGGGCAATTTGCTTGCCAATGATGGCATCGGAGGCCACCGCTAGGGCATCCAAGGAGGAGGCTCCGTTGGCCATCAGTGAGGCAGCTTCCTCCTCCACCACATGCCAGAGCAGGGCGGCGAATAAAAACGCGGGGGTGATGGGCTTGTTGTCGGCGACCCGGGCATCGGTGTTGTCGAGGGCGGCCTCGATCAGGGCCTGTGCGAACTCCCCTTCGGGGCTGTCCAGGAGTTCATCGGTCAAGGGAAATAAGCAGTGGAACAGGCCGTGATGGCGCAGTGCTGCGAAAGTTTGGCGCCCGGCACCGCCTTGAAACAGCTTGAGCATTTCGTCGAACAGCCGGGCTGGCGCGATGGCCTCCAGCAGGTGGCGCAGGCGCGGAATGGCTTCAAGGGTCCCGACATCCAGCGAAAAACCCAGCTTGGTGGCAAAGCGCAGGGCCCGCAGCATGCGTACCGGGTCTTCGCGGTAGCGCTTGTCGGGGTCGCCGATGAGCCGCAGATGACCCGCGCGCAGGTCCTCCACCCCGCCCATGTAGTCGACGATCGAGAAATCGGCGATGTTGTAATACAACGAATTGACCGTGAAATCGCGGCGCCAGACGTCGTCGTCGATGGTGCCGTAGACGTTGTCGCGCAAAATCCGGCCTTCGTCCGTCATCGCCGACCCCTCGGCGTCACCATCGTGCTGGGCACGGAAAGTGGCCACCTCGATAATTTCTTGACCGAACTGGACGTGGGCCAGCCGAAACCGCCGACCAATGAGCCGACAGTTGCGGAATAACTCACGAACCTGCTCGGGCAAGGCGTCGGTGGCAATATCGAAATCCTTGGGTTCGCGACCCAAGAGCAGGTCGCGCACGCTGCCGCCGACCAAGTAGGACTGATAGCCCGCCTTGTTTAAGCGGTACAGCACTTTGAGCGCCGCCTCGGAGACGAATTTGCGGGAAACCGTATGTTCGTCCCGGGTATAAATGCGTGGTGGAGGACGAGAGGGCGTCACGGAGACGGCGGAGGGTTCGACAGACTTCATTAAAATGCGGGATTCCTTGGGCTCACGGGGCGGACGCCGGGCAGGGCCAGCGGCCGGGTGGGTGGGATCAACGTCCCGCGGCTCGGCGGTAATCTTAATCGTAATGACTGGGCATTGGATCAGGCCGTAACGGCTGACCGCACGCCCGTGAGCCCCTATACTGCGCGTTCGGCTCGCTGCTTCCTTCGTCTAGCGGTTAGGACGGTGCCCTCTCACGGCGCAAACAGGGGTTCGATTCCCCTAGGGAGTACCACGCAACTCGGCGCACGGCGTGGGCAAAAACGGCGCGCTCCGAACCGCCCAGCCCGCTTGGGTCTGGTGCGCAAGCTGTTACCACCCCGGCAGCCCCCCCGCTGCGCGCCCGCCAGCGCGCGCTAAACCACGCGGCGCCCGCCACGGCGGATATGGTTCAGAACTAGGTCGCAAATTTTAACCCCGACACCCCGGCTTAAGCCCGCGACCGTCGAAACTGCATCGCACCTTCTCCCTATGAGTATTTGCGATGACCATTATTTCAGACGCTCTGCGCCGCGGGGCCAGCGCGGCACTGTTCTTGGCCGCGAGCCGCGCCTACTGTGCCCCACAACCCCCACCGCCGCCGCTGCCTCAAGGCCCGCCGCCGGCTTTGGTCGGCTTTAGGGATGCGGCCGGGGTTTGGGACAACCCAGCACGCTCACCACGAACGACCCCAACCGGTCGTTTTTTTCGACCTTTGGCACTAACGGCCGCACGTGCGCCACGTGCCATGCGCCCAACGATGCATGGACTGCCACCCCCGGGCACCTGCAGGGGCGTTTTCGGGAAAGCAAAGGTAGCGATCCCATTTTTGCCAGCCGCGATGGCACCGACTGTCCCACGAAAGACAGCCAGACGCCGCTTGCCCATGCCGCCGCCTCCAGCTTATTGCTCGGCAAGGGACTGGTGCGCGTCGCCCTGTCGGTGCCGCCCACCGCAGAGTTCGCTGTCAGCCAGACCAGCAACCCTTACGGCTGCGGCTCCACCACAACGCTGTCCCTGTATCGCCGGATCCCCCATGGCGGCCAACCTGCGCTGGCGGTCGGAAGTCATGTGGGATGGGCGCGAATCGGCACCCGGACGCAGCCTCAACGCGGCTTTAATCCAGCAGGCCAGCAATGCCGTCACCAGCCATTCGGCCGTGCCGAGTAGCCCCGCGGCCGCGCTCGTACAGGCGGTCGTCAACTTCGAGCTGGGCCAGTTTGCCGCGCAAAGTAGTGAGAATACCGCGGGCGCATTGGACGCCGCGGGGGCCACCGGCGGACCCCGAAATCTCGCCAAACAAAACTTTACGCCGGGCGCCAACGAACCCTTCACCGCGAACGGTGGCGGTGGTCCGCCGCCCGCTGCGGTGTTCAACCTGTATAGCGCGCCTGGCAAAGCCTCACCGGGACAGACCCCACTAGCTTAGCCCGGGCCGCCATTGCGCGCGGCGAACTAATTTTCAATACGCGGGCGATGATTTTGCGGGGGGTGGCGGGATTAAACGAGCGCCGAGGACCCGCTCAGTTGCCGCGCACGACCATCCAGGGCACTTGCGGCACCGGCCACAACACGCCGAACGTCGGCCACCATTCCTCGCCCCTGGCGCTCAACATTGGCCTCGCGAACGCCGACCGCCGCACCCAAGACCTGCCGCTGTTCACCTTGATCAATAAAACCACCGCTGCCACTGTCCAGACCAGCGATCCCGGGCGGGCGATGGTCACCGGAAAGTGGGCCGACATCGGCAAATTCGCAATCCCCCCGCTGCGCGCCCTGACGGCCCGCGCGCCGTACTTTCATAACGGCTCGGCGGCCACTCTTGAGGCGGTGGTTGACTATTGTGACCGCCGCTTTACGCTGGCGTTGAGCATGGGCGAGCGCCAGGATTTGGTGCTCTTCCTCAAAGCACTCTAAGCATTGGGCAGGCGGCAAACCGCCGCCCTCAGCGGTAGTAGATGACACTGCGCAGGCGCTTGCCTAAACTCTAGCGGCGAGCGCCCGCGCATCGTCGGTAAACACAGGAACCCCCGGGGATGACTTCGCAACCAGTCCATCCAGCCGCTAGAGCAATGACGAGCGCGCAGCAGCGATGCTGATCCGCTTCTGGGGTACGCGTGGATCACTGCCGGTCGCGCTCACCGCCGCAAAGGTCTTTGCCAAGGTGTCGGCAGCTCTGTTGGCGGCCAACGGGCGGCGCTTCGCCGATCTGCAAGAGGCGCAGGACTTCGCCCTCACGCTGCCGTTCAGCGTGGCGCAAACCTGGGGTGGTCATTCGAGCTGCGTCGAAGTAGAAGTAGCGCCACCCACCGGCGCCAACCACGACTACCTCTTGTGCGATTTGGGCACGGGGATCCGCCCCTTCGGCAGCAGCGTGCTGGCGCGTCACGGTCCCGGCGCAAGCAATACCTTCCATGTCTTCGTGTCGCATGTGCACTGGGACCACATCATGGGTTTCCCGCTGTTTGCGCCGGCCTACAGTCCGGGCAATCGCATTCGCCTGTATGGCTGCCATAGCGAGCTCGAGGCGGCGTTTCGCCGCCAACATGGCGCGCCGTCGTTTCCGGTGAACTTCAACGAACTGGCGGCCAATATCGAATTCGTCACGCTCACCCCCGGGGTCACCACCGAGGTCGCGGGCGTCAAGGTCACACCCAAACTGCAACTCCACGGCGGTAACTCCTACGGCTACCGCTTTGAGCACGGCGGCAAGGCCTTCGTGTACTCCACCGACTCGGAGCATAAGCTGCAGGACACCGAACAAACGGCGGCTTTCGCGGCGTTTTTTCGCGACGCCGATCTGGTGTGTTTCGATGCCATGTACTCCTTCGCCGAGACCATCTCGATGAAAGAAGACTGGGGACATTCCAGCAACGTGGTCGGGGTGGAACTGTGTCAGCGGGCGCAGGTAAAAAAACTGGCGCTGTTCCACCACGAACCCATCCACGACGATGCGCGCATCGCCGCGATTGAAACGGAAAGCCAGCGTTTTGAGGAAATCACCCGGGGCGAACTCCCAAAATTGGACGTCCTCTCCGCGTGGGATGGTCTAGAAATCGAGCTCTAGCCGCAGCGCGCCGCCCAGGCCGGCCTCACCCCGCCCAGTCCGCCAGTTCTTCGCGCGAAAAACCCCCGGCCAAACGCGCCGCCACATTGAACGGCGCCCGCGGCGGACTTTGTCCGTAGGTGACACAAAGGGCCGCAAAAGTCGTCCGTGGCGCCACGCCACGCTGCGCGCACAACCACTCGTACCACCGATTACCCACCGCCACATGACCAATCTCATCGCGCAGGATGAGGTCCAGAATGGCCGCCGCGGCCGTATCGCCCACCGTCCGCAGGCGGGCCTGCAGGCCGGGCGTGACATCGAGTCCCCGCGCTTCCAGCACGCGCGGCACCAGCCCCATGCGAGCCAAAGGATCGGCAGTGGTCTTGCGGGCCGCGTCCCACAGGCCGTCGTGGGCGAGAAAATCGCCGTAAGCGTGGCCTAGGGTCGCCAGATGCGCGACCAACAGCGTGTAGTGCTGCGCTTCTTCGCCCGCCACTCGCAGCCAATCGAGATAGAACGCCGGCGGCAAATTGGGGAAGCGCACCACCGCATCCAGCGCTAAGTTGATGGCGTTAAACTCGATGTGGGCGATCGCATGGAGCAACGCCGCCCGGCCTAGCAGTGACCCTGGTCGGCGTCGCGGCACCTGCTGCGGGGGCACCAAGCGCGGCAAGCCGGGCCGCCCCGGCAACTCGTTGCACCTTAAGAGCGCCGCCGGATCCGGCACGCCGGGGTCGGCCGCCAAAGCGCGCGTGAGCGCGACTTTCTCGCCGGGATCCGCGCAGATAAGCGCCTCCCGGGCGCCGGCGCGGGTTTCTCTGGCCGCGTTCACGCAGGGCTCCTCCAGCCGTCCGCGCGCGCCCCGAGCGGCAGTCGGCCGCACAGGGGCGCCCAGCCCGGATTGGCGGCGCGGTCTGGGCGGGTGCAAGAGGGGACGGACTGCAAAGGTGGTGCCTGCTCAAAACGATGAATACGACCGCCCCCAGCGCGCCGCGCCAGGGGCCCTTGCGCTAAGATTGGCCACCCCGCAATTGAACCGCCTGCGAGGGCCAGCTTCGCCTGCGCGCTGGTCGCGGTGACGCCCGTCATCAGCCCAAACCAAGCTGTGCGCAGTGTGCCAGAGTTAAACGCCAACCGCCCGACCCCACAAAGCACACCACCATGCCTACTTCTCCTGTTCTAGACGGACGGCCAGTTGCTCTGGGGCGACGGTTCGCGGCCATCTTTTATGACGCACTGGCCCTAGTCGGCGTGTGGTTTATCGCCGGCGGGCTGGTGGTCGCGCTGCATCACGGCGAGGCCGTGCCGGCCAGCAGCGTTGGGTTTTCGCTCTATTTATTCGCGCTGAGCTATGCCTATTTTGCCGTGTCTTGGCGGCGCGGCGGGCAGACGCTCGGCATGAAAACATGGCGCATCAAGGTCGTAGATGCCGCGACGCTGGCGCCCCTGTCGTGGCGTCAAATTGGCCTGCGTTACGCGGTGGCGCTGCTGGCGTGGTTGCCCTTGGGTTTTGGCTATTGGTGGGCGCTGACCGACCCCCTGGGACGCGGCTGGCCCGACCGCGCCTCGGCCACCCGGCTCATCCGGCTCTAGGCCGGGCCCGCCTCAGGGCGTGCGGGCCAGCAACACCCCGGCTACCGCCAGCATCAGCAAACCCGGGCCCGCCGCCGACCAGAACGGCGGCACCGCGTACACCACCCCCAGATGCCCCGCCGCTTGATTGAGCAGATGGAAGCCTAAACCGATCAACGCGCCGACCAGCACCCGCTGTCCCACGGTCACGGTGCGCTCGGCGCGCAGCACCATCGGCACGGCCAGCAATACCATCACCACCGTCGCCAACGGATAGGTCAGTTTGGTCCACAGCGCGTGCTCGTAGCGCTCCGAGTCTTCGCCGTTGCGCGCCAGAAAACGCATGTAACTGACTAGGCTCAACACATCGAGGCTGGCGGGCTCGATGGTGACCATCGCCAGCAGTTCTGGCTTCAACCGCGAATCCCAAGGCGCTTGCGCTAAATGGCTGGCCCGCAGGCCTTCGTCATCGATTTCGGTGCGCGAGATATTTTTAAGCACCCAATCCTGCCCCTCATAGCGGGCCGATTCAGCGTAGGTGCTGGCCTTTAACCGGTTGAGGTCATCAAATTCGTAGATGTAGATTTCGCGCAGCTGGTCGCCCGGCAGAATTTGGCGAATATTCACGTAGCTCAGCCCATCGCGCGACCAAAACCCGTGTTCGGACTGAAAACTGACGTGCTCGCTGAGTGCGTTGTTGCGCAGGTCACGCGCAATGCGCTCGGCGGGTGGGGCCAGCAACTCACCCACCAAAAATACGACCGTCAACATGACCAAACCCGCCTTGAGCACCGCGCCGACGACCCGTGCTTTAGACACGCCAGCCACCCGGATGACGGTGATTTCACCGTTGCGCATCAGCGTGCCAAAACCCAGCAGTGCACCAATTAGCGCGGCCATCGGGAACAGCTGGTAGGTCAGACCGGGCGTATTGAGCGCCACGAAACCTGCCGCTTTCCACACCGTATAGGCCCCGCGCCCGACATCTTCCAATTGATCGATGAAACCAAAAAACGTGAAAATGGCTGCCAGCACCACGAGCACGGTCAGCGTGGTGGAGACAATGGTCCAGCCAATGTAGCGGTCGAGGATTTTCATGACGTTGTGGCGGTAGTATACCTGCGCTTTACGTTGCTAAATCCAAACGCATACACTGCTTGGCGGTGCTAGGCGTCGCGCTTTAAGCCCGTGCCGGCACTCCCCCGCCCCGCTTTTTTTGAATTTGGAGCAGCTCATGGACACCGCCATCAAGCGCGGCACTGCGCGCGCGCAAAAGACCGCCTGTCTAGTCGCCGGCGTGCACGACGGCAAGCAGCTATCCGCCGCCGCCGCCGACCTCGATCACGCGCTCCAGGGCACGCTTTCAAGGCTGGTAAAACGGGGCGACATTACCGGCAAAGTTGGCGAAACCCTGCTGCTGCCCGACGCCATTGGCACCCGCGCAGAGCGCATCCTGCTGGTGGGCTGCGGCGCGCTAGCCGGGGTGCAGCCGGCGGAATATCAGCAAATCATCAACAAGGCTGCGCAAACCATCAACGATTTGGGCCTGCGCGACGCCACCAGCACGCTCAATGACTGCACCGTACTGGAACGCGATTTAGCTTGGAAAATTTCCCAGACGGTGCTCGCTTTCGGCGGCAATGCCTATCGCTTTAACCAGCTGAAGAGCAAACCCTCTAAAAAACCCGTGTGCGAGCGCCTGCAACTGCTGGTGGCGCCGGCGGATTTTGCCGCCGCCCAACGCGCCGCAGGGCTGGGGCTGGGCGTGGCCAACGGCATCAAGCTGTCGAAAGATTTAGCCAATCTGCCGGGCAACCACTGCACGCCGCGTTACTTGGCCACCGTGGCCCGCGGGCTGGGGAAAACCCATAAAAGCCTCGCCGTCACCGTCCTCGAGCGGGCCGACATGCAGGCACTGGGCATGGGTTCGCTGTTGGCGGTCGCGCGTGGCAGCGCCGAGGCGCCAAAATTTATCACCCTAGAGTATGCGGGCGGTGGCGCCAAAGCGCGTCCGGTGGTGCTGGTCGGCAAAGGGGTGACCTTCGATTCCGGCGGCATTTCGATCAAGCCGGCGCCTGCCATGGACGAAATGAAATTCGATATGACCGGCGCGGCCAGCGTGCTGGGCGTCCTGCAGGCGGTCGCGGAACTTGCGCTGCCCATCAATGTGGTGGGGATCCTCCCGTGCGTCGAAAACATGCCTGACGGCAACGCCATCAAGCCCGGCGATGTGGTCACCAGTCTGTCCGGGCAGACCATCGAAATCCTCAACACCGATGCGGAAGGCCGACTCATTCTTTGCGATGCGCTGACCTATGCAAAACGTTTTGAGCCGGATGTTGTCATCGACATCGCGACCCTCACTGGAGCTTGCGTGATCGCGCTGGGGGCCCATGCCAGCGGCCTGCTCAGCAACCACGACGACCTCGCCAACGAGTTGCTGGCGGCGGGCCAGTTGAGCGGCGACCGCGCTTGGCGCTTGCCGCTCTGGGAAGACTACCAGCGGCAGCTGGACAGCAATTTTGCAGACATCGCCAACGTGGGCGGGCGCGAGGCCGGCACCATCACGGCGGCCTGTTTCCTGTCGCGGTTCGCCAAGGAATACCGTTGGGCCCATCTGGATATAGCCGGTACGGCCTGGCACTCCGGCAAGAACAAGGGCGCCACCGGCCGACCGGTACCGCTGCTGATGGAATTCCTGCTCAGCCGGGTGCGGGCGGGCGCGTAGGCGCACGATGACCCACATCGACTTCCACGTTCGGCCGCTCCAAGCACACCGGGAGCACGAGTTATTTATCTGCGAGCTGGTGGCCCAGCTGTGGCGGAACGGGCAGCGCGTGCATCTGCATTGCCAGGACCACGCCACCGTGGGCGCGCTCGATGAACTGCTCTGGACCTTTCAGGAGACAAGCTTCGTGCCGCACGCCGTATTCGGCAGCGCGGCGGCAGCGGCGGTGGCGGTGACCCTAGGGACGGGCGAGGAAGTGCCAGACAGCGCGCAGGTGCTGGTCAATCTTCACCCAGAGGTACCGCCGTTCTTTAGCCAATTCGAGCAGGTGATTGAAACCACCGGCGCCGACGAGAGTTCGAAGACGCGGGCCCGGCAGCGGTATAAATTCTACAAAGATCGCGGCTATTCCATCGCGATGATTAACGCCTAGACCACCATGCAAGACGAACCGCCAGACCCTAGCGCCCTAGACCTGACCGCCACACTCGGCGAACTAGAACAAATCATCGAGCTTCGCCGGCGTGAACTCGCCGAGCTGCAGGCCGGGCAGCGGCCGCCGCCCGGCCTCGTGCCGCCTAGACTGAGCGCGCGGGTGAGCGAGGTGTCCGGCGCGCAGTTCCATCAGGCGCCGGGATTAACCCCCGCGGCTGCCGCTGCATCCTCACCACAGTCCGCATCTACCGCCAACGCTGAACCCGCGAACGCTGAACCCGCGATCGCTAAAACCTACGACCCCCACGCCATCGAGCAGGCGCGCTATCGCCACTGGGAGCAGGCGGGTTATTTTGCCGCCCAGGGGCGCGACACGCCGTACTGCATCATGCTGCCGCCGCCTAACGTCACGGGCAACCTCCATATGGGCCACGCTTTTCAGGACACCCTGATGGACGCCCTCATCCGCTACCACCGCATGCAGGGTTTTCGCACGCTGTGGCAATGCGGCACCGACCACGCCGGGATCGCCACGCAGATGGTCGTCGAGCGCCAGCTGGGCTTGCAAGGCCAGTCGCGCCAGGCGCTGGGCCGCGACCGGTTTGTGGACGCGGTGTGGGAATGGAAGGCCGAGTCCGGCGGCACCATTTCCCAGCAGTTGCGGCGCATGGGTGCCTCGATGGACTGGACCCGCGAGCGCTTCACGATGGACGAGGGCCTGTCCAAGGCGGTCACCGAGGTGTTCGTGCGCCTGCACGAGGAAGGACTCATCTATCGCGGTAAGCGGCTGGTGAACTGGGACCCGGTGCTGAGGACCGCTATTTCTGATTTGGAAGTAGTGGCCCAAGAGGAACAAGGGCAGCTGTGGCATCTGCGCTATCCCCTGAGCGATGGGACGGGCCACGTGGTGGTGGCCACCACGCGCCCCGAGACCCTGCTGGGCGATGCCGCCGTGGCGGTCCATCCGGAAGACGAACGCTATGCCCATTTAATCGGCAAAGCGGTGGCGCTGCCGTTGTGTGACCGCGCCATCCCCATCATCGCCGATACCTACGTAGACCCCGCCTTTGGCTCAGGCTGCGTCAAGATCACGCCGGCGCACGACTTCAACGACTACGCGGTGGGCGAGCGCCACGGCCTGCCCCAGCTCAATATTTTCACTGACCAGGCGGCCATCAACGACAACGGGCCGCTGGCGTATCGCGGGCTCGACCGGTTTGCCGCACGGCAGCGCATCGTGGCCGATCTGCAGGCCCTAGGTTTGCTCGAGCGCATCGATGATCACCAGCTGACGGTGCCGCGCGGCGACCGCTCGCAGGCGGTGGTCGAGCCCTATCTCACGGATCAATGGTTTGTGCGGGCCGCGCCGCTGGCCGCGCCAGCCATCGCCTGCGTCGCAGACGGTCGCATCCGTTTCGTGCCCGAGAACTGGGCCAAAACCTACTTCGAGTGGATGCGCAACATCGAGGACTGGTGCATCTCCCGGCAGCTGTGGTGGGGCCATCGGATCCCGGCCTGGTACGGCCCGGACGGCAGCATTTACGTCGGCCGCACCGAGGGCGAGGCGCGCGCCAAGGCGGGCTTGGCGGCAGATTTTCCGTTGCGGCAAGACGAAGACGTGCTCGACACTTGGTTTTCCAGCGCGCTGTGGCCTTTCTCCACGCTGGGCTGGCCGCAAAAAACCCCAGAACTGGCGACCTTCTACCCCACCAGCGTGCTGGTGACGGGTTTCGACATCATTTTTTTCTGGGTCGCCCGGATGATCATGATGGGGCTGAAATTCATGGGCGATGTACCCTTCCACGAGGTGTACATCCACGGTCTCGTGCGCGACGCCGAAGGCAACAAAATGTCGAAATCGAAGGGGAACATTCTCGACCCCATCGACCTCATCGACGGCATCGAACTAGGCCCACTGGTGGCTAAACGCACGACCGGCCTGATGCGCCCGGAAGAAGCGCCCAAAATTGAAGCCGCCACGCGCCGCCAGTTCGGCGCGGGGATCCCCAGCTACGGCACGGACGCACTGCGCTTCACGTTTGCCTCCATGGCGACGCAAGGCCGGGACGTGCGCTTTGATTTAGGCCGCATCGCAGGCTATCGCAATTTTTGTAACAAGCTCTGGAACGCCAGCCGTTTCGTGCTAATGACCCTCGCCGGCCAAGCCGTTCCCAGGGTGACCGACCGCGGGGGCATGGCGGAGCGCTGGATCCGGCATCGTCTGAGCGAGGCGCTGCTGGCGGTGCGCGAGGGTTTCGACAGCTATCGGTTCGATCTGGCGGCGCAGGCGCTCTACGAATTTATCTGGGATGAATTCTGCGATTGGTATATCGAACTCGCCAAGATTTCGCTCAACGACCCCACCGCCACCGAACCCCAGAAGCGCGCCGTGCGGCGCACGTTGCTGGAAGTTTTGGAAGCCGCGCTGCGCGCCGCCCACCCGCTTATGCCCTTCATCAGCGAGGAAATCTGGCTGAAAGTGGCCCCCCTGCTGGGGGCGACGGGCCTCACCCTCATGACCGAGCCCTACCCGCGGCCCGCGGATTACGCCACCGACCCGCTCGCCGCGGCGGAAATCACTTGGCTCAAAACGCTGGTGCTCGGCGTGCGGCGCATTCGGGCCGACAGCAATTTGGAGCCCAGCAAACGCATCCCCCTGCAGGTCAAGGGCGGCACCGAGCAGGAGCGCCGCTGGCTCCTCGAGTGCACCCCGTTCATTGTGCAGTTGGCGCGGGTGGAGCGCATCGAGCGCGTGGAGCACGCCACGACGGACGCCACCACCGCCTTGGCCGGCGAGACCACGCTGCTCGTCCCGCTGCTGGATTTGCTCGATCCGGCGGTGGAGGTCGAGCGCCTGACCAAAGAGATTGCGCGTCTGGAACAGGATTGGGACCGCGTGACGGGCAAGCTGGCCAACGCCGAGTTTGTGGCGCGCGCACCCGCCGCCGTGGTGGAGAAAGAACGCAAGCGCGCCACCGACAACGCTAACGCCATCGAGCGGCTGCGTGCGCAAGTGGCGAAACTGCGTGGCACCCTCTGAGTCTCACCTCGAGACTCAGCCGGCGACGGTTTTCATCACCAAGGAGACTACCGCCCACACGCTCAGCACAAACAGCACCGTGCCCACCACGCCGGCGAGGATGAAGGTCCGCGCCGAGCCGTGTTTGAAATCGCGCTCGCGGTTGCGCGCACTCTGTACCCCGAAAGCGGCCGCGAGCACACTTTGTGCGACCTGTAGTAGAGTCACCTTCCGATCGGGGGGCTGAGATTCTGGCTTTTTCATCGATCGACTGGGCGCCGCCTGAGTCAAGTTTAGTGAGTCATCGTGCCACCATGTTCAGCGAACTGAAAGAAGACCTAAACAGCATTTTTGCGCGCGATCCCGCCGCCCGCAACCTTTTCGAGGTCGTGACGACCTACCCGGGGGTCCACGCGCTGCTCTTCCATCGCCTGGCCCACCCGTTGTGGCTAGGGGGCTGGAAATGGCTGGCGCGCGCGCTGTCCCAGTTCGGACGGTTCGTGACCGGCATAGAAATCCACCCCGGTGCGACGATCGGCCGACGCTTTTTTATCGACCACGGGATGGGCGTGGTGATCGGCGAGACGGCAGAAATTGGCGATGACTGCACGCTTTATCATGGCGTCACCCTCGGCGGCACGACCTGGAATAAAGGCAAGCGGCACCCCACCTTGCAAAATGGCGTGGTCATCGGCGCCGGCGCCAAGGTGCTGGGACCGATCACGGTGGGCGCGAACGCGCGGGTGGGTTCAAACGCCGTGGTGGTCAAGGACGTGCCGGCCGGTGCGACGATGGTGGGCATCCCCGCGCGGGCGGCCAGCAGCAAAGCCGCGAGCGCTGATCTGGCGTTCAACCCATCCCCCGTCAACCCGAAGCCCTGTTTTGACGCCTACGGCGAGGCACCCGATTTAAACGACCCCCTGACCCTCACCTTAGAACAAGTCGCCGTCCACGCCCGCCGCCTTGAAGAAAAAATCGACGCGCTGGAAAACGCGCTGCGACGGCTCCAAAACACCCCCTGAGCGTACCGTAGTGCGTCGCAACATTTTTGTGCTTGACCTGACGCGCAGGGATGTCGGACAATTCCCTAGGAAAACCCTAGGGAATCGGGTGGGCAGGGCAATATGAGACTCACGACAAAAGGTCGCTACGCGGTGACGGCGATGGTTGAACTGGCTCTCAATCAAGGCCGGGGCTGGCTGTCATTGGCCGAGATCGGCGAGCGGCACAATATTTCACAGCGCTATTTGGAACAACTTTTTGCCGCCCTGCGACGCAGTGGACTGGTGGACGGCACCCGCGGGCCGGGGGGTGGTTATCGCTTAGGTCGGCCGCGCGCTGAGATCACGGTGGCCAACGTCATCGATGCGGTAGACGAAACCCTTGATGCGACGAAATGCGGCGGGCAGCGTAACTGTCAGGGCGATCAGGGCTGCGTTACCCACGACCTGTGGGCCGAACTCAGTGGCCGGATAAGACAATACTTGGACAGCGTGAGCCTCGAGAGTGTGGCCACCAAAGCCCGCGCGAGCGGCAGCGTGCAAATTCTGCGGCAATGGCCGAGCCCAAACGCGCAGCGCGATTCATCAGCTGCCTGAACTGACGGAGTATCTATCCATGGCTGTTTCCTTAACCGAACGCGCTGCCCGGCACGTCGAGAAATTCTTATCGGGCGCCGGCAACAGCGCCGCGCTGCGCCTGAGCATTAGACCGACCGGCTGCTCGGGTTATGCCTATGTCGTGAAGCCGGCTGCGGCCGCCGGCAGCCACGACCGCGTGTTCGAATCGCACGGCGTGCAGGTCATCGTGGATGACGAAAGTCTAAAATTTTTAGACGGCACGGAGGTCGATTTCGCGCGCGAAGGCCTCAATGAAGGCTTTAAATTTAACAACCCTAACGTGGCCGCAACCTGCGGCTGCGGCGAGAGTTTCAGCGTTTAAAACATGTCAACGACCGCCCCTGAAATCCAAGCGCTGATCCGCCAAAAGTACGCTGCCGGCTTCTTCACCGACATCGAACAGGAACAGCTGCCCCCGGGTCTGAGCGTCGATACGGTGCGCTTCATCTCGGCCAAAAAAGGCGAGCCCGAGTGGCTGCTGGCCTGGCGACTCAAGGCTTTTGAGCGTTGGCAGCAAATGAAAGAACCCGAGTGGGCGCATGTCCACTATCCCAAAATTGACTATCAGGCGATTTCCTACTTCGCCGCGCCGAAGTCGGCCAATGACGCGCCTAAAAGTTTGGCGGAGGTCGACCCCAAGCTCATCGAAACCTACAACAAGTTGGGGATCCCACTCGAGGAGCAAAAAATGCTCGCCGGGGTGGCAGTGGATGTGGTGTTCGACAGTGTCTCGGTGCATACCACTTTCAAAAACAAACTGGCCGCCGCGGGCGTCATTTTCTGCTCCTTCTCGGAGGCCGTGCGCGAGCATCCGGCGCTGATCCAACGCTACTTGGGCTCGGTGGTGCCGCAACACGACAACTATTACGCGGCGCTCAATTCGGCGGTGTTTTCCGATGGGTCGTTCGTCTACATCCCCAAGCACACCCGCTGCCCGATGGAACTGTCGACCTACTTCCGCATGAACGCCATCAACACCGGACAGTTCGAACGCACGCTCATCATCGCCGACGAAGGCAGTTACGTGAGCTATCTGGAAGGCTGCACGGCGCCTCAACGCGATGAAAACCAGCTCCACGCGGCGGTGGTCGAATTGGTCGCGCTAGACGATGCCACGATTAAATATTCCACGGTCCAGAACTGGTATCCGGGCGACGAGGAAGGGCGGGGCGGCATTTATAACTTCGTGACCAAACGCGGCGATTGCCGGGGACGTAATTCCAAAATTTCGTGGACCCAGGTCGAGACCGGTTCCGCCATCACCTGGAAATACCCCAGCTGCGTGCTCAAAGGCGAAAATTCGGTGGGCGAATTCTATTCTGTCGCGCTCACCAACCACCGCCAGCAGGCAGACACGGGGACCAAGATGATCCATCTAGGGCGTAACACCCGCAGCACCATCATCTCCAAAGGGATTTCTGCCGGGCGTGGGCAAAACGCCTACCGCGGTTTGGTGCGCATTGCGCGTAGCGCAGAAGGCGCGCGGAATTACACCCAATGCGACTCGCTGCTCATTGGCGATCGCTGCGGCGCGCACACGTTCCCCTACGTCGAAGTCAAAAACAGCAGCGCCAAAGTCGAGCACGAGGCCTCGACCTCAAAAATTAGCGAGGACCAGCTTTTTTACTTGCGCAGCCGCGGCATCGGCAATGAAGACGCGGTCAATCTCATCGTCAACGGCTTCTGCAAACAGGTGTTCAAAGAACTGCCCATGGAGTTCGCTGTAGAAGCCCAAAAATTGCTGAGTGTGAGCCTCGAAGGCGCAGTTGGCTGACCCCCACCGGGACAACGCATCATGTTAAGTATTCAAAATCTGCACGTCGAAATCGACGGCAAGCCGATCCTTCGTGGAATCAACTTAGAGGTCGGCGCGGGGGAAGTGCACGCCGTCATGGGCCCTAACGGCTCGGGCAAAAGCACCCTAGCCCACGTCTTGGCGGGCAAACCGGGCTACCTTGTGACCGCCGGCACGGTGACCTTCAAAGGCCAAAATCTACTGGCTCTGGCGCCCGAAGACCGGGCCGGTGAGGGCGTGTTTCTCGCCTTCCAGTACCCGGTCGAAATCCCCGGCGTGAACAACGTCTACATGCTGAAGGCTGCGCTGAACGGCATCCGCCGCTATCGCGGACTGAGCGAGATCGATGCAGTGGAATTTCTCGCCCGCGTGAAGGCCAAAACCGTGGCGCTGGGTTTAAAAGAGGGCCTCCTCAACCGCCCGGTCAATCAGGGCTTTTCGGGCGGCGAAAAAAAGCGCAACGAAATTTTTCAGATGAGCGTGCTGGAACCGGCGCTCGCCGTGCTCGACGAAACCGACTCCGGGCTAGACATCGACGCCTTGCGCATCGTGGCAGAAGGGGTCAACCAACTGCGCGACGCCGCGCGCTCGTTTGTCGTGGTCACACACTACCAACGGCTGCTGGATTACATCGTTCCCGACTTCGTGCACGTTTTGGCACAGGGTCAAATTATCAAGAGCGGTTCGCGAGAATTGGCACTGGAACTCGAAGCCCGCGGCTACGACTGGCTGCTGCAAGCAGTAGCCTAATGAGCATCCTACAAACCCTGGCGCGGGAATTCGCGCCCGACCCCTCGGCGCCGCTGGCTGACCTACGCGCCCACGCCTACGCCCGCGCCCGGCAGCGTGGCGTACCCACGCCCCGCGACGAAGCGTGGAAATACACCGATTTGCGCGGCCACCTCGATGGTGAGTACGTCGTCACCGCCGACCCGCCGCACGGCGCGCCCGCGACGGCCCCGCTGCTAGACTCAACGCCGCATCGGCTGGTGTTCATCGATGGCGTGCTGGCCCCGGACGTGGCCGCCCCAGCGCTGCCCCCGGGCGTCCGCCTGCGCACGCTGGCGGCGGTCCTGGCCGCAGATCCCGCCAGTTTGCGCGCGCTGATGGCCCGCCACGCCAGCGAAGACGCCGATTTCTTCACCGCCCTCAACATGGCCTGTGCACGCGCCGGGGTGGTCATCGAACTCGCCGCCGGCTGCCAACTAGAAACCCCGTTGCTGGTCGCGTTCTTACACACCAGCGCCGCCGAGCAACTTTTTAGCGCGCCCTTGGTGGTCGTCAACGCCGGGGCAAACAGCCAGCTAACCCTCATAGAACTGCATTACGGCGAGGCTGCGGCCACCAATCTGGCCACCCCGCTCACCGACCTCACCGCGGGTGCGGGTAGCGTCATCGAACACTACCGCGTCCAGCTTGAGGGGGCGGCTGCCGTCCACATCGGCAGCGTGCAAGCCACCATCGAACGCGATGCGCGCGTGGGCAGCCACTCCTTTGCCTTCGGCGGGAAACTTGCCAGGGTGGAAATCTGCGCCAAATTGGCCGCGCCCGGGGCGTCGGTGGTCTTAAACGGCCTGTTCGCGGTCGCCGCCGGCCAACACATCGACCATCAAACGCGCATTGAACACGAGGCGCCGCACACCACCAGCGTGGAACTCTACAAAGGGCTGGCGGCGGGGGACGGGCGGGGCGTTTTTCGCGGCCAGATCATTGTGCGACCCAACGCGCAGAAGACTTCCTCCCGGCAGGCCAGCCATAACCTGCTGCTCTCGCCGTTCGCCGAAATCGACACCAAACCAGAGCTTGAGATTTACGCCGATGACGTGGCCTGCGCGCACGGTGCGACCGTTGGCCAGCTCGATGATGCGGCCCTGTTCTATTTGTGCTCGCGGGGGATCCCGGCGGCCGAGGCCCACGCCCTCCTGACCTTCGGTTTCACCCAAGAGGTCGTGGAGCAGGTGGCGTTTGAACCCCTGCGCCGCCTGCTAGCCGCACGCCTGGCGGGTAGCGCCGACATTCCGTTACCCGAACGAATTGAGCCTGCGCCATGAACCAGCCCGTCCAGCCGCCAGTCTTTGAAGTAGGGCGGATCCGCGCGGACTTCCCGCTCCTGGGCACCACCGTGAACGGCAAACCGCTGGTCTATCTCGACAACGCGGCGACCACGCAAAAACCGCGCGCCGTGATTGCCGCGTTGGTGCGCTACTACGAGACCATCAACGCCAACGTGCACCGGGGCGTCCACACGTTGAGCCAGCGCGCCACCGATGAATTTGAAGACGCGCGTGAGACGGTCCGAGGTTTTCTCAACGCCGCTAGCCCGCGCGAAATCGTCTTCACGCGGGGCGCCACCGAAGCCATCAACTTAGTGGCGCAAAGCTATGGCCGCACCTTCTTGCGCGCCGGCGACGAAGTGCTCATCGGTGAGGCCGAGCACCATGCCAACATCGTACCTTGGCAACAGCTGCGCGACAGCCACGGCACGGTCTTGCAGGTCGCACCCATCAACGATGCCGGCGAGTTGGATCTAGCGGCCTTCACAAAACTGC
This sequence comes from Gammaproteobacteria bacterium, assembly GCA_009692365.1. Lineage (GTDB taxonomy): Bacteria > Pseudomonadota > Gammaproteobacteria. The sequence goes on from SHZJ01000016.1 coordinate 69,510, forward strand.
TCAGCCCGCGTACAAAATTGGTCGCCATCGGGCAGGTTTCCAACGCCCTCGGCACGGTCAACCCCGTCGCCGAGATCATCCGCATGGCGCACGCACAGGGCGCTCGGGTCTTGGTGGATGGCGCCCAGTCAGTCGGACACGGGCCGGTGGACGTCGCCGCGTTAGATTGCGATTTTTTTGTTTTCTCGGGCCACAAGGTGTTCGCCCCAACCGGCATCGGCGTGCTGTACGCCAAAGCCGAGTTGCTAGAAGCCATGCCCCCTTGGCAGGGCGGCGGGGACATGATTCGCACGGTGACTTTCGAGCACACGCAGTGGAATGACCTGCCTTGGAAGTTTGAAGCCGGCACGCCCGATATCGCGGGCGGGATCGGCTTAAAAGCCGCGCTGGACTATCTGGCCGGGCTAGATTTTACCGCCGCCGCGCGCCACGAACACGACTTGCTCCACTACGCCACCACCCGTGCCGCGGAAATCGCGGGGTTGCGGATCATCGGCACGGCCAAAGACAAAGTAGCCGTGCTGTCGTTCGTGGTCGCGGGCGTCAACGCGCAGGACCTCGGCGTGCTGTTGGACTCGCAGGGTGTCGCGATCCGCACCGGCCACCATTGCGCCATGCCGGTCATGACCCACTTCGGCGTGGCGGGCACGGCGCGCGCCTCGTTCGCTTTCTATAACACCCGGGAGGATGTCGATCGGTTTTTCGCCGCACTGGCGAAAGCCCTAGAGATCCTCGCCTGAGCGGAGCCAAGCCCATGAACGCAGCCTCCTTCGACCCGCATACCCCGCTCACCCTACTGCGGGATTGTCCGGCCGTGCTCATCCCGGAAGGCACGCCGATAACCCTCGAGGTCGGCACCAGCGTCTACATTACCCAGGCGCTAGGCGGCTCCGTGACCCTCAATGTCAACGGCAATCTGGCGCGGGTGGGCGCCGCCGATGTCGATGCCTTGGGGATGGCGCCCGCGGCCGAGCCCGCTCACCGCGACAGCAGTTCGGGGGAAGTGGACGAAAGCCTCCTCTGGGCGCAACTAGAAACCTGCTATGACCCGGAAATCCCGATTAACATCGTGGAACTTGGGCTCATCTACCGCTGCGAGGTCGTCGCCGAAGAAAGCGGCGCCAAGCGGGTCGAGATTGACATGACGCTCACCGCCCCGGGCTGCGGTATGGGGCCCATCCTGGTGGACGACATCCGCGCCAAAATCAGCACCGTGCCCAATGTGGGTTCGGTGGCCGTCGAGCTGACTTTCGATCCGCCGTGGAATTCCGAAATGATGTCCGAAGCCGCCCGCCTGCAAACCGGCATGTATTGAAGGCGCGCGGCCCCCTACCCCGTGCGTTTGGGCACCGCAGCCAATATAATCCGGGCCCTATTTTCAACACCTTATCGCTTTCCTTTCAGGAGTCTCTCAGGTCATGGCCATCGAACGCACCCTCTCTATTATTAAGCCCGACGCCGTCAGCAAGAATTTCATCGGGGGCATTCTCGCCAAACTCGAAGGCGCCAACCTGACCATCATCGGCGCCAAACTGATGCGGCTGTCACCCGCCCAGGCGGGGCAGTTTTATGGCGTCCACCGGGAACGCTCGTTCTTTCAGGAACTGGTAGATTTCATGACCTCGGGGCCGATCATGGTGCAGGTGTTGGAAGGCGAGAATGCCATCCTGCGCAATCGAGAAGTGATGGGCGCGACCGATCCGGCCAAAGCCGATGCGGGGACGATTCGGGCAGAATTCGGCGCTAATATTGGCGAGAATGCGGTGCATGGTTCCGACGCTCCCGACACCGCGCGCGTGGAAATTGCCTTCTTTTTCGCGGCAGCCGAACTCCAAGCACGCTAGAGCCGACGGCCTCACTCCCATGACCGACACCCCCGAAAATCTGCTCAACCTCGACCCGGAGACCTTGGCGAGCTACTTCGAGGCCCATGGTCAACGCGGATTTCGCGCCACCCAGCTAATCAAATGGGTGCATCAACAGGGGGTGCTCGATCTCTCACTGATGACCAACTTCGGCCGTGGTTTGCGCGAGTTGATCCAGACCACTAAGGCTTTCAGCTTCCCGGAGGTCATGAACTGTTACGAGTCCACCGACGGCACCCTCAAGTGGCTGTTGCGGGTGGGCAGCGGCAGCGCCATCGAAACCGTCTTCATCCCGGAAATGGACCGGGGCACGCTGTGCGTTTCGTCCCAAGTGGGCTGCGCCCTCAACTGCAGCTTCTGCGCGACGGCGAAACAGGGCTTCAGTCGCAATTTAACCACCGCCGAAATTATCGGCCAGGTCTGGGTGGCCGCCCGCCACCTCGGCCAGCACCCCAAAACCCAACGCCGCATCACCAACGTGGTGCTGATGGGCATGGGTGAGCCACTGCTCAATTTCACCAGCGTCGTGGCCGCCATGAAGCTGATGCTGGACGATAACGGCTACAACCTAGGACGCAAGCGCGTCACGCTCAGCACGGCTGGCCATGTGCCGGGCATCGATCTCCTGCGCGCAACCTGCCCGGTGAGCTTAGCGGTGTCCCTGCATGCGCCAGACGACGACCTGCGCGATGAACTGGTGCCACTGAATCGGACCTACCCCATCGCGGCGCTGTTGGACGCCTGCCGCCGCTATGTCTGCGACAATCCGCACGACCAGATCACCTTCGAATACGTGATGCTGGACGGCGTCAACGATACGCCGGCCCACGCCCGGCGGCTGGCCCGCATCCTGCGGGGCATTCCCGCCAAAATGAATCTAATCCCTTTCAATCCAGTGGTGGGCGCCGACTATCGCCGCTCCACACCGGCCGCCATCGACGCCTTCCGGCGCGAGTTGGCCAGCGCCGGCCTGCTCACCATCACGCGCAAAACGCGCGGCGAGGACATCGAGGCCGCCTGCGGCCAACTCGTGGGACAGGTCGTTGCCCGCAGCGCCCGTCAGCGCCGTCAGCAGGCCAAGCGCAATGCCTAAAAGTGACGGCCAGACCGCCCGAGTTTGCCTGCTGGCCAGCTTGCTGCTACCCAGCTTGCTGCTGAGCGCCTGTCATTCGGGGCCGCCCATTCCGCCGGGGTCCAGCCGCGCCGAAGAGCGCAAAAAAATGGCCTCGATCGATACCCAACTCGGCATTGAGTACATGCGCGAAGGTAACAACGCACTGGCCCTCAAACGACTCCAAAAAGCGCTGAGCCTGGAGCCGAACTCCGTCGACGCCCACAACACGCTGGGCCTGCTCTACAGCCAGCTGCGCGAATACGACCTCGCCGAAAGCAGCTTTAAGAGCGCCCTGCGGGCCGAGCCGGGCAACTCTTTTGCGCTGAACAACTACGGCCAGTTCCTGTGTCAGCAGCAGCGCCATGCCGAAGGCCAGAAAAATTTTTTGGCGGCGGTTAAAAATCCACTCTATGACACCCCGGAGGTGGCCTACACCAACGCCGGGCTGTGTGCTTTGGACGTCAAAGACACCACCGCGGCGGAGGGGTATTTTCGCGCGGCCTTGAGCAGCAATCCGGATATGCGCGCGGCGCTGCTGCCCATGGGGCAAATCAGTCTCGACCGCCAAGACCCCATCGAGGCCAGTCGATACCTCGCTCGCTACCTGCGCTTCGGGCCACAGGTCCCGCGGTCGCTGGCGTTGGGCATTCGCATTGAACGCCAGCTCAACCACCCGGATAAAGTCGCGAGTTACGAGCTGATGCTCCGCAACCAATTTCCAGATTCACGCGAGACCGGGCAACTTTTGCGCGGCGAGTTGTAAGCCATGCAAAACACCCCTGAGGCGCAAGCACCCAGCCCCCGCCTAGCAGCAGGCGCGGGCGCTACCCTGCGGGCGGCCCGCGAAGCCGCCGGGATCGAGGTAGACGCACTGGCCCGCCGCATCCGCCTCGAACCCAAAGTGCTCGTTGCCTTGGAAAGCGAGGCGTGGGAGCGGCTGGCGGGCCCGGCGTTCATTAAAGGCTATATTCGTTCGGTGGCGCGCGAACTGGGCATCGACCCCGCCGCCGCGCTCGCGCAGTACGCCGCGCAAGCCGATCTGGCAGCGCCCACCCTGGCCGACTTCGAGTCCCGTGCCCCGCTAGAACTCACCAGCGCTAATCGCTGGATCAAAGCTGTGAGCTATGCCCTAGTGGCCGTCTTGCTGACCTTAGTGGCGGTATGGTGGCAGCGCAATTATGAAAGCTCAGTCGCACCGCCTAGCGCCGAGGACGCCGCGCTGGAGGCGGCGGCGGCCAACCTCGCCGAACCATCCCCGCCGGTGCCCGAGTCCGATGCCGAGGAGTCCGCGCCACCGTTGATCGCCACCGAAAACGGACCACCAGCGCCGATTAGCGCGCCACCGGCCGCGCTGAACGAGCCGGGTAGCGGGCCGTCGGAACCGACGCTGGCGCCGGCAATCTTGGCTACCACCGCGCCGGCTACCACCCCCCCGAGCACCACCGCGCCGGCCACCACCCCCCCGAGCACCACCGCGCCGGCTACCACCCCCCCGAGCACCA
>SHZJ01000054.1 GCA_009692365.1 Gammaproteobacteria bacterium
ATAGCCCTTGCTGCGGCGCCAAGCGGCGGCGCACGCCGCGAAGGCGAGGTCGGGCTGCACTCGGGCGGTCGCCGCGAACGCGCTGCCACCCGCAGCCGGGCTTGGGGGCAACTGCGTATCCCAGGCTTTTTGGACCCGCGCGATAGGGCCGTGGGCGGCGGGATGGATGATGAGTTCAGCCCGTTGCTCCGCGTGGTCGACTACGCTGGCCCCGCCATATAAACCCACGGCCATCTCAGGCAGCGCCATATCGTGCGCCGCGCGCCCCGCTAGGTTTTTGCTGCGACGGCCCAAATCGTAGGCGAAGTAACCCAGCGCGCCACCGCAGCATGGGCCCGCCTCGCCGGTCGGCGGCAAGCGTTCGTGCAGGGCCGTCGGCAAAATTTCAAAGGGGTCGGCCCGCGAACACCGCCTGCCGGCCGCCGTGGCGCGGGCCGTGGTGGCGCCACGCGTGAGGATGGTCACCGGATCGCCGGCGATGAGGTCATAACGCCCGCCGTGCGCGCGCTCAGTGCAACTGTCCAAGTAGCGCAACCAGGGCCGCTCTTTCAGCCCGCCCAAACGCGTCGCCACCACGGGGCGATAGTCTAAGGCGAGACGCCTCACGCCCATGGCAGCGAGCGACCTAACCAGCCCACCGCGACCGCCGGTGCGCAGTCGCTCGCCTGCTCGGCCAACGGGATCGGCAGCGCCAGCGCTTGGGCGAAGTCCACATAGGGTCGCCCGTTCCCGTCCGCCCACCTGCGCACCAAGAAGCGCCCTATGCCGGCCCCCACAATGGCCGGCAACGGCGCGCAACGCCCCTCCTCCACCCGTCGGACCGCGGCGCCCAAGCGTGTGAGTTGGGCTGCGGCCAATTCCCCTGCCAGCGCCTGCAGTGCCGGCAGGCCCGCCTCGCTGGCGTCATCCCCCACCATGCGAGCCAACCGCGCGGCGCTCTCGGCCAGCGTTTTGCCGCGGCCATCTGCGCTGGGCAGCAAATCTGCGTGGGGCGGCAGGTCGCCCGTTAATCGATGCACATCAGCCATATTTGCGAAATACTCGGCCGCCAGGCCTTGCCACTGGCCGGCGTACAGCACGCGGGCGCTCACCGCCATGACCGGGGTGCGCACCACCCCTTGGTAGACCAACTCGTCGCTCACCAACCGCCCGCGGTCGTCATGGCCACTCGTCACGACGCCGCCCTTTTCGACCCGGATGACATCGGTGGTCGTGCTGCCCACATCGATTAACAGTGCCTCGCCTCGGCAGTGCGCGAGGGCCGTGGCGGTGGCGTGCCAGTTCATCGAAGCCACCTCGCTCGCCGCCACCGCTGCGCTGCGCACCAAGCCGGCTTGGCGGGCATAAATGCGCACCCGCTCGTCCCCAAAACGGGCCACCATGGCCGCCACGATCGCCCTCACGCCCGCGGCGCGGGTGGGGAATAAATCGCAGAGCTCGCCGGTCATGGTGAGGATATGGCGCGCATCGACCAGCCCCCAAGCGGCCGCAATCGCCGCACAGGCGAGCTCCAGCTCGTGCAGGCCCTGCCACAGTGGGCAGGGCAACTGGCGAACCGCGAGCAGTTCGCCGGCCTCATCGAACGCCGCGCACTTCAGATGCGCACCACCGATGTCCCAGCCGATGAGGCGGGCCTGGGGCAACTTCAGCGGCACGCGCTGGTGCTCGATGACAAGTCCGTGCGCCAGTTCTTACAATCGACTGCTACAAGCAACTGGTGTGCGCAATGCATTGCATCCCCGTCCTGGATATTGCAGCCGGCGGCGTCGTGCGCGCGGTGCGTGGCGAACGTGCGGCGTATCGGCCGCTGACCTCGTGTCTCACCCAGTCTACCGTGCCCGCGGACGTCGTAGCGGCATTGCGCGGCCATTTCGCGAGTACGATTTTTTATGTCGCGGACCTCGACGCTATCCAGCAACACGGGTCCAACCACGCGGTGATTCGCGCGCTGGTCGCCGCCCACCCGGACTGCGAGTGGTGGATCGATGCGGGCTTCGACTCACCCACGCAGCTCGCTGAGTGGGCGCACTGCCCTAACGTGCGCTGCGTGATCGGCAGCGAATCCCTGCATTCCCTGCACCATTACGCCACGCTCTGCGCCGCCCTGCCCGCCGCGGCGGCCGCGAACAGTGTGCTGTCGCTGGATCGAAAAGGCGCGACACGCCTGGGGCCGGCAGACTTGTGGACCACCCCGGCCCGCTGGCCCCAGCACCTCATCGCGATGAATCTGGCGAAGGTCGGCGCCAGCGAGGGACCCGATTTTGACTATCTCCACGCGCTGCGCGCACTAGCACCCAACGCGGCCCTGGTTGCGGCCGGCGGCGCCCGCCACGCCCACGATTTGGCCCGCCTGCGCGCGCAGGGTATTGCCGCGCTCCTGCTAGCCACCGCGCTGCACGATGGTTCGCTCTGCGCCGCCGACGTGCTGGCGCAGACCTAAAGCCCGCCACCGCCGCTAACACGCCGCTCCACCTGATGGTGGCGGCACCCGAGGCCACCGCCACCGCCACCCGCGGCACTGCCCGCTCAGCTGGGGGCTTGGGACGGATGCTGGGCGAAGTTTTTCTGCGTGAGTACGGGCGCGGCGGTGGGCTCGCGGGCCACCGCCCGCTGGCGGGCCGGCGTCAGCGCTGGGTAGTTGTCGTCCTGGATTTTTGGGTCGTCTTCGGCCCACCAATGAATGAACACGCCCACCCCGATGAAGATGTCGTCGGCGTCCGCGAGCGGGCTGGTGCCCGCCGCCACGCAATCGGCGACTGCCATCGCGATCCCGTGCTGGGCTGGCCCAAACATCTGGCCGGCCGGCCGAGAACCTTTGCTGGTCACTTGATTGAACACCACGGTGCTGGGCGGCGTGGCAAGATTGGGCGCCACCACCGCCAATAGGCTGCTAAAGCCGTCTTTATTGCTGGTAATGCAGTGGCAGAATGCCGCTTCCACCGCGCGCCCGCCGGGCCCCGTGAGGCGGCCGACGGGCGCCACTTCATGCCCCTAGCCCACCAAGGATTCGCCTACCAATACTCGGTCTGGCACGGCCATCGTCTTACGCCTGACTGGCCTAATCTACCCTCGCCGACGCCACCGTGCGGCCCGTGGGCTCGCGCCGGCCGGACCTGGCCGTTCACCCAGCAACGCTAGGCTGGGGCTGCTGGAGCGGCCTACCCACCCAGGGCGTGGCCGAGCTGGTAGGCAAACAAACTCGCCACGGTGAGGTCGGCGCTGGTGCCAGGATTAAGGCCCGCGGCCTTCAATTCGCGGTCGAAGCGGCGCACCTGGGCGCGCCAGGCCCGTGGTGTCTGGCCCGCTTTGCGCGCCTCACCCAGCTCGCCGGCACCTTGCCGCAGCGCCTCGGCCACCGCCGCGCCGCGTTTACGCCCGACGTGGGAGTCCGGCAGGGTCGCTAAAAATCTCAGATACACCCGGCTCACCGCGTGCGCCAGCGAGTCGCCCGCAGCGAGGCTGGCGGCGAGCGCCGGGAGACCCACCTCAAACACTTCCGCATAGTCATTGCAGTACTGTCGAGCGATCACATCGTACGGCGCGGCGAGTGCCATCGCGGCGCGCAAATCCACCGTCGCGGGGGCGTAGACGCTGTGCTCAGCCACCTCACCCAACCCGCCGGGCGCCGCCGTGCGGATGGCGGCATAGGCAAACTCCGCGTCGGCCACGCGCAGCTCGCCCAACACCCGGCGCAGGCGCGGCCGCACCGCCGGCTCGCCCGCCGGGCTTAGCGCCGCCAGCACGAGGGGGGCCGCCAGCAAGAGAATGCCGAGATTGGTGTTACAACCCACCGCCGCACGAGTCGCCTGCACCGCCCGCAGCAGGCGCTCGCCGACCCCGCCGCCGGGCTGTGTCAGTGCCGTGGCGGAGACCGCTGCGCTGAGGAGAAAATCCCCCGCCCGCATGCCGTGGCCCGCCGCCTCACAGCTCACATTGCCGGGCTTGAAGGCGATGACATCAAACCGGCAGGCTTCACGATACAGCCGCGCGACGCAGGCCGGGGCGAGCGCAAGCGCCGTCATGCGCGCGCGGCGCGCGCCGCCAACCGGGCACAAAAGCCCTCGACTATCGCCGCCGTCACACCCTCCCCGCACACTTCCTGCAAACCCCACCACGCGGGCACGCCGTTCACCTCGCCCACCCACCAGCGCCCGTGCGCGTCCTGCAACAGATCCACCCCCGCGTAATCGGTTTGGACGGCCGCGCTCGCCGCCTGCGCCAGATCGCGCATGGCCGGCAGCAGCGGCGTTGCCGCGCATACCGCCCCCAGCGCCCGATTGGTGATCCAGTGCGCGCTGGTGCGGCTCATCGCGTAGCGGGCCACCCCAGCGACGACTAATACCCGGTAATCGCGATAGGGGGGGCTGGGCCGCTCGATAAACGTCTGGAGGTAAAACACCCCGTTTACCGGGGTGTGCGCGTCTAGTTCGGCGAGTTGCGTGATGCGCTGCAAGCCCTCTCCCTGCGAACCGAACAGGGGCTTTAGCACCAGACTCCCGCCGCCTGCCAACACCTTAGCCGCCACCTCACGCGCCCTCGCGCGCCCTTCCAGAACCCACGTACGCGGGGTCGCAATGCCGGCTGCCAACAACAGGAAGCTGGTCAGCGCCTTGTCGACCGTGCGCTCGATGGCGCGGCCCTGGTTGTAGACGGGCACGCCTAGATGGTCGAGCGCGTGGAGCAAATCGAGCCGCAAGATCACTTCTTCCAGCGTCCCGCCGGGCACGCCGCGCACGAACACGCCAGCCGGCACCAGCCCCGCAAAGCCGGGGATGATGACTTGGGGCCGGGCCCCGGAGAGGTCGAGATAACAGTCCTTCAGCGACACCAAGCTGGCGCTGACCTGGCGCTGGGCCAGCGCCCGACACAGCACGCGGCCATGCCAGCCGGGGTCATCGGTAAAAATCACCACCCGCCGGGGTGTTGCACCCGGCGCGGTCATCCGCCGAAAGACAGGTCGATTAGATCGGCGCGCAGCGCACCGGCCTGGAAGGTCCGCCCGCTCTTCACCGCAGTCACGGCGCAGGCCGCGGGTGAAAACAACAGCGGATCGATTTGGTAGAAGTCATATTGGTATTCCTTGAACACCTGCCCGAAGGGCCGGCCAAAATCGCGCGATGCGCTGCTGGGGAGTTGGGCGGCGAGTTGCTGCGCGTCCTCGTCGCTGGCGTTCACGAACAGATGCACAAACCCGCCGTAGAGGATGGCGTCGTTGGTGCGTCCCATCGCCGTCATAAAATTGCCGCTGGGCGGCGGTACGGGCGCGGTGCCTGCCCCATCGAGGATGCTCGCGAGCGGGAAATGCAGCTCGTGCACCTTGTGCAGCGCCACCTCGAGGACGCGCGCCACAATTTGCACCCCGCCCGCCAGACTGGTGGTGGGGGTGAGAATGAGCGTGAGCTGGGCGGGTTCGATCCCGCAGCGCTCGATAATTTTCGCGACCACTTCGGGGGGCGGTAGGCGGTCGGTTTCCAGCACCAGACAGGTGTCGCCCGGGGGATTGCGCCCGCCCAGTTCCACCAGCAGTGGCTCCTTGCTGCCCAGCGCGCGCGCGGGACCGGAGCCCAGCGCCGCATAGCCGCGCTTGCCGGTGCCGTGGTTGAGGCTCCAGCCAGCGTACTGGGAGCCCAGGCAGGCCGTCACCACATCGCCCGCGTGCACATCCACCTGCCACACCCATGGCGGTAGCCCGCCGGCCCGCAGACCGACGCACCCCAAGCCCCCCAGACAGATTTCTGCAATCAGGCGGCCGGCCTCCAGCCCGCCCGGGTGGTCGATGCCCGCATCCACCACGCGCGTGCCGCGCGGCAGCGTGGTCACCCCCACCCGCAGCCGGTCGGCGTGGTCAACGAGGCGTTTAACGAGGGGGGCGCTCGCTAGGCTGACATTCGCGCGAGATCTGCTAACAACATCATTCATCGAGGCGGTCTCCCGGGTGGTGCGGCTTAAGCATGAGGGCTGGGTGGGTCGCGCACGGGCACTCCCAGCAGCCCCGCGAGCGCGTGCAGGCGCTGCTGCAGCTTGCGCCGGGTCGCGGCTGGCGTGCGGGCGCTCGCCCGCACGGTGCAAACTGGCGCCCCGCAAGGCCAGGTGCTGCCGCCCTGGGGCCGGTCCGCGGTCCACGCCGGCCAGTTTAGCGAGTTCGGGACCGAAATGGCGGCCGGGGCGTAGTACACGGCCTGCGCCCGCAACGCCCCGACCGTCCGGATGGCGGGCAGGGGCTGGCCCCGACTCGCCGCCAGATGCGCGCGGAAAACATCCCCCGCGTGGGCCAGCAAATCGAAGGTCGCGGTGGGCCGTGGGTTGATCTCGATAAGCCACCAGCGCTGTTGTGCGTCGAGGACGAAATCAACGCCGCACAAGCCCACCAAACCCAGCGCCGGGCACAGTCGCACCAGCGCACTGGTAATGCGCTGGGTCACGGCCGGCGGCAAATCACGCACGACCAGCGCGCCGCCATACTCGAAGGGCCGCGCGGCACCCGGCCAAAATAGATGCTCGCAAAAGCCCAACACCGCGACCTCTCCAACCCCCGCTACCAGGCTGACCGACAGCGAGCGTCCGGCGCAGTGAGCTTGCGCAAACGCGGTCCGGCCGAGTGCGGCACCCGGCCGCGCCCAGCGCACGTGCGCGCCGCCCGCACTGCCGATCTGCTTGGCCAGCCAGCGGCCCCGCCGCGGCACTCGGCTGAAACGCAGCGCCGGGGTTGGAATGTCCAGTTCGCGCAGCCGCTGGGAGAGCCGTGCCGGCTCCCACAGCGTGCGCAGTGCCGCCCCACTCGTGCCTAATACTTCATGCTGCCCCGCCAAGCGCTGGAGCAAGGCCTCTCGCCGCTCGAAGCCGCTCCCCCACACCAGCGCCGCATGGGGCGCGCGCGCGCTGAATTGCCGGCTCACCTCAGCCACCCCGGCGGCGTCCAGACGTAGGCCCCGACCGGCCGGCAGCGCCGCCCAGTGGGTCGCCAAAGCCCGCGTGTCAACATCGCCAAAAACATCTGCCACCAGCGCCCGATAGCCCGCTGCGAGTGCCGCGGCGGCGAGTTGACGCCCGGCGCGCGCAAAAATCAGCACCTCACGGGGCTCAGCCGACAAGTGCACACGCCAGGGCAAAAGCTTCTTCATGCCCCAGATAAACCGGCTGGGCGGCGGCGTACATTGGCCCGAGCAAGCCGGTGTGAACCCGATAGTTGACCGCACCCACCGCCCGCGCCCCTACCCCGCGCGCAGGCCCCCCGGCGGTGACTAACGCCACGCCATTGTCGCGCCCCCCGACGCCCGCCATCCCGCTGGGCGGCACGCCATTGGCGTCGACCGCCACCCGCAGGCAGCGGGTCTGGGCGAGGGCCGCGGCGGTAACCACGCAGACCCCGGCTTTGGCGGCGTTAAAAATGCTCTGGGTGTCATCCAAGATCTCCGCCAAGGCCCCCGGCTGACCGCGGTCCACGCCGCGCAGCGTGAGCCCGTAGCGGCCATTACAAAGCGCGGCGCTGGCTTGCGCGGCCGCGGCCCCGCGCTTACTCGCCAAGCACACCACGGCCCCGCTGCGGGCCGCGAGCAGCCCCACACAGTTCCCCACCGGACCAGTCCCGCCCAAGACCAGCACGCGCTGGCCGCGACGGTCCGAACCATCTTGCGGGCGCAACCAGTACGCCACCATCGCCACCATCGCCACCATCGCCGCCGCCGTGGTGATGGCGCCGCTGGGATCGGCCAACACCGACACCTCGACGGGCGGCACCATGGCCGCCCGCGCGGCGTCGCGCATCTCCCTGGCCCGATGCAGGTCGCGCCCGCCGATAAAAATGCCGGTGCGCTTGACCCCCACCGGGCCGCGCGAAAAGATGGTGTCCTGCGTCAGGGCATGGATTTCATCGAGCGTCACGTTGCAGTAGGGAATCACCGCGTCGTAGTGCGCCTCGTAGGCCATGTTGATGTCAAACGGACTGACGTATTTGGTCGGGCTGAAAACAGGCAGCAGGTAGGGGTCTTTCATGGGGCTCTTTCAGGGCGCTCAAACGCGGGGCCTGACCGGCTGCGGCCACTGTGTTTGGCCCTCGCCCGCAGGCGGCTGCACGCCGCGCGTCCGGCGCGCGCCCACATTCGTGGCCGTCACGATTTGACAGCGCAGCCCAGCACTCACCCACTGACCGCAGGCTGCAGCCACCGCCTGGGCCACACTCGGATCGGGGGTAAAAATAAACCCTGTGGGCCCCCACGAGCTCTGCCCGATGCCGGGCAAGCCAAACGTCCGTGAGAGTTCCAAGAGGGCCGCACCGACCCGCGCGCTGGTATAGATGCCGCCCTGCTTGGGCGCAAAATAACCCCCAATGAGGATCTGGATCTGCGCCAAATGGACGCTAAACGCGCGAAAATCTTCCTCGGCCACAGCCGGCAACAAACCCATCAGCACGGTGCGCGCGAGCCGCCCGGCGCGCGTGGCACTCATCGTCGGCAGGGTGGCAAACGCGGCCCGCTCAGGGGCGCCACTCAGGCCCTGCGCGTGGTCGTCGAACAACAGCACGCACCGCCACGCCGCCGGAAAGTTAAGTCGCGCCAGAACCGGCGGCGTGGTGCTCGCTGGGCCACGCCCACCGTCAACAATAAACCCCCCGGCTTCGAACGCGGCGATGCCGATGCCGGAGCGCTCGCCCCGTCCCACCAGTACCGCCAGTTCGCGCGCTGAGTGCGCCAAGTCCAGCGCCCCGGCACCCGCGGCGGCGAGTGCCAAAGCCAGTTGCGTGCCTGATCCCAGACCAACATGCGCCGGGGGCAGCGCGTGCGTCACCAGGTGCAGGCCACGCGCACCACCGGCGAGCGCCAGCAGCCGGCGCGCGATGGGTTCCACCCGCTCGCGGGCCAAACCCTCAAGGCGAAGCGCGGCGGCCGGCGCGGCCCACACCTCGGCATCCAACCCACCGATCGCCAGCCCGATACTGCCGAACCGACGCCCCAAACCGCCGTTCAGATCCGCAAAGCCCAGATGCAGCCGGGCCGGTGCGCTGACGAAGTGTCCCTGCTCCGCGTGGGTGTGTATCAAACGAGGCGCCCGTCCGGTGTGGGTGGTGAGCCTCGATATTAACCTAGCGGCGGCGCAACGCTGCGGCGCATTGCGCGTACCGGCCGAGGACGGTGCTAGCGCCGTACACCTGCTAGACTCGGGCGGCGTTTCTGCACCGTTAGCCGCCGAGGGGACCCCCGATGGATTTTGCCTACAACGATAAAAGCCGCCAGCTACTCGAGCAGGTTCGAGCCTTCATGCAGGCCCATATCTACCCAATCGAACATGATATTTACAACTTCAATCACGACCCCGCGAACCTGTGGGTGCCACCGCCCCAGATCGAAGTCCTCAAGGCCCTCGCGCGGGCGCAAGGCCTGTGGAATCTGTTCCTGCCGCACGAATATCACGAGTACAGCCCGGGTCTGACCAATCTCGATTACGCCCCGCTGGCGGAGGAAATGGGCCGGGTCCACTGGGCTTCGGAGGTTTTCAATTGCAGCGCGCCGGATACCGGCAACATGGAAGTGCTGGCGCGCTACGGTACGCCGGCGCATAAAAAACGCTGGCTCGAACCGCTGCTAGCGGGCGAGATCCGCTCCTCTTACCTGATGACCGAACCCCAAGTGGCGTCCTCGGACGCGACCAATATCGAAACCTCGATTACCCGCGACGGGGATGAATACGTCATCAACGGCCGAAAATGGTGGAGTTCTTGCGTCTTCGACCCGCGCAATAAAATCTATATTTTGATGGGCAAAACCGACCCCCAAGCCGCGCGCCATTCCCAACAATCGATGGTGTTGATCCCGGCCGGCACGCCGGGTTTCACCATCGTGCGCCCCCTGCGCGTGCTCAATGACCTGCATTCGCCCCACGGCCACGGCGAAGTGCGGATGACCAATCTGCGCGTGCCCGCAGAGAATCTGCTGCTGGGTGAAGGACGGGGTTTTGAGATCGCCCAGGGGCGCTTAGGCCCGGGCCGGATCCACCACTGCATGCGTCTGGTCGGGGCGGCGCAGCGCGCGCTCGACATCATGTGCGAGCGCGTTGAGAACCGGGTGGCTTTTGGCAAGAAGCTCTCGGAACATTCCAGCATCCGACAGGACATCGCCAAATCCCGCTGTGACGTCCAACAGGCGCGCCTGTTGACGCTGTGGGCCGCCGACCGTCTGGACCGGGAGGGCAATAAATCAGCACGCGATGCCATCGCGATGATCAAAGTGACGGTGCCCCTGATGTGCCAGACCGTCGCCGACCGCGCGATGCAGGCCCACGGCGGCATGGGAGTGTGTCAAGACACGCCGATCCCGGAAATTTTTACCTACGCACGCGCGGTGCGTTTAGCCGACGGCCCGGACGAAGTGCATCTGTCGCAACTGGGCAAGCTCACCATCCAGCAGACGCTGGCGGGCTAGCGCCGCCGGCGGCGCGCCGGGACGCTCAGGCGGGCGGCGCTGCACCCGGCCCGGGCGTGCTGGGATGCGGGCGCGGGGACGTGCGACCTACTCGCCGTGCCCCGTCTGGCCCGGCGCGGCCACTCCCCGCGAGGGCGGCGCGCCGGTGGCAGCGGCGGCGCTTTGCAGCGAAAAAATGGAACCATAAGCTTGCGACCAGTCGGGCGGGAGCAGGCAGGGGCGCGGGTCGTGGTGGGCGAATCTGGCCCGCTGGCCGCGCAGGATTTGCTGGTCATGCAGCGGCTTAAGCGGGTTGACGGTGTAGGGGAAGGCATCGGCCGAGGTCAACGTGTACAGCAGCAACGGCCGCCCGAGGTCGGAATCGTTGCGCGCCGAACCATGCACCGTGCGGCAGTTGTGCAGTGTAAGTGCCCCGGCCGGCCCGTCCAGATAGACCGCACGCGCGGGGTCTAGCGCGGCAATATCGTGCTCGGCCAGACAGCCCACCCAACGACCCTGCGCGTCGTACTGGCTGAGCATCGGGCCGTCCAGCCGGTGGCTACGGGGGATCACCCCTAAGGGCCCTTGCGCCGGACCGCAATCGTAAAGATAGGTGCCCACGGTCAACGGTGAGTAATTGGTATGCGGCCAGAAGGAAATGTCGTAATGCCATTTCACGGCTTCGCCACCCCGCTGCCATTTGAAGTTCAGCTTGGAGTGGTGGAACTTCACATCAGGTCCCACGAGGTCGGCCACCACATCGGGCATCGCCGAGTCGTTGCAGTAGGCCCAGAAAGCGGGGTGGTGCTCGGTGGGGTTTGACACCCGGCGCAGGCGCGGGTGCGCGGCAGAATGGTCGGGCTCTAGGTCAAAGATAGCGTCGGATTGCTGGACCTGACGGCTACGTTCGACCAACTCTTGGGTCGCCGCGCGCAGTTGCCGGAGCCAGTCCTCACCGATGATGTTTTCGACCAGCAGGTAACCTTGGGCAAAATAGAACTCGCGCTGGGCCTGGGTCAGCACGCGCGGCGGAACGGCGAGAATTTGTTCGGGCGTCATGCGTGGTGCTCCTGGGCGTTTAGGGGCCGCCTGCGTTTAAACCGCTTTTGAACCGGCATCGGCGCGCCCTTGGGCTGGCCCGCAACGCCGGTGAGCCGCGAGCGGGCGCGACCCCCTGCTCACCGGGTACCTGCGCTCAATGATAAGCAAATGCCAAATCTTCGCCATGACCGCCGCCGGCACGCGCAGCATCAAGCCACCCGCAGGAAAGGAACGCCCACAGCCTAAAAAAGCATAAAAGTAAAAGCAAAAGCATAAAAGGGACACCCACCAGAAAGCGTAACGGGGACACCAGCAAGCGTAACGGGGACACCCACCGTAACGGGGACACCAGAAAGCGTAACGGGGACACCCACAAGCGTAACGGGGACACCCACCGTAACGGGGACACCCACCGTAACGGGGACACCCACCGGGGGGACGCAAAGGGGACACCCACCGAGGCTTAAAAGGGACACCCACCTAGTGACACCCACCCAGTGCCACCCACCGTAGTGCCACCCACCACCGTAACGGGGACACCCACCGTAGGGGGGACGCAAAAGGGGACACCCACCGTAGGGGGGACGCCAAAGGCTTAAAAGGGACACCCACCGCAATTAAAAGGGACACCCACCGTAGTGCCACCCACCACCGTAACGGGGACACCCACCGTAGGGCCGGAATAAAAAGGCTTAAAAGGGACACCCACCGTAGTGCCCACCGTAGTGCCACCCCCCACCGTAGTGCCACCCACCGTAGTGCCACCCCAACGGCTGTGCTACGGTGCGGGCACCTCTTCACGGCCACTGCGAGCGTGCTCGAGGCACACCGTCATCCAGTTTCCCAGAACTCACCGCTGGTGGTGCCGTGCTGAAAAAACTCGCGCCCGTTCCATCGCCACCCCTCACGCACGCGGCTGTCACCTGCCCGTTTTGCGGGCTGCTGTGCGACGACTTGACCATTACCGCGCGCGGCACCCAACTCACTGTCATGGCCAACGGCTGCCCCAAGGCGAGCGCGGCTTTCAAGGCTGCCGACTTGCCCGGGCCACCCTTGGTCAACGGCCAGCCGGCCAGCTTGGAGGCGGCCTTGGACGCCGCCGCCCGCATCCTCCAGCGCAGTCAGCAACCCTTGTTTGCGGGTCTGGGCACCGATGTCGCCGGCCTGCGCGCCTTGCTGGCGCTGGCCGAGCCGTGTCACGCCATCGTCGATCATCTGCACGGGGCCGCCATGGCGCGCCAAGTGCGGGTTCTGCAAAGTCGCGGCCTCATCCAGACCACGTTGGCGGAGGTGCGTAACCGCGCGGATTTGGTGGTCCTCTTGGGGGTCGATATCAACACCGATTTCCAGCGCTTTGCGGAAATCTGCCTCACCCCGGCCGAAAGTCTCGTGCCCGCACGGCTGGCGGCGCGGCGGGTGTTTCAGGTGGGCCCGGCGGCCAGCAAGCCGCGTCACGCCGGCGTGCGGGTGGAGCGCGTGCCGTGCGCCGCAGTCGACCTCCGCCAGACCCTGAGCGCACTGCGCGCCGAACTGCGGGGCCGGCCCCACCGAGTCGGGGGACGTACCCGCACCGGCGTGACGCAGCTGGCGCACGCCATTCGAGCGGCGCAGTACACCGTCATCGTCTGGGCGCCGGGTCAATTGGCCGCACTCGACGGCGACTTAATCATCGCCAGCGCCGGTGAGCTCATCGCCGACATCAACCGCGAGCGGCGGGCGGCAGGCTTGGTGCTCGGCGGGAACGACGGTGGCCAGACCGCCCTGGCGGTCTGCACTTGGATCACCGGTTACCCCCTGCGGCTGTCCTTCGCGGGGGACACTCTGGATTTCGACCCGCTGCGCTATCAAACTGCGCGCCTGCTCGGGCAAGGCGCGGTGGATGCGCTGTTATGGCTGAGCACTTTCAGCGCGCAGCCAGCGCCCGCCACCCCTATCCCGCGCATCGTGATTGGCAACGCCGCCAGCACCCTCATGGCGCCCAATTCGGTGTTTCTGCCAGCAGGCACCCCAGGGCTGGACCATCCGGGCCAACTGTTGCGCACCGACGCCGTGGTCGCGCTGCCGCTGCGCGAACTGCGCCCCACGGCGACGCCGTCTGCCGCGGCCCTGCTACTCCAACTCGCGCAGAGGCTGCGTTAAACCTATGGACGGCACGCTCATCGAACTCCACGGTGGTCGCCTCTACGACCCCACCCACGGCATCAACGGGGAAGTCCGCACACTGTACCTAAGCGCGGATGGCATCGTACCGCCGCCGCCAGATGCCGGGGCAATCGCCCAATCCTACGATGTCAGCGGCTGTGTGCTGATGGCCGGGGGCATCGATATCCACACCCACATCGGCGGTGGCAAGGTCAATCTCGCCCGCATGCTGTTGCCCGAAGACCACGACCGCCACCCGGTAGCCCGTGGCGTGCATCCGCGCATGGGCAGTGGTCACGCCGCGCCCTCCACGTTGACGGTCGGCTATCGCTACGCAGAAATGGGCTACACCGCCTGCTTTGAACCGGCGATGCTGCTTGCCAACGCGCGCCAAGCACATCTGGAACTCGGCGATACGCCCATCGTGGACAAGGGCGCGTATGTGCTGCTGGGCAACGATGACTTGTTCTTGCGCCTGCTCGCGGCCAAACAAGACCCTGCCGTGATCGGCGATTACCTCGCCTGGACCTTGGACGCCGCCCAAGCCATGGCCATCAAAGTGGTCAATCCGGGCGGCATCAATGCGTTCAAATTCAATCAGCGCAAGCTCGATATCGACGAAGAAAATACCGCCTACGGGCTGACCCCGCGCCAAATTCTGCTGGCGCTCGCGCAGGGCATCCACACGCTGGGGCTGCCGCATCCCCTGCACATCCACGGGAGTAACCTCGGGGTGCCGGGCAATGTGGAGACCACGCTGGCGACCATCGCCGCGCTGGAGGGTCTGCCGGCGCATATCACCCATATTCAATTTCACGCCTATGGCAACGAGGGCGACCGCAAGTTCTCCTCGGGGGCGGCGCGGCTGGCCGAGGCCATCAATCGCCAGCCCAATATCTCGATGGACGTCGGCCAAGTCATGTTCGGCCAGACCGTGACCGAATCGGGCGACAGCATGCGGCAGTACGCGGGCAGCGCCTACGCCAGCCCCAAAAAAACCGTCTTGATGGACATTGAATGCGACGCAGGCTGCGGCATCGTGCCCTTTCGCTATCGCGACCAGAGTTTCGTCAACGCCCTGCAGTGGGCGATTGGACTGGAACTGTTTCTGCTGGCCGAAGACCCTTGGCGCGTGTTCCTCACCACCGACCATCCCAACGGCGCGCCGTTTACCTCCTACCCGCACCTGATTCGCCTCTTGATGGACCGTTCTTTCCGCAACGAGAAACTGGCGAGCATTAATCCGGCGGCGGCGGCGGCCAGCATCCTGGGCACGCTGACGCGTGAATACACCCTCTACGACATCGCGATCCTCACCCGGGCGGCGCCGGCGAAAAGCCTGGGACTCAGTTCGCTCGGTCATCTGGGGGTGGGTGCGCGCGGCGATGTCGTGGTCTACACCGACCAGCCTAATCGCGAAGCCATGTTTCAGCGGCCACGCTATGTGTTCAAGGCCGGCGAACTCATCGTCCGCGACGGTCGGGTGATCGGCACGCCCACCGGCGCTACGCATGTCGTCAAGCCGGACTACGAGCGCTCCATCGAGCGCACCGTGAACGATTATTTCGCGCGCTTCATGACCGTGCGACCGCAGAATCTACGGGTGTCAGCGGCGGAAATCGAAGGCGAGGGGCGAGGCCGATTGGTGGTCTACAGCCCACGGCGCAGCGCATGAAAATCAACGGGGTATTAATCGAAGACACTTTCGCGGAGGCCTTCCCCATGAAGGCCACGCGGCTCATCCTCACGGCCCACAACGCGACTTGGGCCAACCACGCGGCCACGGCCCTCACCGGTTTCGCGACCTCGGTCATCGGCTGTGGCTGCGAGGCCTCGATCGAGCGCCAGTTAAAGCGCACAGAAACCCCGGATGGCCGCCCCGGCGTGGCCGTGCTGCTGTTCGCCATGAGTAATAAAGAGCTCATCAAACAGCTGCAAAATCGCGTGGGACAGTGCGTGTTGACCGCGCCCACCAGCGCTTGTTTTGCGGGCATTCTGGTGGGCGACCCGCTGCCGCTGGGCAAGGCCTTGCGCTACTTCGGCGACGGCTACCAAATTTCCAAACAGTTGGGGTCGCGCCGCTATTGGCGGCTCCCCGTGATGGACGGCGAATTTCTATGCGAAGACGTCACGCGCGTCACCAAGGCGGTGGGCGGGGGTAATTTTCTTATCCTAGCGGAGACTCAGGCGCAGGCGCTGCGGGCCAGCGAACGCGCGGTCACCGCGATGCGTCGCCTGCGCGACATTATTCTGCCGTTCCCCGGCGGGGTGGTGCGTGCGGGCTCCAAGGTGGGCTCGAAATACAAATTATTGCCAGCCTCCACCAACCACCGCTACTGCCCTACCCTGCGGGGCTTGGTGGACTCGGCGTTGCCGGCGAACGTCGGCGCGGTGCTCGAAATCGTGATCGACGGACTGACGCCCGCGGCCATCGAGCAGGCTACCCGCGCGGGCATCCTAGCGGCCTGCACGCCGGGGCGCCGGGGCGGCATTGTGGCCATCAGCGCGGGGAACTACGGCGGCAATCTCGGCCCTTTTCACTTCAAATTGCACGAAATTCTGCGATGACCGGGCTGGTACTCACCCTGCACAACCCACCCGCGTTTGAGCTGGATTGCACCACTCTCAACGCCGCGACCCTGCAGGGCAAAACGCTGGCGCAGGTGGGTCGTCTGAAACTGACGCAGGGGCGTCACCGGGTGTCGTTGGGCGATTTATTCGATGTCAGCGGCGATACCCAAACCGACGAACTCACCCTCCTTGGGGTCACGCCTAAGCTGCACCGGGTGGGGGCGGGGCTCGCCAGCGGGGTGTTGCGGCTGAGCGGCAACTGCGGGCTCGAACTGGGTCTGCGGATGCGCGGCGGCCGCCTGCTGCTGACCGGGAATGCGGGCGACGGCGTGGGCTTAGGGCTGCGCGGAGGCTACCTTGAGGTGTCCGGAAGCGCGGGCGACTTTATCGGTGGCCCGGCGCCCGGCGACGTCGCGGGGATGAACAACGGCACCATCATTATTGGTCGTCACGCTGGTGCCCGGGTGGGCGAGCGCATGCGCCGTGGACTCATTATCGTGGGCGGCGACACCGGTCCGCTCGGCGGCGCTCAACTCATTGCCGGCAGCATCGTGCTCCTGGGCGAGGTGGGTCCGGGGCTCGGGACAGGCATGCGCCGTGGTTCCATTGTGCTCGCGAAACCCGGTCACGCGCCGGCTGCGACCTTCAATTTAGCCGGGACGTTCGACTTGCCCTTTATGCCCTTGCTGATCGCCCACGTGACCGCGCTTAAACCACGCTGGCGGGCGCGGCTGGCGGGTCTTGCGCGCGTCACGCGGTGGGTCGGCGATGCGAGTGCCGGGGGCATGGGCGAAATCTTGCTCGCAAGCTGAGGCTCAGGTGAGGCGCGACCCGCGGATGGCGCCCAAGCCCCGGCGCAGTCACGCCGGCGTCGGCCGCGCTCCCGCACCGCGGAGGATCAGCCCAGCCGACCCAGGGCCTGCAGGTCTTCGCGCAGTTTCTTGAGCAGGCGCGCCACCACATGTTTGGCGAGCGTGATGTCTTTCAGGATGGTTTCGAGCACGGTCAGGTTGGCTGGCCCACCGTCGCCCACCACGATCGCACCCACCATGCCGCTGGCGTAATGGGGCCCGCATTTGTAGAGATAAGCCCCGGGTTTTTCCAGTTTAACCCGAAAGCCCTCTTCGCCCATTTTGGAGACCCACGGGGTGGCGCCGGCGGGGATCATGCCGGCGATGGACTCGGTGTTGTGGCCGAGCATTTGTGCGAATTTGACGGTATCGCCCGGATTGACGTAGAGGATCAGCGGGCTGAAGTTCACGATCTCGGATTTAATGGTGTATTCACCCGCCACCGCGCTGCCGATCTGGCTGCACAGCAGCGCCACGGCCAAAATCTTCCACGTCATTGCCAACCACTCCTGAAGATATAAGGTTCTTGCCCGCCGGTGCCTACCCGCCGACTTCCCCGCCCCGGTAGCCCGGGGTGAAGGCATCCAGCCCGCGCGCCGCCGCTTGCGGGCCAACAGGCCACCGGCATGACGCGCAAGTCTAACCGTAAATGATGGCCCGGATGAGAGTTCGCGTGGGTGCCTGTCTAGCCTAACGCCGCCGGGCAGCTGGCGCGCCGGCGCTGCCCCCCGTGACACATTCCGCCGCCACAATGGCTGTGGCAGGATGACCGAGGGTGGCGAGTTCATTCGCCCTATTATTTCGTCGCGCAGGGAACAGCAACTGATGAGCAATATCTTGATCACCGGCGGGGCCGGCTACATCGGCAGCCATGTCGGCAAATTATTGGGGCGGGCGGGCCATCGGGTAGTCACGCTGGACAATCTCTCCAAGGGCTACGCCGGCGCGGTGCTGAGTGGCGAATTAGTCGTCGGGGATACGGGCGACGCGGCGCTGGTCAGCCGCCTGTTGGCCCGCCACGCCATCGACACCGTCATGCATTTCGCCGCGTGGACCATCGTGCCAGAATCGCTCGCCCAGCCGCTCAAGTACTATCAAAACAACACCAGCAACGCCCGCACCCTCATCGAGTGTGCGGTGGATGCCGGGGTGCGCCAGTTCATTTTTTCCTCCACCGCGGCGGTGTATGGCAGCCCGTCCACCAGCCTGTGTGACGAAAACACTGCCACCGCGCCCATCAATCCCTACGGCGCCTCCAAGCTCATGGCGGAGCAAATGCTGCGCGATGCCTGCGCTGCCAGCACCATGCGGCACGTCATCCTGCGCTACTTCAATGTGGCGGGCAGCGATCCCGACGGTGAGATTGGGCAATCTACTCGCGAGGCCACGCTGCTCATCAAGGTCGCCTGCGAAGCCGCGGTGGGTGCGCGCCCGGGGTTAGCGGTGTTTGGTACCGATTACCCCACCCGGGATGGCACCGGCGTGCGCGATTACATCCACGTGTGCGATCTGGCCGAGGCCCACCGGCTGGGGATGGAATACCTGGCCGCCGGCGGGGGGTCGCAAACCCTCAACTGCGGCTACGGCCACGGCTATAGCGTGCGCGAGGTGCTGGAGATGGTCGGCAAGATTTCGGGCCGCACGCTCGACATCACCTATGGCCCGCGGCGCGCCGGCGACCCGCCCGAACTGGTGGCCGATTCTAGCCGCCTGCAGCGGGTGCTGGATTGGCGCCCGCAATACGCCAATTTGCAGACCATCGTCGAGACCGCCTACGCCTGGCAGTGCAAGCTCGCCGAGGGTCGAGTGGTGGATGGCCGGGCCGCGTCATGAGGGCGCTGCGGCGCGCGCTGGTCGCGCTCAGCCTGAGCGCCGGCGTGGCCAGCGCCCAGGCCGAACTGGACCTGCCAAGTCTGCTGGACCAAGTGCGGGTCAGTGTGGTCGGCATCGCGAGCCACGACCCGCTGGGCGCGCCGCGTACGCAGCTCAGCGGCACCGGCTTCGTGGTGGGCGATGGCCGCACGGTGGTCACCAATGCCCACGTGGTGCGGGCCGGGCAGAACGCGGAGAACAGCCAGCGGCTGGTGGTACTGGTCGGGCGCGGCCCCCAGCCCTCGGTGCGAACCGCCGAGGTCGTGCAGGAAGACAGCTACCACGACATTGCGGTGCTGCGCATCGCCGGGCCGGCGGTGCCGGCGCTGACACTCGCGGCACCCGGCGGGGTGCGTGAAGGACTCTCGATCGCCTTCACCGGCTTTCCCATTGGGGCGCTGCTGGGACTCTACCCGGTGACCCATCGCGGCATCGTCTCGTGCATCGTGCCCATCGCCACCCCGCAGGCCACCATGCAGAACCTCAGTGCGGCGCAGATTAAACGCCTCAGCAACCCCTTCGAGGTCTACCAGCTGGACGCCATCGCCTATCCCGGCAACAGCGGCAGCCCGGTGTTTGAGCTAAGCCGGGGCGAGGTGATCGCGGTCGTCAACAGTGGGTTGGTCAAGGCCTCCAAAGAAAGCGTGCTGAAAGACCCCAGCGCCATTACTTACGCCATTCCCATCCAGCACCTGCGCAACCTCCTGGTGGCACCCTGAGCACCCACCCCGCAGGTCACCCGCGCTGGCGCGGCGCGGGTTGGGGCCTGTGTGCGCTCGTCACCGGCGCCACCGCCGGCGCACAGCCGGTGCGCAGTGCGGCGGAACTGCGCCACGCCATGGCCGCAGCGGGGCCAGGCACGACGCTGGTGATCGCCCCGGGCAACTACCCACTCTAGCGGCTTGAAACCCGCGCCGCGGGCACCGCCAAAGCCCCGATCGTCGTGCGCGCGGAGCTACCCGGCACAGTCACGCTGCAGGCCACCGGGGTTGAGTTATTCTCCATACGACACGCCTATTGGACCTTCAAGGACCTCATCATTCGGGGTAACGCCCAGACCGACCACGCCTTTCACATTGTAGGTGAGGCGAGCCACGTCACGCTCACCGGCAACGTGCTCCGCGACTTTCACGCGACGATTAAAATCAACGGCACGCCGGGCAATCACTATCCCGACGAGGGGCTGATTGAGGGTAACGATCTTTATAACGCTCGCGCTCGCGCTACCGCGGCGCCAGTGACCCTCATCGATTTGGTCGCGGGATCGGGCTGGATCGTGCGCGATAATTACCTCGCCGACTTGGCCAAAAATGGTGGTGACTTCACCAGCTATGGTCTGTTCATGAAAGGCCATTCAGACCATGGCCTGATCGAGCGCAATTTGGTGATCGGCGCGCGCGAGGTGGCCACCCCAGGAGCCCGCGTGGGTTTATCGTTGGGCGGTGGCGGCACGGACACGCCGTTCTGTCGCCACCAGACCTGCGCGGTCGAACACAGCGCAGGGATCATCCGCAACAACATCGTGCTCAATGGCTCAGATGTCGGCATTTATCTCAACCGCGCCAGCCACACCCTAGGGGCCCACAACACGCTGTTGATGACCACCGGCATCGATGTGCGTTTCCCGACCTCCAGCGCCACGGTGCTCAACAATGTGCTGACCGGCAGCATGCGCGAACGCGATGGGGGTAGCGTGCAAGCCCGCGACAACCTCAGCTTCGGCACGGCTTACGGCAGGTGGGTGCCGACCCTCACCCAGAAGCTGTGCAGCACCGGATCTCCGACTACGGCCAGAAATACCCACGCTGGCTAAGCCGGGGGACGGTGTGGGCGGGGCAAGCCCGGCTGCAGGCGGCGAATGACTGGCTTAGCGAGCACGCTGCGGGCTTAGGACAGGCCGACACCACCACTTGCTTTGCGGGTCTGGCAGCCCGCGACCTCACGCCCGGCGTGCGGGGCTGCCGCGGCTTGGGCGGGGCCCCTGCGCTGGTGCAGGAAGATTTTTGGGGACACCCCCGCACCCAAGGGCGCAACGACCGGGGCGCGCTCGATTTCCACGCCTCGCGCGGCAATCTCCGCCCCCGCCGCCAGCGCTTAGAGCACGGCAACCCGCCAGCAGACGCTGCGCGTTAGGCGTTGGCGGCGCGCGCTCGGCGCAGCGCGCGTGGCACGGATCTAGGGCTGACAGCCCCGCGCGAGGCCGCACTGCGCGCTCCTCGCGTTGACGATGGGGCGAAAACGACCGCTATTTCACGACGCCTGCTGGCGACCTGCCGCCTAGCGCTGCGACCAAGCGTGGTGGCCCCCGCCTGACTCAGCGACCCCCAGTGCCGCCCAACAGGGCGGCGCAAGCGCGCCCATGGCGCTGGGCGGCAGGCCGCAATTGCGCCCAATGTCAGCGCCCTAAACGCTGCTTTCAGGCCCGCTAATGCGCATACTGCGACCTATGACGACAGGTAACAAAATTTCGGGCTATCTCACCCGCGACCCCCGGGCCACGTGGCACCGCGCGCTGTT
>SHZJ01000017.1 GCA_009692365.1 Gammaproteobacteria bacterium
CGTCATCCAGTTCTATCAGTACTTCCAGGGGATCCTCGGGGCGGCGCTCGCCTCGCGCCAGCGCCCCGATGACGTGGATGCGGCGCACGTTTTGCTGGCGCTGCGCGAAACGCACGACCAGCTGCCGCAGCGCGCCGAAATCCACGTGCCGGTTTCAGCCCGCCCGATGGCCGGCCGCTTCCGGCCTTGCGGCCAATTCTTCGGCCTCGCGCGCCAGGCGCCGCACGATCCGGGCCGGCTCAAAACCCAAGCTGTACAAACCCACGGCGGAATTCGCTACTTCGCGGTAGCTTGCGATCCGCCCCCCTTGCAGCACGCAAATACTCACGCCCTCGAACAACACGCGCTGACCCAGCGCGTCCGGCAACCGGGACTCGTAACTAAACACATAGCGCGCGTAGCCGGTGTGCCCATTGTCGACCACGTCGTGGAGATCCCATTTGAAGTTGCCCGCGTCGCGATGGAAATATTGCTCCACCATCTCCACGATGGCAGCTCCCTGAAACGCCCCGTAGAAGCAGTCGTGATAAACCCCAGCCGGCGTGAAACACGCCGCCACCGCGGCCCCGTCGCCGCGACAGGCGGCTGCGACCATGGTGGAAATTAGCGTTTCAAAGTCCATCGTCACCCCCATTCCTGCTCATGCTTATGCGCAGCGGATAAAGCCGCTAACCCAGCGCTTTCGCCAGCCGTGCATTCACCACGCTCGCGGCTTCCAGATGCACCAAATGGCCCACGCCGGGCACGATTTCCACCTGCACGTTGGCCGGCAGGCCCGCGCCTTGGGTGGCGGGAATGATGGCGTCGCGCTCGCCCCAGATCACCTGCACCGGGCAGCTCAACTGGGCTAAGCCTGCGCGCAGCACGCTGGTCTGGGTATCCCCTTGACAGAAGCCATCGGCGATGGCGCTCAGCGCCGCCGGCACCCCGTCCAGCCGTTTAAATTTTAGGATGTCGTCGGTCATTTGGCGGTTGACCAAAGCGGGGTTTGCCACCAACTGCTGGAGCAGTGGCTTGAGGTCGCGCCGCGACTCTGCGGCGATGAAGCCGCGCAGATAGCTACCGTTAATCGCCTCGCCCAAACCCGCCGGCGCCAGCAGCGTCAACGAACTTACCCGGCTCGGTGCCTGCTGCGCCACGGACAGCGCAATGGCGCCGCCCAGCGAGTGCCCCGCCAAATGCGCCTTGGTGATCCCCAGCGCGTCCATGAACGCCAACACCGCGCAGCCCAGACCGGCCACGCTGGGATCGACCACCTGCTTTGCAGACTGACCATGACCCGGCAGGTCCAGCGCATAAACCTGGCCCTTCGCCGCCAGCGGCTCCTGATTGAACAGCCAGTTATTGAGGTCTCCGCCAAAGCCGTGGATGAGGATCACCGCCGGCCCACTCTCGCCCAGCACCGAATAGCGCAAGCGGTGGCTGCCCGTTTCCACCCATTGATAAGCCGGCCCGGTGTCGCCTTCCGCCGGGGCCGGCGGGACGTAGCTGGCCAAGAACTCGGCGACGAAGGCATCGACTTCGGCGTCCGGCACGGCTGCTGCCGCCATCACCCCGAGTAACGCACCGATGGGCAGCACATCGTCCGCCATGGCCACTATTCGGCGCAGCAGACCCGGCTCTAGGGCTTCGAAAGTGTTAGCGATTTTTTCGGTTTCGATATCCACCACGGGGTCGCCGGGTTTGAGTTCCCGCCCTTCTTCCACCAGCCATTCGACCACCTTGCCCTCGGTCATCGACAGGCCCCATTTGGGCATCGTGATCGCGGTAACGCCGCTCACCGGGAATAGGCCATCAGTTTGCGCACGGCGGTCTCGATGCGCGCGGCGCTGGGAATGTACAGGTCTTCCAGCACGCCACTAAAAGGCACAGGGGTGTGCGGCGGGGTCACCATTTCGATGGGTGCGCGCAGGAAGCCAAAGCCCTTCTGGGCGACCATCGCGGAGATGTCTGTTGCCGTGCCACAACGGGGCGAGGCTTCATCGACGATGAGCAAACGGCCGGTGTTTTCCACGCTTTCCAGAATGGTGTCTTCGTCCAGCGGGGAGGTGGTACGCGGGTCGACCACCTCGCAGCTGATGCCGTCTTTAGCGAGGGCGGCGGCGGCCTTCAACGCGTAACCGACCATCCGCGCCAGCGCAACGATGGTGACATCAGAGCCTTCGCGCACCACGTTCGCCTCGCCAAACGGGATGGTGTAGGCCTCCTCTGGCACCTCGCCCTCCATGGCATAAAGGGCTTTGTGTTCGCAAAAAATGACCGGATCATCGTCGCGAATAGCCTGAATGAGCAGGCCCTTGGCGTCGTAAGGCGTAGAGGGAATGACCACTTTTAGTCCGGGAATGTGCGTGAACACCGGATATAGACACTGCGAGTGTTGCGCTGCCGCCCGAAAACCCGCACCGATCATGGTGCGGATAACCACCGGGGTCTTGGCCTTGCCGCCAAACATGTAGCGGAATTTGGCCGCCTGATTGTAAATTTGGTCGAAGCACACACCCAAGAAATCGATGAACATCAATTCGCAAACGGGCCGCATACCGCACGCGGCAGCCCCCACCGCCGCGCCCACAAAGGCAGACTCGGAAATGGGCGTATCCATGATGCGGTTACCGTACTTGCCGTGCAGGCCTTTAGTCACCCCGAGCACGCCGCCCCAGGCGTCCATTTCGCCGTCGGTGCCGGTACCACCCACGACGTCTTCACCCATCAAGATTACCGTCGGGTCGCGCGCCATTTCGTGGTCTAAGGCTTCGTTGATTGCCTGCTGAAACAAAATTTTTCTAGCCATGAACTGCGCTCCTTTTAATATTTGATATAGACGTCGGTGAGGAGGTCTTCCGGCAGCGGATCGAGGGCCCCGCGTGCCAGTAACACCGCCTCCTCGATGAGGCGCAGTACTTCGTCGTCGATGGCGAGAATTTCGTCTGGCGAGATGTTGTGGTCTTGGGTCACGCGCGTGATAAAACGCTTTAGGCAGTCTTTTTTCTCACGCACATTTTTGACTTCATCGGGGGCGCGATAGTTTTGGTTATCGCCTTCAAAGTGGCCATAAAAGCGGTCAAGTTTGACTTCCACTAACGACGGTCCACCGCCGCTGCGGGCGCGCTCCACGGCCACGCGCATCGCCTCGTGCACGGCGAAGAAATCGTGCCCGTCCACCGTAATGCCCGGCATGCCGAAGCCCGCCGCCCGCGTGGAGATGTCTTCACAGGCGACCGAAAATCTAGCCCCCGTGGCTTCCGCGTAGCCGTTGTTCTCGGCGACGAAGATGGCCGGCAATTTCCACACGGAGGCCAGATTCAAACTCTCGAAAGTCGTGCCCTGATTGGACGCGCCGTCGCCAAAAAAGGCGACCGCCACCGCCCCTTTCCCTTGAAATTTAGCGGCCAGCGCCGCGCCACACACCAACGGTGGGCCACCGCCCACGATGCCGTTGGCGCCCAGCATTCCGGTATCGAGATCGGCGATGTGCATCGAGCCGCCCTTGCCTCTGCAGGTGCCGGTGCGCTTGCCGAAAATCTCGGCCATCATGCCATTGACTTCGACGCCTTTGGCGATGCAGTGGCCATGGCCACGATGCGTACTCGCGATTTTGTCCTCGTCGGTGAGATGCATGCACACCCCCGCGGCGGATGCTTCTTCCCCTGCATACAAGTGCACAAAACCCGGAATGCCACCCTTGGCGAATTCGACGTGAACGCGCTCTTCGAATTCACGGATGGTTTTCATGCGCCGGTAGGCCTCGAGCAGGTCTTCTCGTGACAGAACCATGGAACCCCCCCTCTATTTTTTTCACGGATACCGCCGGCGCCGGGCCGGTCTTGAATTGGCTGCCCTCACCCCCCGCCGGCAGGTTTTAAGGCACAGGCGCCGCCAGCCTAACACCAGCCGCGCGGCAACTTCCCGTCTTTTTGGATGCTGCAAATGCACATATAAAAAGGCGGCGCGGGCCATCGCGCAGCACTAGGGACGCCGCTAGACTGAGCGTCCTGCTGCCGGCAGCGCACCGCGCCAACGCGGTGCTAAATAAAATTTTCTCAGGAGATGCCCACATGCCCTTGACCGCTGAATCGCTCGCCGTGCTCGATGTATTACAGAAAAATGGCATCGCACCATTGATCTCTATGCCACCCGCCGAGGGTCGCGCTTATTTCGATGCGGTGTTTGCCACCAAGCCGGAAGATCAAGAAGCCGTGGCCAGCGTGCGCGAGCTGTCTATTCCGGTGTCGGGGGGCAGCATTCGTGCGCGCCTGTATTCACCCAAGGCCGGCCCGCTGCCGGTGCTCGTGCACTACCACGGCGGGGGCTGGGTGCTGATGGGGCTGGCGACGCACGATGGTTATTGTCGGCAACTGGCCAACGCGGCAGGGGTTGCGGTGCTCGCGGTGGAATATCGCAAAGCGCCAGAATTCAAAGCCCCAATTCCCGTCGAAGATTGCTACGCCGCGCTGCAATGGGTGCAGTCCAACGCAGCACAACTCAACGTGGACCTAAACCACCTCGGGGTGGTGGGGGACAGCGCCGGGGCCAATTTGGCCGCCGCCGTCACCCTGCTCGCGCGCGATGCGGGGATCCCCATCCAGTGCCAGATACTGACCTACCCGGCGGTGGACGCCACGCTGTCCTCGGCCTCCATCCAAGAAAACGCGACGGCGCCGTTACTGGGGGCCGCTGAAATGCAGTGGTTCTACGGCCACTATCTGGACGGCGCGACGGTAGACGCCAACAATCCGCTGGTGTCGCCGCTGTTTGCCACCAGCCACGCGGGCTTGCCGGCGGCCTTCATCGCCACCGCAGAATTCGACCCGCTGCGCGACGAGGGCGAGGCTTACGCCCACAAGCTTCTGGCAGCGGGCGTTGCGGTGTCGGCGAAACGCTATCTGGGGCTCTTCCACGGCTTTATGCTGATGGCGAAAATCATTCCAGAAGGTCAGCAACTGCTGGCCGCGCAGGTGGCGTTCCTCCAGCACGCGCTGTAAGGGCAGGCCTGCCGGGGCCTGCAATCTGCCGTTGCCGCGGGGCTTAAATTCCCCTCGCTGCACTGCAGAAAAATAATCCTGACGCCGCGCCGATGCTCTGTTAGAGTCTCGGCGCGGTCTGTTCTACCAGTCTCTCCGACCGTGGTCATTTCCGGCCTTATCCTTGCCTTCATTCGATCTGCCTGCCCCTTTCGACTGGCGTCATGGGCCGAAAACGCTCTGGCGACAGGCTTATCACGTTTTTCTGTGTGGAGTTTCATGACAGATTTTGCAGCCCTCGGTCTTGCCGAGGACCTTGTACGTGCCGTGCGCGAGCGTGGCTATACCGTTCCTACCCCCGTCCAAAGCCAAGCCATTCCGCTCATCCTCGCCGGCCACGACGTGCTGGCCGGTGCCCAGACCGGCACGGGTAAAACCGCCGCGTTCGTGTTGCCGCTACTGGCCCGCCTCGGCGCGGCCGCCAGCGCACCCACGCGCCGCATTCCGCGCGCCTTGGTGCTCACGCCGACCCGCGAACTCGCGGCCCAAGTAGAAGAAAGCGTCCGCCACTATGGCCGCCACACCAAGCTGCACTCCTTGGTGATGTTTGGGGGCGTGGGGATCAACCCGCAAATCGACGGCCTGCGCCGCGGCGTCGACATTTTGGTCGCCACCCCAGGCCGCCTGCTGGACCACCTCCAGCAGCGCACCGTGGACCTGTCGGGGGTCGAAATTCTCGTGCTGGATGAAGCCGACCGCATGCTCGATATGGGGTTTATCCGCGACATCCGGCGCATCCTCTCGGTGCTGCCGAAGGTCCGCCAAAACCTGCTGTTTTCGGCGACTTTTCCGGAAGAAATCCGGGAACTCGCCGGCTCGCTGATGCGCGACCCCAAACACATCGAAATCGCCCGTCTGGGCACGACCGCCGATCGCATCGCGCAACAGGTCATCATTACCGACCGTGGGCACAAAAAAGATTTGCTCGCGCATCTGTTTGAGAGCCGGCAGTGGCAGCAGGCGCTGGTGTTTACGCGCACCAAACATTTGGCGAATCGTCTGGCCGAACAGTTAGACGCGCTGGGCATTTCAGCCATGGCCATCCATGGAAATAAAAGCCAGACCGCCCGCACGCGCGCCCTCGCGGAGTTCAAAACCGGACGTCTGCGTGCGCTCGTGGCCACCGACATCGCCGCGCGCGGCATCGATATCAACGAACTGCCCATCGTGGTCAACTTCGAACTGCCGATGGTGGCGGAAGACTACGTCCACCGGATCGGCCGCACCGCGCGCGCCGGTTCTAGCGGTGGCGCGGTCTCACTGGTTTGCGTGGACGAGTTTCGCCTGCTGGAAGGCATCGAACGCTTGACCCGGCAGCGCTTCACGCGCGACATCGAGGCCGGCTTCGAGCCCGATCCGAACGCTCGCGCACAGCCCATCGAGCAAGGTCGTGGGCAACGGCCGCCCCAGTCACGCCAGTTCAGCGATGCCCCGCGACAGCACACGGGTCAACGCCGTTCCAGTGGCGGTGGCGGTGGCGGTGGCGGAAACAGCCGCAGCGCCAGCCATAGCAGCGGCAACAGCGGCAATTCGAACGGGAATAGTCACGGCAACAGCGGCGGCAATTCGAACGGCAACTCCTACGGCGATAGCCAACGCCGCGCCGGGGGCAACGGCCAGCGCGCCCGCTAAGGCCCACCCATCACGCGGGTCGACCCGGCCCGCGTGACCCACCACAGTTCGCGCATTACCGCGTGCGGCGCACCGGCACCCAGCCGTGGCCCCCGCGACGGCGCGCGCGACTTAGCTGCCTGCCACGGCAGCGTGCGCGCAGGCCGGTGCCGGCCGGGCGTCGAGGCGGCTGGCTAAAAATATTTGAGCCGGCGCACCCACTCTCGCCGTGCGCGGGGCTTGCGCACGCGCGGCAGCGCGGCGTCTGGGGCTTCAACCGCCGGCGAGATCGTCGTCTAGACCCACCGCTACTGGCAGCCGCGTCACCATCACTTTGTCGATGCGCGGGCCATCCATATCCACGACTTCAAATTCATAGCCGTCCAGACGCACGCGTTCGCCTTCCTCGGGTAGCCGCTCCAGCCGCCACAGCAGAAAGCCCGCTAGGCTATCGAAGTTACGCTCCGCGGGCAGCGACACCAGGCCCAGTCGGTCGGAGACGACATCAATCAGCATCCCGCCGTCGATCAGCCAAGACCCTGCTTCGCGGGCGCACATCGTGGGCGTCGCCGGGTTAGCCTCGCCCAGATCGCCGATGATGGCTTTCAGAATATCCGCCACCGTCACGATCCCGGCCACCTGATCGAACTCGTCCACCACAAAAAGCATATGCGCGGTGGTGTTACGCAAACGCTCCAAGGCCTCGGTGGCCGGCAGGTCCAGCCCCACCCGCGGCGGATGGAACAAAATTGACGCGAAGTCCTCATCCTTTTCCTGCAGGCGTAAGCCCAGCAGATCGCGGGTCTGCAGCAGCCCCACGACGTGCCCCGGGTCGCCCCTCACCGCAATTAACCGGGTGTGTTGGGTGGCCGCCACCGCCCGCCACACAGCAGCGCTCGGCAGCGCTAAGTCCACGACCGTCAAGGCGTCGAGCTCGGTCATGATGAGTTCGACCCGGCGGTCCGCCAAGCGCATCACACCACTCAACATTTCCTTTTCAATTTGCTTGAGTACACCGGCCCGGGCGCCTTCGTTGATGGCCGCGCGGACCTCTTCTTCGGTAATGGAGGGCGAATTATTGCCCATGGATCCCGCCAGCCTCAGCACGAAGCGCGAGGCCACATTCAGCATCCGCACGGCCGGCCGCGCAAGACGTAATAACCAGCGCAAAACCGGGGCCACGATCACGGCGATCCGTTCGGGATCGCGCAGCGCCAGCTGCTTTGGCACTAGCTCGCCGATCACTATCGAGAGCAGCGTGATGGTCACCACCACCAAGGCCATGGCCGCCGCCTCACCGCGCGGGGCGATCCACGCGTAGTGGTTCAAAATTTCGCCCACCCCTGCCGCCAACGTCGCGCCCCCTACCGCCCCGGTGAGCACGCCGATAAGCGTGATCCCGATTTGCACGGTGGAAAGGAAACTGCCGGGATCTTCTATCAGTCCAAGCGCCACGCGCGCACCACGGGAACCGCGGTCGGCCAGCAGCTTTAAACGAGGTTTGCTCGAGGACACCACAGCCAGCTCTGACATCGACAGCATGCCGTTGAGCACGATCAGCAGGACCACCACCGCGGCTTGCAGCCAAATCATCCGCCGTCCTCACTCGATCTCAGCGCCATCGCGGCTTCAAGCCATGGCCAGATGCGCGCGATGCACCGCTGCCGCCAGTTGGTAGCACAGCGCCAAGGTCGGCAGCTCCAACTGACAACTGCGCGCCAGCGCCAAGGCGTAGCCGGCCGTTTCTTCTACTTCCAGTGGTCGTCCGCGCTCCACATCTTGCAGGGTGGACATCCGGTGCGCCGGCGCGCTCGCCGCAAAACTAGCACCCAACTGCTGGACCACTGCCACTGCGGCGTCTTCGCTGCCGGCCATCAGCTGCAGCGCTGGTACCGGGGACTGGTCGCGCAGACCGATACCCTGGGCCGCCGCTAAGGCCCCCATCTCGCGGGTGATGCGCGCCACCACGCGCGCGCTGTCGGGGTCGCTGAGAAACACTACCGTGCGCTGGCGGGTTAGCACCGCCATTAGCATCAGTGCTACCCAACCCACGTACTTCGACCAGACGACCTCGGTGATGGCGGGAGCGACTTGGCAGACGATGCCGGCCGCGTCCACCGCGCTCACTAGGGCCGCCACGCGGGGGGCTTGCGCCGGCGTCATGGCACCCAGATGCAGGCAGACATTGCGGGTGAACGTTACCGTACCCTCAGCGCCTAACTCGCCGCTGAAATCCGCCATGGCACCCACCACGCACGCCGCCCCAAAGACCTGCGCCAAGGCCGCCTCTTTCATCACGCCGTTCTGCACCGAAAACGCCACCTTGGGCGCTAGCTGCGCAAAGGGCGCGAGTGCTGCCGCGGTGTCGTAGGTCTTGACGGTATTGATGAAGACATCGCAGGCAGTGACGAGGCTGGGGTTGGTTTGCGGCGCGCACGGCACCGCCAGTTGGCACAGGCCGTCGAGACGCAGCCCCTGCGCGGCCAGCGCCTGGGCTCGTGCGCCACGGGCCACCAGCGTCACCGAATGCTGGGCCTGCAGGAGATGCGCGGCGAGAATGCTGCCCAGCGCCCCCCCACCCAGAATGACGAAATGCATGCCTAGACCTTTGAAGATTTCTGCGCCAGTCGGACTCACTATACGCGAGGCCGTCCGCATGTTGATAAACTCACCCGCACGCCCGTAGGATCCTGTCCATGAATCTTCCGGCCGATCTTCATCACAGCGCCTGCCCGCACGACTGCCCGTCGACCTGCGCGCTCCTCATCGAGCGCTTGGACAGCCAGCATATCGGCCGGGTGCGGGGCGCCCCAGATAACAGCTACACCGCCGGCGTCATTTGCAGCAAGGTGGCGCGTTATGCCGAACGGGTGCACCACCCCGACCGTTTGTTGTATCCGCTCAAGCGCACCGGCCCACGCGGCAGCGGGCAGTTTGCCCGCCTCGGTTGGGATGAAGCCTTGGACGAAGTGGCCGCCCGCTTACTGGCGGCCGAGCAACGCTACGGCTCCGAAACCGTGTGGCCGTACTTCTACGCCGGCACGATGGGGCTGGTGATGCGCGATGGCATCAATCGTTTACGCCACGCCAAGCGCTACTCGGGCCAGCACTCCACTATTTGCACCACGCTGGCGATGGCCGGCTACCTAGCGGGTACCGGCCGCTTGGCGGGCAGCGACCCGCGCGAAATGGCGGACAGCGATGTCGTGGTGATTTGGGGTACCAACGCCGCCGCCACCCAGATAAATGTCATGACCCACGCCTTGCGCGCCCGCCGCGAGCGCGGCGCCAAAATCGTGGTCATCGACACCTACCGTAACGCGACCGCCAAACAGGCCGATGTGTTTTTGTGCGTGAAGCCTGGGACCGACGCCGCGTTGGCCTGCGGTGTGATGCACCTGTTGTTCGCGGCAGGACTGGCCAACCGCGACTACCTCGCTCGCCACACCCGTGGGGCGGCGGCGCTAGAAGCGCATCTGGTCAGCCGCACGCCGGCTTGGGCCAGCGCCATCTGCGGGGTGAGCGTGGCCGATATCGGCCACTTTGCCCAGTTGATCGGTACCCATCCAAGGAGCTTTTTCCGGCTGGGTTATGGCTTTGCCCGCCAGCGCAACGGCGCGGTCAGCATGCACGCGGCGGCTTGCATCCCGGCGGTAACCGGCGCCTGGGAACATCGTGGCGGTGGTGCCTTCCACAATAACGGCGCGATCTTTCACTGGGACCGCACTTTGATCGACGGTCTCGACGTCCGCGACCCCACGGTGCGTTTGTTGGACCAGTCACGGATCGGCCCGGTGCTCACCGGCGACCCGCGCGATCTGGGTGACGGCCCGCCCGTGACGGCCCTGCTGATCCAAAACACCAACCCCATGGCGGTCGCACCAGATCTCAACTTGGTCCACCGCGGTTTTGCGCGCGCCGATCTCTTTACCTGCGTGCATGAGCAATTTATGACCGAGACCGCGGCCATGGCCGACATCGTTTTGCCGGCCACCATGTTCGTCGAGCACGACGACCTCTATCAAGCGGGCGGGCAGCAGCACATCCAGTTTGGCGCGAAAATCATCGAGCCGCCGGGTGAATGCCGCAGCAATCACGAGCTTATTTGTGCCCTAGCGCAACGGCTCGGCGCCGAACATCGCGGCTTTGCGTTAAACCCCCGCGAAATCATCGATTGGACCCTGCGCCATTCTGGCTGGGGAGAACTCGCCGCGCTGGAGGCCGCGCGCTGGATCGATGCCCAACCGGCCTTCGAAACCGCGCACTTTTTGGAGGGTTTTGGGCACGCGGATAAAAAATTCCATTTCGACCCAGACTGGACGTCCCTCGGGCCCAACAACTTCGGGTCGGGCGTGACGCCGCCGCCGCTCCCCGACTACTGGCCGGTGATCGAAACAGCCACCGCGGACCATCCCTTCCGCCTAGTCACCGCGCCGGCGCCGCATTTTCTGAATTCCAGCTTTACCGAATCCCCCACCTCGCGGCACCGCTCGGGGCGCCCGACGGTCATGGTGCATCCCCTCGACGCAGCCCGGCTCGACATCCGCGCCGGCACGCTGGTGCAGTTGAGCAACCCCCGGGGCACGGTGCTCCTGCACGCGGTGTTGTTCGATGGCCTGCAGCAGGGCGTCTTGATAGTTGAGAGTATTTGGCCGAACGCAGCGTTTGCCGGCGGCATCGGGATCAACGCACTCACGGGTGCCGACCCCGGGGCCCCCATCGGGGGGGCCGCGTTTCACGATAGTCGAGTGGCGCTGAGTGTCGCCGCAGCGTCTTCACAGCCCTTGTCATCCTGAGGCCAGAAGGCCCAGACTCGGGGTCACTTGCGGGATTTTTCGATGCAAAAAGCTGAACAACTCCTCCTTGCAGATCGGCTGCTGGATTACATCGAGCGGCAGACTTTGCAGCTGAGCGACGAGGTCTACCGCCAACCGGTCGCCGAGTACACCGACCGCGCGCAGGCCGCGCGCGAGCACACGGTGTTGTTTCGCAGCCAACCGCTGTGCGTGGGCCTGAGTGGGGACCTGCCCGCGCCCGGGCATTACGCCACCCACGACGCCGCCGGTCTCCCACTGTTGCTGACGCGGCAGGAGGATGGCGAATTTCGGGCCTATCTGAACGTTTGCCGTCATCGGGGGGCGCGGGTCGCCGAAGGGGCGGGCGCGGGGCGCGGCTTCGTTTGCCCCTACCACGCTTGGCGTTACGGACTGGACGGTCGCCTCATCGGGCGCCCGGAAGACGCGGCGTTCGCCGAGTGTGACCGCGCTGATCACGCCCTGACACCGCTCGCCGCCGCCGAGCGCGCAGGGCTGCTGTGGGTCCAGCCCACCCCCGGCCAGCCGCTGATGTTCAGCACCCACTTAGCCGCCTTGGAAGATGAACTCGCGGGCTACCAGCTCGCGCACTTCCAACCCTTTGGCACCCGAACCCTGCGCCGTGCGCTCAACTGGAAACTCGCGCTGGACACCTTCCTGGAGTCCTACCACTTCTGCGTGCTGCACAAAGACTCCATCTGCGCGACTTTTCATCACAATCTGGCGACGTTCGACAGCTACGGCTCACATTTCCGCTTGGTCACGCCCCGCCGTACCATCGCCGAACTGCGTCAGCTACCTCGGGAGGACTGGCAGGTACTGCCACATGTGGTGGTGATTTATGTCCTGTTTCCGAACACGGTACTGGTGTGGCAAGGCGCGCAGGTGGAGCTGTGGCAAATTTTTCCCGACGCCGCAGACCCGACGCGCTCGTTGCTCCAACTGACCCTCTACACGCCCACGTCGACCATCACCGAGAAAGCGCGAGCACATTGGCAGCGCAATCTCGACCTCGTGCTGCACGTCGTGGAGAACGAGGACTTCCCCGTGGGCGAAGGCATTCAACGTGGCTTTGCCGCGGGTGCACAGTCGCACATCGTGTTCGGACTAAACGAAGCAGCGCTGGCGCATTTTCACCAGTCCGTGAGCGCGGCCACCGGCTCATGACCGCACCGTTGCCCCAGACTCAAGCCCCAGGGGTCGCGAGTTCCGCCGCGCGGCCGTTAATCTTAATTTATCGAAGCCCCGTTAATGCACCGCTCTGACCTACCCTTGGTACTGGTTGTCGACGACGACCCCACGGTGCGCTTCCTAGCCCATGAGGCGCTCGCGCATCGCGGTTTTAAAGTTGTGGAAGGTGAAAACGGGGCCGACGCCCTGCGCTTGGTGCAGGAACTGAGTCCCGATGTCATTTTGCTGGATGTCATGATGCCGAAAATGGACGGCTTTACGGCCTGCTCCCGCTTGCGGGTGTTACCCGAAGGGCAGCACATCCCGGTGCTCATGATGACCGGGTTGGAGGACGTGGCGTCCATCCAGCATGCCTACCAAGTCGGTGCCACAGACTTCATTACGAAGCCCATCAACTTTGGCCTGCTTGAATTTCGCTTGCAGTACATGCTGCGCGCCAAAATGGTGGCGGCGGATCTGCGCCACAGCGAGGCCCAGCTCCACAACGCGCAGCGGCTGGCCCGAATGGGCCACTTCGTGGTGGACCCCGCAGGTGGCTTTAGCGTTTGGAACGAGCAAATACAGACGCTGTTGGGACTCTCCCTCGACCGCTGGATTAGCCGAGTCGACGACCTCTTGGCGCATGTCCACCCGGAGGATC
The DNA here is from genome assembly GCA_009692365.1 of Gammaproteobacteria bacterium. Taxonomy (GTDB): domain Bacteria; phylum Pseudomonadota; class Gammaproteobacteria. The sequence continues at coordinate 13,278 of SHZJ01000017.1, forward strand.
GGGCTCTGGTGAGCGCGGCACTGCGGGTCGAAAACGCCGTGAACGACGCGGCCCCGGTGGAATACCGAATCGTGCTGGCGAACGCCGAAGTGCGGATCATCCTGCAGCACAGCGGGATCGAGTCCACCGCCACCGGCAAGCAACTGGTAGGGACGATGCAGGACATCAGCCAGCAACGCCTCGCGGAGCGCACCATCCATCAATTGGCTCACTATGACCGAATCACCGGCTTGCCCAATCGCAACCTCATCGAGCAACGCTTATTCGAGATCCTCCAACGCGCAACGCTAGAGGGCAGCAACATCAGCGTACTGTCCATCGATTTAGACCATTTCCAGCGCGTAAACGACCACCTTGGACAAGAGGCTGGCAATGAATTGCTGCGCGCCGTGGCGCAACGGCTGGTCCGCTGCGTGCGCTTAGCCACGACAGGCTATCCCGTTGCGCCCATAGAACTGGTCTCGAGCCGGGGCGGCGATGAGTTCTACGTACTGCTGCCTTGCGCCCTAGATCCGGCGGCAGTGAGTGATTTTTGCGAGGGCATCCATGCGGCGCTGAAACCTGCTTTCTATCTACAGGCAGACGAGTGGCTAACGACCGCGAGCATTGGGGTGGCGTCATTCCCGGACGATGGACGCGCCGCCGAAGAACTCCTACGTAACGCGGACGTCGCCCTCAAGCAGGTGAAGCAGCTAGGCCGGGACGGCACGCAACGTTTCACGCCCTCGATGAACACCCGCGCCCAAGCCTTGTTGCTCATGGAAAACAACCTGCGGCATGCCCTGGGCAGCAGTCAACTCACCCTCCACTACCAGCCGAAGATCGATGCCGTGAGCGGCGTCGTGACGGGCGTGGAGGCGCTCGCGCGCTGGCAACACCCCACGCAGGGTCATATTCCCCCGGGGGATTTCATCCCGGTGGCCGAAAGCTCGGGCCTCATTCTTCCGCTTGGCCTGTGGATCCTCGGCGAAGCCACCCGCCAAACGGCCCTCTGGTCCCGTAATGGGCTCCGCAACCTCACCTGCGCGGTGAATGTTTCGACCGTGCAGTTAAGGCAACCAGATTTTTGCGCCAGCGTTGCACTCGCCCTAGCCACGAGTGGCTTGCCGGCCAAACAACTGCAGCTAGAGCTCACGGAAAGCTTGCTGATGGAAAATGTGATACAGGCGCGCGAAATTGTCGACCAATTGAAAGCCCTCGGCGTGACGCTCGCGATCGACGACTTCGGCACCGGCTACTCCTCGCTCAGTTATCTCAAACAGCTCCCAATCGATGTGCTCAAAATTGATCGCTCGTTCGTGAGCGAACTGGGTGAGAGCGGGAACGACGGCGCGATTGTGGCCGCGGTGATCGCCATGGGCCATAGCTTGGGGCTTAAAATCGTGGCAGAAGGGGTGGAGACCGACGTCCAGTTGGCCGCGCTCTGCCAACTGGGCTGTGATGAAATTCAAGGCTATTTCTGCAGTCGTCCGCTGCCCGCGGACGATTTTTCCCGCTGGGCACGGGCGCGCCAAGTCGCTGCAATAACGGCCCAAGCTGGAGGTTAAGCCAGTTCCCAGCCATCTCCTCAATCTTTGGTTGCAGCCCGATCAGCCGGCCGGCGTCGAGTACTGGCATCAGAATCTCGTCCAAGATTGGCGCACGGCGGTTGCCCTGCAGGCCTCCAACGACAGCCGCCCCTCCATGTTGGGGCAGGGCGCGGCCGTGCTGCTGCTGGTCAGCGCGCTGTGGCGGACGGCACCCACGCTATTGCTGTTGGCCTGGGCATCGCTCGTGCTGGTGCAGTCGGCGTGGTTATGGCGGCATAGAAAGAAATGGGTCGCGACGGCGGCGACTGAGGAAGTTTTCCGCATCAATTACGGCCTCTATACGCTGCTGTTTCTTGCCAACGGCCTGCTCTGGGCCCTCGCGGCAGGCTTTGTGGTGTTTACCGACCAGATTCAATTACAAGAACTCTTGCTGATCGTCAGCGTGATCGTCACGGCCGGCGTTGCCACCACGCCGTCGGTGACAACGCGGATCAAATCAGTGTTTTTGGTGCTCGCGCTGGCCCCGATGTCGCTGTTTTTTTTACTGCAATTCACAACTTTAGGCAGCTTGCTGGCCGCGGCGATGCTCAGCCATCTGGCCTATTGCGCAAATTCCGGGCGCTTGGCTAACCAAGAGAACGACGAATCGCTGGCACAGCGTTTCGCTAACGCCCAGCTGGTGGCAGAAATATCTGCCTCTAAACAAAAGACCGAGCAGCTCAACATCCGGCTCAATGAGCAGGTGGCGGTCCAGCATACCGTCGAAGTCAACCTGCTGGCGGCGAAAGAACAAGCCGAGCTCGCCGCGCGCTCCAAGGCCGAATTCCTCGCCAATATGAGCCACGAGATTCGCACCCCAATGAACGGGGTCTTGGGGATGACCGCACTGTTACTGGGCACCGAAATGAACCGCAAGCAGCGCCATTTCGCCCGCACCATCCACCGCTCGGGCGAAGCCCTGCTGAGCACCATCAACGACATCTTGGATTTTTCAAAAATCGAAGCGGGCAAACTCCAACTGCAGTCCATCGTGTTCGATTTACGCCACCTGATAGAAGATGTGGGCGTCATGTTTGCCGAGCGCGCCCAGCGTGCGCATCTGGAATTGCAATGTGTCTTTCCACCGGACGGGCACAGCGTTTATCTCGGCGATCCTGACCGTCTGCGCCAGATATTGATCAACCTTGTGGGTAACGCACTGAAGTTCACCACCCGCGGTGAAGTCGTCGTGCGCGTCCAATTTCAAGCGCCAGTGGCCGGGATCAGCGTCGTCCATTTCGAGGTCCGCGATACCGGGATTGGGATTAAGCTCGAGCAGCAAGAACGCATCTTCAACTCCTTCGCACAAGCTGATAACTCCACGACCCGCGAGTTCGGTGGCACCGGGCTAGGCTTGGCTATCTGTAAGAAACTCATCGCTTTGATGGGTGGCACGATCGGTGTGCGCAGCGAGCTAGGGCGCGGCAGCACCTTCTGGTTTACCTATGCGCTGCAGCTGGCGGAACCGGACAAACTCGACCGTCGGCGTCCTGCTCGTCTGCTGCTGCCGGAGCGGCGGATCTTGGTGGCCGATGAGCAACCCGTCAGCCGCAACTCGATGGTCGCACAACTGGAAGTCTGGAAAGCAAAGGTGGTGGGGGTTACCTCGGGGGCGGCGGCGCTGGCGCACCTGGAACTCGCGGCCAAGGCGGGCGAGCCGGTGGAGTTGCTAATTTTCGATCGAAAAATAGCGCAAAACGCCTTGGAATTCGCGAGCTCCCTGCGGCGTAACCCGCGCATTCCGCGCCTGAGCACCATCGTGCTGGGGACGTTCGACGACCTCGCCGAAACCGGCCAATGGTTTGACGCCGGGATTTCCAGCTACCTGTCAAAACCGGTGCGTCAATCCGAACTCTACGACGCCATCGCCGATGCACTGGATCTCACTCGTCCGCTCACCGAGACCATCCAAGAACTCGCGCTACAGGGTAAGCACGCAGCACTCCCGCGTTTCAGTGCCAGGGTGTTGGCGGCCGAAGATAATCCGGTCAATCAGGAGTTGGTGCGCCTGTTGTTAGAGAATCTAGGCTGCCGCGTGACCTTGGTCGGCAATGGTCAGGAGGCCGTATCGGCGGTGACCGATTTGCCGTTGGATGCCTTGCTCGACCCTTATGACCTCGTGCTGATGGACTGCCAAATGCCACTAATGGACGGCTTTACGGCGACGGGGGCGATACGCGAGTATGAAGTGCGAGAAAACCTCTTCAAGCGGCTGCCGATTATTGCGCTCACCGCCAATGCGCTAGAGGGCGACCGCGAGCGCTGTTTGGCGGCGCAAATGGACGACTATCTTGCGAAACCTTTCACCCAGCGACAGTTAGCCGTCACCTTAGAGCGCTGGCTGCCTCTGGCCCCGCACGTCGATGCCACGGGCGCTTTTGATCGGGAGCCGTTCTCGCCCGCCAGCCAGCGCGCGCGAAGCCCAAAGTCCCCCCTCAATGAGGTGGCGCTGGAAAGAATTTCGGCCCTACAGCGGCCCGGCGCGCCCTCCGTACTGAACCGGGTAATCGAGCTTTACCTAGAGACGGCGCCGCCCTTGCTAACCCAAATTCGCAACGCGATAGAGTCTTGGAACGCAGGCCAACTGGAGGCGAGCGCGCATAGCTTGCGTTCCAGCAGCGCCAATCTGGGTGCAAATACGCTGGTGGAAATTTGTCGTGAGCTAGAAATCTTGGGCCGCGACCGTAAGGTCGAAAATGCGGAGTCAAAAATGCCAGCCCTGAATGACGCCTTTGCGCTCGTGCAGGCCGCACTCAAAAAGCGCCGCAACGAGGGTGACTTGGCGTAAGCCGCCCCCTCGGCTCCGCCACACGGGCAAGCGCCCGCGACGGGCCAAGGTTTGGCGGCTGACGCCTCTCAAGCCGGGCGGGGCGCCCCGCCAACAGCGGTGGGGATGCGGGTCACCCCTCAAAGGCGGTGGGGCGCCGCTCAGCGGCGAATGAACTCCGCCACGAGCCCGCACTGGCCGAGCGCGAGCAAATCCTCAGCGCTAGGCAACTGCGGGCGGTCACGCTCAGCGTTGACCATGCACAAAAATCCTAGCGGGCCGTCGGCGTCGGCCCGAAACTGATGCCAGATCAAGCTCGGAATGTGGACTAAATCGTGGGCGCCAACGGCAAAAACTCGTTCGCCCACCAAACACTGTCCGTGTCCCCGAATGATCATCACCGCATGCAGGTGCGCGTGGCGCTCGAGGGTCGTGTGGCCGGCCGGGGCGACTTCGAAATAACGCAGCTGACAGCCCAGCGCGGCGTCGTCAAATAAGACCTGTCGGGTGACGTCCCTGAAAGGCGCCGCGCCCGCCTGTTTGTAGGCCAGCACGGGGACTTCCTCCCAGGTGAAATCGCCCTGGTGACCGCGATGTGTGGTGATACTCATGAAAGACTTCCTAAGGCTAAATGGTCCGCCACCGCCGCGACGAATGCACGGCTGCGCGCGGGTAGAGTTGCGCCGGCCGCCAGCAGCGCGCCGCCGATCAGCAAGATCGTATCGGGCCCATAAACGGCGATCATCTCCGCGACCCGGTCAATGTTCATGCCGCCCGCCGGGACGGGCGCAATCGCCGGCAACTGACCCCACGGCGCGCGCGCGTTCGCCGCCACCGCCTCGCAGGTCGCGCGGCTGTAAGCGAAGCGGCCACCATAGTTAGGGAAAATGGTGGCGTCCGCTCCAAACAGACGAAACAGCTTGCCGAGCAACAGGGGGGGTGCGATGCGCGCAGCTCCGGCCAGGGCCGGGTGCACGAGAATGGGACAATCTAGGTCTTGGGCGAGTTCGGCGAGCACCGGGATCCCTACCACCAGCGGGCAGAGCAACACCATCCCTACGCCTTCTTCACGCACGATTTTGCGCTGTTCCGCGAACTGGCGCGGCCCACCGGACAGCGAGGGCGCGTAGATGCTGTGGCCGCCGGTCGCGGCATTGGCGCCGCGCACGGCCGCTTGGCAGGCCTGCACGCGAGCCGCGAAAGGCGCGTAGCTTTGGTTAGCAATGCCGTGGTCGTCTTTGATGATATCGATGCCCGCCAGCGCGAAGCTCTCCGCCAGCCCCGCCAGTGCGCCGGCGGCAAGTCCCTGAGGTTTGAGGGCCGTCATCGTCAGCGGCCGCGTAGGCGCCTGCACCCGTTGGCGGATCCCCGCCAAACCGAAACGCGGCCCCGGGAAATGCCCCAGATAGGCCTCCGGGAAACTCACATCGATGAGCGACACATCCTCCTGAAGCGAGCAGTTGCCAAACAGCATGTTCATCAACTGCCCTGCCTCACCACCCGTCGTGGCGGTTGCAATGCCCAGCTGCACGGCAAACAGGCGGGGCGCGAGCTGCGCGATGCCCTCAACGCTCGCCACCACTTCGGCGCGCACCTTGGCGTCCGTGACGGCGCTCAGCGGCATTTCGATACTCTGCTCGCAGGCCAGCGCTTGGGCGCGGGCTTCGATGTCATCACTGTCGGCTTGCAGATGATAGAGGGCGAGAATTCTTTCCATGCCGCCATTCTAACCGTGAGTGTGGTTCATCGGCGATTAAGCCCGCTCCGCGCAGAGTGTCTCTCACGCACCCAGATGCCCGATCGGCGGGCCGACTGAGGTGTCTTAAGGAGCGATATCATGCAGTCAGTTGTAAAGAGTTTTGGCCTGCAGAAAATGCCTGGTTTGAGGCTGCTGGCGCTAGGTCTGACCTTGGGTACGGCGGGGGTCGCGCAGGCCGACTATTACGGGGGCGGGCAGGGTTACCACCGCTATCACCAAGGTCGTCACTGCGAGCAGCGCTACTACCCCGGTAATCGACAGGTCGCACCGCCGTGGGGGTACCAGCAGCACTACGCCCAGCCGCCCCAAGTCGTGATTTACACCGCGCCCAGAACGGTCTACCAGTCGAGCCCGGGCTATGGCGGGGGCTACAGCTCGCCCCCGGGCTACGGCGGCGGCTATAACGCAGGCCCGAGCTACGGCGGCGGCGCTCAATACGGACGACCCAACCGGCTGCTGAACAGCGCGGTGATGGGTGCAGCGGGCGGCTTTCTAGGCTCGCAAATAGGCCGCGGCGAGGGTCGCGCGGCGGCCACTGCGGCGGGGGCTGTGGCGGGCTGGGTCATTGGGGGAAATCTGGGCGGCCAGTAAGACCCACGGCGGCGGCGCGATGCCAGCGCGCTCAACGGCACGGCCGGGCGCGCTGGTTACCCCGCAACAAATACCAGCGGTGCGCCGACACCGCGCAGGCCGCCCACGTGGCCGGTCTAGCCCCACGAAATGTCGCGGCTTCAACCCCCTGCCTTGGCCTGATCTGCCCGCTGATTGCGCGCAGTATGATCGCGACGGCTGGGTGGCCGCCGACGCCCGGCCGTGCACTCCCAGCGCCGTTCACCGGACCTATAACGACTCGCTCAAGCGGCTGGAGTTCGCGCCCGAGCCGGGCCATCCCGGCCTCGGGGTCAACGAGCACCACCAGAACACCGACGGCCTGATACCCTCGCCGCCGTTACGGGCGGCCGCCCTCACCGGCCGAACTCGGAACACGACTAGCGTGTGATTGGGCCAACCGCGCGCACTCTACGCCCGCCAACGCGGGTGGCAGCGGCAATGGCATGGTCGCCGACCGGTCCGGTGGGCGGTTAAACGCCCGCCGTCCCCGTCGGCCGCACGACGGATAACAGCGACCTGTGGGGGGGGTCCAGCCCACCACGCGGCGCGAAAAATAGCGGGCGGCCCACGACTGCGGGCGCCGTGCGTGGCCGGATGTTTTGGCCTGACGCGGACAACCGACCACGCGGCGTGGGGCGAATCGCGCACCGGCTGACTTGGCGCGCGCGGCACGCGGCCACACGGGCGCCCCGCCAACGCCTAGCGCCAGACCCAGCCGACGCCCAGCACGCGGGGTTACGCGGCGGCACCATAGCGGCCAGCGCCGCGCCAGACGACTTCGCGCCACCTCTCCCACGCCGATGCCTGCGAACCGCCCCGCCCGCCCCTCTCAGCAGCCCACAGCGAGCCCCACACCCGGCGGCTGGGCACCGCGGCACAAGGTGTAGCGCTCGGCGTAGGCCAGCCAAGGTTGGCGGGCGCGCAGGCTGGCCGTGAGGCGCGCCGCATCCAGCACGCGCAGTCCACCCACGCTGGCCACGCCGCGCGCAAACAGCGGGTCCGGGAAAAAACTCGCGCTCGGCCCGATCAGCGACACCGAGCGTGCGCTGCTGCAGTAGGCCAACATGTCGTCTAGGCTATCGTTGAGGCACAGGGTGGCGGTGGCGATGATGCGGGTGCACTCACGCAGGGCGGCAGGATCGAGCGTGATCTTCAAACCCGGCTCCTCACGCACCCAGTGCGCCTTGCGCTCCACCACCACCACCTCTAAACCCTCGGTGCGTGCACGGTTCACCAAAGAGGGGAAATTCCCGATGAAGCCCACGCGATCAGTGGGTACCAACGGCTCGCCGCCCCAAGGGTCCCGCGCCGCCGGGGGCGTAAATCCGGCGCTGCGCCAACACGCGGCAGTGATGGCATTGATCGCCGCGAGACCGATCGAGCGCTCGCCCTCGTCTTCGCTCGCGTAGCGGCGCGCCAGTTCGATCGCCGTGAGGCCACACAGTGCCGCCGGCGGAAAGCGCTCGGCCAAGCCACACTGAGCGTCGCCGAGCCACGCGTAATACAGCCCGGTACTCCCGTCTGCCAGCGTTACCGCACCGAATTCTGGCTCGCCCTGCGCTGCGCGCCGGGGCTCGGGCACAAAGACACCACTCACCGGAGGCAGCGCGCAGTGGCGGGCGGCACGCTCGGTTAGGGCGAGTAATTCACCGCGAAATTTGACACCCGACATGGCCAATCCTCAACGCGCGGGGCGGGGACGCGCGTTTGTTATAGTGCCCTGCCCCACCCCAACGGAGAACCCCGCCGTGCGTCGATCGCCTAACGCCATGTTCAACCAGAACGCGTTCAAACTTGGCCTCTGCTCGCCTAACTGCAGCGGCGGGATGGCGGTGACCACGGTGCCCGAATGCTGGCACGCCAGCTGGGCGAATAATCTACGACTCGCGCAGTTGGCGGACGCCGCAGGTATTGCATACTTGTGCCCATCGCGCGCTGGACCGGCTACGGCGGTGCGACCGATTTTCAAGGCGATTCGCTGGACACCATCACCTGGGCAGCAGGGCTATTGGCGCACACCCAGCGCATCTCGGTGTTTGCCACTGCCCACGCGGCCTTTGTGCATCCGCTGCTGGCGACCACGCAGTTCGCTACCATCGACCATCTCTCCGGCGGCCGTTTTGGCCTGAACATCGTCTGCGGGTGGAACCAGCCGGCGTATGAAATGTTCGGCCTGACCTTGCCCCGCGACCACGCCACGCGCTATCGCGACGGACAGGAATAGTGGGACATCATCCAGCAGGTCTGGGAAAACCCGGACAGCAGCGAGTGGGACGGCGAATTTTTCAAGCTCAAAGGGGCACGCTGCAGCCCACGGCCGCTAGGCGGCGCGCGGCCCCCGGTGATGAACGCTGGCTCCTCAGCACAGGGGCGTGAGTTTGCGGCGCGGAACTGCGATTTTTTATTGACCGTGATGATCGATCCCGAACGTGGACCAGCCGATGTAGCGCACATTCAGGCGCTAGCCCAAGCGCGCTACCAACGTGAACTGGCGGTCTTCACCACCACCTGCGCGGTCTGTCGCCCCACCCGCCGCGACGCCAAGGAATATCGCCGTCAGAACGCCGTGACCCACGCCGACGGCCCGGCGGTGGAGCGTCTCATGCAACTCCAGGGTATGCCTGTGCAGTCCTTCCCACCCGACATGATCGACGCCCTACGCGTGCAGTTTGCGGGTGGAGACGGGGTGTATCCGCTGCTGGGCGATCCGGATTTCATCGCGGAGGAAATCGCTAGAATCCACCGGGCGAGCTACGCCGGCGCGACACTGACATTCGTCGATTAGGCGGCGGAGCTGCCCTATTTTTTCGCCGAGGTCCGGCCCCGATCGGTCGCGCGCGGCCTACGCACCGCTTAAGCGGCGCGTCTAGCGTTAGCGCGTTGTGCGAGGGCTAGCCCAGCGCCCGGTTTGCCGTGGGTCGTCACGCTGTGCGCGTTCGTCGTGCCGCTTGGCGGCCGACTTAAAAGGCTTGGGGCAGCTTTCGCTGCAGTCAGGGCCTAAAATCAGGGCATAAAAAAAGGCCGGGTTTCCCCGGCCTTTTCAAGGCACAAAGCTTTGCGGCTTAGGTGCCCAGACGCTGCATGGCCTGTACGGTCATGTACTTGTTGATGACGTCGTCGTGCATATTCCACTGCGACTTCCAACCGCCCTGACAGGTCTCGGCTTGGTGGAACCGCGTAATACGCCGCGACTGGACGTCATCGCTGATAACCCAACTCCAGCTCCAGCAGATGTCCTTGCCCGCCATCATGACTTTGTCGCCCTTCTTGTACTGGGTGAAGCCAGGCTCGAAGGATTTCCATATTTCGCCGCGGCGGTCATAGGTGATCATCTGTGGGAAGGTCTGCATGCGCGCGTCAATGTAGATGCGCTTCTTGCTCACGGGTGCGCGCGGGTAACCGGTTGGTTCCGCCTCGAGCACGATCACTTCCGGGATGAGCGACTTGCCGACATACATGAAGGAGTTGTTTTTCGGACCGCCCACCAGTGGGTATTCCCAGTTCGGGGAGTCGGCCTGCCACTGGTCGCTCATGGAGCCAAGGTATGGCTGGCGACCCACAATCTTGTAGTTACCCCAGGTGAGCATCGGATCGCCGGCCGCCCATGCGTCCGACAAAAACAGATTGATGCCCGGCACCAGCGGTTCAAAGCGCTGGTTGGTGGGGAACCGACGCACCCGCTTGAAAGCCGGAATGTAGCCGAACAAATCCGGATACTCGCGTTGGTCATACGGCCAGATGTTCACGAAGGCCGTGCCCTTGACGTCGTTCGGCGCCGTGAACCAGGTGGACTGAAACCGCAGTTTGTCTTCCTGACCCGGCAGATAAAGTACGCCGCCGTTGTCGGTCAAGCCGATGGCGTTCTGTTCGGCCCACACGAAGTCGTACTGGTAGAGCACGGTGCCTTCGCCATCGAGCGCGAACATCGGAATCGCATACAGGGTTTGGTCGTGACGGCCCCAGCTCAAGGTGAGGTTGGCGATCGTCTCCATACCGGTTTGCGGGTTGGGGAACGGCAGGCCGCCGATCCAAGGTTTACCATCCTTGGTTCGCACGTTGCCGACTTCGTCGAATGTCGCCAGCCCTTGGTTGCGAATAGTCGCTTCCAGATACGGCGGCGGGAACATTTTGGTGGCGTCCGTAACGGTCTCTTGGATGAAGAACGTCCGGCCCTGCTGCTTTACTTCCGCATAGATCATGGGATCTACGAGGTCTTTGACATCGTCGATGTTGCTAGCGCTGATGACGTCGCCGACCTTCACTTTGCCCTTGGTGTAGAGCGAGATATCGAGCAATTCATCCGGGTAGGCTTTGGCGATATCGCCGGTTTCCGAGAGCAGCGGCCAGAGCGAGGTGAGTACCCCCGCACCGCCAATTCCACGTGCGACCTTGTCCATAAAGAAGCGCCGACTGTAATCGGCATCGTATTTTCTAATGTGCATGAAGTTCCGCCTTAAGTTAATAGAGGGCCGGCGCGTGCTCCACATCTGCCTGCCGGAACCACTGGTCCAGAGTCGACTGTGCAAGCCAGTGTGCTTTGTAGCACCGCGCCGCCTGTTGCCGCAATCCTACTTTGCCAATTAAGTTCCAATGCTGCACTGCGTCGGTTCAAAAACCCGCTAAATTTTATTTAACGGCCATTTTGGCAGCCATTGCCCGCGCCGAGCGCACGCTAGCGTTGCTCTGATTGAACAGGACTTCGCGGCGCACCTGCTCTTGGGCTGGAGTGAGCTGGCGCTCACCCCATTCCCGCCGAACCGCTCGTCCTGCTTGCACCGCGGGCCGCGCGCCCACCTCATCCACCCAGCGTTTGAGATGGGGAAAGTCAGCCCATACGGTGTCATTGATCAAACGCTCGAGCAGCATGGCCCAGGGCCAACTCAAGAGGTCTGCGATGCTGTAGTCCGCGCCCGCCAGATGTCGATTAACCGCCAACTGGGCGTCCATCACACCGCACAAACGGTCTACCTCGCCGGTAAAACGCCGAATGCCGTAGGCCAACTGCGCCGGGTCATCAACGATTTTCGGCGCGTAGTTCCGGAAGTGATTGGCGTTACCCAGCATGGGTCCCAGATTAGCCATCTGCCAGTACGCCCATTCCAGCACCTTGTAGCGGGGCGCGCCGCTGACCGGGAGGAAACGGCCAGTCTTGTCGGCCAGATACTCGACAATCGCGCCTGATTCAAACAGCGTCAAGGGCGCGCCGCCGCCCGCCGGCGCGTGGTCGACGATCGCGGGCATGCGGTTATTGGGGCTAATCCGCAGAAAGTCTGCCGTGAATTGGTCGCCGCGCCCGATGTCTATCTCGTGGACTCGATAATCCAGACCACACTCCTCGAGCATGATTGTGACCTTCCAACCGTTCGGCGTGGGCCAGTAATAGACATCGATCATCTGCGTACTCCTTAAGTTTGGGCGAAGCGTTGACAGTCTGGCCCGGCGCGCGCCAATGGCGCCCGCGCGCTCCTCGTAGGCACTGCCCACGGCGCGAGCTATGCTCTCAGCATTCTCACCGAGCGAGGCCACGACCATGCAGTACGACCTCATTATTCGCAATGGCAGCGTGGTGGACGGCTCCGGGGCGCCACGTTACCCCGCCGACATCGGCATCATCGATGACCGCATCACTCGCATCGGCCGCATCCGAGCGCCGGCCAAGCGCGTCATCGATGCCGAAGGACAAGTCGTCACCCCAGGCTTCGTCGATGGCCACACCCACATGGACGCACAGGTCTTCTGGGACCCGCTTGGCTCCTGTTCCTGCTACCACGGGGTCACCACCGTGGTAATGGGTAATTGTGGCTTTACGCTGGCGCCTTGCGCCGCCGGCGACGCGGAGTTTGTGTTTCGCAACTTGGAGCGTGCCGAGGACCTCTCGCGCGCAGCGATGACGGCCGGCATCGACTGGCGCTGGGAAACCTTCCCAGAATATCTCGACGTCATCGACCAACTGCCCAAGGGCATCAATTATGGCGGCTACATCGGCCACTCCGCGTTGCGCACCTATGTGATGGGCGAGCGCGCCTTCGCCGAGCAGGCGAGCGGCGACGAACTACGCCGCATGCAGCATCTGGTCCAGGAAGCCCTGCGCGCAGGTGCCATTGGCTTCTCCACCTCGCGCTCGGTCAATCACCTGACTTCCGATGACCGCCCGGTCGCCAGCCGCATCGCGGAGTGGAGCGAAGTGCGGGCGATCGTCAACGCGATGGGCGAACTGGGTGCGGGCATCTTTGAACTGGCCGGCGAGGAGCCCGGGCGCAGCCCGCGGCGGCGGCGCGAGTATTTCGACCGCCTCAAAAACCTGGCGGTGGAGTCTGGCTGTCCGGTGACCTTCGGCATGCCCAGCATTCGCATCGCCCCAGATTTGTGGCCGGGCTACTACGAACTTGCCAACGAAACCGCCGCCGCCGGCGGGCGCATGTTTGTGCAAGCCCATAGCCGTTCCATCTCAACGCTGCTCTCCTTCAAATCGCACACCCCTTTCGACCATTGGGAAGGGTGGCGGGATGTGCGCAGCCGCCCCCTGGAGGAACAAAAGCGGCTGCTGCGCGATCCAGACATCAAACGTCGGCTGGTCGAAGTAGCCAGCGCGCCCTACGCCGGGCCAAGTGTGGTGGGGGCCGAGGCCCGGCCGCCCGAGTGGGATTGGCTATACGTGGTGAACGGCATCGGCGATGAAGAACTCATGAGCGAGGTCGCCGCGCGGCGCGGTGTGGCGCCCGCGCAGGCCATGATCGATGTGGCGCTGGAACGCGACCTGGAGGTGTTCTTCCGACAACCGCTAGCCAACGAAGACCAAAACGCGGTGCTGCAAATGATGCGACATCCGCGCAGCGTGGTGACGTTCTCCGATTCCGGCGCGCATGTGGCCCAAATCATGGATTCCTCGCTGCAAACCCATCTCCTCAGCCACTGGGTGCGCGAGCGCGAGGCCTTCACGCTGGAAGAAGCCGTGCGCATGATTACCTATGACACGGCCTCCGCGTGGGGGCTGCACGATCGAGGTTTGTTGCGGGAGGGGCTCAACGCAGACCTCGTGATTTTCGACCCGGCCACGATCAATCAAAACATGCCGGAGCTGGTCAATGACCTGCCGAGCGGTGCCCAGCGGCTCAAGCAGACCGCGCGCGGGATCAGCCACACCGTGGTGAACGGCCGGGTGCTCCTGGAAGACAATGTGCCCACCGGCGAGCTACCCGGGCGGCTCATCCGTAAAACGGTGCTGTAGGTCGTGAGCGGGCCACCCGTGGGCCCGTTCTAAACTTCCAGCGAGTGCCGCCGATTCACTCCCCATGAAACTCATCATCATCGACACTTCGCGCGAATGGATGGCGGCCGTTCGACGCACGCTGGCGCGCGCCCTGCCCGACATCGAGATTACCGAATACGACGCCGATCAACAGGGCCCACCGGCGAGCGACTTCCGCTGGAACCTCTACGATGCCGCCCTGATCAGCCACGAACTGGGCGATTTGCCCCGCGGGCTGACGTGGTTCGACCGCTATCGCGGCCTCCCAGGCTTTCCGCCGACCGTGCTGGTGGCGGCCGGCGGCGACGCCTACCTCGCGGTTGCGGCCATGAAGGCCGGCGCCGCCGATTATCTGCGCCGTGAGGATGCGCTCAGCGAGCGTCTGCCCGCGGTGTTGGGCGCGATCGCACGCCCCTCGGCGGGGTCGGAGTCTACGCTCCGAATCGCCGGCGGCGCGCGGCGCGCCCCGGAGGACTCTCTGCTGATCAGGCGGCGGCTACCCGATGACACCGCGCATCGCTTTGTGCGGCTGATTGGTCAGGGCGGATTTTCGCGGGTTTATCTGGCCGAACGAGAATTAGACGGCTCGCCGGTGGTGTTGAAAATTATCGACACCCGCCAGATCCTCGATCCGGCAATGCTCCGCCGCTTCATCCGCGAAGCGGAGATCATGTCCAGTATTGTCGATCCGTTTGTGGTGAAAGTGTTTGGTCAGGGCTTGACCGCCAACTACGGCTACATCTCGATGGAATTCTTTCCGGGTGGGGACCTCAAGCAGCGCATTGAACGGGGGCTAACGGTACCCGAAGCCACCGACTGCATGCGGGGCATCGCGCGGGGTCTTGAAGCCATCCATCAACGCTCGGTGATCCACCGGGATCTAAAACCCGGCAACATTATGTTTCGCGCCGACCACTCGCTCGCGCTTGCCGATTTTGGTATTTCACGCCGGGTTAACGAGTCGCTCGACCTCACCACCGCGACCGGCACTCTGGGTACGCCCGGTTACATCAGCCCCGAACAGGCGCTGGGGACTCCGGTCGACCATCGCACCGATCTCTACAGCGCCGGGATTATTTTCTATGAACTGCTCACCGGCCGCAAACCATTCCGGGCGGAGTCCCCGGCCGGATTGGTCTATCAGCATATTCATAGCACCCCCCCGCCGCTGCCGGCCCCGATAGCGCCCGCCCAGCCCATCGTCGACATGCTCCTGGCGAAAGACCCTGACGCGCGCTTCGGCAGCGCCGAAGAACTCCTACAAAGCCTCGACGAATGGCTGCCCGGCCCGACTTGGGGCGAGCGATCGCGCCCCCCAGAGTGGCTCCAGCGCGCCCATTAGCCCACCGCCAACGACGCGCTTTATCTGCACCGAACGACGCCCAGCCTGCTTATAATCGGGCGCATTCAACAACCGGGCGGCACCTACGATGGCTGGTATTTTCAAGGCTTACGATATTCGCGGCATTTATGGCGAAACGCTCACCGCCGACCTCGCCACGAGCATCGCGCGCGCATTCGTGGATTATCTCGGCTGTCGCTCGGTCGTTATCGGGCGTGATATGCGCGCCCATTCACCGGCCATGTTCGAGGCGCTGGCGCGTGGGGTAACCGAACAGGGCGCGCAGGTGATCGACGTGGGTCTGTGCAGCACGCCCATGTGCTACTACGCGAACGGCAGCTTGGGCGCACAGGGCAGCATCATGATCACCGCCTCGCATAACCCCGGCGAGTGGAACGGCATGAAACTCTGTCGCGCAGACGCCGTGCCCATCAGCGGGCCCACCGGGATCGCAGCGATCGAGGAACTGGTCAACGCGCGGCAGTTTAAAGCGCCCGCCGCGCGGCCCGGCAACATCGTGAAGCACGATATTGCGCCCGCTTACGCGGCCCACATTCGCGCCCTAGCGCACTTCCAGCGGCCCCTGCACCTCGCGGTGGATTACGCCAACGCCATGGGCTGCGTGGAGGCCGAGGCGCTGCGCGGCCTGTACACGGAGGTAGGTTTGTTTGACGAGCTAGACGGCTCGTTTCCGAATCACGAAGCCAATCCCCTCGATCACGAAACACTGGTGCCACTCCAGCAGCTGATCCGCGGCCAAGGGGGCTTCGACTTTGGCATTGCCTTCGACGGTGACGCCGACCGGGTGGGGTTCGTCGACGAACGTGGCGACATCGTGCCCATGGATCTCATCACCGCACTCATCGCCCAGACGCTGCTCAAAGACCAACCCGGACGTATTTTCTACGACCTACGCAGCAGCAAGGCCGTGCGCGAGGTTATCCTTGAAGCGGGTGGCGAGCCGCTGATGTCGCGGGTGGGACATGCCTTCATCAAGCAACAAATGCGCGCCGCTGATGCGCTCTTTGCCGGCGAATTGTCGGGTCACTATTATTTTCGCGAAAATTTCTTTGCCGAGAGTTCAGCCCTGGCGGTGATCTACGTCGCCAATCTCGTGAGTGCCAGCGCCCAACCGCTCTCGGCGCTCATTGCCCCGCTGCGCCGCTACGCGCCGAGCGGCGAAATCAATTCAACGGTACAGGACGTTGCGGCGGTCTTTGGCCGTTTACGCGGGGCGTACTCGGACGCACAATTTACTGAACTAGACGGCCTGAGCGTGGAATATCCTGATTGGTGGTTCAATGTGCGCGCCTCTAATACCGAGCCGCTCGTGCGCCTCAATCTGGAAGCCGCAACCTTGGTAGACATGGCGGCGAGGCGCGACCAAGTGCTGCAGATCATTCGGGCGTGAGCGCGCTTGGGCGCTGGCGGCACCCGCCGCCGAAAAAATGTCAACGATCTCGGCAAATCTCGCCGGCGATAGCGCCCAACGGCAGGCTGCGCTGGACCGCGCCGCGCTTCACCGCTTCTTTGGGCATGCCGTAAACCACGCAGGTGGCCTCGTCCTGCGCCACGGTGCGCGCACCGACGTCGAACATCTCCTTGAGCCCCGCCGCACCATCGTCCCCCATGCCGGTCATGATGACCCCCAAGGCATTGCGCCCGGCCGCCTTAGCGGTAGAGCGAAACAGCACATCGACCGAGGGCCGATGCCGGCTCACGGGCGGGCCGTCTACGATATCCACGTGGTAGTAGGCGCCGCTGCGCTTCAACAGCAGGTGGCGGCCGCCGGGCGCAATGAGCGCCAAACCCGGAATAACGCGGTCGTTGTGCGCCGCCTCGCGCACTTCGATGGCGCAAATAATATTCAGCCGCGCGGCAAAAGCCGCCGTGAATTTCTCGGGCATGTGCTGCACGATGACGATGCCCGGCGCGACCCGCGGCAGCGTGGTCAATACCGCTTCCAGGGCCTGCGTGCCGCCAGTGGAAGTGCCGATGGCCACTATGCGCTCGGTAGTCTGCGCGAGCGCCTGCCCGGCGGGCGGTGCCAGCACCACATCTGCGTTTAATTTTGCCGGGACCTTCGCCAGGCTATCCAGCGACGGCCGAATGAGCCCGACCCGCGCCTGCGCCGCCGCCTTGATCGCCTGCGCCAACTCCGCCGCCGATTCTTCTAAGAAACGCTTCAGCGCCACTTTAGGCTTCACGATAATCTCGACCGCGCCAGCCGCTAGCGCCTGCATCGTGGTGTCCGCGCCCTTTTCGGTTAGCGTCGAGCAAATCACCACTGGGGTGGGCCGCTCGGCCATAATTTTACGCAGAAACGTGATGCCGTCCATGCGGGGCATCTCGACATCCAGCACGATGACGTCTGGCCACTCGCGCCGCATCTTCTCCAGCGCGTAGAGCGGGTCGGGGGCAACCCCCAGCAAGCGCAGACCAACAGTCTTGGTGATGATGTCGCTCATGACCTGCCGCACGACGGCCGAATCGTCCACCACCATCACGCTGATCACAGTAGTCAACGCGCGCTGACCGGCGGTTGATGCTTCACCCACACGTTGCCGTCCCACAGGTCGAACATCACCACCCGATGGCCGTCGCCGCCCACGTGGCTGGCCTTGACGGGCTGCCCGTGGAGCGCGAGTAATTCGAGCCCCGCCACGACGTTCTGCCGACCGATCGCCAAGCGACCGCTTCTTGCCACCGTCGGGAACATATCGCCCCCACCGAAGACCTTGATTTCATATTCGTTGGGATCGCTGCCGTGGCGCACCGACTCCCGCAAAAACATCAGATAGGCCTCATCGCCAAAGCGACCGTCTAAATCGCCGCTGCGGCGCGCGCCACGCGTCGGCAGCATGTAGTGACACATCGCGCCGTAGTGCCGCCGCGGATGCCACATCGTGATAGCGACGCACGAGCCCAGCAGGGTACGCAGGCGCACATCCGCATCATCGCTGAACTGAAACTCACCCGGCTGCAGGAAAAATTCTAGATATTCATTCGCGGCACGCATCCCCTAGCCTCGGTCCTGACGTTGGTAGATGGCCGGCTGGAGGCTAGTCAGCGGGAGATTCATACCGTGCAGACTCTCCGAATGACCACAGAAGAAAAACCCGCCGGGTCGCAGCACCGAGCACAACTGGCGAACGACCGTGGCCTTGGTTTCCATATCAAAATAGATCAACACGTTGCGGAGGAAAATCAAATCGAAAACCCCGACCTCGGGGAGCGGCGCGATGAGGTTGATCTGCCGAAAGTTTACGCGCCGACGCAAGTCCGGCATTAGCCGAAAAGTACCCTCCTGCGAGCGCACACCCCGCAGACAAAAACGCGTTAACAGCGCCCGGGGGATCTGTTCGGCGCGCGCCATGGCGTAGTGCGCGGACTGCGCCCGTGTGAGCATCCGAGTGCTGACATCCGAACCCATGATTTCCCAAGTCCCCGGGGCCAGGCGCGCGGCCAGCAGCATGGCGATGCTCCACACTTCCTCCCCGCTGGAGCAGGCAGCGCTCCACACCCGATAGGTTGCACCCGGCAATCGGGCCGGCAGCGCCCGGTCGCGCAGAAAGTCGAAGTGCTTAGGCTCGCGGAAAAAATAGGTCTCGTTAGTGGTGAGTAAATCGAGCGCAATTTGCGGCTCGCCCGCCTCGCCGCCGCTCGTGATGAGTCGATAGTACGCGCCAAAACTGTCGAGCCCAAAATGGATCAAGCGCTTTTGCAGACGACTCATCACGAGCGGTTTTTTTGCGGGCGCTAAATTGATGCCGACCTGGGCATACACCCAGTCACGGATCAGCTTAAATTCGGGATCGCTTAAAATATTGACGGCCATACGGACGGGATATCCCTTTAGCACCAGGGCGGCGCTGGCGAGGCGATGCGGGTAACCCGCTAGGCGGTCGTCGCGCCCAAGGCGGCAATCTCGTGGATGGACAGCACCGTTGAGCTGTCGAGTATCACCACAAAGCCCCCGTTAACCTTACCCATGCCGCGGATGAAGTCGGTCCGCAATTTGGCCCCAAAAGCCGGCGGCGGCTCGATATCAGTCGCCGGAATCTCGATCACTTGATTGACACCATCCACCATGATTCCGACGTCCAATTGCTCACCATCCGCGTGCACCTCTAGAATCACCACGCAGGTGCGGCGCGTTGGCGTGCTCTGGGGCCGCCCAAATCGCACCGCCAAATCCACCACCGGCACCACCCGCCCGCGCAGGTTCAACACGCCCCGCACGCAGTCCGCCATTAACGGCACATTGGTCAAGTCCGGGTATTCCAGAATTTCCTTGATCATTAAAATTGGCATCGCGAAGGTTTCTTCGCCCAGCCGAAAAGTAAGGTACTGCTGGTGCTCGGCACCAGCACCATCGCCCTGCGCGGCAGCTTGCATCATGCCCCCTAGAACTTTACGAACTCAGAATCGCTGGCCTCGGACTCCGCGAAGCGTGCGCCACCCGCAGCCCGGCTAGGCGGGGCGCGGCGGGGCGCCGCCACCGCACGCGGCGCCACACTACGCGCGTCCGGACTCCGGCCACGGGCCACGCTGTCCAGCCGAAAAAACGCCATAAGCTCGCGTAATTGCGCCGCCTTGCCGTTCATTTCTTCCGCCGTGGCCGCCAATTCCTCCGCCGCCGAGGCGTTTTGTTGGGTGGCCTGATTGAGCTGATTGATCGCCGAATTGATCTGCGTAGCGCCGGTGGCCTGCTCGCTCGAAGCCGCCGCGATTTCCTGCACAAGGTCGGAGGTTTTCTGGATCGCCGGCACAATTTCGCTGAGCAGGGTGCCGGCCCGTTCGGCGAGTTGCACGCTGTTGCCAGCCAGCCCGCTAATTTCCTGTGCCGCCACTTGGCTGCGCTCAGCCAGCTTGCGCACTTCGGCGGCGACCACCGCAAAACCACGCCCATGCTCACCGGCCCGCGCCGCTTCTATCGCCGCATTGAGCGCGAGCAAATTAGTTTGATAAGCGATGTCGTCGATAATGCCGATTTTCTGTGCAATGGTTTTCATCGCCTGCACGGTCTCGCGCACGGCCACGCCGCCTTCGGAAGCTTCTTGCGCCGCCTTCCCGGCCATGCCATCGGTGACCTTGGCGTTCTCGCTGTTTTGATTGATCGAGGCCGCCATCTCCTCGATGGACGCACTCGACTCCTCCACGCTCGCCGCCTGCTCACTCGCCGCCTGGCTAATCGACTGCGCGGTGGCGCTCACCTGTTCGGCCGCGTTCAAAATGGCCTCGGTGGTCGTGCTGACCTCGGAGATCGTGGCGGAGAGGCGGTCTACGGTGTCGTTACACGCGTCTTTCAAGGCGCCAAAAGTGCCCTGATAGTCGTTCGTTATTTTCTCCGTCAGGTCGCCGTCGGCCAGCGCTGACAGCACTCGCAGCACCTCGGCCAGGCCGGTGTCGCAGGTCCCCACCAAGGCGTTGATGTGGTCGCAAAGCTGGCGAAAAAAACCCTGCTTGCCGGCGGTCTCCAGGCGACGGTTAAAGTCACCCGCTGAAGCTGCCGCCACCACTGCCGCCAGTTCGTTTTCGACGACGACCTCATCGGAACGGTCTTTCCATTCCGCTACCGAGCCCAGACGCTCGCCCTTCTCGTCGCTGATGGGCGAGGCGGTAAGCGAGAACGTACGCCCTCCCACCACGATTTGCGCCACATGCGGGCTGCGGAGTTGCCCCAGCAAGTTGCGCTGATGCGCGGGGTTTTTGTGAAACACATCGAAATTCACACCCACCAGGCGCTTGGCGTCGAAATGGACTAATTCCTTGCGGATGTCGGCTTCCGCGTTGCTCAGCATCGTCTGCAAAGAATGGTTCAGGTACCGAATGATCCCATCGCGGTCGGCGATCATCACATTCGCGGTGGCGTTATCCAGCGCATGTTTGATCCGGATGTGCTCCGCCAGATGTTCCTCGGCGCCGCGCAGGTGACCACGCACCTCGTCCATCGCCGCAGTAATCAGCGCTTTACGTCCCGGCAGCCGCTCGAATTCCTGCGAGAGGTCGCCGCCAACATATTGGGTGATGCAGTCCACTACCTGCATCTTGACGGCGATATGCGAATGGACCAGCGCATTGATGGTTTCGGCGATCGCCCGCTGGTCGCCTTCGAAGCCCTGCAGGGGAATTCGGTAATCGATGGCGCCCGCCAGGTGCTCTTGCTGCATGCGGGTAGCCGCTGCGCTGAGTTGTTCCAACTGCCGAGTGCCTTTGTTTAGATCGAAGATTCCCATGTCCGCCTACCTCTCGTTTGGTTGGAATGGATGGCCCTAGGCCACCACACGACCTGGGGGTCGTGTGCGTTCCACTCTTTTGATAAGCCCAGGCACATCTAGGATCAGCGCGACTTCGCCGCTACCCAAAATGGTCGAGCCACTAATGCCCTGTAGATAACTAAATAATTTGCCTAGCGGTTTGATGACGGTCTGAAATTCGCCGAATAGTTCATCCACCACCAGACCAGCTTTCAGCGCGCCGAAACGTACGACCACGATGTTTTCGCGCCGGCTCAGAACGGCTCCTTGCGCGTGAGCTGCGGCGCCTTCAGTCGCGTCGTTGAGCGCAAATGCATCGCGCAGTCGCACCACCGGCAAGACAGCGCCCCGGACATTGATAAATCCGCGCTCGCTCACGAAGCAACGGTCCGCCTCCGACAGCTCCATGCACTCCACCACCACATCGAGCGGCAGCACGTAGCGCGCCGCGCCCAATCCCACCATGAAGCCGTCGATGATCGCCAGCGTCAGCGGCAGACGAATGCGCACCAACGTGCCGAGGCCCTCGGTGCTGTCGATTTCGATCATCCCCCGCAGGGTTTCAATGCTGCGCCGGACGACGTCCATCCCAACCCCACGGCCGGATAAATTAGAGACTGCCTCGGCGGTAGAAAATCCTGCTTCGAAAACCAGCTGTTGAATTTCCTGCGGGGTCGGATTGGCGCTGGCAGCCAACAGCCCACGCTCGATCGCCTTGTGGCGAATTTTGTCGAGCGGCAGACCACCGCCGTCGTCCGCCACCTCGATGACGATGCTGCCGGAGTCGTGATAGGCGTTCAGCGAAATCTTCGCCCGCGCAGGTTTGCCGCTGGCCAAACGACGGGCGGCGTTCTCGATGCCGTGGTCCATGGCGTTGCGCACCAAATGCATCAACGGGTCGCCAATGCGCTCCACCACCGACTTATCAAGTTCCGTCTCAGCGCCGGCGATGACCAACTCGATGTCCTTGCCCAGGTCCAAGCTGACATCGCGCACCACCCGTTGAAAACGCTGGAAAGTGGCTGCAATGGGGACCATGCGCAGGCTCAACGCGTTGTCGCGCACCTGCTCGACTAGCCGCAGGAGTGCCGCCGCCGATTCCACAATATCGCCCAGCTTGGCGTGCTGGGCTAAGGCAAACGTGCCAGAGCCTGCGATGACCAGCTCGCCTACCAGCGTAATTAACTGGTCGAGTTTCTCGGCATCCACCCGAATGAGCTTGCTGTCCTGTGCCTTCGCCAGCCGCGCCTGCTGCTGACGCTCTAGCGCCGCATCGACCACCGGTTCGGGCACGGCACCGGCATCAACCAGAATCCGGCCCAGGGGGCGGGGACCACCCGGTGCCACTGGGGGCCGCGACTCGGCGGCCTGTTCGGCCAGCGCCGCTGCCAATTCGAGGTCGGTCAGCGCGTGGGCCGCCACCAGTATTTCACCTAGTTTGGACGGCCCTTCCGGCAGCGCCGCGAGGTCGGCAAGCTGCGCACGCACTTGGCTGCTGGGCGGCGTGAGCTGGATTTTGCAATCATCGCGGATGAAGTCGAACACTGCGTCGATGACGGCCCGGTCGGCCGTCGTCGCGAGTTCCAGGGCTACATCGAGGTAGCAACTTTCGGGGTCCATTGCTACCAAGGGCGGCAGGCGGCCCCAGAGCGTGGTGAGGTTGACTATCTCGCCCACGGTGCCGAGATAGTGAAGTATCGACAGGGGGTCCATGCCGTTGCGCAAGACGTCGGCGCCGAACTGTAGCGCGATGCGCCACACCAACGCGGCCGGCTGGGCTAGGGCGGGTTCAGCACTGGCAAGAAACACCGCGTAATCGGCCGCCAGCGAAGTCGGGAGCGCGGCCGCGGAGGGGGTTGCTGGCGGCGCCCCACTAGCCAGCAACAGCGCAACATCCGCTGCCATCGAGTGCCGGTCAACGGCGTTCGGGAGTGCCGGCAGATACTGCGCCAACTCACGCTCCAAAGCCTCGCCGACCGCGCTCACCGCGGGCTGCAGCGGCAGATTATCCACGGCCGGCGTCACCAGCGTGCCCAGGTGGTCGCCACAACGTAGGAGCAAGGCAGAAAGTGCCGGTGTTAACGCCACTTCACCGGCGCGCACCAAGTCCAATAAATTCTCAAGCTGATGGGTATGCGCCACAATGGTATTGAACCCAAACATGCCGGCCGAGCCCTTGATGGTATGCGCGGTGCGGAAGACCGCGTCGAGCAGCTCTCGGTCGCCGGGTCGGTGCTCTAGCAGCAGCAGCGATTGCTCCATCTGCTCGAGGAGCTCGCCGGCTTCGGCGATGAAAATCTCTAGGGCAGGGGTCAAATCCATGGGAGATTTTCCGGGTCGCTCAAGCGAACTGCTGGCGCAGATTGAGCAGCGTCAGCACCGCGTTAGCGGCGTCGCTCACGGCACTCACTCGCAGCGCCCGGCCGGTGAGCTCGCATTCACGTTTGAGTAACAGCAGTTGCTGGACACCCGCGCTATCGAGTTCACTCACCTCGCTCAGATCAAGCTCGAGCGGGCCGCCCTCGACTAGGGTCGCCTGCAGACGGGCGTGCAGCGCGGCCGCCGCATAGATGTTTAATTCGCCCACGAGCTTCAAAACAGTGGCTGCGGGTTGGTCTAGGTTCACGCTTACAAGCCTCCAGCAGCCCCTAAGGGAGCACCAGTTTCGAGACCGCCGCCAGCATCTGTTCGGGCTTGAAGGGCTTCACTACCCAGGCTTTTGCGCCAGCGGCCTGCCCTTCCATTTTCTTACCCTCCTGACTTTCAGTCGTCAGCATGATGATCGGGGTAAATTTATAGGCAGCGTTTTGCTTGACGGCTTTCACAAAAGTGATCCCATCCATGTTGGGCATGTTGACGTCGCTGATGATCAGGTGGATTTTCTGGCCGTTGAGCTTGCTCAAGCCATCGACGCCGTCGCAGGCTTCAATAACCTCATAACCACCGCCCTTGAGGGCAATGGCGACCACCTGCCGCAGCGAGGCGGAGTCATCCACGATCAAAATTGTTTTCGCCATGGCGGAACCTCAGAAAAAAGTAATATCGGTGTTATCCGCCGCTGGGGTCATGCCTGCCGGCATCCGTTCTTCGGCCAAGGTATAGGAGCGCTCTAGGGTTGCTCGCAGCTGCGCTGTCGCTGCTTGGTTGGGAAAAGTGCCACTCGCCAGTTGGCTCTTGAAGGTATGCAGGCTGTCACCCAAATGACTCAGCAACTGGTTGATTCGATCCTGAAATTGCAGCTGCTCTAGCGCGATGGATACGGCGCGGGTAATCCCTTCGGCCTCGGTGCGTAGCGCGTCACCTGAAGTGGTGTGGCTGGCCATCGCGTTCCGGAAGTCGGTAACCACGCCCGATAACTGGGCGTCGCAATCCACCCGGGCCTGGGCATCACGCTCAGCGGCGGTCTCGATCATGGCCGACGAGTCTTTGATACTACGGTTCACATAATCAATTTTTTGGCTGATGTTTTTGCCGATCTCGCCCGAGCGGGTGGACAGCGTGCGAACTTCATCGGCGACTACCGCAAAGCCACGGCCGGCTTCGCCAGCACGCGCCGCCTCGATCGCGGCATTCAGCGCCAACAGGTTGGTTTGGTCAGCGATGCTCGCCACATCAGAAGCCATCTTCTGCAACTCGGTGGTGAACTGCACCAGCCGTTGACTCTCCGCCAGCATCCGGGCCTTGTCGGCCAAGGTGGTGTCGAGAATCTCGCCCACCATCGTCAGCCGCCGCTCGCTTTTCGCCACCACCTGACGCAGGTCGTCATCGGCGCTGCCGCCATCGATACCCGCCGCCCGATAGCTCGCGCGCACGGCGTCGCGGAGGCGCTCGACGATGCCGGCGAAATCCTGGGTGAGATGTACCACGGCCCCGTCGAGCTGCTGCCGGGCCGTGCCCAAATGCCGAATCCAGATCGGCAAAACACTGTCGGCCAGGTGCATCAGACTAGCGCTGTGCCGCGCCGCGATGTCTGCGACGGTCGCGTTCTGCGCCTGTGCAGCGACCTCTTCAGCGACAGCAATAGCAGCCCGGTAGAGGCGCCTCACGCGCCCGTCGAGCAGCAGACCAACCACCACCAGTGAGGCGGCGGCGGCTAATCTGGCAGGTCCCTCGGGTACCAGGCACACAATCAACGCGGCCGCAACTGCGAGCGCGCTCGCACCCCAAGAAAGCAGGGCGGGATCCGATTTCATTGGACAGTCTTCCTCGATAAAGTTGCAGCACGGGGTGAGTGTTGACGGTCGCGGCTAACGCAGACGTTCCGCGTGGGCCCAGCAACAGCTATCGCCCCCAACACAGGGAAACTTTAGAAACGGGGGGTAGTTTGGCCCGCGGCACGTTCCGCAGGTCTAATTCTCTGAGGTCGGCGGAGCGGCCCCAGCTATTTCACGACCGGCCGCGCCGTGGCAAAGAAAAACCACACCACCGCGCCGAACACATTCACGCAGGCCGCCAACACGAAGGCCGCAGTGAAAGTGCCCGTGACGTCAATCAGCCAGCCGGTGACGGCGATGCCGAGGATGCCGGGCAGCGTGCCCGCCGTGTTGGTGATTGCCAACAACACATCGGCGTAGCGCGGTGCGATGTCGAGATGATTGGAAATAAACCCGCCCCAGGTCATCGCCAACGCTCCTAGCGCGCCGCACATCAAGCCCAGTGCAACCTCCGGGGAGCTGACGTCTCGGGCCAGCCACATGCACGCAGCAGCGCCCAACAGACCCGCGATTTGCATGAATTTGCGCACAAATGTGGCATCGGCACCGCCCTTGATCCAGCTATCTGTCAGCCAACCACTTGCGATACCCGAAACCAACATGGCCAACCACGGCGCGGCGGCATAAAGGCTCGCGCTTTGAATATCCAAGTGCAGCACTTTGCGAAAATAACTGGGTAACCAGGCGAGCAACATATACAGCACCCAATTGCTGCACAGGTGGTTGATGATGAGCGCCCACACCGCCGAGGAGCGCAACAATTTGGCCCATGGCACAGGCTCTTTGGGGTGCTGGTCGGGGGCGACGGCACGCAGCAGGTTGCGTTCGGCGGGGGTCAGCTTGGGATGATCGGCCGGCCGGTCATAGGCCAGTTTCAACCACACCACACACCACACAAGACCCAGTAGGCCAAACACATAAAAGACGCTGGTCCAGCCGTAATGTTTCACCATCACACCGGTAGTCATCAGCGCAAACAACGTGCCGAGGGGAATGCCGGCGAGCATCAATGCCACCGCGCGGGATCGCTCGCCGGCCGGCACCCAGCGACTGTACAGATTGTAGGCCGCCGGAAACATCGCGGCTTCGCCTAAGCCCATCGCGATGCGCGCGGCAATGAGGGCGGCAAAAGACATCCCTGCTGCGAGCGGCGTCACGAGGGTGAATATCGACCACCACAGGACCGCCGCGAGCAAGACGCGCTTGCCACCAAAGCGATTGGCCAACCAGCCGCTGGGCACCATGAACAACAGATAGCCGATAAAAAAGGCTGACAGTACGAAGCCCTTGATGGTCTCTGTCCACCCGTACTGTTCTTGCATGGCCAGCGCGGCAACCGAGATACTCACCCGGTCGATATAGCTGATGAAACTTGCCGCGACACAGAGTGCAACGAGCTTATGACGTTCCTGCATGTTTTTTCTCCCCGCTGCGAGACCTACACGCGGCTGACAGCAACCACCATGCGGGACGCTGAATCGGTTTTTTAACGTTCACACCCTGAGTAGCATGGCGCGCTGGTAGGTTGGTGCATCTTCCATTGTTCGCGTTCCGCCCCGAAAAAACAGCCCCGATCTAACGGATGTCCACGCCGCTGCAACCGGTTACCCTGATAAGCAAACACCACTAAACCCATTCTCGGGAGACCTTCCATGGCCGGGCTCATCTTGCATCACTACGCGTTATCACCCTTTGCGGAAAAAATTCGCCGCATCCTGGCTTTTAAAAAGCTGGCGTGGCGTTCGGTGGAACAGCCCAGCATCGCACCGAAACCCGATCTCACGCCGCTCACCGGTGGCTATCGCCGCATCCCGGTGCTGCAGATCGGGGCGGATATTTACTGCGACACCGCACTCATCGCCGGCGTGTTGGAACGCCTGTACCCAAGCCCCAGTTGTTTTCCCGCAGCGCTCGCGGGCGCCGCCGCCTTGCTAGAAGACTGGGCCGACCACCGTCTATTTATGCAAACCGTGCCGCCTACCGTGGCACGGCTGGTAGACCACCTTCCCGCGGCATTCTTTGTCGACCGCGCCGCCATGACACCCGCGTTCACCCGCGAGAATTTAATCGCCGTGGCGCCGCACGCCTGGAGTCAGGCGCTCATTTCTCTGGATAGGCTCGCCGCGCAGCTAGATCAAACCCCCTTCGTGCTGGGTGCTGTCTTCACCGTAGCCGACGCCGCCTGTTTCCATCCTGTGTGGTTTTTGCAGCACGGGGGGGATTTGTTTGATGCCGTGCGAGCACGGCCCAGCTTGTCGGCGTGGTTTGCTCGGGTAGCCGATTTAGGCACGGGCGAAATGACGCCGCTGGAGGCCGCCGCCGCGCTGACCATCGCGCGCGAGGCGATCCCCACCGACGTGGCGGGAGGCTGCGTGACGGAGGGCGGTTATGTAGCGGGCGCAGAAATGGCCATCGTGCCAGACGATTACGGCTTAGAACGCACCGTAGGTCGGCTCATCCGGCTAAACGCGCAGGAAATCGTGGTGCTACGCACAGATCCTCAAGTGGGAGAGGTGGCGGTGCATTACCCACGCGCGGGTTATCGCTGTTACGCCGTTTGATCCCGGCGAGGCAAGGCCACCCGCCTTAGGCGATGGCCGTGGCGGGAGTAGACATCGTTGCTCGAACATCCATCGCGAGCTCGAAGGAACGTAAACGCGCGCGATGGTCAAACAGCGAGCCGGCGATCATGAGCTCGTCCACCCGAGTCATTTCGATGAAGTTCGTTAACTGTTCCCGCACACTCGCCGGCGCCCCAACGCAGGCATAGCTCAGCGTGTGGTCGACCCCCGCCTTCTCGGCGGGGGTCCAGTAGTCATGCATCTGATCGCGTGGCGGTTGGAGCTGCGTCGGCGTACCGCGATACAAATTGGCAAACTGCTGCTGGATCGAGGTAAACAGGCGTCGGGCTGCCACATCGGTGTCGGCCGTCACCACATTGACCACCGCCATGGCGTGCGGCTTGGCCAGTTGGGCTGATGGTTGAAACCGGGCTCGGTACACCTGTAACGCCTGGCGCAGGGCATCGGGCGCAAAATGCGAAGCGAAGCCAAAAGGGAGCCCCAGGGCTGCTGCGACCTGCGCGCCAAACAAGCTCGAGCCTAAAATCCACAGCGGCACCTCCAAGCCAGTACCGGGCACAGCGAACACCGTTTGTCCTGCCAGCTCGGGGCCTAGGAAGGCCTGCAGTTCCAGCACATCTTGCGGAAAATTCTCCGCATTCGAGGCGAGATCTCGACGCAACGCCCGCGCGGTACGTTGATCAGAACCCGGGGCGCGACCCAGCGCCAGATCGATGCGCCCGGGAAACAGCGACTCGAGCGTACCGAACTGCTCGGCGATGACCAAAGGGGAGTGATTGGGCAGCATGATCCCGCCGGCCCCCACCCGAATGCGCTGGGTGCCCGCCGCCACATGGCCGATGACCACCGCGGTGGCGGCGCTCGCGATCCCCGGAATATTGTGATGTTCGGCCAACCAGTAGCGGTTATAGCCCCACTGCTCAGCGTGGCGCGCGAGGTCTAGCGTATTCCGAAAACTATCCGCCGCCGTGCTACCAGCGGAAATGGGCGATAGGTCGAGTACCGAAAACGCAATCATGGCAGCCTCTCGGGCAGTGGGAAGACAGCGACCATTATGGCGGGTTGCGACCCTCGCAGTCGCCTACAGCGACGTGCCGCGCGGCCCGTCGGGCGCGAGAAAGCTTTAAACTACGGCTGGCCGTTCGCGGCGAGCCGCAGGAAAATCGCCGCAAAATGATGGAGCACCGCCCATGGCCCTGAGTGCCAACCGTTTTCAACTGGCCGTCTTCGGTAGCAACGTCAGCCACGGCTGCACCATCTCTGAGGCCGCGGGGGGTATCGAGGTGAACTGGGCAGAGTCGCTGCGCATCGCGCGGACGGCAGATGCGCTAGGCCTTGAGGCGGTGATCCCGGTGTGCCGCTGGAAAGGCTTTGGCGGGCCCAGCCAGTTCAACCACCGCAGCTTCGAGACCTGGACCTGGGCGGCCGGATTAGCGCAGGCAACCACCCACATTCACGTTTTTGCGACCACCGCCGTGCCCTCCATCCACCCGGTCCTGGCGGCCAAACAAGCGGTGACGATCGACCACATCTCCGGCGGGCGTTTTGGGCTGAACGTGGTTTCTGGCTGGAACAGTCAGGAGGTCGCGATGTTCGGCAAAACGCAGTACCCCCACGCGGAGCGCTATGCGCTGACCGACGAATGGATGACCCTCATCACCGCCCTGTGGACCCACCTCGGAGAATTTGATTTCGCGGGTCAGTACTTCACCGCGCCGCGTTGTTACGCCGAGCCCAAGCCGCTGCAGCATCCACGCCCACCGGTGATGAGCGCGGGTGTGAGCCCTGCCGGACGTCGCTTTGCGGCCAAACACGCCGACATGAATTTTATTTTGGCGCCCAATCTGGCCATGGCGCGCGCCACGGTAGCCGATGTACGCCGCATCGCGCGTGAGGATTACCAGCGTGAAGTGGAGGTCTGGGGCAATGCTGCCATCTTTTGTGCCCCGACCCACGCCGAAGCTCAGGACTATTACCGACACGTCATCCACGAGCGGGGCGATTTGCTGGCGGCGGGCAATCTGCTGGACACCTTCACGGCGGAATCCGGTAGCCAACTCCCCGATCCGGCGCTGCGCGAGGCCTATCTGCGCAATATGATGGCCGGCTATTCTGGGTTTCCGGTGGTTGGCACGCCGAGCGAAGTCACTGATTTTTTGCAGGCCATGGCGGAGTGCGGCCTAGCCGGCGCCACCCTGTCTTGGCCAGACTACGAAGCCGGGTTGGCCCAACTGGGCACCAGCATTCTGCCGCTGCTGGAAGAGCGCGGCCTGCGCACGGCGCCTAGCGTGGGTCGCTGAGGCCCATCAATGGTCGAGGGTTAGTCGGCACGGACCCGCTGCGGCCAGCAGGCCGGCCCCCGCGACCCAGCGCGCCCGGGCGGCCGGCGCGCGCTCGCCTTAGCGTGACCCGGCGCCTCCACCCGAGGGCTCAGGGCTCGCGCGCGCCCTCGTGTTGATAGCGGCGCAACGGACTGAGCAAATAATCGAGGATGCGCCGCCGGCCGATCGCGAGCTCCACGGTCACGGCCATGCCGGCCGTCAAGGGCAGCTGATGGCCGTCCACCGCCATCACGCGCTGGGTCAACGCGATTTGTGCCAGATAGCGTCGCCCATGCTCGGCGTCCATCACCGCGTCTTGCGACACCTCCCGCACCCAGCCCGTCAATAATCCGTAGCGCGTGAAGTGATAGGTTTCAACCTTGATCGCCACGCGCTGGCCGGGGTGCACAAAGCCGATGTCCCGATTGTCGATCAGAGCCTCTACGGCCAGCGGTGCGTCGTCCGGGACGATGACCATGAGCGGCTGCGCCGGGGCTACGACCCCGCCCACCGTATGCACCGCCAGCTGCTGCACGCCGCCCGCCACCGGTGCCCTCAGGGTGGCCAAATCCAAGCGATGTTCCACCGCCACGAGTTCTGCCTCTACCCCCGCCAACCGCGCCTGGGTGTCGGCCAGTTCCGCCAGCCAGCGCGCCTCAAACTGGGCCGCCGCCGCTTGGCGACGGGCCACTAATGCCGCTGCACCGGCCGCCAGCGCGCTCAGCGCTTCGCGCTGGCTGGCGAGTTCCTGCTCGGCCAGTAGGCGCGCCCGCTCGAACTGCAACCACTGCAGGCGCGGCACCGTGCCGCGCGCCAGCAATTGACGATGCGCCTGTGCCTCTTCCGTCACTAACGGCAGGCTGGCCGCGAGTTGCGCCCGCCGCGTCTCAGCGGCCCGGCGCTCGGCCTGCTGCTGGAGGAGGTCTTGGTCCAAGGCGGCCAGCACGGCCTGGTACTCGGCGCGTTCCTGGGCCAGACGCGCCACGCTAGCGGCCACTCGGGTGCCGCCCCGTTGCGCGGCGACTCGCGCGAAAGCCAGCCTGTCTGCCCGGCCCAGCTCGTCCTCGCGGCCCAGCCCGTCTGCCCGGCCTAGCCCGTCTGCCCGGCCTAGCCCGTCCTCGCGGCCCAGCCCGTCCTCGCGGCCCAGCTCGTCCTCGCGGCCCAGCTCGTCCTCGCGGCCCAGCCCGTCTGCCCGGCCTAACCCGTCCTCGCGGCCCAGCCCGTCCTCGCGGCGCCGGTGGCCGGTGCCGGCCAGCAGCGCGCTCAGTCGCACGCGGTCCACCGCCAGTACGCCCCGCTGGTCGGCCAACCGAGCACGCTCGGCGAGCAGGGCGGTAGGGTCCAGTTCGAGCAAGACTTGATTGGCCACCACCTGCTGCCCTTCGCGCACTTGAATGCTCTTCACCACCGCCAGTTCGGCCGCTTGCACCACCTTGCGCTGACCCAGCGGCACCACCTGCCCGGGTGCGACCGCGACGATATCGAGCTGCCCCCACCACAGCCACCAGAGCGCCGCGAGACACGCAGCGCACAAGGCCAAGGCCAGCGACCGCGCCGAGCGCGAGGCCGGGGTTGCGCTGAGCGCGCGCACCGGCGGCAGAAAATCACGGGCGTCGTCGCCGCCGCCGCCGTCCATCATGGCCGCAGCGCGCTGGCGTCGCCTGCCTGCAGGGCCCACAGTCGGGCGTACAAGCCTGGGCTTGCCAGCAGCGATGCATGCGTCCCCTGCTGCGCAATCCGACCGTTTTCCAGCACCAAAATGCGCTCGGCGAGTTGGACCGTGCGCAGCCGATGAGCGATAAGCAAAACCGTGCGGCCCCGCACGATTTGCGGCAAATTAGCGTGCAGAACCGCTTCAGTTTCATAGTCGAGGGCAGAGGTCGCCTCATCGAGGATCAAGATGCGGGGCTGGGTCACCAGGGCGCGCGCCAGCGCAATGCGCTGACGCTGGCCACCCGACAAACTGGCGCCGTGTTCACCCACTAGCGTGTTGTAACCCGCCGGCAGGGCCAGAATGAACTCGTGGGCACCGGCCAGCCGCGCGGCGTGGATCACCGCGGCCAGCGGCAGTGAGGGATCGCGCAGCGCGATGTTTTCGCGCACCGAGCGGCTAAACAGCCGGTTTTCTTGGAGCACCACCCCGATCTGTCGGCGCAGCCACTCGGGGTCGAGCAGCGCCACATCCTGCGCGTCCACCCGCACGCAGCCCGCCTGCGGCACCTGCAGCCGCTGGAGGAGACTGGCCAGCGTGCTCTTACCGCAACCCGAGGCGCCGACTAAGCCAATCACGCAGCCCGCCGGCACGCTAAAGCTAAGCCCGCGCAGGACATCTGGGCCCTCAGGGCGATAGCGAAATTGCACGTCCTCAAAGCTCACCGCCCCCAGCAAGGCTGGCAAGGCGGCCTGTCCGGGTTGATGCCGCCCCGGCTCTGGCAGCGCGTTGAGCACATCGCCCAAGCGCCGCACCGAAACCCCGGTCTGCTGGAAGTCTTGCCAACACTGCGCAACCCGCAGCACGGGCTGGGCGATCCGCGCGGCGATGAGAGTAAAAGCCACCAACTCCCCTACGCTGAGACTGGTCTGCAGGACCAGCCGTGCGCCCTGCCACAAAATGGCCACCGTGGTGAATTTTTGCAGTAAGCCCGCCACTTGCGCGACCACGCTAGACAACGCGCCGGCGCGCAGACCCGCGCGGGTAGCGCCCGCCAGCAAGTGCTCCCATTGGACGCCAAAAACTCGTTCCACGGCGCCGGCCTTGAGCGTTGCAATGCCGCTCACGGCTTCCGTCAAAAAAGCCTGAGCCGCCGCGCTGCGCGTGAATTTCTCCTCCAGACGCTGGCGAAAAATTGGCGTCGCCAACGCGGCCAGCAGCAGATGCGCTAAAAGCCCGGCCGCAACAATGGCCGACAACCCCGGGCTGTAGCACACCAGCAAGACAAAAAATCCGCCGGCGAAGGCGAGATCAAGACCGAGGGTCAAGGCCGCGCCGGTAAAAAATGTGCGAATGGTCTCGATCTCGCGCACCCGTGCCACCGTCTCGCCCATCCGTCGCGCCTCGAACCAGGCGAGCGGCAAGCGCAGGAGATGCTGGAACAGCGTCGCGCCCAACTGCACGTCGATCCGATTGGTGGTGTGGGCCAGTACAAAGTGGCGCAGGCCACCCAGCAGCGCTTCAAAGAGCGACACCACCAACAGGCCAGCGCACAGCACATCGAGCGTTGCGAGGCGTTGGTGCACCAGCACTTTATCGATGATGACCTGAAAAAAAAGCGGCGCGGCGAGCGCCAATAGCTGGAGCATCAGGGAGGCCAGCAATACTTCGCCCAAAATGCCGCGATGGGCGTTCAGCGCAGGCAAGAACCAGCGCAAACCGAACGCGACCGGGGTGGTGGGCGCCGCCTCGCCACGCGTGAGCAGCAAGAGCTCGCCGGTCCAGCGCGCTAGAAAATCGGCGCGTGACACCAGCGTCGGGGGCGATCCCATCGCTTTGACCAACACCTGCTCAGCGCGCAGGCCGGCCAGAATCACCTGCTGGCCATCCACCAGGCGCGCCAGCGCCGGCAACGGCGTCACCGCCAGTCGGCGCCACACGCGCATCACGCGGCGGGCTTTCAGCCCCAACCAATGCGCCGCCAGTTCCAGTTCCCGCGGTTCGAGGGGCCCACTGGCCCGGCCGAACTCGTGGCCCAGCGCGGCTTCTTCGGCCGGCAGGCCGTGCAGTCTGGCAATGACGGTAAGACCGTGCAAACCGGTATCGGTCAGGGGCAGCAGCGTGGGCATCGGCAGGAACATCCGTGTTCACAACTGCCGCGCAGCATGCCCGTAAACCCCTGTGTTGGGTGGCTAGCGCCCGCGCTGTCCCAGCGTCACGGGAAGAATTCCCGGTGCCAGCCAAGCCCCGCCGCCGGCAACCCTCGGACGTCGCGCAAACCGCCCTACCAGACGAGCGCCTGGTCGAAGGCCAGCGCGTAGCGGGTGGCAAATTCCGCGCGGGTAAACCGATGGTTCTGGGTCCCCGCTTGTTCAATTTTGATGGCCCCCATCAGCGAGGCGATACGGGCAGTAACAGACCACTCCAGCGCGTGCATCAAACCGTAGAGGAGCCCGGCCCGATAGGCATCGCCGCAACCAGTGGGGTCACACAGTTGCGCCGGTTTGGCGGGCGGAATGTGCAGCGTTTCGTGGGCTAGATAAACCGTCGATCCCGCCCCCCCACGGGTGACGATCAGGGCGCTAACTTGGTGGGCAATTTCTTCCAGCGTCCAGCCCGTACGCTCTTGCATGAGTTGCGCCTCGTAGTCGTTCACCGTGACCCAGGTGGCGTCTTTGATGAACTGCTTGAGGTCATCACCGTTGAACATCGGCAGGCCTTGACCCGGGTCAAAAATGAAGGGGATGCCGGCCCGTACAAACTCCTGCGCATGCTGGATCATGCCCGCGCGACCATCGGGCGCCAGAATGCCCAAGGTCACGCCCGACGCATCGCTGATCTGATTCTGGTGGGCCGCCTCCATGGCCCCAGGATGGAACACCGTGATCTGGTTGTCATCGAGGTCGGTGGTGATAAACGCCTGCGCGGTCAGCGTGCTTTCAATCACCCGGACATGTGTGCGGGGGACGCCACAGGTATCCATCCACTGCGCGTAAGGCTCGAAATCGATGCCCACCGCACCCATCGGCAACGGATCACCGCCGAGCAATTTGAGGTTATAGGCGATATTCCCGGCGCAGCCCCCAAATTCCCGGCGCAACTGCGGCACGAGAAAAGAGACGTTCAGGATATGAATTTTGTCCGGCAGGATGTGATTCTTGAAGCGGTCTTGGAAGACCATGATGTTGTCGTAGGCGAACGAGCCGCAAATCAGTGCCGACATGACAGACCCTTTGGTTGCGTGAAAGGCGGCCATGGTGCCTGAGCTGCGGCTGGCACGCTACTTGGGGGCGCGGGCGCCAGCCCGCCGACCGTCGCGGTGACACGGCACGCCCCCGGCCTGCGTTATTGGGCGACCTCTACGCGATTGCGGCCGTTTTTTTTGGCCTCGAAAAGCGCCGCATCCGCGCGCGCCACCAGCGTCTCCGGGGACTCGCCCAGGGCGGGATTGGCGCTCGCCACACCGATGCTGACGCTCACCACCTCGAAGTGGGAGCTGGGATGCGGCAGAATCTTGGCCAACACCAACTGGCGGAGTGATTCCGCCACCTGCAGCGCCCCCGCGGAGTCGGTGGCTGGCAGCACCAGCGCAAATTCTTCGCCGCCATAGCGCGCCGCCACATCGCCCGGACGGCGCAGGCATTCGGTCATGGCGCCGGCCAAAATCGCCAGGCACGTGTCGCCCGCTGGGTGTCCAAGTCGGTCGTTGTACTGTTTGAACCAATCGACGTCGACCATGAGCAACGACAGCGCCTCCTGCGAGCGTTGGGCGGAACTCCAAGCACGCGGCAAGGCCTCATCGAACCCCCGGCGATTTAATAGCCCGGTTAAGTGGTCTAGCCGCGCCAGCTGTTGCAGCTTGGTGTTGGTTTCCTCGAGCTTCTGGGTGCGCTCCCACACCAGCTTTTCTAGCTCCCGATTGCGTTGACCCAAGCTGGCCATGTAGGCCCTGCGATGCCGTCGCCGGCGCACCACCAACAGCACTATGAGACTGCCCGCCGACGCGATAAGCACCGCTTGTACTGTTTTGATCACACTAACCTCGGCCGCGATATTTGCTTGGATAGTGCCTGCATCCAACCGGAAAATCGCCCACGCGCCCACCGCTGGCAAAGGCCCGAGCAGCAGGAAGTCAGTCCCCTCCCGGATGACCACCACCTCGGTGCCCGAGGCTTGCTTCAGGACGGCTAAAAAGCTGCTCGGAAGCTGCTCACCCGGCTCTGCGATCTTGCCCTCGGACATCCACATCGCGCCGTCGGTTTGCCCCACATACATCGGATGTACCCGCCAACTACGCACCTCCGACGGGCGCATCATGTCTTGGAATAACTGTTCCAGCACCACGTCGTGACCCACCGATCCCGCCCACACGCCGTCGCGAAAGAAGGGCGCCACGACGCTCACTAGCCACTTGCCAGCCACCGGATCGTAGAGCCGCGTGGTCCAGCGAACTCGGGCTTTAGGATTTTGCTCCGGCCCGGTTAGGGTCATCCATGGGGTGGCGCGATAGTCGGTAGTGACTGTGGCATTGAAGATAAACTGCGGCCACGCCGGCACGAAAATGATCTCGCCGCCAGACACGGGCAACACCCAGCTATTGATGACCGTCTCGTTGAGTGCGCCGAGTCCAAAAATTTCGGTGTTCCGCAGCGACCGCAAAAAAAACCGGCGGGTGTCGGGGTCAGCCGCCGCGCTAGCGGGCAGCCAGACCCCGGCGCTGCGGGTTGGATCAAAGCCCTCGCGCGAGCTGCGCCAGACCCCATCGGGTTCCGCCACCACTAGCGCCCCGAAATCTGCGCTTTCCTTTGCCAGTTCCGCGCTATCAACCGATATTAATTGGCCAAATCGGCCCGCGGTTTTCTCAGCCTCCAGCAGGCGGCTATTCAACTGCGCTAGCCCAAAGCTGATATCGGCGCGCTGCTCGTGCACGATGCCGTCAATGAGGTAGCGTGAGAGGCGGGTTTCCACTGCATAGGAGCCCAAGGCGGCGACCCCCACGCTGAGCACCACGATCGCAATGTCTTTTGCAGTGGCTAATCTCATGGCCGAGCTCCCCGCGGTTGACCTTAACCCTGCGCATCGATCCACCGGTATCTGCCCTAGACGGGTCTGACGCATCATGCACCATACCACGGTCAGGTGGGCGCCCAATCACAAGCGGCTCGCCGTGCCGAGCAACGGTGCGAGAAATCGTCCCGTGTGCGAGGCGGGGTGGGCGGCGATGGCTTCGGGCGGTCCAACTGCCACGATCGTGCCGCCGCCCGAGCCGCCTTCCGGGCCCAGGTCGATGACCCAATCGGCGGTCTTGATCACATCCAGATTATGCTCGATCACGACAATGGTATTGCCGTGGTCGCGCAGCCGGTGCAGCACTTTCAACAGCTGCTCGATGTCAAAAAAATGCAGCCCGGTCGTGGGCTCATCCAGAATGTAAAGGGTTTTGCCGGTATCGCGTTTTGAGAGCTCGCGGGCCAGTTTGACCCGCTGCGCTTCACCACCGGATAGCGTTGTGGCGTTTTGCCCAAGGCGGATATAAGACAGCCCGACTTCCATCAACATCCGTAGCTTGGGCGAGATGGTAGGCACGGCGGAAAAAAACTCGTTGGCCTCTTCCACCGTCATGTCCAGTACCTCGCTGATGCTGCGGCCTTTGTAGAGAATTTCGAGCGTCTCGCGGTTATAGCGTTTGCTCTTGCAGACATCGCAGGCCACGTAGATGTCCGGCAAAAAATGCATCTCCACTTTCATGACGCCGTCGCCCTCACAGGCTTCGCAGCGCCCACCTTTCACGTTGAAGCTAAACCGTCCCGGCTGGTATCCCCGAATACGGGATTCTTGGACGCCCGCAAACAGCTCGCGAATGGGGGTAAACAGCTGCGTGTAGGTCGCCGGATTGGAACGTGGCGTGCGGCCAATCGGGCTTTGGTCGATGTTGACCACCTTATCGAATTGGTCCATCCCTTCGGCGCGTTCGAAGGGCGCCGGTTCCAAGCTCGCCCCGTTGAGCTCGCGAGCCGCCAAATGGTAGAGCGTATCGTTCACCAGAGTGGACTTGCCCGAACCCGACACGCCGGTCACGCAGACCATCAAGCCCACCGGAAACGCCGCGTCCACCGCCCGCAGATTATTGCCGCTCGCGCCAAATATTTTGAGCACCCGCGCCGGATCGAAAGGTCGCCGCGTGCTCGGCAGCGCAATGACTCGCCGGCGGGAGAGGTATTGGCCGGTGAGCGAATCGGTGGCGGCGGCAATCTCCGCCGGCGTCCCCTGCGCCACCACGCGGCCCCCGTGGACCCCAGCCCCGGGTCCCATATCCACCACGTGGTCGGCGGCGCGAATGGCTTCTTCGTCGTGCTCTACTACGATGACGGTATTGCCCAAATCACGCAGATGCACCAGCGTGCTGAGCAAGCGTTCATTGTCACGCTGGTGCAGGCCGATGGAGGGTTCGTCGAGCACATACATCACGCCCACCAAGCCCGCGCCAATTTGGCTGGCCAAGCGGATCCGCTGCGCCTCACCACCCGACAGCGTATCGGCGCTGCGGTCCAAGGCCAGATAATCCAGCCCCACGTTGACCAAAAACTGCAGCCGCAGCTTGACCTCTTTGACGATTCTCGCCGCGATCTCGCCCCGCTGGCCGGTCAACGCGAGTTCGCCAAAGAACCTCTGCGCGGCCCCGATGGGCAGCCGGGTCAGCTCTGGCAGCGCGCGGCCAGCGACAAAGACATGCCGCGCCGCCCGGTTTAGACGCGTGCCCCTACACTCCAGGCAGGCTTTCGAGGCCATGAATTTGGCCAGTTCTTCGCGCACTACCGCGGATTCGGTTTCCCGATAGCGCCGCTCCAGATTGGGCAACACGCCCTCGAAGACATGCCGTCGGCTGTAGCTACGGCCGGCCGATGTTAGGTAAGTGAACGGTAGTTCGGTGGTGCCACTGCCGTGCAAAATCACCTGCCGCAAGGCGCCCGGCAGGTCTTGGTAGGGCGTGTCCAAATCGAACTGGTAGTGCGCGGCCAGCGCGCTGATCAGCTGAAAATAGTAAGCGTTACGGCGGTCCCAACCGTGGATGGCGCCAGCCGGCAAGGACAACGAGGGTCGGTTCACAACGCGTGCCGGGTCAAGAAATTGCGTCACACCCAGGCCATCGCACTGTGTGCAGGCGCCGCTGGGGTTATTGAACGAAAACAGCCGCGGCTCCAGCTCGTTGATGCTGTAGCCGCAGCGCGGGCAAGCAAAACGCGAGGAAAACAGCAGTTCTGGGCGTTTCGGGTCGTCGATAAACCCCACCCGGGCCACGCCTTCACCCAGTTTAAGCGCGGTCTCGAAGGACTCGGCCAAGCGGGTTTGCAAGTCACCACCAATTTTTACCCGGTCCACCACGACGTCGATATCGTGCTTTTTATTGAGCTCGAGCGTGGGCGGGTCGTCGAGCATGACCACTTCACCATCCACCATCGCGCGGATGAATCCTTGCTGGGCCAGTTGCTCCAGCACCCCCTGGTGCTCGCCCTTACGACTTTTGACCACCGGCGCCAAGACCATCACACGGGTTCCTTCGGGGAGGGCCAGCACCTGATCGACCATCTGCGAGACGGCCTGCGCTGCCAGCACTTCAGCGTGATCGGGACAGCGTGGCTCACCTGCCCGGGCGTACAGCAGGCGCAGGTAATCGTAAATTTCCGTGATGGTGCCAACCGTCGAGCGCGGGTTGTGCGAGGTCGATTTTTGCTCGATGGAAATGGCCGGCGAGAGGCCTTCGATGTGATCGACATCCGGCTTTTCCATGACCGAGAGGAACTGCCGGGCATAAGCGGACAGGCTTTCGACGTAGCGCCGCTGGCCCTCGGCGTAGATGGTATCGAACGCGAGCGAAGATTTGCCCGAACCGGATAAGCCCGTGATGACAATGAGTTTGTCGCGCGGGAGGTCGAGGTCGATACTTTTGAGATTATGAGTGCGCGCGCCGCGCAGGCGGATCTGGTCCATGGGTGACGGGAAGGTGCTCGCTAGCCTGATGAAACGGCGGGCAGGTAATATACGGGCATTCCAATCTTCCCGGCAAAACGAATTCACTTGTGAACAACGGCGACCCAATGACCCCCACCGAGTGGCGGACGGCATTCGCCCTCGCGGCGGTTTTTTTCATGCGGATGCTCGGCCTGTTCATGGTCGTGCCGGTACTCGGGCGCTACGTCAGACATTTCGAGGCCGCGACGCCGCTGTTGATTGGGCTCGCGCTGGGCATTTACGGCGCAACCCAGGCGGTCCTGCAAATTCCGTTCGGCCGGTGGTCCG
This sequence comes from Gammaproteobacteria bacterium, assembly GCA_009692365.1. Taxonomy (GTDB): domain Bacteria; phylum Pseudomonadota; class Gammaproteobacteria. The sequence goes on from SHZJ01000017.1 coordinate 53,901, forward strand.
ACCGCATAGGTCGTAAACCGGTGATCAGCGCGGGGCTAGTGGTGTTTATCGCGGGCAGCCTTCTGTGCGCCTTGGCCGCCAGCGCGGCCAGCATCTGGGGCGTGGTGATCGGGCGCGCTGTGCAGGGCGCGGGCGCGGTGTCAGGCACCACGCTGGCGCTGGCCGCCGACCTCACCCGGGCGACGGAGCGCACGAAAACCATGGCCGTCATTGGCATTTGTATTGGCGCCGCGTTTTCGGTCGCCTTTGTGGTGGGCCCACTGCTAGACGCGCACTTTGGCTTAGCCGGGGTGTTTTTGGCGAGCGCGGTGCTGGGCGTGGCGGCGCTCGTCCTGCTGTGGGCCTGCGTGCCCACCCCACGCGTCGAGGATCTCGATCCCGTGCGCGCGACCGACACCCCTGAATTCGCGGGGAATCAGTTCGAACTCTGGCGCCTGCAGATGGGCGTGTTGTTCCTGCATATGGCCCTTACCGCCAGTTTTGTCTCGATTCCGGTGGTGTTGTCGCAAGAACTCTCGCTGGCCGCCAATCGCGATTTTGAAATCTACCTCCCGGTGCTGCTGCTCTCGGTGGTGGCACTGGGTCCCGCGCTGGCATTGGCGCGTCGCCCGGCGTGGAGCGCGCGGGTTTTTGCCGGCGCGATCCTCTGCCTGGGACTTGGGGAACTATTGCTGTGGCTAGTACCGGCCCGCGTCTGGCCCGTGGGTGCTGCCCTCACGCTGTTTTTTACCGGCTTCAATTTTCTGGAAGCTTCCCTGCCCAGCCAGATTTCCCGGGCGGCCCCGGCGGCCCGCAAAGGCGCGGCGCTGGGCGCCTACTCCACCGGCCAGTTCATCGGCATGTTTGTGGGTGGGGTCAGCGGCGGCTGGATTGCCAGCCACCTCGGCACGCGCGGGGTTTTTGCCGCCGTGGCGTTACTGTGCCTGTGCTGGTGGGTGCTGGCCGTGCGCCAGCCTGCGACGCGCGCGCCGGTGGCCACCGCTAGCGCTTGAAGCCCCCCCGCTTCGCCCCGCTGTGCTGGCGGGTTCTACGCACCGGCCGAGGCGTAGCTTAGAATCCTCATACCGCGCAAGGATGTGCGGCCCCTCACCTAACCAGACAAATGGAGAACACCCATGGCTCGCGGCTTGAACAAAGTAATGCTCATCGGCAATCTCGGCGCCGATCCGGAAATTCGCTACGGCACGGGCGGCGGCAGCCAGATCACCAATATCCGGCTGGCCACCGCTGAATCCTGGCGCGATAAAGAAACAGGCGACCAGCAGGAGCGCACCGAATGGCACCGCGTGGTGTTTTTTGGGCGGCTGGCCGAGATCGCGGGTGAGTACCTAAAAAAGGGCTCGCAGGTGTACCTGGAAGGGCGGATCCAGACCCGCAAATGGAACGACAAAGACGGCACGGAGCGCTATTCCACCGAAATCGTCGCCAGCGAAATGCAAATGCTGGGGGGCCGGGCCGGGAGTGGCGGGGGTGGCTTTGAAGCCCCCGCAGCTGGCCGCAGCGGTGGCGCGGGTGGCGGCTATGACGCCCCTCCGGCCGCCCGCAGTGGCGGCGGTGGCGGTGGTGGCGCGCGCGGCGGGGCCCGCGAGCCACCCTCGGCGCCCCCGGATTTCGACGACGACATTCCGTTCTAGAACCAGCGCTGCGGGTCCACCCTCACACGCTCAACAACGTGATCGTGGGCGTATTGAGCTCGCGATCGGCGTGAAAGCCCCGCACGAGCACGATGAAATCGCCGGGACCCGCGAGCCCCGCACGTTGCACCGCCCGCCGCGCCAACACGTTGGGATGGTCTTGCCCAGTGGCGGGGTCCAGCATCGGCACCGCGCCCCAGAGCAGACTCATGCGGCGGCAAGTGGCCGGCTCGGCAGACACCACCACCACCGGTGCGGCCGGACGCGCCGCGCACACGGTGGCGGCGGTCACGCCGCGGCTGGTAATCACCACCACCGCGCAGGCCTGCGTGTCGGCGACCAGTTGGGCGGTTGCGCTCGCCACCGCATCGCCCGCCGACACCTCACCGTGGGCTGCTGCCAGCGCCGCCCGCACCCCGCGGCGCCGGCTGTGCAACTGGTAAGCCTCCGTCTGATAGACGATGCGGCTCATGATTTCGACCGTCTCAACGGCGAAAGCGCCCACCGCGGTTTCGCCGGAGAGCATCACCGCGTCGGCCCCGCTGGCGACCGCGTTGGAGACGTCGGTGACCTCGGCACGGGTGGGACGGGCGTTGGCGATCATGGACTCCAGCATTTGGGTAGCCACTATCACCTGCTTATCGTGGCGCCCCGCGAGTCGAATCAACTGGCGCTGCGCCGCGGGCACTTGTTCGGGGGGTAGTTCAACACCCAAATCGCCGCGCGCCACCATGATGCCGTCGGCGGCCGCGAGAATCGCCGCGCTATTGGCCAGCGCTTCGGGCTTTTCAATCTTGGCGATGACCGCCGGCCGCGTTTCCGCCGGCCCCAGTAAATCCAGCAGCGAGTCGACATCGGCGCGTTCGCGCACAAAGGACAGGGCGATGAAATCGACCGCCTGCGCGAGGGCAAACTGAGCATCCAGGCGGTCTTTGTCCGTGAGCGAGGGTGCCGACACCTGCACCCCCGGTAAGTTGATGCCCTTGTGGTCGCCGATGACCCCGCCCTGCACGACCCGGCAACGGACTTCTGTGCCCGCGATCGACAGCACGGTCAGTTCGGCGGCACCGTCGTTGAGCAAAATGCGATCGCCCGGCCGCACATCCGTTGCAAGGCCCGCGTACTGCGAAGAAATGAGTCCTGCGTGCCCCACCACCGCGCGGGTCGTGATCGTCGTTGCGGCATCCCGCAGCAGGGTTAGCGGGGTCACGGCGAATTGCCCCATGCGGATCTTGGGCCCGCACAAATCGGCGAGGATTGCCGTATGCGTGCCGAGCTTGGCCGCCTCGTGGCGGATCGTGGCGATCGCCGCGGCATGTTCAACGTGCGTGCCGTGCGACATATTCACGCGAAAAACATCGACCCCCGCGCCAATCAGGGCGCGCACCTGCGCCGGTTCGCGCGAGCGCGGGCCGATGGTGGCAACAATTTTAGTGGCCCGGTATTTGCGCAACTCAAAACTGGTCACGATCGACATGGATGGAAGCCTCACGCGTTGCGGACAGACCGGCGCAACTTCGCCGTGGCCGACAACATAACCTCTTTTCGTGACGGCAAAGTTCTCTGCTGCAAACACGCCGGGCCACTAAACCTATTTTCTGGCGCCCCGCCGCCGGAAAACCTGCGCCGCGATCTCGCGGAAATGCGCCACAAAATGCACCTCCAGACCCTGGCGAATGTAGCCCGGCAATTCGTCGTAATCGTGCCGGTTGGCGGCCGGCAAAATTGCGGCCCGAAGGCCCACTCGTTTGGCCGCGATGAGCTTCTCGCGGATGCCACCGACCGGCAGCACCCGGCCGGTGAGCGTGAGTTCGCCGGTCATCGCCAAAGGCCGGGCCAAGCCCTCGTTACGGGCGAGCGACAGCAGGGCCGTGGCCATCGTGATGCCCGCGCTGGGTCCATCTTTGGGGGTCGCACCTTCGGGCACGTGGAGATGAACGTAGGCCTCGTCAAAGAACACCGGATCGCCCTCATACTCGGCCAAATGGGCCGTGATGTAGCTGTAGGCGATCTCGGCGGATTCCCGCATCACTTCCCCCAGCTGGCCCGTGAGCCGAAAACCCCTGTTTTTGGTGTGCACGCGCGCCGCCTCCACCTCTAAAGTGACGCCACCCATCGTCGTCCAGGCCAGCCCGGTCACCACCCCCACCCCACGCTGGGGGATTTCCTGCCGAAACAGTGGCTGTCCCAGGTAATCGACCAAATTTGCGGGAGCGAGGCTAATTTTCGTCGTGCGATCCCCTAGCACCTGCAGCGCCACTTTGCGCGCGACGCGGTTGAGTTGTTTCTCCAGATTGCGCACCCCAGCTTCGCGCGCATACCCGTCGATTACCGCGCGCAGTCCGGCGTCTGAGACCCGCAGTTGGGTGGGCTTGAGCCCGGCCTTGGCCCGCACTTTTGGCAGCAAATGCCGCTTCGCGATGGCCATTTTTTCTTGGGTGACATAACCCGGCAGCCGGATAACCTCCATGCGATCCAACAGCGGTCGGGGGATGGTGTCCAGCTGGTTGGCCGTGCAGATGAACAGCGCGCGCGAGAAATCCACGCCGATATCCAGGTAGTGGTCGAGAAAACCCGCGTTCTGTTCCGGGTCCAGCACCTCCAGTAGTGCCGAGGCCGGATCACCTTGATAGGAGCTGCCGATCTTGTCGATTTCATCCAGCACAATCACCGGATTCGCGCTTTGCGACTCCCGCAGCGCCTGAATGAACTTGCCCGGCATGGCCCCGATATAAGTCCGTCGATGCCCTTTGATTTCCGCCTCATCGCGCATCCCGCCCACACTGAAGCGATAGAACTGACGTCCCAGCGCATCGGCAACGGAACGACCCACCGAGGTTTTACCCACCCCCGGCGGCCCCACCAGCAGCAAAATAGAGCCCGCCACGCGCCCGGTTAAAGCGCCGACGCCAAGGAACTCGATGATGCGTTCTTTGACGTCCGCCAAGCCTTCATGGTCCTGGTCCAGCATCTGCCGCGCGTGCGGGATATCGATGCGGTCGGGGGTGTACTTACCCCACGGCAACGACGTCAAAACATCCAGATAGTTGCGCGTGCCGGCGTATTCGGGCGAACCCGTCTCGAGCAAAGAAAACTTGCGCGACTCTTCGTCAATCTTTTTCTGTGCGGCCACCGGCACCACACACTCGCTCAGGCGCTCGCGAAAACGTTCGAGCTCCACTGTTTTATCGTCTTTTGAGATGCCCAGCTGCTGCTGAATTTCCTTGAGTTGTTCGCGGAGAAAAAATTCCCGCTGCCGCTCGCTGACCCGTTCCTCGACTTTCTGGCGGATCTGGCTCTGCAGCCCCGCCAGTTCCACTTCGCGCTGGATCAGCAGCATGACTTTTTCCATCCGCCGCAGCAGCGGCACAGTTTCGAGCACGTCTTGCAGGTCATCGCTCGACGCGCTGCTCATGGCGGCGGCAAAATCTGCCAGCGGCGAGGCTTCGTCTGGGCTAAAGCGCTCCAGATAAGACTTCACATTTTCCTGATAGAAAGGGTTGTGCTGCAGCAACTCGCGAATTTTCGCGCTGATGGCTAACGCGTAGGCCCGTACTTCCTGCGGATTTTCGAGCGGCGGCTCGGGATATTCGACCTCCGCCACGAAAGGCGGCTCGCTGGCCGTCCAGTCGAGCACCCGAAAGCGCTGCAGACCGGCAGCAATAAACTGGATATAGCCGTCGTTGCGCAGGGGCTGGCGCATGCGCACCACGGTGCCCATCGCGTGAAAATCGGCCGTCGTCGGCACCCCTTGGCCGTTCGGTCGCACCAGAATCAGGCCCACCAGTTGCTGCGGGGTGTTGCCCACCCGCTCAACCGTCTCGCGCCAGAGCGCCTCTGGCAACACGATGGGCATGGTCTGCGCGGGGAAAAATGGCCGGGTCTGCACCGGCAGCAGGAGCAATTTCCCCGGCAGGGTGTCGCGCACCCGCGCGGGCAACTGGCTGTGTTCCGGGCCGTTGGATGGGTGGGTCGGCGAGTCGATGGTGCGCTTGGTCATGCCCGTTCCTGCATCTGCGACGCCAACTGCGTCCTACTCTAGATGAGGATCGGCGCGGCGATTTTCAAGGCGGCTCGCTGGCCTCAGGCGCGATGGCTTGTAACGCCGCGAGCAGCGTGGCCGCATCGGCGTAGCGATCGGCGGGCGCTTTGGCCAGCAATCGTTCGACAATCGGCTGAAAGCGCTGGGCCGTCGCGGGTAACTCTGGGATGGCTGCATGGATATGCTGGTGGATAAGATCCATCGCGCTGGCGGCTCTAAAAGGCTTTTGACCACTCAGCATCTGGAACAAAATGACGCCGGCGCTGTAGAGATCCGTCCGCTGGTCCGTGGGCCGTCCTAGCCCCTGCTCCGGGCTGAGATAACTGGGCGTACCCAACACGCTGCCCACATGCGTGAGGTTCCTAGCTTCCTCGATGCGCCGAGAAATCCCAAAATCTGCTAGCGCCAGGCTGTCATCGGCGCGAAACATGATATTGCCCGGCTTGAGATCGCGATGAATGACCCCCAGGGTGTGGATGGCGCGCAAGCCCTGCACGATGCGCAGAAAATAACGCACCGCGTTAGCGGGCGCGATCCCTCGCTCCAAGCGCAACTTTAAGTCTCCGCGCGCGAAAAATTCCATCGCCAAATAACCGTAACTGTCAGTGAAGCCATGGGCGTAGAACTTCACAACTTGGGGCACGTCGATCGCGGCGATCAGTTCCGCCTCGCGCACAAACCGCGCCAGCACATTGGGTTCACGAGTCGCGACGACGTCGATCACCTTGACCACCAGCAGCGGCCCCCGGCTACCGCGGCGGCGCGCCAGATAAATTCGCGAGTTCGCACCCTGCCCGATGAGCCGTTCAAAGTGAAAGCCGATGCGCTCACCGTTGGGCGGCAGCGTGAGGTTGCACGCTAGTGCGCGCCGCTGGGCCTGCGCCGGCGCGCCGTCCAGCGTCGAATCCTCACCCAACACCCGCGCGTCCGTCGCCGCGCGCACCATCGGCAATAAGCGCTGGGGGGTGAGGTGCTGTTTGCTGAGGAAGTCACAGGCGCCTGACCGCAGTGCCAATGCGGCTAGATAGTCATCCGCGAGGTTCGCCAACATGATCGTGGGGGGAAAGCCCGGCACGTGGCGATAGCGAGTCAGCCAGTCCAGGCCCGTAGCGCCGCCACCCAGTTCATCGCTGAGCAACAACAACGCGTAGAGCGACCAGTCAAAGCCAGGGGGGGGCGGGCCTTGCTGCTCGGGATCGTATTCCGTGACCTCGACGTCCGGCAGTTCGCTGGCCAGCAGCCGGCGCAGCGAGGTCGTAAACTCGCGGGATGCGTCGACGATGATGATTTTCATCCAGCAGACCTGCTTGAATTCTTGAGCCTCGTTAAGCGGCTCCGTGCGATGGCGGGCACCGCCCAGACCCCAGTGCGGGCCCGATGCCAGTGCCCGCGTCGCTGCGCTATGCCTGTCCCCGGATCGCTCCGTCCCCGGATCGCTCCGTCCCCGGATCGCTCCCCTGGGTCGATGCCGGGATCTGATGCCTGTCCCCGGAGCGCGGATCTCATGCCTGTCCCCGGAGCGCGGATCTCATGCCTGTCCCCGGATCGCTGCGATCGATGCCTGTCCCCGGAGCGCCTGGCACCACCCAGACCCCAGTGCCGTCCCGATGCCTGTCCCCGGAGCGGTCCGGATCGTGTCCCCGCTCCGTCCCCGGAGCGCCGGCGGATCTCATGCCCGGCGGATCTCATGCCTGTCCCCGGATCGTCTCCCCGGATCGTCCGGTCCCGGATCTGATGCCTGTCCCCGGATCGTCCGCGGATCGTCCGGTCCCGGATCTGATGCCTGTCCCCGGATCGTCCGTCCCCGGATCGTCCGGTCCCTCGATCTCCCCGGTCCCTGGATCTCCCCGGTCCCTGGTCCCCGGATCTCCCGGTCCCCGGATCTCCCCGGATCTGGTGCCTAGCCCCGGATCTCACGGATCTGATACCTGTCCCCGGAGCGCCGTCCCGGATCTGATGCCTGTCCCCGGAGCGCCGCCTGTCCCCGGAGCGCCGGTCTGATGCCTGTCCCCGGATCGCTACCTGTCCCCGGAGCGCCCGTCTGATGCCTGTCCCCGGATCGCTAGTCCCCGGATCGCTAGTCCCCGGATCGCTATGCGGATCTGATGCCTGTCCCCGGAGCGTCCCCGTCCCCGGAGCGTCCCCGCGGATCTGATGCCTGTCCCCGGAGCGTCCCATCCCCGGAGCGTCCCCTCCCCCGATCGTCCCCCCGGATCGCGGCCTCGCTCACCTCCCGAATCGCCGCAGTCCCCAGAACGTCCGCCGGAGCACAGATCGGCTGGCTGGGGCCCCGCGCAGCAGCGGCGCCCCGTGCAGCGTCAACGGGGCGGGTCAGGGAGCGCGCGTGCCCCAAAAAAAAGGGCTGCACGAGGCAGCCCTAAAACGCTGGTAACAGGTTGCCCTGTTTAATCCCTCACGAAAGTCGTGAGTGAACTGGTGCGCGCAATAAAGGCTCGGCCCTTGCGCGTGACAAAACCTTCCTCGCTGACAAAGCCGGCCGCGACGGCCTGCTGCCGGGTGTCACCGCTGCACGCGTGCGGCGTGTACAAGCCGCCGTCGCCGTAACGAGCGTTCAGCAGTTGCGCCATCGCGCTGTCAGTCTGGTTCAAAAAGCCCACCTTAAGTTCCACACCATACTTCGGAAGGTGTTCAATCTGATGGCGTTAGATTAGTTATCTGATATTTTATGTCAAGCATAATCTTTATCCAATTGATTATCTTGAAATATGTGGGCGTGCGAGGTACTCGTGCGAGGCCATTTCGGCGAGGCGGCTCAAGGTTCGGCGAAATGCCGGTGCCAACCGAGCGCCGTGATACAGACTTGCCGGTGCCGCCGCCGCGCCCACCAACAGTTTGACGCTGCGGTCATAGAGTTCGTCGATCAAGGCGATGAAGCGCCGGGCGGCGTCGTTGTCGTCCTCCCCCATCACGGGCACGCCGCTGAGCACGAAAGTGTGGAAAACGCGCCCAAGTTCGATGTAGTCGTGGGTGCTACGCGGTCCGCGACACAGATCCGCGAAGTCACACCAAACCACCCCGTCGCTGTGGGCGATAACCCGCAGCGGCCGCTCTTCGACCATCAGCCACCCGGACCGGGGGGCCGCACCCGTCAGGGCCACGAACCGCTCGGTCAAGGCGGCCCGGCTCGCGGCGTCGTCCGGGACGTAATACACGGCGGCTTGCGTGAGCGTGCGTAGTCGATAGTCGAGGTCCCCGGCCAGTTGCACGACCTCCAGCCGTTCCTGCAGAAGCGCAATGGCCGGCAAAAAGCGTTCGCGTTGTAGACCGCCCGGGTAGAGTTGGTCCGGCGCGTCGTTGGAGGTCGTCACCAGAATGACCCCCAAATCCAGTAAGGCGTGGAGCAATCTATCGAGCAGCATGGCGTCGGTAATATCGGTCACGTGAAATTCGTCCAGACACAGCACCCGCAATCCGCGAGCCCAGCGACGGGCCACCGTTTGCAGCGGGTCTTCAACCCCGGCCAGCGTCCTCAGTTCCACGTGCACCGCCCGCATGAACGAGTAGAAATGGAGGCGTCGGCGACCTGCTGGTGGCAGGCACTCATAGAAAAAATCGACCAGCATGGTTTTGCCACGCCCCACCGAACCCCACAAATATAGTCCCGGAATGCGGGGCGGCGCGGGGTGGCTATGCAGCCGCTGCCAAAAGCTGGCGGGTGGGCGGGCGGGCGGCGGCAGCGCGGTATAAATCCGCTGGAGGTGGTCCATGGCCTGCGCCTGCGCCGGATCGGCCGTAAAACCACCCACCGTGAGTTGTTGCTGGTAGCGTGCAAGCGGGGTTTGCGCAGTGGCTATCGACATCGGTTAAGCCGGCGCAGCGGCGCGGCGGGCGCGGTTCAGGGTCACTGGGTCCATCAAGAAAAACTGCTCTGCATACGGGCCTTGCTCAAGGAACCCGACCTCGCAGCCCCCCGACGGCCGCCTCGTGAGACGGTATGCTGGAGCCCCGCAAGCTGGGTTAGGTGTTTTAGTGTCGCGCATTCTACGAACTCAGCCCTGATGTCGCGACCACGGCGCAGTATTCGTCGCAAACTCCTGCTGCTGTTGATTGCCATCGGGCTGGGGCCGTTGGCGGTCTTTGGCGGGCTCGACTTCCAAGCCCTCAACAGCTTGGGTACAGCGCTGGCGGCTCAATTGGCGCAGGCCTTGAGCACCCAGGCGCGCAGCGGGCTGGCGCAGCAAGCCGACGAGTTCGCCCGCCTGCTGCACCGCGAGCGCGAACAGCTAGCACTGATCGTGCGCTTGCAGGCGCGCGAGGTTGAACGAGCGTTAGCCGCGACCGCCCCAATTCCCGCCACCAACAGCGTGCGCTGGACGCAGAATATGCCCGCGCCAACCCCGGGCGCCGCCGAGCCGCCGGCCTCCCCCTACTATCGCCAGACGGACCGCGGCGAGCGCCTGCCGCTGGCGCACACCCCAAACGCGATAGCGATGCACCGCGCCCCCGGCGTCGCGCCCGCCACACTGGCCGAGTCGGCACGACGATTGACCGCGCTGACGGCATTTTTTCAAACCACTCGCCAGCCCGACGGCGGGCTCATTTTTTGGCAGTTCGTGGCGCTGCAAAATGGGCTTTATGCGGTATTTCCAGGCCACAACGAGTTTCCTCCAGCGTTTGACTGGCGCCAAGGCGCGGGCGACTCGAGCCTGCCGCCACCTGTAGCCCCCCATTGGTCGGCCCCGCACCTCGATTTCGCCAGCCGCCAGACGGTGCTCACAGTGGTTATGCCGGTGGCAGACGGGCAGGGGCAGGTGGCTGGGGTTACCGGTATCGATGTGCGGGTGACGCAACTGCTGGCAGGGCTCGCGCTGCCGCACCATCTCGACGTGCCGGGACGGGTGCTGGTGCTGCGGACCCTCGCCGACCGGGTGCAGGTGGTGGTCCAAAAAGGGCGCGCCGAGTCGGGGTCCGAATGGCTGGACCCGCCGCAAGCTCATTTCCTGACGCTTGATCGGCCGGCCCAGCAAGCGGCGCTGCTGAGCGAACTGCAACAAGACCGGGAGGGCCTGCGCCAGGTTCGCTATCAGGGCCGCGACAGCTTTTGTGTGTATCGCCGGCTGGACGCGAACGGGCTTTATCTGGTCTTGCTAGTCCCCGTTGAGGCCACCATTCGGTCGGCCCAAAACGCCGGCGAATACGCGCTCGCCAGCACGCGCCGCCAGATGGACGCCGTGCTGCCGCTGGTGTTGGGGGTAGCGGGACTCATCGTGGTGTTAGCGATCGTCGCCGCGCGCAGCATCACGGTGCCGCTCGCGCGCCTAGAGCGCGCCGTGGACGCGCTGGCCAACGGCGATTTTAGTGCCCGCGTCACCCTCACCACGGGGGATGAACTGGCCGCACTCGGCGCCGCCTTTAACCAGATGATCCCGCGTTTGGAGGAGCAGACGCGCACCCACGAGTCGCTGGTTCTGGCGCGCGAAGTCCAGCAGCGCATGTTGCCCAGCGCTGCGCCGCAGTTTCCGGGCACCGATATCGCCGGGCTGACGCGCTACTGCGACGAGACCGGCGGTGACTATTTCGATTATCTGGACGGCCGGCCGTATGGCGGCAACACGTTGGGGGTGGTGGTGGGCGATGTCGCGGGCCATGGGATTGCCGCCGCCTTGCTGATGACCAGCGCCCGCGCCCTGCTACACGGCATGGCGGCCAGCCAGCTGGCACCCGCGCAGCTTTTGCAGCAGCTAAACCAGCACCTCGCCGCCGATGTGCGGCCGGGCCATTTCATGACGCTGTTCAGCTTGTCCATCGACTTCGAACAAGGGCAACTGAGTTGGGCCAGCGCCGGGCACGATCCCGCGCTGTGGTGGCATGCCGATTCCGGCACGCTCAGCGAACTGGCCGGCGTGGATATCCCCCTAGGGATAGATCCCAATTGGCAGTTCACGCCGGCGCTGCAGGCGGCGAGCGGCGCGGGCGATGTCTTGCTCATCGCCACCGATGGGGTGTGGGACACCCGTGCGCCCACCGGTGAACGCTTTGGGAAAGCGCGCCTGCAAACCCTGCTGGCCGAGCATCATGCCGCGCCCGCCGCCGCGCTGTGCGCAGAACTGTTGCGCCACTTGGAGGCTTTCCGGGGGATCGAGGAACAACGCGACGACCTCACCGTGGTGGTCGTCAAACTTGGCCACCCCACCCCCGTCAGCCCGCTCGCAGGCCCCGTTTAGTCGAACAAATCACCCTGCGCGGCGTCCCTCGGTGGCCGAAAATGGCTGGTGTTGAGGTGGTGGTCGCTGCGCTGTAGCTGGTGCTGACGACACGCTTTGCCAAAACGGGACTTGATCAGGTCAGCAAACACGCCGGTGCCGGTTAAGCGGCTGCCAAACTGAGAATCGTTGTCGCGCCCACCGCGCAAATCGTTGACGCGCGCCATGACGCGTGCCGCCTTGAGCGGATAGTTAGCCGCCAGCCACTCGCGAAACAGCGGGCTGACTTCCCGCGGCAAGCGCAGCAGCACGTAGCCGGCGTAGCGCGCACCGGCGGCCGCGGCGGCGCTCAACACGGCTTCCATCTCGTGCTCGTTGAGCGCGGGGATCACCGGGGCAAACATCACCCCGCACGGGACCCCGGCGGCGACCAGCGCACTGATGGCTCGCAGGCGGCGAGCCGGCGCGGCCGCGCGGGGTTCCAAGCGCCGAGCGAGCGTGGAATCTAATGTTGTCACGGACAAAAACACTTGGACTAAACCTTTCGCGGCCATGGGTGCGAGCAAATCCAGATCCCTTTCTACCAAGGCAGATTTGGTCACGATGGTCAGCGGATGCGAGGTTTCCGCCAACACCGCGAGGATGTCGCGCGTCACGCGCAACTCGCGTTCCACCGGCTGATAGGCATCGGTATTGGCACCCAAGGCGATGGACCGACAGCGGTAACCCGGAGCGGCCAACTCGCGCCGCAAGAGGGCGGCAGCATTGGCTTTGGCAAACAGTTTGCTTTCGAAATCCAAGCCCGGAGAAAGATCGACAAACGCGTGCGCCGGGCGGGCGTAGCAATAGATACAGCCGTGCTCGCAGCCTCGGTAAGGATTGATCGACTGTTCGAAAGGAATATCCGGGGACTGATTGACGTTGATCAACGACTTTGCCTGCTCCCACGTCAGCGTGGTCGCAAAGGCGGGCGGCGGCTCTAGATCGGCCGGCCAGCCATCGTCGAAATCCTCCCGGACGTCGTGTAAATAGCGCGCCACCGGTTGGGATCTTGCGCCGCGCCCGGTCGGTGCGTGGGGCGGTTTCATGGTGGTTCCTTGCAGGCTAGGGGGAGGGTTCGACGCGCTCACCGAGCACCGCTATGATTCCACACGCCGGCGGCAAGGTCATTCCACGCGACCGCTACGAGCAGGATACTGTCTGCCTATGACCCGCCTTTTGGAGGGCGTCCTCGCCCTGATGGAAAGCTCGGCGCTGCCACTGGCGGTGGGCGGCGGGGTGGCGCTGCTGGTGGTTTTCTGGGGACGACGTTCGCTAATGCGCGCCGCCGGCACGAACCTGGCGCACGCGCAGGCGCTTCAACTGGCGCTGCTGGAAATCAAAACTCGGCTAGATTTAGCCGACACGCGCCGGGGTGCAGCGCAGGAACGCGCGTCCGAGGCTACGACAGCGCTGCGGGAACGCCTGCTCGAAGTCACCCTCGCCAACCAGTTGGCCATGACCAGCCAATTGGCCGAACATCGCACCGCCTTCGAGCAGCGTCAAAGCGCCAGCGTGCAGCAGCTGGCCGAAGCCCAGCAACAGGGGTTTCACCGGCTCCAGCAACAGCTAGCCGAGGCCTTGCAGCGCAGCGCCGCCGAGCTCGGGCAGCGAGTCGATGCGCTGACCCTCACCACCGCCGAAAAACTCAAGGAAATCGCCGGCCAAGTCGAGCAGCGTTTGGCCGAAGGTTTTGAAAAAACGACCGCCACCTTCGCCGATATATTGGTGCGGCTCGCGCTCATCGATGAGGCTCAGAAACGCATCACCGCACTGTCTGGCGAGGTCGTGGGTTTACAGCAAATTCTGGCCGACAAGCGCTCACGCGGCGCCTTTGGTGAAGTGCAGTTGGCGGGTCTGGTGCGTAACCTCATGCCGGCCAGCAGCTTCGATCTGCAGCACACCCTACCCAACGGCAAAATTGCGGATTGTGTGCTGTTCATGCCGGCCCCCACCGGCACGCTGGCCATCGACGCAAAGTTTCCCTTGGAGTCCTATCGCCGCATGACCGATTTCGCGCTCAGCGAGACCGACCGGCGGCTAGCGGAGCGACAGTTCAAAGTCGATATTCGCAAGCACATCCGTGACATCGCGGAAAAATACATTATTCGCGACGTGACCGCCGAGGGCGCCGTGATGTTTCTGCCGGCCGAAGCCATTTTCGCCGAGATTCAGGCGCATCACGCCGATCTGGTGGACATCGCGCACGCCGCCCACGTCTGGATAGTCTCCCCCACCACCCTGTGGGCCGTGCTCAATACCGCCTGCGCGCTGCTCAAAGACGCTGCCACACGCGAGCAGGTAGACCTCATCCAAGTTCATTTAGGGCATCTTTCGCAAGACTTCGGACGCTTTACCACGCGCTTGGAAAACCTCGCACGACACATCGCGCAGGCTCACGAAGACGTGCAGAAGGTCAACACTTCGGCCCGCAGCATCACCGCGCGGTTCGAGAAAATCGAGCGTGTCGACCTCGCGACTAAGGCCCTGACGGAGCCGGCGACGCCGGCGCCGGAATGATGACGAGCCAAGCCACCCCACCACGCGGCGCGAGCGACGAGCGGCGACTCACGGGCATCATTTTTGAGGTCGACGGCACGCTAGCCGACACCGAGGAATTGCATCGGCAGGCCTTTAACGCGAGCTTTCGCGAATTCGATTTAACGTGGGAGTGGACCACCCCGGTCTACGAACAGCTGCTGTCCATCTCGGGCGGGCGCGAACGCATGGCCCACGATGCTGCCACCCTAGCCCCGCCCGGCGGGCCGGCCACCTTGACGCAGCAACGCATCGCAGAAATCCATCGCGATAAAACCCGGCGTTACGGCCAATTGCTGAGTGCCGGAAGCCTGCGGCTGCGCCCGGGCGCCGCCCGACTCATGCAAGAGGCGCGGGCAGCGGGCGTGCGCTTGGTGATCGCCACCCGCTCTGCCGAGTGAACCTCGAAACCTTGTTGAATCTCCATCTATCGCCCGACTGGCCGCAGTGGTTTGCCGCGATCGAGACGTGCGACAGCGTACCGACAAAAAAGCCCGCCCCGGACGTTTATCAAGCGGCGCTCGCCGCCGCAGGGCTGTCGGCAAGCCATTGCGTGGCGATCGAAGACACCGTGAACGGCCTGCAAGCAGCCTTGGCCGCGGGCTTGCGCACGGTTATCACCACCCACCCGTATACCCGCTCACAGGTGTTCCCGGGGGCGGCGCTGGTGCTGGATGGCCTAGGCGAACCGACGCAGCCACCACGCTTGCAACAGGGTGACCTGTGCGGCCAAGCCTGCGTGAACGTGGAAGTACTGCGCAGTCTGGTGCGCTGAGCCGGTGCGGTTTTGTCGCCCGCGGTGCGGTGGCTCATTTGACCCCGCTACTTGATCAATAAATAGGCCGACTGCCGGCCACGCAACACCCCTAGCAGCAGTTGTCCGGGGCGCTGACCGACCACCGCGATAAACGACTCCACATCGCCGACTTCCAGCCGGTTGACCGAGAAAATGACGTCGCCCTCACGCAGCCCAGCCTGCGCCGCCGGCGTGGTGGGCGACACCTTCACCACCACCACCCCGGCGATTTTGCCGAACATGGGCGAGTCCTCGGAGATATCGGCTACGCCAACCCCGGCCATTCGCGGATTGCCCGGCACGCCGGGACCACCCCTGGCCTCACGCTTGGCGACTTCGGTGCGCACGCGCAGCGGCTTACTGTCGCGCAGCAGGTCCAAGCTCAGGGCGTCGCCCACCCGCAACAACGCAATGCGATTGCGCAAGTCCGCAGCATCGCGGACCGGTTTGCCGTTGATTGCGGTCACGACGTCACCGGGTTTCAAGCCCGCATGAGCGGCCGGGGAGCCGGCCGCGATGTTGACCAAAATGGCCCCGTGGTGGTCCTTGAGACCAAACGCCGCGGCTAAATCGGGGTCGAGGTCCTGCATTTCTGCGCCCAAAAAGCCGCGATTAACCTCGCCAAACTTCACTAATTGCTCCATCACCAGCTGGGCCATATTCATCGGGATGGCGAAACCAATGCCGATGTTGCCGCCACTTTGCGAGTAAATGGCGGTGTTGATCCCGATGAGTTCACCGCGCAGGTTGACCAACGCACCCCCGGAATTACCCGGGTTGATCGACGCATCGGTCTGGATCAGGTCTTCATAGCCGGTGATGCCCAAACCACTGCGCGCCAGCGCGCTGATGATCCCCGAGGTGACGGTCTGTCCCAGTCCAAAGGGATTGCCGATGGCTACGGCGAAATCACCCACCCGCAGGCGATCCGAATCCGCAATCGGCAGCGCCACCAAGCCGGTCGCGTTGATCTGAATAACGGCCACATCGGTCTCCGGATCGGAGCCCACCAGTTTGGCCGCGAACTGGCGGCCATCGGTCAGGCGCACTGAAATTTGGTCAGCGTTAGCGATGACGTGGTTGTTGGTCAGCACCAAGCCCCGCGCTGCGTCCACAATCACCCCGGAGCCGAGACTCTGGGTTTTGCGCTCGCGCGGGGCGTTGGGGGCATGGAAAAAACGCCGAAAGAAGGGGTCGTTGAAGAGCGGGTTGGATTTCAGTTCCACATGCCCTTGAGTGGCAATATTGACGACCGCTGGCATCACGCCTTCCAGCATGGGGGCCAAGGAGGGCACCGGAGCCAGCGCGCCCGCAGGCAGCAGCGCGGCGTTGGCGGCCAGCGCACTGCTCGCGGGCAACACCGCCAGCCCAAGCGCCAAAAGTAAACCGAGTTTTCTCATCGCAAAATACTCTCGCCGCCCGCACGGCATCCCGATCGATTGTTGCTGTGCCAATTGAAATCAGTGGCTAGCCTTACAGCCGTGCCGCCAAGGTCTTCATCACCAGCGCCTGTAGTCGCATGACTACCGTGATCGCCAGCGGCAGCGGCGTGGCACCGTGGCGCTGCGCGGTAGCGGCGTGCCGGGCCTCATCGCGCTGCATCTGCAGCAAGATTGCGCGACTTTTCCGGTCAACGACGGGTAGTTTGACCAACTGGTCTTCCAGATGGGCCCCTACTTGGCGCTCGGTTTCGTGCAGGAAGCCCATACTCCAGCGGTCCCCGGCCAAGCCGGACAGCACGCCCAGCACGTAGGCGCCAGCGTACCAGCCAGCGTCGAGTCGGCTCGGCCGGCCGCCTAAGTCGTCTAAGCGTTGCCGGCACCACGCCAAGTGCACCAGTTCTTCGCCCGCCGCGTGTTCGAGCAGGTGTTGGGTGTTAGCGTTGCGAGCCACCGCTGCTTGCCCGTGGTAGAGGCCTTGGGCGCTGACCTCCCCCGCGTGGTTCACCCGCATGTAGCGCAGGGAGCGTTGTCGGTCGGGGGCGGATCCGGTGGTCTCCGGAACGCTGTCGGCAGGTGATATAACGGTGCTCGCAGCCCGTCGCTGGGTGCCGCGCAACGCGCCGTCGAACGCCATGAGCAAAACCTCGGCCAGCCCGTATTTTCTTTGTCCCATCAGTAGCTTGGTCCGTTCTGGCGCAGCGAGCGTAAAAAGTAATCAAAACAGGCGGATAGTTCGGCCCTGTGCGTTGACAAGGAAAAACCACCTCCGTAACATTGCCGCTCTTTTCGACCGGGCGCAATCATGAAGACGTTTACGGCTACTCCCTCCACTATCAGACGCGACTGGTTTGTCGTCGATGCCACCAACCGCGTGCTCGGTAGGCTCGCCACCGGCATCGCCAGCCGTCTCCGCGGGAAGCACAAACCCACCTTTACGCCCCACATGGATACCGGGGATTACATCATCGTGCTCAACGTGGACAAAATCCGCGTGACCGGTGCCAAGACCCAAGACAAATTCTATTACGACCATTCGGGCTATCCGGGTGGTATGAAACAGATTTCTTTTGAGAAGCTGTTGCTGAAAACCCCGCATTCGGCCTTGGAGCGTGCCGTGAAAGGCATGTTGCCCAAAGGCCCGTTGGGCCGCGCCATGGCACGCAAGCTCAAAATTTATGCGGGTGGTTCACACGAACACGCCGCTCAACAGCCGCAACCTCTGGAACTTTAATCAAGATGGCAAGCGAGACCTATTACAGCACCGGCCGCCGCAAGAGCTCTTCGGCGCGCGTCTTCATGGCCCGCGGCAGCGGCAACATCCGCATCAACGGACGCACTCTGGAAGATTACTTCGGCCGCGAGACTTCGCGCATGATCGTCCTGCAGCCGCTGGTTGCCTCCAGCCACGAGCACAGCTTCGACATCAACGCCTCCGTCGCCGGGGGTGGCATCTCCGGCCAAGCCGGCGCGCTGCGTCTGGGCATTACCCGGGCACTGATGATTTACGATGAAGCGCTCCGCCGCCCGCTGCGTACCGCGGGGTTCGTCACGCGCGATGCCCGCGAAGTGGAGCGCAAAAAAGTTGGCCTGCGCAAAGCCCGGAAACGTCCGCAGTACAGCAAGCGCTAATCGCCCTCACGCGTCGGCCACCGACGCGTGTGAGACCCTCCTCAATGCGCTGGGACCGGCGGCCCCGTTGGGGTGCGGCGCAAACTCCAGCCCCCGCCGGTGCGCCTGCCGGCCAGGCGGGCGCAACCGCAGGAGCCAGCCCGCTTTAGCCTTTCGGCTCTGTTGGGGGATCGTCCAATGGTAGGACCGCGGACTCTGACTCCGCTAATCTAGGTTCGAATCCTAGTCCCCCAGCCA
>SHZJ01000055.1 GCA_009692365.1 Gammaproteobacteria bacterium
CGGCAGGTTGCCCGCACATGACGCTATTCCCGTCGCCCCGCGTCACCTTGGAGGAGTTCGCTATTTTGTTAATCGCGAGTAACGGCTGGCGCAACCGCCGGGATGTGCACGGCCATCAACTTTTGAGCGACACCTGGCCGGCGGTGGCTAAAGATGACATGTCGGCGGTGAGGACCGCGCTCACCCCCTTCCCGGCTACGGCGAGCAGGGAATTTGCCAGCTCCCAGGACAACCGTATGGGGGTTGTTTCCGAGGCTCGACTGGCGGCGGGCGCCTACCACTATTCGCGGGCAATGAAAGACCGGCGAGGACGCTATTGGTAGCTGTTTGTGCAGGACTGATGCCCCACGGGGGGAGGCCGGAGCCCGCGGCGTGGCGGTCGGGGTGAGGCGGGCGCGCCGGGGCTTGGGTTTGCGCAGGTACCGGCCTACGCCGCGCTAGTGCGCGCTGGCGGGGAGAGGTCAGCGAGGCGGCGGGCGGTGGGTGGGCGCGGGAGACGCCCGCAAAGCGCTCGTCACCCACTGGGCCCACCCTAATGCGCCTCGGTTTTTGTGGCCTCGCAGCGGGTGCATTTGTAGAGCGTCAGGAGTTTGCCCAGCTTCACGTCGAAGGGTAGGCGTTGGGAGATTTCCCACTTGTGGAAGCCCTCCCGGCACAGCGTTTTACCCCGCGCGCGTTCCCCAGGCTTGCGTTTTCGAAACTCGAGGACCTCGCCCATCCCAACCTCCTAAGCTGCTGCTTCCCACAGTACGTGGGTTTGTCGAGCGTGCGCCACCTCCAGCATGGCAAGCAAGGGGATCGCCCGGCGCGCCAACGGTACGAGCTGCGCCTCGTCGTCGTCCTGCCCCTCCACAGCTTTGGGTGCCGTGATGGGCGCGGCCGCAGGTGGCTGTTCTAGCCCCGCCAGCAGGCGCGCACGGGCGGCGGGAATATCCTCGGCGGCCAGCGCGCTCGGCACCCGGCCGCTCAAGCCCATGAGCCCAATCAGTGCTTGGGCGACTGCCCCAAACATCAGAATGTCGTGATGGGCGGGGCTCTTGAAACGGATCAGAGGGTGGTTCACCACAGCGTGTGTCCGCGCTCGAAATCATGCTGGCCGCCGCGGTCCACCCCGCTGACCAGCCACAGTGGGTGCTCGGCAAAAGTATGCGTGCCGCGCTGCTCTGCACGGTCGAAACCCACGTGGGCCGGAAAATAATGGATCAACAGGGCGGCGCTGCGCGGCGCGTTGGTCCCGCCGGCTAGGTGGTGGACGAGTTGGCCGTCCAGCAGCGCCACCTGTCCGGCTTCTAAGGCGAGCGCCTGTGCGGGTGCGCACCCGGTGCCCGCGGGGTTTTGCTCGCGCAGCGCGCAGGCAGGCCAATCGCCGGGCGCGGCTTCCTGCGCGCAGTCGCCCTGCAGATGCGAACCCGGGCGCACCCACACCCCAGCGTCTGGCGGGGTGAGATCGTCCAGAGCCAGGCACACGGTGAGTAGCTGCGAGGGCTCAACCGGCCAGCCGGCCCCACTCTGATACCAGGGCGTGGCGGCCGCCACGGCCGGCCAGCCGCAGCGCACGGTGGCGCCGACGAGCACCACATCCGGGCCCGTCAGCACCGCTACGAGGGCCACTAGGTCTGGGTGGGTGAGGTAATCCAGAAACTCCCGCGCCAGCTCTATGGCGTCACTGCCCGGGCGCGGCACCTGCGGTTGTAAAACAAATTCGGGTTGTTCGAAGGCGTGGTCGTCGAGCAGCCTGACCAGCGCATCCTGCATTTGCGCCAGCAGCGCGGATGGCAGCCGCCAGTGCGGCACGACGTAGCCGACAGTTCCCCACCGCGCTAATTCTTCGGCGCTCAGTCTGGGGATCTCACGGTAGGCGGCGTAGAGGCTCACGGGGGGCAGTACTGCGCAAAATCAGAGCCGCCAGATTCTCACGAATTGGCCTCCCGCGCAGCCGCCGCGCACAGGCTGCGGTGGCGCGCCACCCGAGCACCCCGTCGACGGCCGGGACCAACGACCAGCGCCACTGGGCGCTCGCCGCCGCCCCTCCCGCCGGACCGCACCGCGTGCCGCTGCCCACCCGCTGCGGGAGGTTCGGCGGTGCGCCGCGCGGCCTGCCAGGAATCGCTTTACGCCGGCAGTTCGTTTTCTACTGCCGCGCTGTAATGACCACGGGCGGCCAAGCTGTTGCAGCGTTCCCGATGCAGCAATACCTGTTGCCCGCGCGCTACCTGTGCGGGCTTGCCACCCCATGCGGCGAGGGCATCGGCCTGCAGCGCGCGCCCATAAGAGAAGGACAGCGGCCACGGCAACACCGTGCCGACGTTCATGGCGTTGAGATTGCGGGTAGCGTCCAGACCACTCTGACCGCCAGACAGGAACACGATGCCCGGAATGGCGGCAGGCACTGTGCGTTTGAGGCAGCTGACGGTTTTCTCGGCAATTTCCGCCATGCCGGCCTGCACCGGACACAGCTTGCCCGACACCACCATATTGATTTTGAGGATGGTGTGCTCCAGCACCACATTTTGGGCAACCAGTGCCTGGAACAGCGTGCGCAGGGTGTGCGCGGTGACTTCGCCGCAACGATCGATGGTGTTATCGGCGTCCATTAAGACTTCGGGCTCGACCATGGGCACAATGCCCGCGGCCTGACACAGGGCGGCGTAGCGCGCCAGCGCATGGGCATTGGCGTCCACACAACCGCTGGTGGGAATGCCGTGGCCGATGGTGATGACCGCCCGCCATTTCGCAAATTTCGCGCCCAGTGCTTTATAGCCAGCGAGGCGCTCGCGCAGCCCGTCGAGGCCCTCGGTGACCTGCTCACCGGGACGTCCGGCTAAATCCTTGGCGCCACCATCCACTTTGATGCCGGGCATGATGCCCTTGGCGGTGAGCAACTGCGCAAAAGGCACGCCGGCCAGCGAGGACTGCCGGATGGTCTCATCGAACAAAATCATGCCGCTGATGTATTGCTGGTCGCCGTTGTTGGCAATCAGCAAGTCGCGATAGGCGCGCCGGTTGGGCTCGGTGTTTTCGAGTCCGATGGTATCGAAACGCTTTTGAATCGTGCCCATGCTTTCGTCGATAGCGAGTACCCCTTTGCCGGTGGCCACCATGGCCGCAGCGGTGGTCGCGAGTTCTTGAGCTGACATCAGCGGTTCTCCTAAAATTGAGTGGGCGCGCCGCGGTCGGGGCGCGGATGGTTAAAATTGTCGCGCCCTCAGGCTCAGCCAGGGCGGGCTTGCGCCGGTCCAGCAAGCCGGGGCGTTCGCGCTGGCCGAAGGTGCCCGCCCCGACCGCGTTCAGGCCTGCGCGCGGGCTTCTAGAATAGCGACCGCAGGCAGTATTTTGCCTTCCAAATATTCCAGAAAAGCGCCGCCCGCAGTGGAGATGTACGACACCTGAGCGCTAATTTCAAACTGTGCGATGGCGGCCAGCGTGTCGCCGCCGCCCGCGATGGAGAACGCCGGCGAGGCCGCAATAGCCTGCGCCAGCGCCTGCGTGCCGCCCGCGAACTGGGCGAATTCAAACACCCCCAAAGGGCCATTCCAGACGATCGTACCCGCAGATTGTAAAATTTCGGCGAAACGCTGCGCGCTGAGGGGGCCAACGTCCATGATGAGGTCGTCGGGCGTGATGTCGGCCACCATTTTGGTCGTGGCGGGCGTGTTTTCGGCGAACGCCGTGCCGCAGACCACATCGACCAGCAACGGAATTTCTGCCCCCCGCGCGGCCGCCGCGCTCATGATGCGGCGCGCGGTGTCCAGCATGTCGTGTTCGCACAAGGAGCGGCCAATTTCGGCCCCGCTGGCGCGCAGGAAAGTATTGGCGATGCCGCCGCCCACGATGAGCTGGTCGACTTTGCCGAGGAGCGCTTCTAGTACCTCGAGCTTGGTCGACACCTTGGAGCCGCCCACGATCGCCACCAGCGGACGCGCGGGTGTGCGCAGCGCGCGCTGTAACGCGGTGAGCTCAGCTTGCAGCAGCGGGCCGGCGCACGCCACTGGGGCGTACTTCGCCACCCCATGGGTGGACGCTTGGGCGCGGTGCGCGGTGGCAAAAGCATCGTTGACAAAGATGTCGCACAGCGCGGCCATGCGCCGCGCCAAGGCGTCGTCGTTGCGTTCCTCGCCCACTTCAAAGCGGACGTTCTCGCACAGCACCACTTCGCCCGGCGCGCAGGCCACGCCGCCGAGCCAGTCGCGGGCCAAGCGCACCGGCTGTCCCAGCAGGCCGCCGAGCGCTGCGGCCACCGGCGCCAAGGATGCGCTGGGGTCGAATCGACCTTCGGTCGGCCGCCCCAGATGCGACAGCACCAGGACCGAGGCACCGGCCCGCTGCGCGGCCTGCAGCGTGGGTAAGCCGGCGCGCAGGCGGGTGTCATCGGTGATGCGGCCATCTTTGAGCGGGACGTTGAAGTCCTCGCGGATTAGCACCCGCCGGCCCGCCAACGCCAAATCAAGCATGGCGAGCATGTCAGGCCCCGGCGTTCATCAGCGCCAGGCTGGTGTCGAGCATGCGGTTGGAGAAGCCCCACTCGTTGTCATACCACGCCATAACCTTCACCAGCGTGCCGTCGATGACTTTGATTTCGGCGGCCTCCACGATCGACGACGCAGGGTTGTGGTTGAAGTCGATGGACACCAGCGGCTCGTCGCTGATTTCCAGCACGCCCTGTAGTTCCCCCGCCGCGGCGGCCCGCAGAATGGCGAGCACTTCGTCTTTGTCGGTCGCCCGACTGGCCTTGAAGGTGAGGTCCACCAGCGAGACATTGAGCGTTGGCACCCGCACCGCCAGACCGTCCAGCTTGCCGTTCAGCTCTGGCAACACCAAGCCCACCGCCGCCGCCGCGCCGGTCTTGGCGGGGATCATCGACATGGTGGCCGAGCGCGCACGGCGCAAATCTTTGTGAAAAACGTCGGTGAGGACTTGGTCGTTAGTGTAGGAATGGATGGTGGTCATGAGGCCGGACTCCACGCCGATTTTCTCGTGTAATGGCTTGACCAGTGGGGCCAGGCAGTTGGTGGTGCACGAAGCGTTGGAGATAATTTGATGGCTGGCCTTCAGCACGCGGTGATTCACGCCGTACACGATAGTGGCGTCGACGGTATCGCTGGCGGGTGCGGAAATGATGACTTTCTTGGCCCCACCCTGCAGGTGCAGGGCGGCTTTCTCGCGGGTGGTAAACAGCCCCGTGCATTCCAGCACCACGTCGACCTCGAGGGCTGCCCACGGCAGCTGGGCTGGGTCGCGCTCGGCCAAGACGCGAATGCGGTCGCCGTTGACGAGCATATAGTCGCCGGCCACTTCTACCGTGCCAGGAAACTTGCCGTGGGCGGTGTCGTAGCGGGTGAGATGCACATTGGTGTGGGCATCACCGAGGTCGTTGATCGCAACGATTGCCATCTCATGGGTGCGCTTGGACTCATACAGAGCGCGCAGCACGTTGCGACCAATCCGACCATAACCATTGATACCGATTCGAATACTCATAAATTTCTCTTTAAGTCGATTTTCAGGTTCGTAGGGCTGGGGGTAAAATAAGCCTACGTTGCGCTGCGCAGATAGGTTTGTATCCGGGTCGTGACGGCGTCGGCCGTGAGACCGAAATGCTTGAATAATTGCCCGGCCGGCGCCGAGGCCCCAAAGCTCGCCAAGCCGAGCACCAGCCCATCCAAACCCACATAGCGATACCAGCTGGCGGGCGAGCCGGCTTCGATGGCCACCCGCTGACGCACCGCGTTGGGGAGGACCGCTGCTTGGTAATCGGCGCTTTGGCGCGCGAAGGCCTCGCTACAGGGCATGGACACCACCCGCACGCGCCGCCCGGCCTCGTTGAGCGTGCGCGCCGCGCTGACCGCCAAACTCATTTCCGAGCCGGTGGCGATGAGGATAGCCTCGGGTGCGCCGGTGGGTTCCAGCAGCACGTAGCCGCCGCGCTGGATGTTGGCCAGTTGGTCCGCATCGCGTGGCTGCGGCGGCACGCCCTGCCGCGTCAGCAGCAGGCAGGTCGGCCCCGCCGTGCGCTCGATGCCGGCCACCCACGCCGCCGCCGTCTCCGCCGCGTCGCAGGGCCGCCAGACTTCACAGTTGGGGATCAGCCGCAGCGAGGCGGCGTGTTCTATCGGTTGATGGGTGGGGCCATCTTCGCCCAGCCCAATGGAATCGTGGGTGAGCACATACACCGCCCGCAGTCCCATGAGTGCCGCCATGCGGATGGCGTTGCGTGCGTAGTCGGAGAACACGAGGAAAGTCCCGCCATACGGAATAAATCCACCGTGCAGCGCCAAGCCGCTCATGACCGCCACCATCGCGAATTCGCGCACCCCATAGTTAATGTAATTGCCCGCCGCGTCCGTCCGGCTCACGGCCCGGCTACCGGCCCAGTGGGTGAGATTGGATTCGCTTAAGTCGGCCGAGCCACCGACGAACTCGGGGAGCACGGGGCCCAGTTTCTCCAGTGCCAGCTGCGAGGACTTACGGGTGGCGTTAGCCGCCGTGGTGGCCTGTTGGGTGGCCAGCAAATCCGCGGCCGTCGCCGCCCAGTTGGCGGGTAGTTCGCCCTGTGTACGGCGGGTGAATTCTGCGGCCAGCACCGGATAAGCCTGCGCGTACCCAGCAAACAGCGCGGCCCATTGCGCTTGGTGGGTGGCACCTTGGGCCCGCGCATCCCAGGCGACCCCGACCTCGTGGGGAATTTCGAAGGGCGGGTGGGGCCAGTCCAGGGCCGCGCGGGTCGCGGTGATTTCGGCCTCGCCCAGCGGCGCGCCGTGGGCGGCCGATTTGCCAGCTTTATGGGGGCTGCCAAAACCGATCACCGTGCGGCAGCAAATGAGCGTGGGTTGTTGGGCCTCGGCGCGCGCCGCCGTCAGGGCGGCGTGGACGGCGGCGGCGTCGTGGCCATCGACGTTTTCCAGCACCTGCCAGCCATAGGCGCGAAAGCGGGCGGGGGTGTTGTCGGTGAACCAGCCGCTCACTTCCCCATCGATCGAAATGCGGTTGTCGTCGTAGAGCACGATGAGTTTGCCCAAGCCCAGCGTGCCCGCCAGTGAACAGGCTTCGTGCGAAATGCCTTCCATCAGGCAGCCGTCCCCTACGCACACGTAGGTATGGTGGTCGACCAGTGCAAAATCTGCGCGGTTGAACTGGGCGGCGAGCATGCGCTCGGCGAGCGCCATGCCCACGGCGTTGGCGAGACCCTGACCCAAAGGGCCGGTGGTGGTTTCGACGCCCGGGGCGTGCTGAAACTCGGGATGGCCGGGTGTTTTCGAGCCAAACTGCCGGAAGTTCCTGAGCTCCGCGAGCGGCAGGTCATAGCCGGTGAGATGCAGCAAGGCGTAGAGCAGCATCGAGCCGTGCCCGTTCGACAGCACGAAGCGGTCGCGGTTGGGCCAACGCGGGTCGTCGGGGTTGTGCCGCAAAAAATCGCGCCATAAGACTTCGGCGAGATCCGCCATCCCCAGCGGGGCACCCGGGTGCCCCGAGTTGGCGGCCTGTACGGCATCCATGCTCAGTGCCCGGATGGCATTGGCCAGCGTGCGGCGGGTGGGGGAATGCGTCATGAGGGGAATCCTCGGCCCGAGGGCGGGGCGATTAAGGGGCGCTAAGACCGGCTGGCCGCAGCACCGTGCCGGCCGGGTTGGCAAAGACTGCTGATTCTAGCCGCAGCACCGCCCTGACAACAGCCAAGCACTACTCCAACACGGCGTGTTTCGGCGAAATCGCTCAGGTGAACGGCCCAACGGCGGGCGGGAATTCCTCCTGCGCCGCGCGGCGGCCGGCTGGCGTGCTTGTGGGCCAGCGGGGTCAGCGGCCACGCTGCCTCCCGGTGATGCGGGCGGCCCGACTAAAGCTCAGGAGCGAGGATCAGGCGATGGCGACAGTCCTTGGGGGCTCCGGTACATTGGGGTGGTTTGCACCTTCAACATCATTCATCGAGCGCTCGCGGGGTGGGCTGCTGAGGGCTGGTGCGCGCATCGCACCACTCGCTAGCAGCCCCACCAACCCAGCGACGCGGAGAGGCTAGCCATGGCTGTAACGGGTTCCAATCTGAGTTTCGAGTTTTTCCCGCCGCGAACTGCGGACGCGCAGTGGCGCCTCGCCGACACCCGTGCGCGGCTGGCCGCCTACCAACCCAGCTTTTTCTCCGTAACCTTCGGGGCCGGTGGCAGTACGCGGGAGCTCACGCTGGAAACGGTGCTGGCAACGCGCGCCGCCACCGGCATCGATAGCGCGCCCCATATTTCCTGCATGGGCACGCCCGTGGCGGAATTACGCACGGTGCTCCAGCACTACCAGGCTGCGGGCGTGCGCCGCATCGTGGCGCTGCGGGGCGACATGCCGTCAGGCCTGACCAGCATGGGCGAACTGCGTTATGCCAGCGAACTGGTGAGTTTCATCCGGGCGGAGACCGGCGGTGCCTTTCATATCGAAGTGGCGGCCTACCCCGAGTTCCATCCCCAAGCGTTGTCGGCGGCGGCGGATCTGAAAAATTTTCGGCGCAAAGTAGACGCTGGCGCAGATAGCGCCATCACCCAGTATTTTTATAACCCCGACGCCTACTTCCGTTTTCTGGACAGCTGTGCGGCGCTGGGCATCACCATTCCCATCGTGCCGGGCATCATGCCGATTACTAATTTTACCCAGCTCATGCGCTTCTCGCAGATGTGCGGCGCCGAGGTGCCGCGCTGGATAGTCCAGCGGCTGCGAGATTTTGGCGATGACCGCGCGGCGATCCGCGCTTTTGGGGTCGATGTCACAACGGCCTTGTGCGAGCGCCTCATCTCCCAAGGCGCTGCGGGTTTGCACTTCTACACCATGAACCAGCACGACACGCTGGAGGCGATTTTCGGCAATCTAGGCTTGCGTGGGGACCATGACCGGCCACCACCCGCCTAAGCCACGCGGCGTGGGCTGCCGGCGGTGGCCCGCGGGGACGCCCGTGCTCGCGCCGCTTGCGCCGGCCGCGCGCCGCGCACCAAGCCCGCCGCCGCCGCTGCCCGACTTTGACGCCCCAATAACGCCGCCCGACCCACCGCCACCTTGCTCGCTGACGCCCCGCCCCGGCCCCGCCCCGGGGTTTTGGCAGCGCGTGGCCGCAGCGCGCATAAATCGTTGCGCCGCGGAGGCCGGGGGCCGGGGGCCGGTGCTGGCCCGTGAGGCCCGCCCCCAGCACGGTGCGCGCCGGCGGCCGTCACGCCGCGTGCAGCACGCCGCGGGGTTGTCACGACTAGCCTTGGGTGCGCCGGCGGGCGCTATCCATGTCACGGGCGAGTAGTCCCGGCGCGGGGGCGGCCACCCAGCAACTGCTGCTAGGCAGCAGTGCCGCCATGGTGAGCCTGCGCGCGCAGGTGCGGCAGCTGGCCCAGTCGCCCTTCCCGGTGCTGGTCAGCGGGGAATCGGGGACGGGCAAGGAACTGGTGGCGCAGTGTCTGCACCGCGAGGGGCCACGCGCGGCCGCCCCGCTGGTGACGCTCAATTGCGCGGCCTTCACCCCCGAACTCCTCGCCGCCCAACTTTTTGGCCATGCGCGCGGCGCCTACACCGGGGCCGAGCAGGCGCGGGCGGGCTTTTTTGAAGCCGCCGGCGGCGGCACGCTGTTGCTCGATGAAGTGGGCGAGATCCCCCCGGCGCTGCAGGCCAAGCTCTTACGCGTGCTCGAAAACGGCGAGTACTACCGCCTCGGCGAAACGCAGGCGCGCCGGGCGGCAGCGCGCATTGTGGCCGCCACCAATCGTGATCTGCGGACAGCGGTGCAGCGCGGCGAGTTTCGCGCCGACTTATT
The DNA here is from genome assembly GCA_009692365.1 of Gammaproteobacteria bacterium. Classification (GTDB taxonomy): domain Bacteria; phylum Pseudomonadota; class Gammaproteobacteria. The sequence goes on from SHZJ01000055.1 coordinate 9,770, forward strand.
CCATCGTTTATCGGTGCTGCAGGTCAACGTGCCGCCGCTGCGCGAACGCGCCGACGACTGGCAGCTGCTGCTGGCTCATTTTCAACAAGCCTACGCCGCTCAGGGCAGTCCATTTTCGTTGGCACCGGCCGCCGCGCGGCGCCTGGCGAGCTATGGCTTTGCCGGCAATGTCCGCGAATTACGCAATCTCGTGATAAGGCTGGGCTGCCGTTACCCGGGGGCCTGCGTGGCGGACGCCGATCTGCAGGCGGAGCTGGAGCCCGCGCCCTGCGCCCCCGACGACGGCCCAGCTGCCACGGGTTTGGCGGCGCGCTTATGCGCCGGAGAGTTTCGTCTGGCCGAAGAATTAGCCGACGTGGAGCGCTGTTATGTCGCCCTGGCGCTGGCGCTGAAGCCGCACAATTTTGCCCATGCGGCACGGCTATTGGGGGTCAATCGCACCACCCTCTACAGCAAATTGGCTCGTCTGGGCCTCACTTCTCCCTTGGAGTAGCGTCGATGTACTGCCAATATTTCGGACTCGCCAAGCCACCGTTCAAAATCACGCCCGACCCGGCGTTGTTTTTTCCGGGCGGCCAGCGCGGCGAGGTGCTGGCCGCGCTGGTGTACGCCATCGTGCGGGGCGAGGGCATCATCAAAGTCGTGGGCGAGGTGGGCAGCGGCAAGACCATGCTGTGTCGGATGCTGGAGCGTGCGCTGCCCGACGAGTGCGAAATCATTTACCTCGCCAACCCGCGGCTGGCACCTGAGGACATCCTCCACGCCATGGTGTTGGAGCTGGAACTGCCGGTCGCGCGCGCCGCGTCCCGCAGCGAAGTGATGCAGAGCCTGCACGATTATTTGCTGGCCCGCCACGCCGCGAATCGCCGGGTGGTGATGTTCGTGGAAGAAGCGCAGAGCATGCCCACCGCCACGCTGGAGGAAATCCGTCTCCTGTCCAACCTGGAAACCACCCAAGACAAACTGCTGCAAATCGTCCTGTTTGGTCAGCCCGAGCTCGACCGGAAGCTGGCCGGGCACGCCATCCGTCAGCTCAACGAGCGCATTACCTTTCATTTTCAATTGGCGCCGCTGACCGTCCGCGAGATTCGGGATTACCTCAACGCGCGCCTCCACGCCAGCGGCTATCGTGGGCCCGAACTGTTCAGCCCGGCCGCCGTGCGGGCGGTGGCGCGCAGTTCGCGGGGCTGGTCGCGGCGGGTCAATATACTGGCCGACAAAGCCTTGCTGGCGGCGTTCACCGTCTCCGCGCGGCGGGTCAGCGCTCAGCACGTGGTGTTGGCCGCCCGCGACAGCCGTTTTGCGGCGCCCCGCGCCGGGCGCGCCGCGTGGCTGGTCATGGGCACCCTGCTGCTAGTGGGCGGCGCGGGTTGGCTCGCAGGCGCGGTCCTGAAGCCGCCGCCGGCGCCGCTGGCCGCGGGCCAACCGGGGCCCAGCAACCGAGAATTCGCCGCTCTGTCCTGGGCCTTGAGCAGCCCCGCGGCCGAGCCCGCCGGGGCCACCGAGCAGGCGGGGCGACGCCGCGCGTGGTGGCGCGATGATTTGCCCCCGCCGACCAACCGCCCGCCGCCCGCCATGGCGACGCCGGCGCGGCCCCGATGAGCCCGCGCCGCCCGCCCGCCGTGCGGCGTTGCCAGCTGCTGGGCTGGGCGTCGCTGGCCTTGGTCGGCTGCGCCCAGTTGCGCCCGCCCGCGCCGCCACCCGCAGCGGGGCATTTGGCGGCGCTGCCGCGCGCCGCTGACCCCATCCCCGCGATCGTGGCGCCGACCTCTTTCGTACCCCCGCCCCAGACGGCGGCCCGCAGCGCGCGCTACACGGTGGTGGTCAACGCGGTGCCAGTGCGCGAATTGCTGTTCGCCCTGGCGCGGGATGCGGCCGTCAATCTGGATGTGCCCGGTGATTTGGAGGGGCAAGTCACGCTCAATGCCATCGATCAAACGCTGCCCCAAATCCTCGAGAGAGTCGCTCGCCAAGTGAATTTGCGCTACGCCATCCAAGGCGACACGGTGAGCGTGGTGCGCGACGACCCCTATTTTCAGACCTACGAGGTCGGCTACGTCAATTTGTCCCGCGACACCGAGACCACCGTCAATATCGCCACCCAAGTCGCCACGACCGGCGAAGGTGGCGCCGAACAGTCCGGCGGCAATGCGCGCAGCGGTGGCGCGCAGGGCGCCAATAGTTCTGCTACCCGCGTGAACTCGCGGGCCTCGAATCGCTTTTGGGAAACGCTCACCGCCAACCTCGCCGCGATCATCGGCGACGCGGGTGCGGCCACCGGCGACCCGCTCGCCTCGGCTGCGTTGGTGGTGAATCCCGAGGCGGGTCTGCTGTCGATCAAGGCGAGCGGCCGCCAGCACGAACTGATTGCCGATTTCATCGACCGGGTGCTGCTGAACGCGCGCCGCCAGGTGCTGATTGAGGCAACGGTGGTGGAAGTGAGCCTCAATAATCAATATCAGGCGGGCGTGGATTGGCGGGTCGTACTCGCGCAAACCGCGGCCGGGGTCGCCTTCAACCAAACCCTCATCGGTGCGGCGGCCAGTGGCGTGATCGAAGGGGCAGTGTCATCGTTCACTTTCGGGTACCGTAATCCAGACGCCGACGGCCGCTTGGTGGAAGCCACGGTGCAACTGTTGAGCGAATTCGGTGATACCAAGGTCCTGTCGAGTCCGCGCCTGATGGTGCTCAATAATCAGACGGCCCTACTAAAAGTCGTGGAGGAACTGGTGTATTTTTCCGTGGCAGTCACCAACACCGACGCCACCCAGAACGGGCAAGGCCGCACTTTTGTGCAAAGTGAAATCCATTCCGTGCCCGTCGGGCTGGTGATGGCGGTAACCCCACAAATTTCGGCTAATCAGGAGGTAACGCTGACCGTGCGCCCCACCATTTCCCAGAAAGTTGGCGATGCCATCGACCCCGGCCCGCAGTTGGCAACGCGCCTGAACGGCGGCGGGGACGCCGACATCACGAATTTGGTGCCCATCATCCGCACCCGGGAAATGGAATCGGTGCTCAAGTTGGTGAACGGTCAGGTGGGCATCCTGGGCGGTTTGATGCAGGACGAACGGCGCTCCGCCGAACGCGAAGTGCCGGGGTTGGCCAAATTACCATTCCTCGGCCCGCTGCTGTTCCACAGCGAGGAACTGCATAACAAAAAAACCGAGCTCGTGATTTTTCTGCGCCCGGTGGTCGTCACCCAACCGAGTCTCGACCAAGACCTGCGCGCCTACCGCCAGTTTGTCGGGACGCTCGGCGCGCCGAGTCTCTAAGCGCAATGAGCCAGCCGCAATGAGCCCCCGGGATGGCCGCCGTTGCTCGGTCCGTCCGGCGCGCGGCCGCAGCCACCCCGCGCCACCTCGCGGCGCGCCCGCTGAGCCGCCCGCTGAGCCGCCTGCGGGGCGCCGCGCGCGATGAGCCTCTTGATGGATGCCCTGCGTCGGGCCGAAGCCGACAAACAGCAGCTCGCGGAGCGCCCGCCCTCGGCAGACCGCGCGGACCTGCAGTTAGAACGGCTGGAACGCCCGGTCGCGCCGGGCGACCCGTCCGCGCCCGCGCCGGCAGACTCGGCGTGGCCGAGCTTGGTGCCGCTGGTGCCAACGCCCAACGGTGGGCCGGTGGAGCCCAGCGCCAGCCGGGTGCTGGGCAGCATCGCTCACCCCACCGTGGTGGCTGCCGACACCCTTTTCGAGGCGACCCGCACCGTGGGCGTCCAGCGCTGGCTGGTCGGGGTCATTGGCGTGTTTTTAGCCTTAGCGCTCGGCCTGGGCGCGGTGGGTGTTTATGTTTGGCGGCAAGCACCGGTGGTGCGTCCGCTGCCCTCCCCCCGCTTGGCCGCCGAGCTAGAACTCGCCCGCCCGCCCGCCCCCGCAGCCCCGCCCAGCGTCGCGCCGCGCCCCAACCCGCCGGCGCTGGTGGCCGCGCTCGCGCCGATCGTGGGCGTGCCGCCAACCCTGCCCCGGCCCGCCCTCGCCGAGGCCCGGCCCGCGCGCGAGATCCACATCACCAAAAGCCCCGGCGCGCCGGTGGCGGCCAACGATCTGGTGGCCCGCGCTTACGCCGCCTTCACCGCCGGCCAGCTGGCGCAGGCCCGCACGCTCTATCTCCAAGCACTGGCAGACACCCCAGAGCGTCTCGATGTGCAGCTGGGGCTGGCGGCCCTCGCGCTCAGCGAAGGTGCTCTGCCGGAGGCGCGCAGGCGCTATCTAGCGGTGCTCACCCGGGAGCCGCGCAACGCCACCGCCACCGCGGCGCTGCTGTTGTTGGAAGGCGGTGCGGGTGCGGCGGACGCCGAGACTCGCCTGCGTCAGATGCTGCGTGCCGACCCCGACGATCCCCATGCGCAGTTCACGCTGGGCAGCTATTACGCGCAGGCGCAGCGTTGGGCCGAAGCGCAAACTGCGTTTTTTGCCGCCGCCACGCGCGCACCGGAGAACGCCGACTACGCCTTTAATCTGGCCGTGAGTCTTGACCGGCTAGGGCAGGGCGCGGCGGCCCTCACTTGGTACCGCAAGGCGCTAGCGCTGCGCGTGCACGGCGGGACTTTTGCGCCAACGGCGGCCACCACCCGGGTGGCGCAGCTGGGCGGCGAAGGCACCACCACGCCGTGAGCGTCACCCGCACGATGCTGCGCATCGGCGAGCTGCTGGTGCAAAAAGGCGTGGTGAGCCCCGATCAAGTGCGCATCGCACTCACAGAGCAGCGCCACAATCGGGACCATCTGGGCAAAATTCTCGTCCGCCTGGGTTTTGCGACCGAGGCCGTTATCCTCGATGTGCTGGGTGGCGCGTTGGGCCAGCAAAAAGCCGATCTCACTAAAGTGGTGGTAGAGGCGGAGGCCATTCGCCTCATTCCCAAAGATCTGGCGCGCCGTTTTCACACCCTCCCGCTGACCTTCGATGGGGCGCACAAGCGCCTAACGTTGGCGATGGCGGACACCTTTAACGTCGTGGCGCTGGATCAAATTGCCTCGGCTATCGACCCCGATATCGAAATCGTGCCGCTGATGGCGGGTGAAGCCGACATCGAGAAAGCCATCGATCAATTCTACGGTTTCGAGCTTTCCGTGGATGGCATCCTGCAGGAAATTGAAACTGGCGAAATTGACTACGACAGCCTGGAACTCGATCCCCAAGGTTATAGCCAACCCGTGGTACGGCTGGTTAACGCGCTGTTGGCCGATGCGGTCAAGCGCGGCGCGTCGGATATCCATTTCGAGCCGGAAGACGGTTTTTTGCGCTTCCGCTACCGTATCGATGGCGTGCTGCGCCAAATTCGCAGCTTGCATAAAAACCATTGGTCGGCGCTCGCGGTGCGGCTAAAGGTGATGTCCGGAATGGACATTTCGGAGACCCGCGCCCCGCAAGATGGCCGCATTACGTTGTCTTTATCCGGGCGCCAAATCGATTTTCGGGTCTCTACTATTCCCACCATCCACGGCGAGAACATCGTGCTGCGGGTGTTGGATCGTCAGAAAGGTATCGTGCCTATCGACGAACTGGGGCTGGACCCCGATATCCTCCATCTTTTGCAGTTGATGGTGGCGCGACCAGAGGGTCTGATGCTCGTCTGTGGGCCAACCGGATCGGGCAAAACCACCACCCTGTACAGCCTGCTCAATCACTTGAACACCGAATCGGTGAATATCATGACGCTGGAGGATCCGGTGGAATATCCGCTGGGCATGATTCGCCAAACCTCGCTCAACGAGGCTGTGCGGCTCGATTTTGCGAGCGGCGTGCGCTCGATGCTGCGCCAAGATCCGGACATTATTTTGGTGGGGGAAATTCGCGACGAAGAAACCGCGGCCATGGCGTTTCGGGCCGCGATGACCGGCCATCAGGTGTTCTCGACCTTGCACGCAAATTCCGCGCTCGGCGCGATTCCGCGGCTGAGCGACATGGGCGTACGTCCAGAGCTGATGGTCGGTAATCTCATCGGCATTTTGTCCCAGCGGCTGGTACGCCGGCTGCGCCCGGGCTGCGCTGAAGCCAGCCAGCCCTCGGCCATCGAACGCCGGATCTTGGGCCTCGCCCCCGGCGACCCGAGCACGGTGCGCCGCGTGGCGGCCGCCTGGCGGCATACCGAACATCAAGGCTATCAAGGGCGCGCAGCCATCATGGAGCTGCTACGTTTTGACCGCGAATTAGACGACCTCATCGCGCGCCGAGGGAGTGCCCGGGAGCTGCTTGAAGCGGCGCGTGCACGCGGTTTCGTGTCCTTGGCAGAAGTGGCCATTCGGCGGGTGTTGGAGGGACTGACCTCGTTGGATGAGGTGGCGCGGGTCGTTGATCTCACGGACCGCGTGGTCTGAGCGGCGGCGTGGCAGCGTTTGCTTACAAGGCAATAGACGCCCGGGGCCGCACCCGGCGCGGCCGTCTTGAAGCGGCCAATGTGGCAGACCTCGAAGTGCGGCTGGCGCGGCTGGGCCTCGACCTCGTGACCTGCCGGGTGCGCGGGGCGCGGGCGGCGGAAAATGACCGCACTGGGATCCGGCGCATCGACCTCATCAACTTCTGCTTTCATCTGGAGCAACTGGTGCGCGCGGGGGTGCCGATCCTCGAGGGGCTGGCAGATTTGCGCGACAGCATTGGCCATCGGCGGCTGCGGGAAGTCACCGCCGCGATGATCGATGCCATCGAAGGCGGTCAAAATTTATCGGGGGCGATGGCGATATTTCCCAAAGTTTTCGACCCGGTGCTGGTGAGTTTGGTGCGGGCCGGCGAGCACAGCGGGCGCTTGACGCAGGTCTTGCAAAAAATCATCGAGAACCTGAAATGGCAGGACGAGCAGGCGGCACTGACCTGGCGACTCCTCCTGTATCCGGCGCTGGTGGCGGCGATGCTGTCGTTCACGATTTTGTTTCTGATGATTTACGTCGTGCCGCAGTTGCTGAGTTTTCTCGCCAATATGGGGCAGGAATTGCCGCTGCAAACGCGCATTCTGGTTGCCTTCTCGCAGGTCTTTGCCAATTATTGGCCGGTGCTTTTCGGTGCGCCGTTGTTGGTTGGGGCGGGGCTGTGGGCTGCGATCCGCAGCGACCCCGACCTCGCCTTACGCTGGGACCGTTGGCAGCTCACCGCGCCGGTATTTGGGCCGCTGTTGCAGAAAATCATTGTGAGTCGCGTTTGCGAGGTGTTTTCGATCATGTATACCTCCGGCATTACGGTGCTCGAGTGCCTGCGCGCCGGCGAAGAGGTGGCGGGTAACCTTGCCATCCGGCGCGCGCTGCGCGATGCCGGACGCATGATTGCTGATGGGGGCGGGATCAGCGCGAGTTTCGCCGCCACCGGACTGTTCCCGCCGCTGGTCGTGCGCATGCTGCGCGTGGGCGAAAACACCGGCGCGCTGGAAGACGCCTTGGCGAACGTCACTTATTTTTTTACCCGCGATGTCCGCGAATCTGTCACCCGTCTGCAAACGCTGCTGATGCCCGTCATGATCGCCCTCTTGGGGCTGTTTATGCTGTGGATAGTGTCAGCCGTGTTTGGGCCGCTTTATGACCTTTTTACCCGGATTAAAATTTAGCGTCGCCGGCCAGCGGGTGCTGCTGATCGCAGCCGATCGCGCCACGCTTTACCTCACTCGGGGCGGGCGGCTTAGCGAGGCGCTGCAGTTTGCCCCAGGCAGTGCCGGCGAGGCCGTCTTCGCACGCTATCTAACCAGCGCCGCTCCCACGCCCATTTTGCTGCTGGTGGACGTGGTGGAAGAGGAGTATCGGCAGGACACTCTGCCCAAGGTCTCGGCCCGCGAGCGGCACGCAATGCTGAGCCGGCGGTTTGCCCGGCAGTTTCGCGGCACGCCGTACTGGTTGGCGATAGCTCAGGGACGGGAAACCACGGGGCGCCGTGACCATCGGTGGTTGCTCTGCGCGCTGACTCGCCCGGAGGTCGTCGCCCCCTGGGTGGCGGCGCTCAGGACCGCGCGGGTGCCTCTGATGGGCCTGCATTCGCTGCCGGTGGTGAGCCGCGCCCTCTTGCCGAAGCTCGGTGCCAAGGGTCCCAATGTGCTGCTGATCACCGTGCAGCAGGGGGGTGGTTTGCGGCAAAGCTTTTTTCGCGACGGGCATCTCACGGTCAGTCGGTTGGCCGCCATGCCACGCGGCGGCACGCTCAGCGCCACCGAACAACTGCTGAGCGAGCTGGATAAACTGCGCCGCTATATCAATAGTTTGGCGCTGATTGCCCGCGACAGCCCGCTGGAAGTCTATGTCCTCAGCCACGGCAGTTTGCTAGAGGACCTGCGCCACGAATGCCGTGATTCGGACACCCAGCGCTTTACGCTGGTCGCTGTTCCAACGGTGGCGCGCGGGCTGCGGATCCCGGGTGACGTTGCCACGCCCTATAGCGATATGCTGTTTGCCCAGTTGCTGCTGGATGCCCCGCCGCGCGCGCAGTACGCGCCTCGCGATGAGACGCGGGACTCCCGGGTGTACCGCGCCGGGGTCGGCCTATTAGTCGCCTCGGCGCTGCTGCTGCTGGGGGGCACGCTGTGGAGCACGCTGGATTTCATGGCCGCCATTGCCCTTAAGCGGCAGGCGCTGGACGCCGCCGAAAAAGCGGGGTTCTATGCCGAGCGCTTTGACTTGGGACGACGCGGCTTGCCGCCCACGCGGGTGGAGCCCGCGCAAATCACCCCGGCGGTTGAACTGGCAGCGGCGCTCGGCGCACGACGCCACACGCCCGTGCCGTGGCTGCAAACCTTGGGGCAGGCGCTCGCCGCCGCCCCCACGCTGCGCCTGGACGCGGTGGAATGGCTGGCCGCGGGCACGCCGGACGCGCCCATCGGCACCGCACAGCCGGCACCGCTGGCCCCGGATCCGCGCTATTGGGGCTACCACATCGGCATTGCACGGGGCGAAGTTCGGCCTTTTGCGGGGGACTACCGCACGGCGATCGCGGCGGTTGATGGGTTGGCCGAACTGCTGCGGGCTAACGCTGCGGTCTACGCGGTGGAGGTGCTGGAATATCCCATTAACCTCAGCTCGGATGCCGTCATGAGCGGTGCCCCCACGCAGGCCGGGGCGGTAACGCCGGCGAATTTTGCGCTCAAAATTGTCCTGGGAGTTGCGCATGCCACACCCGTGGAATAGTTGGACGCCCCTCCGCGGCACGTTGGCTATTTTTGTGGGGTGCCTGCTGTTGGTGGGCGCCATGCTGGGGGCGACGCACTATTTTCGGGGCGCGATGGCGCAGGAATACGCGGTCCAACGCGCCCGCTTCAACCTCGCCACGCGCAACTACCTGTCGCTCGACGCGCAGGCGCGCGCCATCGTCGATTTCTATCCGGCCCTGCTCCAACTCGAACAGCGCGGCATTCTGGGCGCCGAACATCGCTTGAGCTGGGTCGAGGCTCTCCACGGCATGGCGGCGGCGCGCGCGCTGCCTGATCTGACCTGGGAAATCGGCGCGCAAGCCCCCTATACGCCCGATTTTCCGCTGCCCGCCAGCACTTTCAAGCTTTTTGTGAGCCGCATGAAACTCACGCTGGGCTTGCGCCACGAAGGGGATTTAGTCTGGATGTTGCACTGGTTGAGCGACCACGCAGAAGGGCTTTACAGCGTGCACGACTGCACGCTCAGCCGGGCGACGTTGCCGGTGGAAAGTGGGGCTGCAGGCGACCGCGGACTGCGCGCCGTGTGTGCGCTCGATTGGTACACGCTCGCCGACCGCGAGCCGCGCCGCCCGTCGCCGTGAGGGGTCCCGCCTGGGCGATATTTTTGCTGCTGGGCGGTGGGCTGCCGGTCTGCGCGAGCGACGATTTAGGACGCTTGTTTTTCACGCCCGAAGAGCGCGCCGCCAGCGACGCCGTGCCGCCGGGCGCGGGCGTGCCGCCGGGCGCGGGTGCGCCGCCGGGCGCGGGCGTGCCGCCGGGCGCGGGCGTGCCGCCGGG
>SHZJ01000056.1 GCA_009692365.1 Gammaproteobacteria bacterium
CCGCGCCGAAGTCATCGCCTACGCCGACTACATCGCCGGCAAAGGGGAAGCGGGTGCTCAGGCCGCCGGCAAATTGCGCCTGGAAGGTAAGGACTACATCGTGCGCGACGGCGATGTGATGCATTTCCGGTTCAACGTGTAAACGAAAGCCACGCGCTCGCGCCGCCGCAACGCGCGCGCTGCGGCCCTTCGCGTCGCTCAGGCTTTCGGCAAGACCTGACCCTCGAGCCGCGCTATCGAGGAGCACCGCGACGGGCCGGGCGCTAGGGCGCTGGCGCTGGGACCGCCGAGTCCCCGCGCGGGGCGCACGCTCGGTCGCTCCTCAAGCGGCCAGCGTGGGGCGCGGGGTGGTGGCGCCGCGCTAGCTGTTTTTGTAGGCCTCTTGGTAGTCGGGATGCCAGCGCGAGAGCGGCGGTCGGTCTTCCGACAGGTCGCCCGCAGCCCAGCGCATGCGTCGCCCGTCTTCTGCGCTACTCACTTCGTTGTCTGGGCAGATAATGTAGAAGCTCCCGCGGCTAAGCGCTGCCAGCAGGTAATCGATGACCTCGGCCGGGAGCCATGCGCCGTCCGGCTTGCTCTTGCGCTGGGTGAAGCCGGTGTAGGTGTAGCCGGGCACCAGCAGATGTGCGCTCACCCGGCACTCTGGGGTGTTGCGCAGTTCGTGTTGGAGGGTTTCGCTGGCGCTACGCACGCCCGCTTTGCTGAGGTTATAGGCTGGGTTACCGGGTGGGTTGGTAATGCCTTGTTTGGAACCGGTATTGATGATGAGGGCCGGCGTGCCCTGCGCGACCATCGCACCGGTGAACGCGTGGATGCCATGCACCACCCCCCACAGGTTCACCTCGATAATCCGCCGCCACGCGTCGAGGTCGCCCCAGGCAGTGTTGGGCTGCGAGGTGCCCGCATTGTTCATGAGCACATCGACCCGCCCGAACTCGCGATAGGCCAGTTCTTTGAGCGCCACTACCTCCGCCAGGCGGGCCACATCGACGACCTGCGTCAGCACGCGTTGCCCCGCGCGCGGCACCAACTCACGGGCGAGGGCCGCAAGGCGCTCGCCGTGGATATCCGCCAGCAGGAGGTGCATGCCCAAGCTGGCATAGCGTTCGGCAGCAGCGCGGCCAATGCCGTCGGCCGCGCCGGTAATGACCGCGACCTTGGTGGGGGCGAAGACTTCGTGCAACGGCATGGCTCGACTCCACGGTAAACAGAACCCCAATGTGACACTGAAGACTCAGCGCCCGCAAGTTCGTAGCCGCGTGCGCCGCTGGCGCGAAGTGGTGAGCGGCCGCAGGTCGCGCCGCTGCGGTGGCCGAGTCGCGACCTGCGGTGGCCAAGTCGCGACCTGCGGCGGGCGGGACCCGCACGGTCACTTGCGTAAAGCGGCGAGCGGCTCCAGTGTGTTCTCCCGTCGGTCGCGTGCCGCTACCGACCCTAAGAGAGAACCGCCACATGAAATTTGGTCTGCTCTATTTGCCGACCTTCGATGCCGCTGTGCATCGGGATTCCGCCACGCTCTATCAGCAAATTTTTGCCCAGGTTGAACTGGCTGAGGCGCTAGGTTTCGACGCGGTCTGGGCGGCTGAGCATCATTTCACGCCCTATGGCGGCGACATTCCCAACCCGGCGCTGTTGCTGGCCGCGCTCGCGCAGCGCACGAAGCGCATGCGGCTGGGCACCGCCGGCGTTGCGCTGCCGGTCAATCGCGCCATCAACGTTGCCGAACAACTGGCGATGGTGGATGCCATGTCGGGCGGGCGGCTCGACATCGGCGTGGTCCGCGCGTTTCTGAACTTCGAGTACGAGGCGCTGCAGGTCGACATGAGCGAGAGTCGCGAACGCTTCAACGAGGGCGTGGAAGTACTGCTCGGCGCCTTCGCGAACGAGCGCTTCTCCTATCACGGAAAATTTAATCATTTCGATAACGTCGAAATGCGGCCTCGCCCGGTGCAGCGCCGCCCGCGCATCATCGTGGGCTCCGTGGCCACCCCAGAGTCGGTGATTTACGCCGGTCACCAAGGCTTTGACCTCATGGTCATTCCCTACGCGATGTCCATGGACATCGTGGGTCAGACCATCGCGCTCTACCATCAATCGCTGCGCGAGGCGGGCCACCGAGTGGAAGACCACGGGGTGATGGCGACCTTCCATCTCTACGTCGAACGCGACGCCGCAAGTGCCTGCGCCACCGTGCGTGAACCCATCCTGCGCTACGTTGCCCATCTGCGCGACGCGGTGGCGGCCGACCGCTGGTCTAAGGACTATCAAGGCTATGAGGGCATGGCGAAGCGCATCGAAGCCCTGATGGATTTTGATTTGCTATACGACGGGCGGACGGTCTTTGGCGATCCCGCCCACGCGCGGGCGTGTCTGCAGTCGGCGGTCGACGTTGGGGTGACCGAAGTCAATTTCGTCAGTATTTTGCCGGGCCTGCCGCAAGAGAAAATTCTGGCCTCGCTGCGCCTTTTCGCCGCCGAGGTCATGCCGCACTTTCGCTGATCAGCAGCGCAGCACGCGCGCGCCGATGGGGCGGGCGTAGGCGGCCCCGCCCGGTTTCTGTGGGGGTTGCGTGCTGGCCTGGGTGAGCAGGGGCACGCGGCAGCCGGCTGCCACCGGGGCACCCGTGTGCTCTCAGCCCGCGCGCCACCGTAGGCGTGGCGCCAAGGCCGGCTAGAGATCCACCTGAAAAATCACCGGTGACCCACTCGCCGGGCCGCAGTCTGGCGGTGGTTCGTGCCCGGTGATGCGGGTGCGCGCGCACGCCTGGGTCGGCGCTGGCTAGCGGGTGCGGGCGCCACGACGCTCAGTGACGCGCCTCGAGGATCCGCCGCGCGATGCTCATCCGATGGACCTCGCTGGGTCCTTCGTAAATGCGCATGGTGCGGACTTGGGTCGCCATCAACTGCAGCGGCATTTCTTTGGTCATGCCCATGGCGCCATACGCCTGCATGGCGTGGTCGATGGCAGCGCTCGCCATCTCGGTGGCGAACACTTTGATCATCGAAGCCTCGGTCCGCACATCGCGGCCCGCGTCTTGTTTGGCGGCGGCGTCGAGCACCATCAAGCGACAGGCGTGGAGCTGCGTTGCGATGTCGGCCACCCACCACTGGATGGCCTGGCGGTCGGCTAGGCGGGCGCCAAAAGTGGTGCGGCTGCGGGCTTGCTCGGTCAGCAGCGCCAACGCGCGCACCGTCATACCGGTGCACCAAGCCCCCATCTGCAGGCGCCTAATGGTGAGGCGCAACTGCATGGGCGCGAAGCCCTGCCCCAGTTGGCCCAGAATCTGTCGCGCCGGCACCCGACAATTGTCGAATACCACTTCATAGGTGCGCTGGCCGCCGAGCATGCGGATCTCGCGCTCGATGATGAGCCCGGGGGTGTCACGCTCGACGATGAAGGCCGTGATGCCCGCCTGGCGGCTACCTTCCCCCGTGCGCGCCATGACGATAGTGAAATCAGCTTTAGCGATGCGGCTGATCCAGATCTTGCGCCCGTTGATCACCCAGTCCGCGCCGTCTTGAGTGGCGCGGGTGATCATGCCAGCGGGATCCGCGCCGGCCCCCGGTTCGGAGATGGCGATCGCCGAATGCGCCGTGCCTGCAGCGTAAGGCTTCAGGTAGTTCTCCTTCTGCTCGTCATCGGCGACCGCCATGAGCATGTGGAGATTGGGTGAATCGGGCGGAAAAGTGAACGGCACGCAGGTGCGACCGAGTTCTTCGTTGACCGCCATCAAGGCCACATTCGGCAGGTTGGCACCACCGTAAGACTCCGGCACGTCGAGGCCCCATAGGCCGAGCTCGCGACACTGCGCCAACAGTGGTGCAGATTCTTCTTCAGTCAACCCCACCTCGCCGCCACGGGCCTCGCGGGCCAGCACTTGCGGCTCTAATGGCATGAGCTTCTGGTCGACGAACTTCGCCACCAGGTCACGCAGCATGCGCTGCTCTTCCGTCAGTTCGAACATTGAAGGGTCCTCGAACGCGGCGCTGCGCGTTGCAAAGTGGGTCGTTCAAAAACAGCCTTTGCCAGCTCCAGCTCCAGCTCCAGCTCCAGCTCCAGCTCCAGCTCCAGCTCCGGCTCCGGCTCTGGCTCTGGCGCCGGCTCTGGCTCTGGCGCCGGCTCTGGCGCCGGCTCTGGCGCGGGCTCTGGCTCTGGCGCCGGCTCCGGCTCCGGCGCGGGCCCTGCGGATTAATGGCGGCCTTCGCCCCGCCCCGCTACCGCCCGGCGCTTGGCGCAGGGGCGCGTGTGGCGCGGCGGCTTCGCGGCCCACTTGGGGCAAGGGTTGGTCGGCGGGTTAACGACCGCGCGCGGCCGGCGACTCCGTCGCGGGTGCAGGCCATGCTACTGCCTGCGGTTCAGGGGCAGCAATATACCTTGGCCTTACGCACCTCAACGCTGTGCGGGGGTGGCGGGGTCGCGTTCGGGGTTGACGGGTGCTGCCCGCGAGGGGTGAGCGGTAGGTCGGTGACGGGGTCGGCTGGGGCTCGGCGCGCTCAGCGGTGGCCCGCCGCCGAAACACCGAAGAAGTTGGTGAGTCAGGCAGACGTGGGGCCAAATTTTGGCTGCCTCGACCACCGGTTGGCCGAGCCCGCTGTTAACCCTAGCCCCACCACGAACGGCGGGGTGGGGCACAACATGCCGGCGCATTTTTACCACCACCATGTCGTCAACAGCGACCCACCCAATACCACCCTAGTGCCAATTTTGCGCCGCGTAGGGGCGACTCAGATTGTTGATGAAACAGCGCTTTTCTTTCCGCAACCCGGCCTCGTGCACTGGTGGTTGCAGGTAATCTGGAGCGCGTATTGCCAGCGAGAAGCTGCCGGCCTAAACGCGCTTCAATCTTCCTCTTCTGCCGTCAGAGTGCGACCTGTTTCTTTAGTAGTCCTGCCGCCCGGGACGATGCCACGCTCGGCGCTAGCGACGAAATCGACAAAACGCGCAGCCTCCTCGGTGAGCGTTTCGCGGCGCAATTCGGCGACCGCCTGCGCGTTGTTTAATCCGCTGCGATAAATTTTATTGAAAACCTCGCGTATCGCTCGGATCTGGTCACGCGAGAAGCCAGCGCGTTTTAAACCGACGACGTTCAGTCCGCGGGCGCGTGAGGGATTGCCGTCTGCCGTGCAGTACGGCGGCACATTGTGAACGATTTTCGAGCAGCCGCCCGTGAAGCTACGCGTGCCGATCCGGCAAAACTGGTGCACCGCGCTAAGCCCGCTCAGGATGGCGTAATCCTCGACCAACACATGGCCGGCCAGCGTCACATTGTTGGAGAAAATGACGTGATTCCCCACCACACAATCGTGCGCGATGTGGGCATAGGCGAGGCAGTTATTGTCGCTACCGATCAGCGTTTTATCCCCTGGGGAAGTCGCACGATGCACGGAACAGAATTCACGGAAGGTATTGTTGTCGCCGATTTCCAAACCGGTGGGCTCGCCGTGATATTTCAGGTCCTGAGCCTGCTGGCCGATCGAACAGTAGGCGAAGAAACGATTGTTTTGGCCCATTTTGGTCGGGCCCAAGACCGTCACATGGTGCTGCAGCCAGCAACCCGGACCGATTTCTACATCCGCACCAATGATGCAATAGGGACCGATGGTGACATCTGCACCGATGCGGGCCGAGGGGTCAATGATGGCAGTAGGATGGATTGGCATGGGGTAAGAAGGGGCAGGAGTCATGGGAGGGGTCGCCAGCATTCACCGCTAGCCGAACTCGGTCAATTCCGGACTAGCGCGCATCAGGTTGGGGCATCGCAGCGGCTACTGTTACGGTCTGGCGCCGCGCAGCAAAAGGCTGGGCCGCAGCGGCGATGCTGCGTTGGAATCTGCGGGTCCCAACCGCGCTGGCTGCGGTGTTTCCTAATCGCGCGGGCAGCCGGTATTTCGCTTTGCTCACGTCCATGGCCGCATTCAGTTCATCCACAATAGCAGGAAGTTTTTCGATCTCGCTGCTGGCCACCAGCTTCAATCCGCCGCGCGTGGCAGGAGGCTCAACGGTGAGCTCGGGGTTAGCGAACTGGGTGCGCGGCGTTTTTCGCGCCAGCCGGCTGCGGATCGCTACCTTAGTCGATGATGCGATCCCTCATACTTCGCGTCAACTATTTCGGCCGCTGGGAGGCTGGAAAAAACCCCGCTTTTTCTGCACTGCCGCAGCGTCCTAGCAGGGCTGCGCGGCCACGCAAGCGCGAGATTGCGGTCACAGACGCTCGTGCACGCAACCCATCCTACAGCGTGGGCCACGCCTCATCGAAGCCACCGGAATACGTGGTTACTACCGCCGCAGGCTGGGTTTGCCCGCAGCGCGGCGCGCTATGTTTTGCTGCCTCCAGCTAACCCCGGCGCGCTTTCTAAGTCGCGCGATTTAGGCGAGCAACCTGTCACTACGACCACCAGCTCGCGGCGCGCCCCGCGGCTTTAACGGGCGCTTGTTCGCCACTTAGTCCACCTGCCGGTAGCTCGGTGTTTGACTGGCGAGGCGGCGCACGTCGCGTGAATGCAGCCCCGCGGCTTTAGTTTGCGACTCGCAACGCGAGCCCCACGGCGGCTCTTTACGCCGGCCCCTCGCCGGTCTTGGCCAGCGGCCAGCCAATGCAGGCTGGGTGCGCGCGGAAATTGCGCAGCCAGCAGCCCCAGTCCTCGGGCACCAGCGAGAAAGGATCGGCGTGCGCCAGTTCGCGCGCGGCCCACACCGGCCAGTGTGGATTGGCCAGCGCCGGTCGACCCAGCATCACCAAATCGATGACCTCCTCGCGAATGACTTGGTCGGCCAGCGCGGGCACGCCCACGTTCCAACTGGTGGCGACCGGGATCCCCGCTTCACTGCGCAGCCGGCGCGCGCGTTCGAGCATGAAGCCCAATTGTGCGAACGGCGCCGTTGCTAGATCGGCGGTATTCAAGCCCAGGCTGAGATCAGCCAGATCCAGGCCACGTTCTTTCATCAGACTAACGGCAAGAATGGCGTGTTCGAACTGCACGCCCTGCGCGTTCAGGTCATCTGATCCCAGTCGCATGGTGAGCGGATAGCGTTCGGGCCACACCGCGGTACGGCGTCGCTGGCTTCGAGGTGAAAACGCGTGCGATTCACCACGCTGCCGCCATATTCGTCACTGCGCTGGTTGGCGATCGGCGAGAAAAAACTTGCCCCCAGATAGCCATGTGCGAAATGCAGTTCGAGCCATTCGAAGCCGGCTGCCAGCGCGCGTTGGGCGGCGCGCGCATAGCTGCGATGGATAGCCTTGATTTCCGTGCGCGTTAGCGCGTGCACCGGGTAGCGATATTTGCCCCCAAAGGGCAGCGCCGAGGGCCCCACCACCTGCCAGCCATCCGGATGATCGGGCGGCAGTTGTGCTGCACCCTCCCAGGGTTTCAGTTCGCTACCCTTGCGCCCGGTATGGCCCAGTTGCGCGGCGGGTACGGCACCCATGTCCTTGATGAGGGCGCACAGGCGGGCGAGGCCGGGGATCTGTGCGTCAGCGTAAATACCGCCGCAGCCAACGCCGGTCCGGCCCTCAGCCACAATCGCCAGCTGTTCGGCAAACACTAGGCCGAAGCCGCCGGCGGCACGTGATCCGAGCAGCATGAGGTGGAAGTCGTTCATCAGCCCGTCGCGCGAGCGGTACATGGTCATCCGCGACATGGCAATGCGGTTGCGCAGGGTGACGCCCTTGAGGGTGTAGGGGCTAAACAGGTCCGGCATCGGCGGTGCTCCAAATATCAGTCCAGCGTCGACGGCGGCTGGGCGCGCCACCAAGCGCGCTATCGCGCATCTAACAAAAGGCGCAGTGTTAACAATTTTCTGCCCACGTGGAACGCCCAGTCAGTGCGCCGTCGGCATGACCTTCGGCGTGTTGTGCGCGGACGGGGCGAGGTCGGGTTAGTGCGGCGGTAGGGGGCAGACCTTATTCACCCGCGATGATGTGCTGCCACTGGGCGGCGCTCACCGGCATGATCGACAGGCGGTTGCCCCGGCGCACCAACGGCATCTGGGCCAGCAGCGGATCGGCTTTGAGTTCCGTGAGGGTGATGGTGCGAGCCAACGCGCGCACCAGTTTGACTTCCACCACATACCAGCGCGGATTATCGGGCTTGCTGGCCGGATCGTAATTCGGGCTTTCGGGCCGCTGCGCGGTGGGATCGGGATAGCCTTCGCGCACGATCTTCACGATCCCCACTATGCCCGGTACGCGACAGTTGGAGTGATAAAAGAACGCCAGATCGCCGCGCTTCATGTCGTCGCGCAGCATATTGCGCGCCTGATAGTTGCGTACCCCATCCCACATGGTGGTTTGGTCCGGCAGGCTTGCAAGTTTATCCAGGCCGAAGGTTTCGGGCTCGGATTTCATCAACCAAAAGTTTTGCACCATGGCCGCCAAGTTCGAAAGAATTAAGTGGTGCCCTCCACCATGCCGCTGTGGGCCGTAATCTTGAACCGGGGGCTCAAGACTGGGACCTCTCGGAGCGAATCAGGCTTTCCGCAGCGGGGCGGACCTGCACACCATCGCTAACCAGATCAGTCCCTTTAGCTGCAAGTATTGGCTCAAGGATATCGACCCACTGGCAAACATCGCAGAGGACACCGGGGCGAATCATAGCGCGATTCGCTGCGCCGGAATTGTTTCAGTTGGAGTTGGTAGACGGGCGTGGTGGAGGCGGGGTCGCGCCGCGGGCGAGCGCGGCGTCAATTTTTTGCTGGATGCGGTTCAGCCCCTCGCCCAGACCGGTGGTCGCGGCCGTGTGGGTACTGCGGTAATCAAGATATTCGTGGGCGATGTTGAGTGCCGCCATCACCGCCACCCGCTCGCTGCCGATTACTTTGCCACTGTCGCGCTGCTCGCGCAGTTTGCCGTTGAGGAATTCCACGCTGGCCAGCAGGGCTTCGCGTTCATTTTCGACGCAGCCCACCAGGTAGTCTTTGTCCATGATGGTCAGGGTGAGGGGCTTGGCCGCCGAGGTCATCGTGGTTGGACCGGTGCGGGCGGGGATTTCGGGCAAGGTATCGGCATAGGTCGGTGCTCTGCGCAGGCTGGTGGCTCAGCGCGTTTCCATTGCTCTCAGACGAGCAATCATGGCTTCCACGCGGCTGCGGGCCTGTTCGGTTTTCTCCACGAGCGTGCTGCGCTCGGCGGTCAACAGCGACTGCTGGCTCCGCAGGTTGCTGTTTTCGTGCTGGAGGGCATCGATGGTGCGGATGAGGTCGTCCACGCGACGCTCGAGGGCGGCCAAATCGACTTGGTCGGTAGGGATGATGGTCATTGATTACGCCGCCCCCGCGCTCCTCGCTGTGTGCGGGGCAATATAGGGCCGGCTCGTAACTCGGTCAACGGGACGGCGAGGTGCCCTGCCTTCTGTGCTTGCGGCGTGCGTGTGATAATCCCCCGGTACCACCCTGCGAGCCGCGCGTGATGAGAAACCGCGTTGATGACAGTCTCTTTTCAGCGGTTGCCCGCGCCCTCGCCGACCTGCCCACCGATATTGAAGCGGGTGAGTGCCACGGCATGCTGTGCGGCATGCTGAGCAATCCCAGCTACTTCGACCCGGCACGCTGGTTTGCCCACGTGCTGGGCTACGCTGAGCAAGCGCGTTGGCAAGAATTGCCGCTGGATAGTCCGCTGCACGTGATGTTGAGCGACACCCTGCGCGGTTTTGCGGCCGACGATTTCAGCTTCAACCCGGTCTTACCGCCCGACACCGCCCCCTTGGCCGAGCGGGCGGCAGCACTAGGTCTGTGGTGCCGCGGCTTCCTCTCCGGTTTTGGCGGGCAGGGGGCGGTGCCCGGGCTCACCGCTGATGGCCGCGAATTTTTGCAGGATCTCGCTAAAATCAGCCAGATCGAACCCGACGAAGCAGACACCGAAATGGGCGAGCGAGCCTTTCTGGACGTAGTCGAATACGCTCGCATGGGCGCGTTATTGCTAAACGCCGAGCATCCCGCGCCGGTTGCGGGTCCCACCACCCTTATTCACTAGGTTGCGCAATGGATAAACGAGAATTTGCCAAACGCCGCAAGCGGCTGATGGACATCGTCGACCGAGGAGGAATCGCCATCCAGCCGACGGCGCCGGAGCGCCTGCGCAACCGCGATGTGTACTTCCCGTTTCGCCCCGACAGCGATTTTTTCTATCTCAGCGGCTTCGCCGAGCCGGAGGCGGTGCTGGTGCTGGTGCCGGACCGCCCGCAGGGCGAATGCCTGCTCTTTTGTCGCGAGAACGACCCCGAGGCCGAGACTTGGCATGGCCGGCGGGCTGGCATGGAGGGGGCCTGCGAACGCTATGGCGCGGATGACGCTTTCCCTTTCTCCGACCTCGACGACATTCTGCCCGGCCTGCTTGAGAACAAAGAGCGCATTTATTACACGATGGGGCGATATCAAGATTTTGACCGACGCCTCGTGGGCTGGTTGAATCAAGTCTCCAACAAAGGGCGGTTGGGGGTGCACGCGCCCGACCAATGCCACTCGTTGGGCCACTATCTCCACGAGATGCGGCTGTACAAAAGCCGCGAAGAGATTAAAACCATGCGGCGCGCGGCGCAGATTTCCGCGGCGGCCCATCGGCGGGCCATGCAAGCCTGTCGGCCGGGGCTGTTCGAATATCAAATCGAAGCCGAAATCCTCCACGGTTTTATGGGGCAAGGCAGCCGCTCGCCGGCTTATCCGAGCATAGTCGGCGGTGGTGCCAACAGTTGCATCCTGCACTACACCGAAAATAATCAGGTGTTGAACGACGGCGACCTATTGCTCATCGACGCCGGCTGCGAGCTTGACCACTACGCCAGCGATATCACCCGGACTTTCCCGGTCAATGGGCGCTTTACCCCCGAGCAGCGCGCGGTGTACGAAATCGTGCTCGAAGCCCAACTCGCGGCCATCGCCAAAGTGCGCCCGGGCAATCACTGGAACGAGCCTCATCTGGCCGCCTTGGAGGTCATTACGCGGGGCCTCATCGGCTTGGGCCTGCTGACAGGCCGCTGGCGGAGCCAGCTCAAGGCGGAAGCCTTCCGACCCTACTACATGCATCGCACCGGCCACTGGTTGGGGATGGATGTGCACGATGTGGGTGATTACAAAGTCGGCGACGAGTGGCGCATGTTCGAGCCGGGCATGGTGACGACCGTGGAGCCAGGGCTGTACCTCTCCCCGACCATTAAAGGACTGCCCAAACGCTGGTGGAATATCGGCGTGCGCATCGAGGACGACGTCCTGGTAACCGCCCAAGGGCACGAAGTGCTGACCCACGATGCGCCCAAATCGGTCGCGGAGATTGAGTCCGTCATGCAGCGCGCTAGTGGTGCGTGAATTTGACTGCGCGGTGATCGGCGCGGGACTGGCCGGCGCCACGCTCGCCGTTGGGCTGGCCCGTTGCGGTTTGCGCGTGGCGGCGATCGACGCTCGGCCGCCGGCGAGTGCGACCGCCGGTCGCGACATCCGCGGGTTGGCGTTGGCGTCCTCCTCGCAGCGGCTGCTGGTGGCGCTGGGGCTGTGGTCAGGCCTGCGCGAGCACCTCACGCCGATCCAGCGCGTGCGGGTCAGCGCGCAGGGTCACTATGGTTCCACGACGCTGCGCGCAGCCCTCATGGGCGTGCCGGCCTTAGGCTATGTCTGTGCCGCCGACCGGCTGCTGGCCGCGCTCGACGCAGCGTTGGCCGCGGCCCCGTTGCTGACCCCGTTTTATGGCACGACGCTGCACACCCTGGCGCCAGCGGCCGACCGGGTGGCGCTGCAGTTGAGCAGCGCGGCCGGCCTGGAGCACCTCAGTGCGCGACTCATCGTGGCGGCCGACGGCAGCCATTCCGTCGTGCGACGCCATTACGAGATCGCCTCCCGGCAATTCGATTACGGCCAGACCGCGGTCGTGGCTAACCTCGACGTGGAGCATCCCGAACCCCATACCGCGGTGGAGCGCTTTACCCCGGACGGCCCCTGCGCGCTGTTGCCGCTGGGTGGTGCGCGGCATGTGCTGGTGCGCACCGCGCGCAGCACCGAGGCGCAGGCCCTGCTGGCGGCTTCGCCGGCGGCGTTTCTAGCCGATGTCCAAGCCCGCTTCGGCTGGCGTTACGGGCGTTTTTCGGGGCTGGGTTCGCGGCGCGCCCATCCGTTAGTTCTGCATCGCGCACAGCAACTCGTGGCCCCGCGGGCGGTGCTGATTGGCAACGCCGCCAACACCATCCACCCCAATGCCGCGCAGGGACTCAACCTTGCCCTGCGCGATGTTGCCACGCTGCTCGACTGCCTCGCCGGCACCGCGGATCCGGGCGCGCCGGCCGCGCTCGCCAACTATGCCGCGCAGCGCCAACCGGACCACGAGCGCACCGTCAATTTCTCGCACGGCCTCGCGCGCCTGTTTACGCTGGAGGTGCCGCTGGTGGGCGTCGGCCGCGGGTTAACGCTGGCGGCGTGCGAACTGTTGCCGCCGTTGCGCACCGCCCTGATGGCGCGTTTGATGGGCTGGCGCGCGCCCCCCAACGACTGGCTGCGAGGAACGCATGAAGCCAATTGACTGGGTGGTCGTTGGCGGTGGCGCGGTTGGTGTTACCACCGCCTGTTTGCTGGCCGATGCAGGCTTGCGCGTGGCCGTGGTCACGGGCCCGGCCAACCCGCTCCTGAGCACTGGTCGGGAGGATCTGCGCGCGTATTCCTTAACGCCGGCCGCGCGGCGCATTCTCACGGCCTGCGGGGTTTGGCAGCGGCTCGCCGCTGCCCACGTCACGCCCTACGACCGTCTGCAGGTGTGGGACGCTGCCCGCGGCGCGACCCGCGGCGCGACGCTGGCCTTCGATGCGGCTTCCTGCGGGCGACCAGCGCTGGCTTATATGGTGGAACACAGCCACTTACAGGCGGCGCTGTGGGCGGCGCTGGCGGCGCGCCCGGCGGTGAGCGTGCACACGGCGACGCTCGCGACGCTGGAGCCCGGCGAACTGTGCTGCCATCTGCAGTTGAGCGATGGCCAGTTGCTGGCCGCGCGGGCGGTCGCCGCCTGCGATGGTGGTGACTCCCCGCTGCGCACAATGGTCGGCATCGAGTGCGACGAACGACCCTATCCGCAGGCTGCGGTGATCGCCAATGTGCGCTGCGACCAGCCGCACGGTGCGACGGCCCGTCAAGTGTTTCTCGCCGAGGGGCCGCTGGCCTTTCTGCCGTTGCCCGATCCGCAGCGGTACGCCATCGTTTGGTCGACCACGCCCACGGCGGCAGCCGCACTGGTGGCGGCCAGCGAGGCCGCATTTTGCGCCGAACTAGGCCGCGCTTTCGAGCATCGCCTAGGCGCGGTACTGGCGAGCAGTCCGCGCCTGGCTTTCCCCTTGACCCGCTGCCATGCGAATACTTACAGCGCGGGTCGGGTGGTGTTGGTGGGCGATGCGGCGCATCAGATGCACCCGCTCGCCGGCCAGGGTCTGAATGCGGGCTTGCTCGACGCCGCGGTGCTGGCCGAGCGGGCGGCGGCCGTCGGTGCGGCCGGGCTCCACTACCCGCACGCGCTGTTTCAGCGTTACGAGCGGCAGCGGCGCGGCGAAATTCTTGCGCTGCTGGCGGCGACCGACCGACTCAATCAGCTGTTTTTGGCGCGCGAGCCCTGGGTAGGCCGGCTGCGCGGTGCGGGACTGGCGTTGATCCATCGGCTGGGGCCGCTCAAGCGCTTGTTGATGGCCCACGCGATGGGCGACAGTGGCGACCTGCCCGTGTTGGCCAGGCCTGCCGCGCACGACCCATTTTAAAAAGCTCCCCTGAAGATGAGACATCCCGCAATGGACACCAGTGCCCGCGCTCCGCTATTTGAATCGAATATCCGCAGCTTGCCGCTCTTGGGACGCGGGAAGGTGCGCGACATCTATGCGGTGGGCGAGGAAAACTTGCTCATCGTGACCACCGACCGGCTGTCGGCGTTCGATGTCGTGTTGCCGGACCCCATCCCCGGCAAGGGTGAGATGCTGACCACCCTGTCGAGTTTCTGGTTTCGCCACTTCGAAGATACCGTGCCGCATCATCTGGCGCGGCTCACGCTGGCCGAGGTTCTACCCGATCCCGGCGAGCGCGCCGCAGTTGAGGGCCGTGCGGTGGTCGTCAAACGATTGCGGCCGCTGCTGGTAGAGGCGGTGGTGCGGGGCTATCTCATCGGTTCTGGCTGGCGGGACTATCAAAAAAGCGGCGAGTTGTGTGGCATCTCGCTGCCCGCAGGTTTGCGTCTGGCCGACCCACTGCCCACCCCCATTTTCACACCGTCCACCAAGGCGGCCAGCGGCGCGCATGACGAGAACATCGATTTTGCGCAGACGCAAACCCTGATCGGTCACGACTACGCGCACAAGGTGCGGGAAGTGGCCCTGCGCCTGTATGCGGGCGCCGCAGCCTTCGCGCGGGCGCGCGGCATTATCATTGCTGACACCAAATTTGAATTTGGCATCGACCGCAACGGTGAGGTGGTGCTGATCGACGAGGCGCTAACGCCAGATTCTTCGCGGTTCTGGCCGCTGGAGGACTACCAGCCCGGCACCAGTCCCCCCTCTTTCGACAAGCAGTTTGTGCGCGATTACTTAGAGACCTTGAACTGGGACAAACGCGCGCCGGGGCCGCGGCTGCCAGCGGAAATTATCACCAAAACCGCCGCCAAGTACCGCGAGGCCTTGACCCGCTTAACCGCCTGAGCGCGACGCCTTAGTGAAAGTGCGTCCAGTGGTCGAGCGGCGCCCGTTCAGTGCGCAGGGAGTTTTCGACCGCCGCGGTATCTTCGTAACCTAGCGCCATCCCGCAAATGACTTTGTGCTCCTCGCGCAGGGCGAGTTGGGTACGGATGATTTGATGGAACTGCGAGAAGGCGAACTGCGGACAGGTGTGCAGGCCGTGACCACGCGCGGCGGTCATGAGATTGCCCAGAAACATGCCGTAGTCGATCCACGCCGCATAACCTAGTGAGCGATGGATCGTGAAGATAAATCCGACCGGCGCCCCGAAGAATTCAAAATTGCGCGCATGCTGGCGGTGCGTGCGTTCAAAATCGCCTTTGCCGATGCCCAACAACCCGTACAAATCCCACCCCACTTTGCGCCGCCGATCGATGAACGGTGACACCCATTCGTGGGGATAGATGGGGAATTCCGAGCGATGCGTGGCGGCGACGGCGGGATCGTTGAACGCCTCCAGAATTTTGCCCGACAGCGCCGTCTTGGCCGCGCCGGTCACCACTTGTACCTGCCAGGGTTGGATGTTGGTGCCCGAAGCGCTGCGCGCGGCGGCCGTCAGCAGGCTTTCGATGGTGGCGCGCGGGACCTCGGTGGGGAGGAATGCACGCACCGAACGGCGCGAGGTGATGGCGGCGTCTACCGGGTGACTTTGTTGCTCGCTCATAAGGCTCCAAGGCTGCAGCTTAATATTCGTTAGGGTCCAGAATGCTGGGGGCCTCTGGGTGGAACGGTGGCCGCGCCGCCGGCGGTGCCGCGGGCGGCGGCCTGGTCGGCGTGGCCGGGACGCCCAGGGCGGGGCTGTTCGGGGCGGCCGGCGCGGCGAGCGCGTAGCGGGTCAGTTCAAAATTCCAACGCGCCGGATCGCGCGCATGAATTTCCTTGACCACGATGCCGAGCGCGGGGGCGTACCAACGGGTGGTGTGGTTGTGCCCGCTGCGCGGGCCAACTTGCCAGCCGTCTTCGCACTCGATGCGCAGGCTCGCCACCTCTCCGAGGGCGAGGGCAAGCGGTTCCTGGGCGGCCACTTCGCAGGTCGTTTCGCCCTCCCAGACCAGATTATTGAAGGCCGTAAACCCCACGTAGCGCTGGGTCCAGCGCCGGCCGAGCGCCAGTGGAAATTGCAGGGCGGGCGCGTGGGGCGTGAATTCCACCAGCGTTTTGCCGGCGGGGTCGCGCAAACGCCGGGGGTTAAGGTCGTGGTCGAGCGCAGATTCCAGCACGTAGCCGCCGCACACGCTCGTCAGCACGCCCTCGGCGCTGGGTGCTAAGGTGGTCCACCGCGGGCACGCCACGCCCATCAAGCGGCCGCTGTAGTCGGCCTGGCTGCCGACGGCGGGGACCGGTTGAGGGACTGCTTGGGCCAGCGCTGCGCCGGAAAATATGAGCGCGAGGGCCGGCTGCCAGCGGGTGCGAGTTGGGGTGCGGGCGCGCGGCCGTGGCGGGGCTGGTACTAGCGGGTCCATCAGGCCTCCACGGGCCGACAAATGAGCAGTTTGAACTGACGCTCGGCGAGTTCGTCGCGCAGCCCGGGGTCGATCATCAATGAGGTGGTGTATTCACCGACCTGATAAAAATACAGCGCGCGGGCGCGCAGCAGGGCTTCGGCGTCCGTGAAATCAGCCTCCCGAAACAGCCGGGAGAGATAGTCCACGCGCTGCTGGTCTACCGCTGCGACGGCGGCCGCGGCACCTTTGTTAAAGCGCGCGAACTCGCGCATAGCCACGTCGTGGTGCGAGTCGGCGGTATGTTGGGTGAAGTTGATCACGGCCCTGATTTGGCTGGCGGGGTCTGCGACCTGCTGCTCGGCCAAGCGCGCGATGAACGTGAGCTGTTGGCCGCGCCACCAATCGACCATGGAACGCAGTAGGTCGTCGCGGTCTTTGAAGTGCCAGTAGAAGCTGCCTTTGGTCAGCTTGAGCTTGCGGGCCAGCACTTCGACTTTAATTTGGACGATCCCGCTGAGAAACAGCACGTCGAGCGCCTTGCGCAGCCAAGCGTCGCGGTCGAGGGGTTTTTTGAGGGCGCGCACTAAGGAGGGATTCTACTTGGCAGGGCCCGGGATACCAGCGACAGACGGCTTGGGCGCCGCGCGTGGGTCCGCCCAGGGGTGAAATATCGCGCGCGCCGCGCTGGGTCGTGGTGGCAAACCACCTGCGCCAACGCTGCCACGGACGGGCGTCAGGCGCGCCCCCAGCGCGCCGCTGGCGTTTAGTCTAATAGCCAAGGCAACAAATCGGCGAACCGGCCGACCAGCGCATCGGGTGCGTGGGCGCGCAGGTCGTCATGAGGAGAGTAGCCGTAGCTCACGCACAGGGCGCGCACGCCAGCGGCACGCGCGGCCCGTAAATCAGCCAAGGAATCGCCCACCATCGCCGCCCGCGCCGACCCTGTGCCGCAACGCTCGATGGCGTAATGCAGCGGTGCCGGATCCGGCTTCTTCACCGCGAGGGTGTCGCCAGACACGGTGACTGCAAACCAATGGGTGAGGTCGAGCGCGGCGAGCAAGGGGGTGGTGAAGCGGGCCGGTTTATTGGTCACGCAGGCCAGCACACAGCCCGCGGTGCGCAGTGCTTCGAGGGTTTCCAGTACGCCTGGATAGAGCACCGTGCGCTGCGTGAGGCCCGCTTGGTAGCGGGTTTGGAATTCGCCGTAGGCGGCGGCAAACAGGGTCGCTGCGGCCACGCCGTCCAGCGTGTCCGTGAGGCAACGGTGGATAAGGCGCTGCGCGCCGTTGCCAATATAGCCGCGCACCCGCGCCGCGCCACGCGGGGCGATGCCACAGGCCTCCAGCGCGCCGTCGGCGGCGGCGGCGATGTCGGGCGCGCTGTCCACCAGCGTGCCATCCAGATCAAACAGCACCGTGCGGGGCGGCTGGCTCACGAACGCCGCACGCCCGCGAGGGTCGTGTGCATCGCGGTAATGGTCTGCGCATAGTTGGCAGAGCCAAAAATAGCGGAGCCCGCGACGAAAGTGTCCGCGCCCGCCGCGGCGATGGCCGCGATGTTGTCGAGCTTTACGCCGCCATCGACCTCGAGCCGGATGGGCAGGCCCGAGTCGTCGATGAGGCGCCGTGCGGCGACCAGTTTGGTGAGCGTCGAGGCAATGAAAGACTGCCCGCCAAAGCCCGGGTTAACCGACATCAACAGCACCATGTCCACTTTATCGAGCACGTAGCGCAGCACCTCCAGCGGCGTGGCCGGGTTGAATACCAGCCCTGATTTGCAGCCCAGTTCGCGCACGAGCTGCAGGCTGCGGTCGATGTGGCGGCTCGCTTCGGGGTGAAAGGTGATGTAAGTCGCGCCGGCTTTGGCAAATTCGCCGATCAAGTGGTCCACCGGCTCTACCATCAAATGCACATCGATGGCTGCCGTGACGCCGTATTTGCGCAGCGCCGCGCAGACCATCGGACCGATGGTCAGATTGGGCACGTAATGGTTGTCCATGACGTCAAAATGAATAAACTCCGCCCCCGCCGCGACCACGGCGTCGACTTCTGCGCCGAGGCGCGCGAAATCAGCAGACAGAATAGACGGCGCGATCACGTCGGCTTGCATAGCGAGGTTTCCGTTGGTTGGGGCAGGCGGCGAACTTTAACCGAAACCCAAGGCCTCGGGCAGCGCGCTCCAGAAGCCAGCCCGAAGGTCGATAGACCACCATGCTTACGCGCCACCTCATTGTGTTGTCCCTGCTCGGCTGGGGCGCCGTGCCCCCCGCGCTGGCAGCCGACCCGCCGCCAGCAGCCAAGCCCACCGCCGGGACGCCCACCGCCGGGACGCCCACCGCCGGGAAGCCCACCGCCGGGACGCCCACCGCCGGGACGCCCACCGCCGGGGCGCCCGCCGCCGGAACGCCCGCCGCCGGGACGCCTACCGCCGGGAC
>SHZJ01000057.1 GCA_009692365.1 Gammaproteobacteria bacterium
ATCTCGTGGCTTGAAATGGAATATGCTCCCGAGAGCTACTCACCGGAGCAATTAGACGAGTTGGACAGGCTCACCGAGCGTTGGATTGACGAACAATTCCCCCATTCCGGGGCACGGTGAAATCAGGCAAGAACTCGGTACTCACGAGGATAGAAGTTATCCACAGGGTATCGTGCAATGAGCGATGACCCCTATCGTGCAATGGGCGATAAGGCACGTGCATTGGGCGAGGGGCTATCGTGCAATGGGCGATGCGACTATCGTGCAATGGGCGATGAACTATCGTGCAATGGGCGAGCGAGCTATTTTATAAGCTAATGAATAAACGCATCTTTTCGGCATAATTCACAGGCTGTAATCTTCTTTAATCTATATATAATCCGTCCCCGACCATCGCTCATTGCACGATAGTCAATAACGGAATTCCACCAAACCCCGCTTGGCAGAAACAGGATTCTGCATCAACCCTTCCCCGAATCCCTCTGCCCAAGTGCACCTAAACCTCGCGCGCAAGTGATCAAGGATTTCACACCAAGAGAAAATTCCCCAAGTACCCTATACCCTATTGATACTGAATCTTTAGCCCGCAGTGCGGCGCTGCGAATGTTGACCTCATGACCTGTCATCGCTCATTGCACGATAGTCCACCCGCTCATGACGCAATAATTTACTGCTGTCATCGCCCAATGCACGATATTCATCGCCCAATGCACGATATTCATCGCCCATTGCACGATATTCATCGCCCATTGCACGATAGTCACCATGCTAGGCTCTTGCGCTACGCACCGATGATCTTCCGGGAGGATCAGTGGAAACCAGTGCCCGCCGCAATACCGATTTGCTAGCCCGCACGCAGGATATGGCCGCTCGAGCGCGGCAAACCACCGACCATGTTCGCGGCCAGGTTATCCAGCTCCCGCTGTGGCCGGATCAGGTACGCGGCCTCCCCAATGTGCTGGCGCGCTCGGCACTTTTCAATGTCGCCAATCGCACCGTCAGCCGCGAGTACTACAAAAAAACCATCATCTCCAGCCTGCGCGGCATCGAGATCACTTATACCGGGGAAGAACTTCGCCAAAGCGATGAAGACGTCTGGGCCCAGATTCTTCATCTCGCGCGTCTGTCACCGCTTGGGGAATGGGTCGAATTCGGTGCCTACGGCATGATGAAGGCGCTCGGTTGGCCGACCAACTCGCGCTCCTACACGCGCTTGCGCGAAGCGATCGAGCGCCTGTCCGCCACCAATCTCAGCATCAGCCTGGATGGCGGGCGCAAGGGCTACGGGGGGTCGCTAGTGCGAAAATTCGTCTGGGGCGATCTCAACGACGGCGAACATTCGCGCCGCTGGCGGGTGTGGCTGGAAAAAGACATCGTGCACCTCTTCGGGCCGGTGTCCTACACCCACGTTGACTGGAAGCAGCGCCTCGCCCTGCCCCCGCTCGCCAAGTGGCTGCATGCGTTTTACTTCACCCATCGCGAGCCGGTAAACTACAAAGTGGAGACACTCAGGCTGTTGTGCGGCTCCGACAGCAAGCAGTTGTTTCATTTCCGCGCCAAGCTGCGTCACGCGCTGGAACTGCTGAAAGAGGTCGGTTTTCTGGATGGCTGGCACCTCGATGTGGCCACCGACAACGTGCGCGTGGTGCGACGCGGGCGCTTATTGGCGTAGCCGTACTTCCCGCCCTTATTCGCGCAACACCATCGCCCGGCCCCGCACCTTGTCGACAAAGCGCATGGCGCAATAAAGTGGCGGATTGCCCTCGATCTCAAAACTCGCGACACCGAAAATCCGGCTCTTGACTGGCCGCCCCCCTTTGAATGCCGGCAGATAACGCCCTTCCCGTTGCGTTGCGATGATGGCCTCGTCGAATACGCCAGGGTGATCGCTTTGCACGATTTCCACGCGCTCGACGGCACCGGAGCGGTCCACATCGAGCGCATACAACACGCAGCCATACAAACCCAGGCGCAGCACCTCCTTGGGATAATCGGGGACACTGGTGGCGATGATGGTCTGCGGCGCCTGGTCTACCGTTTCCAGGGTGATTTCCTCAGCGGGCGGTTCGGCGGGCGCGGGCGGGGTAGTGGCCTCAGGCGTCACCAGTTGCGCTTCGGCCACCTCGGGTCGGGGCGCGGGAACGGGGCGCGGCTTAACGGCTGCAGGAGGGGTGGGGATAGCCGCTTGCGGCGGTTCCGGTGTGAGGCGCACGATGGTCACTGTTACCCTGGGCAAACCACCCCCCGGCGGCGGTTCGCGTTGCCACAGCGCGAGCAACTGTTCCGAAGAGAGGATGGTAAGGTGCAACGCAAGCGACAGCGCAAGGGCAATATAAAGGGGCGATGGCGCGCGCGCGCGGAGGAAGGTATTGGAAAACATGGCTGCGCCCAAGTTTAGAGCATCCGCCCGCGGCTTCATTCTCATTTACGCCCTGGTCATGCTGGGGGCGGCCGCGGCGACCTTGAGCGCCTTCATGCTAGGCAAGAAGAGCGGCGCGCCGGTCGGCCCCGAATTGGTCCAGGAGGCGCTCGCCTCGCGCCAGATCCTGAATGTGCTCGACTATGTGCTGCGCTACAGCGGCGAATTCGATGCGTCCATCGATCCGCGCTACGCCAATTACCAGGCCGTCATGGCCGACTATGCGAAACAGATCGCCGAAGCGGACGATCGCATCGCCTTCCTGAAAGCGCTGCTCGCGCAGATGAAGTTCGATCTAAATTTGGACGAAACGAAAAAAACCGACGACAAGAATTCGCCCACGAGCGGCGGCGCCATCGCGCCCTTGAAGCCGGGGGCGACGAGCGCGAAACAATCCACACGCTTTGTGCCGAACAACATCCCCTATACGCTCGCGCTCTCCGGGGCGTCCTACCAGATCATCGTGCGCCCGGGCAACAGCCTACCCAACCTGAATACCCTGCGCGGCCTCGCACTGGTGCGCTACCTCGCCCACCTTGGCCTGCCCGAGCCGCGCGCGCGCGAGCTGGCCGCGGTCATCACCGACTGGACCGACAAGGATGATTTTCAGACCGATGGCGGCGCCGAAGCCGGCTACTACCAGGGGCTGGACCCGCCGTATGTCCCGCGCAATGCTCCGATACGCACCTGGCAGGAGTTACCCTACCTGAAAGGCGTCACCCCGGATATCGTGCGGTTGCTGGCGAATAATTTCACGCTGCACGGCGGGCCGAGCGGGATACTGGCGGACGCTCTGTCCCCCGCGGCCATTGCGGCCTTGAGCGGCCTGCCGCTGGAGGTGGTGCAGGCAGTGCTGGAGAATCGCCGCATCGAAGCGGCGCGCGATACCGGCGCCAAGGCACAGATCACCCGGCTCATCACCGATGCCGAGAGGACGCTTTTCTCCGACTGGGTCACATTCGAATCAACCACCGACGTGATGCTGGTCGACATTCGCGGCCAGCGCGTGTCGGGACGTGCTGCCTACGATCGCAAGCGAAAGCAACTGCTCGATTGGGCGACAGGATGAACGCATGATCACCCGATGAAAATCCTCCTGGTTGATGACCATCCCCTGGTACTGCAAGGCATCGCCGCCGCATTGACCGCCCGCGGGCACGAGATGCATACCGCCAGCGATCTAGCGCCTGCGCGCGAGGCGCTGCGCGCGCACCCGGACATCGAGTTGCTGGTGCTTGACCTGAACCTGCCTTCGGGCAGCGGCATCGAACTGCTGCGGGCAATGGCGGGCGCGCTGCCGGCGCAGGTGGCGATCCTCTCGGGGCAACTTGACCCCGAAGACATCAGTTACGCGCTTTTTCTCGGCGCCACCGCATTCGTGTCCAAAACCATCGAGCCCGCGGCGCTGGTGGCGGCGCTGGAAGGGCTGCCCGGGTTACCGGCGGGTCTGCGTGGCGCCTGCCTGTGGAATGAGCGGGGCAGCGGGTTTGTGCACATTCACGAGGTGTTTTCGCGCGCGAGCCTGCTCTCTGCGAAGGAGCGCGAAGTATTCATGCTGCTGCGCCAGGGGCTCGCCGACAAGCAGATTGCCGATCGCCTCTCGCTGAGCATCCACACCGTGCGGGTGCACGCGCGCGCAATCAAGCGCAAGCGCGATTTCAAGCGCCGGGCCGGCAAGGCCTGAGGGGGGGTTGGCACCCGTCATACGTTGACCATCGCCCAATGCACGATAGTCATCGTGCGCCGAGGTGATGGCGCGCTGAAGCCGCGCCCTACGAAGTAAATCGGCACCCTGTGAAACGCGCTCTTGTAGGGCGCGGCTTCAGCGCGCCGGGGATGACATTACGCGCGGTCGCCGGCGATCCTCGAACGGTGCGACCCATACCCGGATGATCAGGGTTCCGCCGCGATGCCGCGAGCCTTCAACCTGCGCTCCACTTCGACGCGTATCGCCACCAAGGCGATCGAGTGCATCGATTCGCGGTAAGAGGTCTCGCCGAGGAATTCCAGCATGGCGTGCAGCCGCTCGGGCAGGCGCAACTGGTATTGCTTGATGTGGGTGGTGCTTTTGTCGTCCCAGGGATGGCGGGCCGCGGGCGGCGTGGTGTCGCGGGGCGTGCCTTGCGGGACAGGTACGCTACCAGTTGTTGCGGGCGCCGTTACGGGTGTTTCGTCAATCGGGGCAACCTGCGTGGCAGGCGGCAGGACAGGTGCGGCGGACGGGTGTTCGCCCCGGATGAAGGACTGCAAAGCGGGATTCTCCAGGTCCACCGCCGGCGCCGCCGCGATTTCGGCTTTCTGCACCGGCCGAAGGTGCTGCGGCATGACGATTCGCGGCCCGGCATGTTTGGCATCGCTCATGTGCTTTCTCCCAGGCGGGTGAAAATGTCCCTGTACAAGGTGATGATTTCGTTGCGGGCGCGCTCCCCGGACGGGGTGGTGTCCTCGGGCATCTCGAGCACCGCGCGGCCGAGCGCGACCGAGCGGTTGAATGCGGCGCGCTGGCCGACCCCGGCCTGCGCCACCTGAAAGCCCGTATAGCTCGCCAGCACCTCGCTCATGTCGCGCACTTCGCGCGCGCGTACCGCCGGGGCGAAGGAGAGCCCGTTGAAACACACCAGCGCGACGAGGCCCGGGTTGTAGATGCGCGCCTGTTCCAGCAGGCGCAGGTCGGAGGCGAACACCCAGGCGTCGAAATTGGAGGGCCGAAGGGGCAGCACCACTAGGTTGGAGATGTTGAGCGCGGCGCGCAGTTCATCGGAATTGTGCCCGGCGACATCGATCAAGGTGGTGTCGTAGCGGCGCGACACCTCCAGCACCGATTTGCCGAACCCCTCTCCCACGCGCTGCACGTTTTCCAGGTAGGGCTCGACCTGGTTGGCCTCGCGCAGCGCGCTCCACTGGGTGAGCGACTGCTGCGGGTCGGCATCCACCAAGAGCAGGTCGGACCCCGCCAGCTTGCGCGCCACGCCGATGTTCACGCACAAGGTGGATTTTCCCGAGCCGCCCTTGCTCGATCCGAAGGTCACGATCGCCATGAGCCAGCCCCGCTTGTCTGGGCCCCGTTTGTCTGGGCTCTGCTTGTCTGGACTCTGCCGCTTCGGGTGGTGTCGGGCATCACGGGGACTTTCATTGTGATAACAGCAAGGCAATGATAGCTTGAATTTCAATAAAATGCTAGGTATGATATCAATAATATGATTAATATTATTGATACTGGCTGGCATCGCGATGCTTGACCCCGTGCTGCGTTTCCAGACCCGAACGCCTGGCGTGGCGCGCTATTACCTGATCGCCACCGGGACCGACCTCTTCGGTGCGCCCGTGCTGTGGCGCGCCTGGGGCGGGCAGGGGAGCCGGCGCGGCGGGGCGCGGTTGCAACACCTGCCCGACCAAGCCACCCTGGCGGCGGCGCTCGAACTCCAGCTCCGCCGCCGCGCGCGGCACGGTTACCGCATCGCGCCTGTCGGATAAAAGGCCGGTGCCCCTCGGGCTACACAGGCGCCACGGGGGCCTGCGTACCCGCCGCGGACAGTTCCAGCCCGGCGGCCAGCCCGGACAGCACCGCAGCCAATTCCTCGGTGCCCGCGACACCGAGCAGCACCTGCCCGCTGCGCGCGTCCACCACCAGCAGCCCGACCGGCGCCACCACCGCCAACGGGGCGTCGGCGAACAGCGCCTGCCAGCTGCCCGGATGGTCGGCCACCAGCGCCGCCACTTCCTCGGCGCTATGCGCCTCGGCCACGGTAGCTATGCCGGCCTGCTCCAGGGCCTCGGCAAGCCGCGCGGCCCGCTGCGGCAGGGGAGAGGCCACAATTACGCTGAAATCGTCCCTGAGTCCCGCCTGATCGGCTGCGGAGGCATTGCTGGCGCGGGGCAGCCATATTGCCGCGGTCATGCCCCCGTCGGCGTTGCGCTCCAGTGCAAGACGGCCGCCGTGGGCATCCACGATCAGGTAGCTGATCGACAGACCAAGGCCGCCCTGGCCTTCGCCCTTGGTGGAAAACCCGGGCTCGAAGGCCTGCGCGAGTTGCGCCGCGCTCATGCCTTGCCCGGTATCGCTGATATCCACGCTCACCCCGTCGGCATCGGCGCGCGCGGCGATGGTCACGGCGCCTCCCGGGGGCGTGGCGCGCAGCGCGTTATTGATCAGGTTGGTGAAAACGCGCTGGATCTGCGCCGGATGCACGTCCACCTGCACCTCGGGCGGGGGCTCGAGCGCGAGGCGGATGCCCTTGGCGCGGGCGATCGCCTGGGAGATGTGCAGTGCTTCCACCAGCAACGGGGCGAGCGCCACCGGCTCCAGGCGCGGCGCCTCCAGCACCTCGGCCACGCCGAGCTGGCCGAGCAGGTCGCGCCCGCGGCGGATCGCGGCGCGCATGTCCGCGGCCGTCCCCGGGCTGGGGGCGGACCCCTGCAGTGCTTCCAGGTTGCTCTCCAGGGCCATCAGCAGATTGGAAAAATCATGGGCGATGGTCTTGCCGGTGCGATGGATTTCGCGCACCCGGGTTTCCGCCGCCGCGCGCCGTGCCGCCAGCGTCTTGGCCGTCTGGTCGCGCAGCAGCACGGTATAACCCACGGTCTTGCCGCCCGGGGCGAGCGGCAGCGCCGACACTTCCAGAAACCGCGCGGGGTGCCCGTCCTGCGGCGGCAACTCCAGCGCGAGCGCCGCGCGGCTGCGCGCGAGTTCGGCCAGCGGCGGGGCATGGCCGCCGCGCTCGCCCAGCAACTGCGCAAAGCCGCGCCCGGTGGCCGCGCTGCCGAACAGCGCTTCGGCGGCCGGGTTGATGCGCCGCACCATACCCTCGGCGCTGGTGAGCAGGGTCGGCACCGGGCTCAGCTGCATCTGGTAATCGCGCGCCTTTTCCGCCTCCTCCAGCGAGAAATTGAGCCGTTTCAGGTCGGAAATCATGTGATTGGCGGCAAGAACGTCCTCGCGCATCTCGCGCAAGTTTCCCTCGACCGAGCGCCAGAAAGTCAGCACCTCGCCAAACGGGCGTGCCGGCAGTAGCTGCCCGATGCGCCGTGCGTACAGCCCGTAGCCCCCGGCGAGCACCGCCGGGAGGAGTGCGGCGAGCGCGAGTTCCGGCCCTTGCGCAACGAAATTCGCGAGGCCCATGATCGCGCCGTAATCGAAAAAGGACGTGATCGCAAACCAGACGAACAGGCCGGCGAGAAAGCTCGCCGGCAAGGCGAGAAGCGGGGAGGCGCGGCGCACCAGTTCGCCCGCCAGCATGGTGGCGATGCCCCCGACAAAAAGGCCGGCGAGGATGCCCAGATGGGTGCGCCAGGAGAGCGAAAACGCATAGGGCATGGGCGTGAAGCGCGCCAGCAGTTCGCGGAATTCGGCAAACCCCCAGCCCAAGAGGCCGATCGCCAGCACCACGTACAGGTAGGCGCGCGCGGTGCGCAGGCCGTCCATGGCGTAGGCGAGCGCCACCCCGAGCATCAGCGCCGGCACCAGGCTGGTGGTGGCGGCGTGAAAGTTGAGCGTGCCCACGGTCACCCACCAGCCGAGCAACAGCATCTGCCACAGCAAAAAGGTGAGGGTCGCCGCCACACCGAAGGCGAGCCCGAGGGTCAGCCGCGCGCGCAACACGTGCGCCCCGAACACCGCCCCGATGGCGATCAAGGAGAGCAAGACGTACAGGATGAATTCGCCGCGCATCGGGACATCATAATGCTTCGGCCGGGCGAGCCATGCTGCCAGCTTCGCAAATAGCAAGAATTTTGCAACAGGGTGGCGGTCGGGTGGCTATCGTCCGCGGAAGGTACCCAGAAGCGTGCTATTTTTATCGGGCGTTTCGCCGCATGGTGAACTTAATTCGATACACTATAGCGGTGCAGAAGCCAAAGCTAACCGTCAGATTCTTTCGCTCCACGCAAGGACGCGAACCGGTAAGGGAATGGTTGAAGGCCTTGCCCGGCGCGGATCGCAAGATAGTCGGTGATGAAATTCGCACGGTGCAGTTCGGTTGGCCGGTCGGCATGCCGCTGGTGCGCAAGATGGATGACGGCTTGTGGGAAGTGCGAGTCGACCTGGCGGAACGGATCGTTCGCGTGTTGTTCACTGTTCTGGATGGCGAGGCCGTTTTGCTGCACGGGTTCACCAAAAAATCCCGGAGAACGCCGGCTGCGGATCTGAATACCGCAAGACGTCGCAAGGCAACGCTCTAAAAATGCGAGGGAAATGATCATGGCGAGCAAACAATCCAACCCCCATGTCGGAAGCCATTTCGAAGCCTTTCTCCGCGAGGAAGGACGCCTGGAAGAAGCCACCGCGCTCGCGATCAAGCGCGTGCTGGCGTGGGAATTCGAGCAGGCGATGAAAAAAGCCAATATCTCCCAGGCAGAAATGGCGCGGCGCATGCACACCAGTCGCGCGGTGATTCGACGCCTGCTGGATGGCAATGATCCTTCGGTGACGCTTGGCACCATCACGCGTGCGGCAACAGCGCTGGGTAAGAACATTCGCTTCAAGCTGGCGGCTTGATCTTCCGGGAATGGGTGCCGCGAGCGCGCTCCAGAGCCGCGTTATGGGTAAGCGAGTAGGGCGCGGCTTCAGCGCGCCGCACGGCGCGGCTCGCCGAACTTGTCGCCGATCAAACATTACGCGGCGCGAGCGAGGCCGACATCGCCACAGCGCTGCAGTGGATGGTGCTCTCCGAGCGATCGGCTGTTTTGCCCGGCCGGTTGGGCCGCGCAGCGTCGAAGCGGGTGCGGCGCGCCTTGCGCGCCGGACAGCCGCTGACACAAGCGGTGTCGCCGGCGCACAGCGCCGCGCTGGACATCGTCACTATGTGGCGAGTAATGACTGATGGGCGATACAAACGCCCGTGTCCAGCAGGATCGATTCTGGGTAAAGATCAGCGTAAAGGCAGGGGATTTTGATGTGCGGGTTTCGCCGGTCGTGCCGGAAAGGACGGCGCGGCAGCTTGACCCACCAATATTTCATTGAATTTAAAATAGCACTGCCAGTAACCGCCATATTTGGCGTGATACTAGCAACTAAAATTAGTATAAACTGCGGCAGTTCCGGCTGGACTATCCTTGCGGTAGTACCGCGTGAACCATGCTAAAGTAGTGAAAATAACTACCTATGGAGAGGCCATAAAATTGATCAGCGCCGCCGAAGCGAACCGGCATTTTTCGTCGCTATTGCGCGAAGTGTCTCGCGGCGCACAGATCACCGTGACCTCGCGGGGCAAGCCAGTCGCAACCATCACTGCGGCGGATCGGGTTGAGCGTCCTGAGCGCGCGGCAGCGAAGCGTGTCCTGCTGTCACGGTTGCACGCCACGCCCGCGGCCGGGGCGCGCAACGGGTTCCGCGACGAACTTTATGAGTAAGAGTCCGTTTCTAAACGAGGGGAAACATCCCTTCATATGCCCCTTTGCAGGCCCGTTGCAAAACCCGTTTTACAACGGGGTCTAGTCACGCGGTGCGTATTGCGCTCGACACCAATATCCTGGCCTACGCCGAAGGGGTGAGGGGATGCGCAGCGTTGCCAGGCCGCGCGCCGGCAGAGGCGAGGACCGCCGTTTTGAGCTGGGCAGACGCGTTCGATGTCGCCGATTCCACCTTCGATGCAATGCGCGCGGCGCTTGATCTGGCGGCAGACCACCGACTGCAGATCTGGGACGCGCTGATCCTTTCCGTGGCCGCCGATCAGAAGTGCCGTTTGCTCCTGAGCGAGGATTTTCAGCACGGCTTTACCTGGAGGGGCGTGACGGCGCTCAACCCGTTCCAGACCCCCCCGGCACGCCTTGCTGGCGGGCGTGCTGCAGTAACAGGGTATTCGGCGCCGGTCGGTATGCCGCTCAGAAATGGCGCGGCGCATGCACACCAGACGCGCGGTGATTCGACGCCTGCTGGATGGCAATGATCCTTCGGTGACGCTTGGCACCATCACGCGTGCGGCAGCAGCGCTGGGTAAGAACATTCGCTTCAAGCTGGCGGCTTGATCTTCCGGGAATGGGCGCCGCGAGCGCTCCAGGGCCGCGTTATGAGCAAGCGAGTAGGGCGCGGCTTCAGCGCGCTGCACCAACCGTACCCCGCCACCCACCGTAACCGCGGCAAACCCGGCGCGATAAATCCGCGCCCTACGCCGATTGGGGTGGCGGGACTATCGTGCCGAACTATCGTGCAATGGGCGATGCGTGGCGCAATGAGGCGCCTCGGCCATGCCGGGCCGGCGACAATGGCTATAGCCGCAGCGCCCAAAAACCGGTAGGGTGCAGGGCTTTTTGGCGCGCGGGTGCCGTTTTTGCTCTTGCCCCGCCCCTTCCTTGCCTGGATTGCGTACGATGTGTACCCGAATGACCGTTCCCACCGCCGTGTTTCGATTGCCCGCCCCATGAGCGACGCCCGCGGCTACGTCACCGACATCGCCTACACCGATGCCTATTACCCGCCGATAGCCACCCCGTGGGCGGCCTATGTCGCGGCGATCAACGGTTTTCCGCCGCCGGCGATCGATGCCGGCTACGCCTACTGCGAGCTGGGCTGCGGCAATGGCATGACGCTGGCGATTCTGGCGGCGGCCAATCCGCAGGCGCATTTCACCGGGATCGACGTCAACCCCGAGCACATCACCAACGCCCGCGCGCTCGCCGCCGCGGGTGGCCTCACCAACATCGAATTTCTCGCCTGCGACCTGGGCGAGGCGCTGAAGCGCCCCCCCACGCAACCCGCGTTGCAAGCTTCGGCGCAACCTCTGGGGCCCTTCGATTTCGTCACGATGCACGGCCTGTATACCTGGGTCGCCCCCGAGGTGCGCGCCGACGTGATCCGTTTTCTCGACTACAAGGTGAAACCGGGCGGCCTGGTGGCGGTGTCCTACAACGCGCTGCCCGGCTGGGCGGGCATGCAGCCGCTGCGCGAGATGATGCTTGCCTACAGCGCCGGCGTCGCCGCCGATTCCCTGGAAAAAGCGCGCCGCGGCATCGCCTATCTGGACTTCATGGGGCAAAACGATGCCCAGTACTTCGTCAACAATCCCGATGCGCGGCGCAGGCTCGATACCCTCAAGAAAGACGATTTGCGCTACGTGGTGCACGAGTATTTCAGCGAGCACTGGACGCCGCTGTATTTTTCCGAGGTGGCGCAGGGCATGGCCGTGGCGGGCTTGAGTTTCGCCGGCAGCTTTCCCCTGATAGAAAACTACCAGGACGCGATTCCCGCGCCGTTTCGCGACCTGTTGCGCTCGGCGCCCGATCGCGCCGCCTGGGAAGTGCACAAGGATTTCGTGCGCAACACCGCCTTCCGCCGCGACGTGTACGTGCGCTCGGGCGCGGAGGCGCGCCGGCCGGTGGCGGAATGCCTGCGGCCGCTCTGCTTTGGCATGTTCATCCCGCCGGGACAGATGAATTACGCGGGCACGATCCACGATTTCAGCTACGACATCGACAGCCCGCTGCACCGCGCCATCGTGGCGCGCCTGGCGCGCAGCCCGGCGGGGGTGACGGAACTCGCTGCCGATCCGGCGCTCGCGGGCGAGGCCGGGGGCGCAAGCGCAGCCGACATCGCCGCGGCGTTGCAGTGGCTGATCCTCTCCGAGCAAGTCGGCTGTTTTGCCCGGCCGATCGAGCGCGACGCTGTCCAGGCGGGCGCGGCGCGCATGCATCCCTTGAGCCGGGTGCTGCTGGAGCGCGCCCTGCGCGCCGGCCGGCCGGTGGGCCAGGCGGTGTCCTCGGCTCATGGCGCCGCCCTGCACGGCAACTGGGTGCACCTGCTGCTGCTGCACGGCGCCTGCGAGGCGGGCATGGCCTCGGCAGCGCGCTGGGCGACCGAGTGGATCGCCGACAAGCAGATCGAGGTGCGCCTGGCCACCCCCGGCGGACAACAGACCGCGACGCCGGCCACCCCCGCACAATTGCGCGCGCTGTTCGATGCCAACCACGCCGTCATGACCACGCCGCCCACGCTGATGTACGACTTCGCGCTTGCCAGCGGCATGGTCGAGGGCCGTTTCGGGGGCTGAGCTTGCCGCCCCGGGCCTGTTGGGCACCTCGCTATATTCAAATTTTGTCGTTCCCGCGGAGGCGGGAACCCATGTAATCATAGAGATGGATTCCCGCTTTCGCGGGAATGACGAATAAATTGAGATTCCCTGTTATCGATCCCCGCGCGCCTCAACGTAAACGAACGCAAACGACGCGGAAACGACGCCGGAAACGACACCACCATGCAAACACCCATTTCGCCCGACACCCTGACCGCCGCCCTGACCGCCGCCCCGGGTACCGCCTCCCGCCTGCGGGCCGATCCGCTGGCCGCGGCCGGCTATATCACCGATGTGGCCCACATCCATCAGTACTACAGCCACCTCGCCCCGGTGATGGTGTCCTACGCCGCGGCGCTGAACGGCGGCGCGCCCGCGCCGCTCGGCGATTTTGACTACTGCGAAATCGGCTGCGGCAACGGGCTGTCCCTCAACCTGCATGCCGCGGTCCATCCCGATGCGCGTTTTGTCGGCATCGACGTCAATCCGGAGCAGATCGCCAACGCGCGCCGCCTGGCCGAGGCGGGCGGGCTCGCCAACGTCCGCTACCTCGCGCTGGACGTGGCCTCCGCCGAGCGCGAGGCGCTGCCCGAATTCGACTACATCACCCTGCACGGGGTGTATGCCCGGGTGCGCGAAGACGTGCGCCAGGGCATCGCCGCGTTCATCGGCCGGCGCTTGAAGCCGGGCGGCTTCGCGCTCGTGTCCTACAACGCGCTGCCGGGCTGGGCGGGGCTGGAACCGCTGCGCGAAATGATGCGCGCCTATACCGCCGGGGTGCCGGGAATCGGCAGCCTGGAGCGGGCGCGCCGGGGCCTGGAGTACGTGCGCTACATGGCCGAGCGTAACGCCGGCTATTTCGCCCATCAGCCCGGGGCGAAGGTCCTGGCCGAGCACCTGCAGGGATTTGACCTGCGCTACATCGCGCACGAGTATTTCAACGAGCACTGGACGCCGCTTTATTTCTCGCAGGTGGCGCGCGAGATGAAAGAGGTCGGCCTCGCCTATGCCGGCAGCCTGCCCGTCGAGACGAATTATCTGGAGGCGACGGTGTTGCCGGCATTCCAGGAGCTCATCCGGAGCGCCCCCAGCCGCACGCTGGCCGAGACGCACAAGGATTTTGTGCGCGATCCGCGCTTTCGCAT
Organism: Gammaproteobacteria bacterium; assembly: GCA_009692365.1. Taxonomy (GTDB): domain Bacteria; phylum Pseudomonadota; class Gammaproteobacteria. The sequence goes on from SHZJ01000057.1 coordinate 13,566, forward strand.
CGACGTGTACGCGCGCGCCGGCGCGGCGGCGGCCCCGGCCGAGGCCTCGGCGCTATTCGCCGGGTTTGCCTTTGCACTCACCCGGCCGGCCGAACACACCCCCCTGCAGGGCCGAGCGGGGGAGATGGATTTCACCCTGCAGGGGGCGCTGTTTCCGCTGCTGATCGCGGCGCTCGCCGCGGGGCCGCGCACCCTGGCCGAGCTCCGCGCCGATCCGCAACTGGCGGATTTCGATGCGGCCGACATGCTCGCGGCGCTGCAGCAGATGGTGCTGGTGCACGCCGCGCTGCCGGCGCTGCGCAGCGCGCCGCCCTATCCGGGCGCCGGGGCGGCGCTTGGGCTGTCGCGCTTCAACTGCGCGCTGCTCGAATACAAGCTCGGCAGCGATGACGCCGACGAGCTCGGACTCGCCTCGTCGCTGCTGGGCACCGCGGTGCAACTGCCCCGGTCGGAGGCCCTGGTGTGGATGGCGCTGGCCGCGGCGGGCCGCGATCGCGCCGCCGACTGGCTCATCGCCTGGCTAAAGGCGCGCCGCGCCTCCCTGTTGCAGCCGGGACCGGGCGGCGCAACCGACAGCGGCCCGGTGCGCACCGCGCTCGCCGCCGCGGACGAGCCGAAGCGGCAGGTGCTCCATGCGATGGGCGTGCTGGAGGCGGTCGCGCCGCCGGGCTGAGGCGCCTGGGCGGTCAGCTCCAGGCAGACGTAGAATTCAAGACATTTAAATACCGAACGCCAGATATTGCATGCGTTGGCGGGCAGTTGGTATATCTAAGTTAGCATTACTCCCACGACAAATATCGTGGCGCTGGCGGCCCGTCTGTTTGGCTGGAAGTCAGAACGACGGCAGGACGCCGCTTGGAAGAAAAAAGATCCGGGAACGGGAAACGAACGAGAACGACTAACCCGGGGACAAGTGCGACCACGCCGCGGCTTCCTCGGGGCGTTCCCAATCGGCGGCCAAAGCGGTTTCGCTCAGGAGCGCGGGCTCGGCCCCATCGGACTCCAGAACCGTGATGAGCAGGCGCGACCCTGGTGGCAGGGCAAACGGCTCTTTCGGCCGGATCTGCCCTTTCGCGTCGACTTCGGCTTCGATGGTTGGGAACATGGCGCGAAGTCTACCAGCGTCCTGCGTCCTGCCGCGTCTCACAGCGGAATCTGGTAGGACAGCGCGTCCTGTGCTTCTGCGTTGAGTTCCTCGGCGTGCGCATTGATCACGATGAGGTCGGAGGCATCTTCTCCCGGGCGCGGCCAGGCTGAAAAAACACGCAACGCCGCGGCCGCGAGTTCGTTGCGCTCCGGGCGGGCTGGGGGCGTGGCGGTCCAGGTCGCCTTGAGGTCCTCGGGCAAGGCAACCGCGGGTTCAATATTCCAGGGCAAGAATTCGTTTCGTCACCGCGCGCGGAAAGTCAACGAACAGGAAATGGCTCTTGTGGTACAGGTAGTCTTCGCCGCTTTCATCCACGATGCGTACCAGATCATCCTTGGCGGCCCGTGGATCGGGAATGATCCGGTAGACCTTGCCTGGAATGAGCGACGCCTTGTAGTCGGTGTTGGCGATACACAGCGCAAATGGCTTTGCCGGTTGTTTCATTTTTCGTCCAGGTATCTCTTGATTTTCAAGTCTCGTTTTCCGATTCCGTGGGCTTCGTACCAGTGCAACTCTACCTCGCGGCGGGCGCCGTTTGGCAGACGAATCGTGGCGACCCCTTTTACCTTCCGCCAACGACCACGACCGTACGCCTTGCGCAGATACGAGCGAACCCGAACGCCCGGCCCGCTCGCAATGACTTCCACACCTCGAATCGGCCCAATGACCTCGAAGTTCATGGGACGAAGTAAAACAGGAAAGCATCGCCCCGCGCAAGACCGGCGCTAGCCGCAGCAGGCAAAACCCGGTAGGGTGCAAGGCTTTTCGGGGCGGCCCCCGATGGGGAGCGGTGCGAGGCGGCATCGGCATGCTTTACCGCGCCGCCTGCATCCTCGTGCCCTTCCAGCCAATAGCGCCCCCAGTTCCCACAGAGAGCCATCCCATGCAAACCCAAGGCTACATCACCGACGTCGCCTACACCGATCATTACTACGCGCAGCTCGCCCCGGTGCTGCTCGCCTATGTGGCGGCGCTGAACGGCTTTGTGCCGCCGCCGATCCGCGACTTCGACTACTGCGAGATCGGTTGCGGCAACGGCCTGTCGCTCAACCTGCACGCCGCCGCCAACCCGCAGGCGCGCTTTGTCGGCATCGACCTGAACCCCGAGCACATCGCCAACGCGCGCGCCGTCGCCGAAGACGGCGGGCTGCGGAACCTGCGCTACTTCGCCCTGGATGTGGCGACGGCGGAGCACCAATCCCTGCCCGCGTTCGACTACATCACCCTGCACGGGGTGTATTCCTGGGTGAGCGAGGCGGTGCGCGCGCAGATCGTGCAGTTCCTGCGCAACCGGCTGAAACCGGGTGGCGCGGTGATGGTGTCCTACAACGTGCTCCCGGGCTGGGCGGGACTCGCCCCGCTGCGCGAGATGCTGCTGAGCTACACCGCCGGCATGCCCGGCATGAACAGCGTGGAGCGGGCGCGCCACGGGCTGGGTTATCTGCAGTTCATGGCGGAAAAAGGGGCCGCGTATTTCGTCCAGAACCCGAGCGCCGGCGAGCAGCTCAAGGACCTGCAAAAGCAGGACCTGCGTTATGTCGCCCACGAGTTTTTCAACTACCACTGGAATCCGCTGTATTTCTCGCAGGTGGCGCGCGAAATGATGGCGGCGGAGCTGATGTTCTGCGGCAGCATCCCCATCGAGCAGAACTACGCCGAGCTGACCGTGCCGCAGCCGCTGCACGAGATGCTCAAGACCGCGCCCAGCCGCAATGCCGTGGAATCCAACAAGGATTTCGCGTGCAACACGCGCTTTCGCAACGACGTCTACGTGCGCGGTGCGCCCAGCGCCGCGCCGCAGGCGCCGGACCCGGCGCTGTTTCGCGACTTTGCCTTCGGGCTGGCCACGCCGGTCGAGGCGCTCAAGCTGCTGCAGGTGAGCGTCGGCCTGGTCACCATGGACCTGTCCGGGGCGATATTTCCGGTGATCGCGCAGGTCCTGGGTGACCGGGCGCAGACCGTGGCGCAGTTGCAATCGCTGCCGGAACTGGCCGGGGCGACGGCCGAGCAGATCCTCGGCGCGTTGCAAAAGCTGGTGGTGGCACAGCAGGCGACGCCGTTTGTGTGCGGCGCCGATCCCTATCCGGGAGCCGCGGCGCGGCTGGGCTTCTCGCGCTACAACGAGGCCGCGCTGGGACGTCTGATGACCGTCGACGCGGCGCCCCAGGCGCACCTCGCTTCGCGCTACGCCGGCACCGCGGTGCGCATGGGCAAACACGAGGCGCTCGCCTGTCTTGCCCTCAGCCACTCAGGCAGCGCCGGCCCGGTCGCCTGGGCGCAGCAGTGGTTGCGCGCACGCAACATGATCTTGCTCCCCACCGAAGCCCAGGCCGGCGCACCCGAAACGGCGCTGATCCAGCAGGCGATCGATGCCATCGGGGAGCGCGAGCGGCGGCTGTTTTTCACCATGGGGGTGCTGGAGCCCGCCGGGGACGCCGCAAGCGGTTGACGCCTCACCACTTTTGGGTATCCCGGCGCGCCATTTCTAACCACTTTTGAGTATGGCGGGCGGCGGTGGCGGGGCCTAACATGCAATGCATCCGAAAAGGGGTTTGGCCGCATTTTGCAGCACGCATTTTGCAGCAGGATGGCAAACCCGTTTCGCGGAACTGTTCCGGCCGCTAGCGGCCGGGGCGATTCGAACCAACCATTCGAACCAACCCTTTGGGAGATTAGCTTGAATAACAACTTTCGCATGACCAAGATCGCGGCGGCCCTGGCCACCGCTGGTCTGGCGGCTGTACCGTCGTTCGCCTTCGCCGCGGCCAACGCGTCTACCACTGCCAATATGACAGTCAATTTCCGCGCGCCTATGATCCTGTCCGGCAGCACAACCACGTTCACTCCGGCCTACGGCCTGGCCGCGCGCCACAGCATCACCCGCGACGGCACCGCGGCCAACCTCGACGGCATGGAAGCGGTGGCGTTCCTCTACGACGCCGCCAACGCCTACGTAGGCTTCGTGCGCGGCGGAGCGACTGGAGGGGTGACGAAGGCGGTCACTGGCACGGTGACTGTGCCGAGCGCGGCTTCGGGCGCCACCCAGGCGGTGTTCGCGCTGTTCTATCACGGCCAACAGGCGGACGTAACCACTGCCTCCGACGACACCCTGAACGGCAACGCTGCCGACGTCTCGGGGGTCATTTTTGTCCCGACGGGACCGACCGGCCGCACCGGCTTTACGCCGACCTACCTAAACGCCACAGCCGCCAACGGCGGCGCCTACGCCACGATTAACGGCGCGACGCTCGGCCAGTTGAACGCGATGGGCGCGCACAGCACGGTCAACTCCGCGGCATTCCGCGTGACCCTGGATTCCTCCTACGGCGGGCCGGTGCTTAGCGGCGCCGCCAAGGATGCGCTCACGCCAACCAATATACGCGTCACCTGGAACGCGGCCATGGCGAAGCCGGCCAATGACACTAACGTGTCGGCCACCATCGTCACCAGAGTGGGCACCACCGCCAAGGGCACGCCGGCGACGCGCGACAACTACGGGCAGGGTACCAATTACCTACAGGCCGCCGGCGGTAACGTAATGTATTTACGAAACAACGCCAACATCGACTTCACCGATGCGATCGACACCATCACCGTAGCGGGCAATTCCGGCACCATCACGGACGAAGCCGGCAACCCGGCTAAGGTCAACAATGCGGGTGTGACGCTCACCACCTATACGGCTCCCACCTATGCGCTATCGGGCACGGTGGCGATCGTC
>SHZJ01000018.1 GCA_009692365.1 Gammaproteobacteria bacterium
TGTGACACCGCGCTCGCGGCCGGCTATACCGGGGTCGATGCCTCGATGTGCGATTGGTACGTGGCCCCCTGTGGGGCGTGCGGCAAAGCCGGGCCCGCGCCGCTGGCGTGGTGCCTACCGCCCGGCTTGAACGGTGCTGCGCTCGCGAGGGTCGTGGTGGCAGAACTCCGCAAGCAGCCCGCACTGGCGGCGCAACCGGCACCCAAGGCGGTAGCGCAGGTCCTGACCGCCCGCTACGCCTGTCCAGCCTCACCGTGAAGCGAGCCTCGCGGTGGCGCACGATCTGGCGCGGCGGTGCCAGTGCTGGCTAAGCCGCGCGCAGGGATTACGCACGAGGACTAGCTAAGATGCACCGACCGATTTCCGCCGTGCCCGGCGTACCCGCAGCCCGCCATCGCGGCCTTCATGACCTGCCGTGGATGCCCTTGGCAGTAGTGCGCGCGACCGACGCCGCCAAAATTTTAAAAATCTATCGCCGCGAATGCGCGGCCCGCGAACTTCCGCCGCCGGAGGTCAGTGGCGCCTGAGGTGCAGGCGGGGCTGGGGTGCGGGTTGGCGCCACGGCCCTCGCGGTGGCCGTTGATTGAGCAAACCCCACCGTGGCTCGCGAGTCGTCATTCTCGCTGGGTCGGATGGGCAGCTAAGGCTGGCTGCTGCGCGCGCTGACTGGCGCGCCACGCGAACCTGCGCGCGGATTACCGCGCGCACGCCTGCGGCGGCGTTACCGGCCACGCTCAGACTGTCCCGCGCCACAGGATCACGAAGCCGCTGCCCTGCCACACCGACAGCGCGCGCAGGCTCGTGAATCGCCTCGCCGCCGCCGGCCCATCGCGCGCGCTCCGGGGCCGCGGGATTTACGCGGCGACCCGGCTTATGCGTCCCTGATTTAGCCCTCTGCTGCCAACGCCGAGGGGCAGGCGCCGGCACGATGGTGTTGGCGCGCAAGCATCAACGGCGCTTCTTGCCGCCTTTGACACCGCTGGCGGCGGGGCTGGGCGACAGTGCGGGTGGCCGCCGATGGTGGGTGGCTTGTTCAAAGGCATAGGCCAGGCGGAACAGCGTGGCTTCGTCGTACGGGCGGCCCATCAATTCCAATCCGACCGGCAAATTACCCGGCGCAAAACCCGCCGGCACGCTCAGGGCTGGCAGCCAGCTCTGGGCGGCGATGAGTGTATTGGTGGGGTAGGTGAGGGTGGTCCACACGCGGGTGTTGAGCTGCTCGCGGGTGGGTGGCACCACTTGCACATCCGGGAACATCAGGGCGTCCAAACCCTGTGCTGCCATCAGGTTGGTGAGCTGGCGTTGGAACAACTCGCGGGCGGCTAAGCGGCGGAAATACAGCGGGTCGTATTCGGCTTGGTCGGGTCCCACCACGCAGGCCTCCAGCAGGTCCAGCATGGGGTGGTAACGCCTGGCCGCAAAAATTTGCCCCAAACTGCGCAACGGGGCTGTGGGACGGGTGGCGAGAAATCTATTGAGGTCACTTTTAGAGCAGTTCACATACAAAGAGGTATCGTTCAACTGCTGCGCGAGGTTGGCAATCTCCAGTGGGATCACCTGCGCCCCGGCGACCTCCATCGTGATACAGGCGGCGCGCATCAAGGCATTGACTGGGGCGGCGTAGGGATTGTCATCGCCCCCCATGGCATTGGTTACCAGACCGATGCGCGCGCCTTGCAGGCCGTCGCGATCCAGCGCTGCGACATAGGGTTGGTGTGACTTGGCGATGGTGTAATTGACGCTCAGCGAGTCGGCTGGATCGTAACCGGCGATCACCTCAAACACGCGCACCGCATCGGTCACGGTACGCGCCATCGGCCCCACGGTGTCTTGAAAAAACACCAGCGGGGAGCTGCCCGCGCGGCTGACCACGCCGGGAGTTGAGCGAATGCCCACGAGGTTGCAATGAGAGGCGGGCACCCGGATGGACCCACCGCAATCGGTACCCAATCCCACGCTCGCAAAATTGGCGGCGATGGCCGCCCCGGTGCCGCTGCTGGACCCGCCCGGATCGCGATCCAGCGCATAAGGATTACGGGTCTCACCGCTGCGTGAGGAATACGCCCACCAGGAGGTGGCGAAATCGGGCAGGGTGGTTTTGCCTAGGATAATCGCCCCGGCGGCTTGCAGGCGGCTGACTACGGTGGCGTCCGTTGGTGGGTAGTGCTCGGCAAACGCCAGGCTGCCGTAGCTGGTGGGCACGGTGGCGGTGTCGATATTGTCCTTCAGGAGCACCGGCACCCCGTGGAGTGGCCCCTGTAGTTGACCGCTGGCCGCGAACGCGCGGTCGAGGGCGCGGGCCGTGCTGCGCGCTGCGGGGTTGAGCGTGACCACCGCATTGAGCTGTGCGCCGGCTTGGTCGTGCGCCTTGATGCGCTGTTGGTAGTCCGCGACCAGCGTTTGGGCGGTTAGCGCGCCGGCGTGCAGGGCGGTGTGGATCGCGCTGATGGTCGTTTCTTCCAGCGAAAAAGCTGCGGTGGGTGCCATGCGGGATCCTCGGGCCAGTCCGCGCTTGTGCGGTGGCTTGCGTGTGGTTAGCCTGCGCGCTACCGGGACGGATACCGATACCGATAGCCATACCGATAGCCATACCGATAGCGATAGCGGGCCGGACAGCCCGCCGTCGCGGTTCTCACATTACCCTAAAATGCTGCCAGCCCAATGCTGGGGCGCGCGCCACTTCAAGGAGTTATGCATGCCTGTCTCCGGACCGCTCGTGACCACGCAATGGCTAGCCGCAGCGCTCAGCGACCCGACTTTACGGGTACTGGATGCGACGGTTTTCCTCCACGCCAATCCCAATGGGGTCGGCTATATTCCGGAGAGCGGGCACGCCCGCTGGGCCGCAGCGCATATTCCGGGCGCGCAGTTTGTCGATCTCATCACGGCGTTTTCAGATCCTCACTCGGCCGTGCGCTTCACCATGCCCGCCGCCGCGCGTTTTGGGGAACTCGCCGGCGGGCTCGGGGTGGGCAACGACAGCACCATCGTGATCTACAGCAGCGGCAGCCCGATGTGGGCCACGCGCCTGTGGTGGATGTTCCGCTCGGTGGGTTTGGACAACTGCGCGGTGCTCGACGGCGGCTTGGCCAAATGGCAGCGCGAAGAGCGAGCCGTGACGACGGCCGTGCCGCAGTTTCCCGCCGTGCCGCTGCGGGTGGCGCCGCGGCCCGCGCTCTGGGCCGACCGCCGGGATGTGCTGGCGGCGATGGACGATGCCGCCGTGTGTACCATCAACGCCCTGTCGCCGAGCGTCTATAGCGGCGAGCAGAACACCTATGGCCGGGCCGGACACATCCCCGGTAGTCGCAATGTTTTTTACCACGATTTGCTGCACGCCGCAGACGAAACTTGGCACCGTCCTGAGCAGCTGCGGCCCTTGTTTGAGGCCGTCGGGGCGTATGCCCGACCGCGGGTGATTTGCTACTGCGGCGGCGGTATTTCCGCCACCATGGACGCGCTGGCCTTGGTATTGACCGGGCATCCGGACATCGCGGTGTACGATGGTTCAATGATGGAGTGGGTCGCGGATCCCGCGCTGCCGCTAAGCCTGGGAATGGACGCCTGAGGCTTATTCGAGGAATAGGCAAATGGTTTCGACATACTCCCGGTCAACGTCGTCTTGGAGGGTGTTGAGGTCAAAATTAAGCGTTAGCCCGAGGCGTGTCAGCGCGAGGGGATCCCATTCCGCCCCCGCCCCCGCACTCGGCAGCTCGCTGAAACTGCCGCTGCCCGAGTCGTTGGCAAGGCCGTCGGCCATATTCAGGATGGTCGCCTCGATCGGTGCGACGTGCGCGGTACGCGGCTCGTGATGCCAAGCGATGGCGTCGGTGATGGCGGCCGGCAGTTGCCAGTGCGCTAACATCAGCCCGCCCAACTGGGCATGGTCGAAGCCCAGTTCTTCCATTTCGATCATCGCCAGCCGCTGTTCATCGCCGGCCGCCTGCCGGATGGTTTCTTCGGCAATCTCCGGATATCGATGGTTGATAATGAGGGTCCCGATGTCGTGCATCACCCCGGCCACAAAGAGTCGTTCTGGGTGCAGTATGCCCACGCGCCGGGCGATTGCCTGGGCAACCAGCCCGGTATAAACGCCGTGTCGCCAGAAAGAATTCATGTTGGTGACAGCCCCGTTGAGGCGGGAGAAAGTGTTCACCGCGCTCATGGCGCAGACAATTTTTTGCAGTTCGTTCACCCCCAGCACCACCACCGCGCGCGAAATGGTGTCGACCCGCGCCACCAGGCCATACCACGGGCTGTTGACCAGACGCAGGACCCGGGCGGATAGCCCGGGGTCCCGGACGATGACAGCGGCCAGATCTGCCATCGTCGAGCGCTCATTGGCGAGCAGCGAATTGACCTTCAGACAGACCTCGGGCGGCGAGACGATGGCGGACATGTCCGTCACCAGCGTGTGGGCGATGCGCAGGGCGGGCGAGAGTTCGGTGACGGCGACGGCGGGGGTGCTCAAGGTCGTTCTCTGTAAGGTAAGGCTAAGGCAAGTGTCGGCATCGGCGGGCGCCAACTTGAGGGCGCCAGCGCTCAGACGCGGCGCAGTTTGAAGTCTTCGCGGCGTAGCAGCGGGGTGCACGGCAGCGCCAGCAGCGCCCCGGCACCCGCGCGTTCACAGAGCGCCGCGATAAGGTCGCGCTGCGCGGGGTCGGCGTGCGCCCAGACCTGCAGCGCGCGCTGCAGCATCCACTGGTCGTAGGAAAAAATACTGCGCTCGCCCACCACCGCGTAGGCGGTACCGTGCCCCAGCGTGTAGTGGTGGCGACCCAGACTGGGAGGGATTAGGCGCTCGTTATGGTGGCTGAGCCAAGTCCGCAGGGCGACATTTTGGGCGACCAGCACCGGCACGTAGTCGCGCGCGAGGAGTTGCAGGATGGGCCACAGCGTGGGGGCGGGCACGGTCGGCGTAGCCGGGGTGGCTAGCGGGGGTGGGTCACCCATGCGCTGGAGCCAGCGTACCGTCTTGGGCGCTTTGGTTTTCAGGATCTGGCCGGCGTTGGGGTCGCGATACAAATGCGCGTGGAGTGGCCCATACAGGGCAAAATCGGCGAGCGTGGGGGCGGCTCCCAGCAGGTAGTCGCTCACGGCAAAATGGGCGTCCAGCCCCGCCAACAGCGCGTGGTAAGCGGCCTCGATCGCTGGGATGGTAGCCGCGCTAATGCCCAGTTGTGCGACCCAGCCGCGAAACCGCGCGGCGATTTTTTCTCCGCTCGCGCGCTGCCGTGCCAGCGGTAGCGCCGGGTCGTTATTGCGGCCGAACTCGCACACCGCAAAGTCGTTGTCGTAGTGCCAGCGATAGTGCAGCGCAGGGAGTTTCAGCCATTCATCGCAACACAGTTCCAGCCAGTAGCTGAGAAATTGCCCCGGCGCATCGGCCGGCAGCGTGGCGGGCGTGGGATAGCGCGCTTCGAGGTAGTCGAACATCTCGCTGGTGTCTTGCAGCGTGGCGTTGCTTGGGGTGAGCAGCACCGGGATGACCGGCCAGCCCACGCGCGGCAGAATTTCCTCGGCGAAGACGCGCCGGGTGGCCAGCACGTTGTGGTGAGGGATGCGCTTGTAGCGCAGATAGGCTGAAATTTTGGCGGTGAAATAGGAAGCATCCGCGCCCAGCAGGCGGTAAGTGCCCGCTGGGGCGGCGTTCGCCGGCAGGAAAAGATCGGCCGGCGGACGTTTCACCCAGGTTATCAGGCGGCCTTGGACTTACGCGCCGGCGCTTTTGCCGGCGCCCGGGCTTTCGCTGGCGCGGGTTTCGCGGCTTTGGCGGCGGCTTTTTTGGCCGCCGCGTGACCCGCCTGCAGACGCCGTAATTCTTCCCAGCCCAGATAGGCGTTAAAGCCCGTGTCGTCAAAAAATAAGACCGGCCCGTCGCAGATAAACAGGTATTCGGTGTCCTCCAAGGCGGTGGTGGCGCCGTGGATCATGCCGTTGGGCTCGTAGATGTAATCGCCGGTGTTCAAGGTGCCGTCGCGAACCTGCAGTTTGCCTTTCAGAATGAAGGTATGCGAAGCCGAAAGATGTTTGTGCGGGGGGGCCACGAAACCTTTCAACCAGCGAAAATGCACCGCCCAGCGCCCCGATTCCGCGCCGGTGTAGAGCACTTTAATGAAGGCTTTTTGGGGGTCCAGCGGCTGTGGAATCCATTCCGCGTCTTCGGCGCGGACCATGGTATCCATCAGTTGCGGGTTGATGGGCAGGATGTTTTGCATTGCCATTCGGGTTCTCCTAGGGATGGTCGTTGAGGCCGTTCAGGGCGGAACAAGCGCGCCCCCACCGCCGCGGCAGTGGGGGCGCGGGTGGGGTTTAGCCGACGGCGTGCAGGAACGCAGGCGCCGTATCGGCTTCGAGATCGAACGCGGGCCGCGCGCCCAGTTGCTTGAGTTGCGGCAGGACTTCGCGCGCAAACAGGCTTTGGTTGGCGCGGCCAATTTCTAGCGGCATGCCCGCATAGCTGAAGATGCCGGTGAAGCCGCACGCATCGGTGCGCGCATGGATGTCCTGCAGTTTTTCGTAGCACTGCTCGGGCGTGCCCCACACCTGCAGACTCATGAAAAATTCCGCCATGCCGTCCACCCCCAGTTGCTCAATGGTTTCATTGAGCTTGGAGTAGTACTCGTAGCCTTTAGTGGTGGCGAAGTGGTCGCTGCTCATTTCGTAATGTTGCACCACTGAGCGCCAGTAGCCGCCAATATATTTGCGCGCCAGGGCTTCGGCTTTCGCGCCGTCCTGGTCGCACATCACCCAGCCGGCGATGTAGGGTCGGGGGGCGGCTTGGCCATGGATCTGCAAGAAGAGGTCGTTGTATTCCTTGAGTTCCTGGGCGTGGACTTCCCAAGGTTTTTGCGGAATCACCAGCACCCCAATGCCAAGATTGGCCATGATCTGGGAGGATTCTGCGGAGACTGCTGCGGCGTAGGTGCGGTTCTTAAAAGACTTGAAAGGCTCGGGGCGGATGCGCGCCTTGGGCTGCTTGATGTGCTTGCCGTCGTACTCGCAATAGCCTTGTTCCAGACCTTGCAGGATCATTTCGGCAGACTCGACAAACCGCTCGCGTGAGTCGCCCATGTTCTGCCGAAAGCCTTCAAACTCCACCCGCGCCAAGCCCCGACCGATGCCGAACAGCGCCCGTCCGTCGCTCATGCAATCGAGCATCGACATTTTCTCGGCCACCCGCATGGGGTCGTTCCACGGCAATACCACCACCATGGTGCCGAGTTTGACTTTGCGGCACGCGCCGCCCACGAAGCTCAGAAAATCCACCACGTCGGGCATCATGGTGTAGTCGGTAAAATGATGTTCGATGCCCCACACCGACTCAAAGCCCTGCGACTCGGCCATCAGCGCAAGCTTCATGTCGCGCTGATAAACCGCATAGTCGGTGATGCCGTCGGCGCGTTCCGGGTTTTGAAATATCGCGGCCATTCCTACATGCATGATGAATTTTCCTTGCTGCTAAAGTGGATGCTAAAAACAGGGTGACTGGGTACGCACCGGGCGCTGATGACAGGTCAATAGATTGGGCCAGGTCTCAGAAAACGCTCGAGCACATTGGCGGTGATTCGCGAGATGTCGTTGTGGCCAGCGTGGCAGGGCAAGGCCTGACCCCAGGCAATGCTGCCGGTAGCAAACACCGCACCGGCGTTGCTGGCGGTAAACAGCGTGACGTCGGCGCGGACTTGAAAATCCTGGGTGCCGCCCAGCCCCGGATAATTGAACAGGATTTCCTCGACGACATGTGGGTAGGCGTCCGAGAAAGGTTCGGAACTGGCCAGCAGGTAGGTGTTGGGTGGCGTTCCCAGGCCCAAATCGTAGCGGTCGATTTCCAGCCCCGCAGCGCCGTTGAGGCCTAAGCCGAAGTCGCCAAAAACGGTGGACGTCACGCCCTCGAAGACCCAGCTCACGGCGGGATCGTGGCTGTCTGGCATGCGCCGATAAGGCCGCGATTGGTCCATGCCCTCGCTGGTGAAACCCACCCCGGTGAGCTTCTGCGGCGGACGGCCGCGATGACGCCAAATGCCGCCTTTCTCGCCGGTAGTGGCCAGATAATGCTCGCCTGGCGCGGCTTGCCAAGCCCGTGATCCGGCGTCGAGCTTACGGATTTCCATGCACCAGGGTTCTTCCTCGCGAAACGCCACCACCCAGTAATAGCCGTTGGCGCCTAAATACATCAGCCGACCACCCTCTGCGACATAGCGCTCGGTGGCATCCAGCATGCGCTCGGAGTAGTACTCGGAATGCGTGCCGTTGAGCACCACCCGGTAGGGCGCCAGACACGCCAGACCTTCGCGATGCAGATCTTCGTCGGTGATGATGTCGTAGCCGTGACCCTGTTGTTCCAACCACCAAACGATGGAGAGATCGGCGGCGAACTGCCACGGCACGTTGGTGGCCGCCATCCGGTGTTTGGGCCGCAGACCCATGATGGGTCGCAAATGCGAGGAGTAGCACACGCCTGCGCCGTCGTTGTGGTGGTCGTAGCTGGAGCGGCCCCACTCGGGGTGCGCGGCCAGTTGGTAGTCCCAGTCGTAGAGCACCAGCGGGTGGCCGGTCACCACCTCTACCCCGGGGGCGTCGATCACAAAACGCTCGTTGGCGTAGGCCAGATAGCTGGCCGTTGGCATGAGCATGGCGATGGCCGACTGGGGTTGCGTTGGACGCACGAAGAACACGAGGTGGTCTTCGGTGGCACCGGCACGTAGCCGCAAGGCATAAACCCCGCTGGGCAGCAGCGCCGGTACGCGCCACTCGAGCGTTGGGCACCAAGCGCTATCGATGATCGCATCCTCGTTGAACTGGATGCCGCCGTAGCGCTCGGGCGCCAAGTGGAAACAGTCTTCGCGGCCCGTCCAGTTAAAGCCGGTCATGGCCCGGATGGGGCGATTACGACCGATGCCGTGCAACCCGTGCGGTCCGCGGTCTACTACCCGGTCGCCGATGCCATGGCTGGTGTAACCCGCGGCGGTATCCCAGCGTGCGACCCAGTCAGCGGCGGGTGGCTCACCGCCAGCGCGCAGGAGGTCTAAGGCCGCGCGCGTCAGCACGCCGCGCTGGATCCCGCAGCGATCGATTTTGCCGTTGTACAACCCGGCGATGACATCGTCCCCTGATTCGCGGCGCGCGTGATAACCGGCGAGGAGGGCTGGGCGGGCGCAGGCGCGCGGTTGGCAGGCAACCTCCTCGCTGCGGTGACAAGAGTCCGTGCGCGGCACGAGCGGCGACACCAGTGAATTCCACGAATTGATAATCGGCTCTTGATAGAGCGTGACCTGCCGCGTGGCAGCATCGAAGCTCGCGGCCACGAGATACCAGCAGCGCGCGACCAAGGGCGTTGCGGCGGCAATTTCCGCGCTGTGGGTGCCATCGCCCAACCACAACGCCAGACAGCCCTGGGCGTTGATGCCTAGACCGAAGCCCGTGTGCTCGGCGGCCGACCATTGCGTGAGGATGCCCTGCTGACCCGTGCCGGGCAGCGTGGGCCACACGTAGGCGTAGACCGTGAAGCCCCCGCTGGGCAGCAGGTGCGCGTCGGGATCGGGGATTTCGACAAAGCTGCCGGTTTGGCTGTCCTGTCGGGTGACCGGCAGCGGACCGTTGCAGCTGGCCTCTATTTCTTGCTCGACAAAGCCGGGGCCGAGCGGGTTTTCATCGCCGTGGATTAGCCGCACCAAGTGGGCGGTGGCGCTCGTCGTGCCTTCCGCGCTCACCATGAAGCGCACGGTGTCCTCGGGCTGTACACTCAGGCGGTCGCAGTAACCGGTTAGCGCGATGGCTTCCATGGGCGTTTACTGGGCCTGTAAATCGGCAAGGTGGCGCAGGAAGACCGCGTGGATGGCTTCGGCTTCGCTGTTGTAATGCGGGCCGTCCAGCGGTGCTGGCGGCGCGCCCGGGACTATCGGCAAGCGGATCAGCTGCCATTGCCGCAGCGGCACCGCGGAGTACAGCCCGTAGCGCGGTGGCCGGCGAAAAAAATTGACGACCCGCGCCAGCGCGTCGCTGTGGCGCGCCTGCGGGTGGTCGCGGTGCTCGGCGACCAGCGCCGGGGTGATAAGGCCGCGGATCGCAATTTTTAGCTGCGCTTGAAAACGGGCGTAGGTCTGGTGTTGCCGGTCGCCGGATGCGGTGCCACTCATGCGGAGCTCTCCTGATGCGCGAAGTCAACCGGGAGTATAGCGAGGGGCATCGGGTGCGTCTGTGGCGTAAAGCCCTGCTGCGCTGCGTTTCTGAGCGACCAAAGCCTGCCGCGCGTGCAGCATCCCAAGACTTCCCTGACGAGCGTGCGCGGCGCTGCTGCATAAGCCGGACGCGCAGGTCGCCGTGACCCCGCAAACGGCCCCCGCCCCGGGCACCACTGCCCTGCCCCGCGGCGTGTGGGCCTTGGGGTGGGTGTCGCTGTGCATGGACGCCTCCTCAGAACTGGTGCATGCCCTGCTGCCGTTGTACGTCACCGGGGTGCTGGGCGCGAGTGTGGCCACCCTGGGTCTGCTGGAAGGGCTGGCGGAATCGGTCGCCGCGCTGATGAAGGTTTTTGCCGGCGCGCTCAGCGATAGGCTGGGTCGACGCAAACCGCTCGTGGTGCTGGGCTACACGCTAGCGGCGCTCACCAAGCCCTGCTTCCCGCTCGCCGATAGCGTGACGCTGGTGTTTGCCGCGCGCGGCATTGACCGCCTCGGCAAAGGTATTCGTGGCGCGCCCCGCGACGCCCTGCTGGTCGAGATCACACCGCCCGCGCAGTTGGGTGCCGCGTTCGGCCTGCGGCAGTCACTGGATTCGATCGGCGCGTTGCTCGGGCCCTTACTGGCCGTGGCGTTGCTGTGGTACTACGCCGGGGACGTGCGCACGGTGCTGTGGTTTGCGGTGCCGCCCGCCGCGCTGGCGGTGATCATTCTGGTACTGGGCGTGCGGGAAACGCAGCCCCCGGTGGGGGGCTGTGCCCGGCCAGTAATCGGGCGCGAATGGCGCCTGCTGGCGCCGGCGTTTTGGGGCGTTGTGCTGCTTGGTGCGCTGGTGACCTTGGCCCGCTGCAGCGAGGCATTTCTCATTCTGCGGGCCAGCGAGCAAGGCCTGGCCAACACCTTCGTGCCGCTCGTGCTGGTGGTGATGAGCGCGACCTACGCGCTGGTGGCCTATCCGGCCGGGCGCTTTGCCGACCGCCACCCGCCGCGTCGCCTGCTGCTGGCGGGGCTGTTGGTGCTGGCCGCGGCGCATTTAATCCTCGCTGCGGCCACCACGGTGCAGGCGGTGTTTTTCGGCACCGCCCTGTGGGGTGTCCATTTAGGCCTGACGCAGGGCTTGTTGGCAAAACTCGTGGCCGAAGCCGCGCCGCCGCGGCTCAAGGGCACGGCCTTTGGGGTTTTCAATGTTGTGAGCGGGGTGGCGCTGTTTTTGGCGAGCGCGCTGGCCGGTGCGCTCTGGCAGTTTGGCGGGCCGGCGCTGCCCTTCTTGGCGGGTGCTGCCTTGGCCGTGGTGTCGGTGCTGGTGTTGCTGGCGCGACGCTAGCGCGGCCCACCGGCAGCGCCCGGTGGTGGTGCAGGCTTGACGCCCAACCCAGCTAGGGCTATGAACACGGCTAGGTAATTTCGCCCCGCACTCGTCTACAGTCAGGAGCGCTCACATGATGTCTGCCACCCCCGGCGCCGCTATCTTTCGCCATCACCACATCACCCTATGCACCGGGGATGCGCAGGAAGACTACGACTTCCACACCCGCGTGCTGGGGCTGAAAAGCGTCAAGAAAACCCTGCTCTACGATGGCAACGTACCCATTTACCACCTGTACTACGGCAACGACATGGGCGAGGAAAGCAGCCTCGTGACGAGCTTCCCCGTGCGCCACACGGGGGTTAAAGCGCGCCGCGGTTCGGGCCAAATCGATTACTTCAGTCTGTCCATCCCCGACTCGGCGCTCGGTTTCTGGCAAGAGCGCCTCACCGCGCACGGCTTTGCGGTGCGTGCGACCGAGCGCCTGGGCGAGCGCTGTCTGGATTTTCAGCACCCCTGCGGGATCGATTACGCCCTCGTGGGTGTGCGCGATGATGTCCGCGCGCCGCACCGGGCCGGGCCGGTGCCTGCCGATTACATGATCCGCGGTACCCACAGCATTTGCGTTTCGGTGCGTGACCTCGAGCTAATGGACGAATTCATGCTTGAAGGCTGGGGTGGCCGACGCGTCGCCGAAGACGGCGCCCACGTGCGCTACGCGGTAGGCGAGGGCGCCAGCGGCTGTTTGGTCGACTTCGTGGTGGAGCCGCAGCGCGCGCAGGGCAGTTGGGGGCTGGGCGAGGGTGCGGTCCACCACATGGCGTTCCAGGTAGCCACGCACGCCGAGCAAAACGCGATCAAAGCGCGGCTAGAAGCCATGGGCCTAACCGACACTTCCGATGTGAAAGACCGCGGCTACTTCGATTCCATTTATGTGCGCACGCCCAGTGGCGCGCTGTTTGAAGCCACGGTTTCGCATGACCCGTCCTTTACCTGCGATGAGCCGGCCGAGCGGCTGGGACATGAAGTCATCATCGCGCCGCAGTTTCACGCCAGCCGCGCGGAATTGGTGGCCCAACTCGGGGTGCTGCGGGACTGATGCGAATTTGGGTGGACGCGGACGCCTGCCCCGTCGTTATCAAGGAAATCCTCTACCGCGCGGCGCAGCGCGTGGCGTGCGAATTGGTGCTGGTTGCCAATCGGCTACTGAGCGCGCCCGCCTCGGCTTTCATCCGTTGCCAAAAAGTGCCGGCGGGTTTCGATGTGGCCGACCGCTACATCGAAGACGCCGTCGCGGCCGGGGATTTAGTCATCACGGCGGATATTCCGCTGGCGGCGGGGGTGGTGGCGCGGGGTGCGCTGGCGCTCAATCCGCGCGGCGAACTGTATACCCCCGAGAACATGGCCGAGCACCTATCCCGCCGCAATCTCGTGGAGGAACTGCGTGGCTTGGGGCTGGCGGGGGGTGGACCGCCGCCCCTGGGTGTCGCCGATCGGCGGGTTTTTGCCAGCCGCCTCGATGCGGTGCTGGCGAAGGCGTTGCGGGCTCCGTGAACCCCATCACGCCGCGTAACTCAGCCGTTGGCGGGACGTTTTAAAAGCGCCACCAGCGGCAACAAAAATAAAAAACTGACGGTAAGGGCGGCGTACAAATCGGCAAAAGACAGCATGGCGGCCTGCCGTGCGATTAACTGCCCCATCAGCGCGGGACTGAGCGGGTCCGCCAGCGGGTGCTCGGTGGCCGCGAGCCACTGGTGCAGCGCGGGATTAAACGCCGTCAAATGCCCGCCTAAAATATTCCAGTGCACCTGCTCCTGCCGCACGAACAAGGTGCCCGCCAGCGCCACCCCCACCGCCGAACCCAAGGTGCGCATCACGCTGTACAGCCCCGCCGCTTCATCGGCGCGCCAGCGCGGAATGTTCTCAAAACTGAGCACCGAGATTTGGCCGAAAATCAGCGCCATGCCAACGCCCTGCACCATCCCGGGCCAGATCAGGCCCCAAGCATCGACCTGCAGGGTGTACTGCGACATGTAGTAGCAGGCAACCATCGTGAAGAGATAGCCGATGCCAATGAGCTTACGGCCGTCGACGCGCGGCGCGAGATACGCACCAATGAGGATCATCAGGGTGGCGCAGACCGCCCCGCGCGGCAAAAAAATGAGCCCGGCGGTGTCGGGTGGGTAGTTCAAGAGACGCTGGGTGAGCATCGGCAGCAGGGTGATGGTGGCATACACCGTCAGGCAGTAGCCGGCGATGAGCAGGCAGCCCAGCGTGAAGTTGCGGTTGGCAAACAGCCGCAGGTCAATGATGTGATTAGGCACCCGCAGCCCGCGCCCGATGAAAACCACCCCCGTCACGCCGGCGGTGAGGGTGAGGCCCAGGATGAGCGGCGAGGCAAACCAGTCGCGGTGGTGACCAAGGTCCAGCACGGCCTGCAGGCTGCCCAAGGTCACCGACATCAACGCCAAACCCAGCCAGTCGGTGGGGGTATGGGCGCTGCGGGGTGTGGCGGGGATTTTTCCCACCGCCAGCAGCAGCGCCAGGAGTCCGATGGGCACGTTGACGTAGAACACCCAGCGCCAGACGTAATGCTCGGTGATGTAGCCGCCGATGGTGGGGCCAATGATCGGGGCCACCATGATGGCGATCCCCCACAGGGCCATCGCTTTGGCCCGCTGCGCGCGCGGGAACGCATCCAGCAGCACGGTTTGCGACAAGGGGATCAAGACCGCACCGAACGCGCCTTGAAAGAGTCGAAAGACCACCATCGACGCCAAGCTCCACGCCGCACCGCACAGCACCGAGGTCAAAATAAAACCGGCGATTGAAGTCAACAGTAAATTGCGCCGGCCAAATCGCGCCGACAGCACCCCGGTCAGGGGCATGACCACGGCGGTGGAAATCATGTAGGAGGTGACGATCCAGGTAATTTGGTCGGGGGTGGCGCCGAAGGTGCCGATCATATGCGGCAGGGAGACATTGACCACCGTGAGGTCTAGCACTTCCAGCAGGGTGGCGAGCATGACCGCGACGACCACCGACCACTGCGGCGAGGGGGTCATGGGGGCGCGGTGGTATCGACCTCGACCCTGACGCTGGCGCCCACGCGCAGCGGCGTGGCAGCCCCGGGGAGGGCGTCGAGCGCAATGCGGACGGGGAAGCGCTGGGTGACTTTCACCCAGTTGCCGGTGGCGTTTTCCGGCGGTAACAACGAGAAAGTGGCACCCGATCCGGCGCTCAGGCTCTGCACCCGGCCGGCCAGCCTGAGCCCGGGGTACATATCAATTTCCACCCGCGCGGGCAGTCCACGTCGCAGACGGGTGAGGTCGCTTTCGCGAAAATTGGCTTCCACCCACCACTCGCTGGCCTCGACCAACGCGAATTGGACTCGGCCGGCCTGCACCAGCGTGCCCTTGCGCAGCGTGAGTTGGGTCACCCAGCCATCTGCCGGCGCGGTGATATGGGTGTAGGAAAGCGCTAATTCTGCGAGCGCCACGGCGGCCGCAGCGGCGCGCAGCTGGGCGTTGCGCACCCCGGTTTCGCCCAAGGCGTTACGGGTGCGGGCCAGTTCTGCGCGCGCCGCACTGCTGGCAGCCTCCGCTTGGGCCAAGGCCGCCAGCGCGTCGTCCAGCTGTTGTTTGGGTAGCAGCTGGAGCCGGGCGAGGGTTTGGATCCGGGTGAGGGTTAGACGGGCGTGGTCGGCGGTGATCTGGCGCTCGCGCAGGGCGGCGCTCGCGGCCTGAACTTGCGCGCCGCTCGCCCCGGTGTCTTGGGCCGCCACGTCCAGCCGCGCGCGCGCACTCTCCAGTCGCGCTTGGAAAGTCGCTGGCACCAAATCAAACAGCGGCTCGCCGGCGTGCACATACTGGTTGTCGACGACATGGACGAACTCTGCGGGCGCGGTGACCCGCGCGGCGACCTCCACGATGTGCGCCTTGAGATAGGCATCATCGGTGACCGGATGCAGCGTGCGGTATTGCCAGTAGCCATAAAAGGCCGCGGCCGTCGCGAGCGACAGCACCACCGCCAACAGTGCTCGCCAGGAGTTCACGGGTGGTCATCTCCACGTTGGGTAAGGTTTGGCGCGGCGCTACCCTACCGCGCGTGGCCGTATGGTACCCGCGACGGCCCCCCAGATGCCGCGCGGCTTGCCACTGGGCGGGGCCAAATTTTGCGGCCATAATCGCGCTCAGCCGCGCTCGCGGCGCCAAAAAACACTAGGGAGCAGAGAGCACAATGAAACAGTGGATTTCCAAACTTGCACTCGCAGCCGCGCTAGGCTTAGGTACCCTGACGAGCGCCCAGGCGGTGTCCCCGGCCGGCATGCAGCTCTACGCTTTTAGCTCGGGCTCGATGATGCTCGGCAAAGGCCTTCTGCAGAATCTCGCGCCCATGGAGCCGAAAATTCAAATTCCCATTGGCTTCTTCGTGATCAAGCACCCCAAGGGTAATGTGCTGTTTGACACGGGTAACAACGACAAACTCATCACCGACAGCACCTACTGGGGCAGGATCGCCACGGTACTTGAGGTCAAAATGACGCCCGAAGACGCCATCGACGTGCAGCTCGCCAAAATTGGCTTGAAGCCGGATGACATCAAGTACGTGGTGGTTAGCCACATGCATTTGGACCACGGCGGCAATGTGGCCAAGTTCCCCAACTCCACCCTGGTCATCCAAGACGACGAACTTTCCTTCGCCCTGTTCCCGGATGCACCCTTCGCTGCTTCGTACATCCCGGGCGATGCACAAGTGTTGCGCTCGCCGGTGGGCACCACCCAACCCAGCCTCATGAACATGATTCGGCTCGAAGGCGACTACGATATTTTCGGTGATGGCAGCATCGTGGTACATCGTGCACGGGGTCACACCAAGGGCAGCCAAATGCTGATGGTGCGCTTGCCAAAAACCGGCGCCACTATCCTGACGGCTGACGCGGCCTACTTCCGCGAAAACGTCGAGAAGAACCTCATGCCTAATATCCTGCTGGCCTACGAGCCTACGGGAATCGTCAAAGGTTATGACTGGATCCGGCGCATGATGGCCACCGAAAACGCCAACTTCTTCACGGCGCACGACCCAGACGCCTATAAAGCGATGAAGAAAGCCCCGGACTTCTACGAGTAAAACGCCCCGCACCAGCGTTTTTCCGAGTACTCCCCTGACTGCCCCCGACCGGCGTGAGACCCCCGCGCCGGTACTCATCGCCAGCGACCTCACCTACGACTACGGCCCACGGCGGGTGCTCGAGGGGGTGGGCTTTGAGATCGCCCGCGGCGAAGTGCTGGGGCTGCTGGGCCCGAACGGGGCCGGCAAGAGTACCTGCCTGCGGCTCTTGACCGGCTATCTCACGCCCACCCGTGGCTGGGCCACGCTGGTCGGGCACGACGTGACCCACGCGGGCCCCGCTGCGCGCCGGCATCTGGGCTATGTCCCCGAAGATCCCCGCCTGTACCCCTACCTCACGGTAGAGGAAATACTGCGCTTGTTTGCTCGTTTGAAAGAATGCTCGCCCGCCAGTGTGGCCGGGGAGTGCGAGCGCGTGTGCGAGCAGCTGGCGCTCAACGCGGTGCGCCGACTGGCCGTGGCCAAGTTGTCGCGTGGCTTTCGGCAACGGGTGGCGATTGCCATCGCCCTACTGGGAGCTCCCCCGTTGCTAATTCTCGATGAACCCACCAATGGTCTTGATCCTTGGCAAGTCATCGAGCTGCGCGAACTGGTGCAAACGCTCTCGGCCCACCACGCGATCATCGTGACTTCGCATGTGCTCTCGGAAATTGAACGCATTGCGGCGCGCGCCATTTTCCTCTGCGAGGGCCGGTTGCTGGGGGAATACGTCATCGAGCGCGACCGGCCGGGCGAACTCGAACGCCAGTTTCTGGCGATCACGCGCGCACCCTCATGACCGCCTTCGGGTATCTTTTTGGCAAAGAATTACGCGGGGTGTTTCTGCAACCTATTGCGTGGGTGTTGCTGGCGGTGTTTCTGCTGGTGATGGGCTATACCTTCGCCACGGGTTTGGCGCTGACTAAAACTGCCGCGCTCTCCCGCGTAGTGTTTCAGGCGGCCACGCTATTGCTGTTGCTCATCCCCCTGGTGACGATGCGCCTGTTAGCCGAGGAGCGGCGGCACGGAACGCTGGAAATGTTACTGGCCACCCCCGTGCGCGAACCCCAAATCGTGCTCGCCAAGTTTGCTGCGAGCATGACGTTGGTGGTCGCGATGCTAGCCCCCACCGTGGTCTACCCGCTGGTGCTCGCGTTTTTTGGCCAGCCCGAGTGGGGCCCGATTTACAGCGGTTATGTGGGCTTGTTACTGCTGGCGTCGTTATTGAGCGCGATGGGTCTGGCGCTGTCCGCGCTGACCTCTAACCAGGTGGTGGCGGCTACCCTCGCACTGGGGTTGTCGCTGCTGCTATGGATGATCGATACGCTGTCGGCGGTGCTGCCTGCGCCGTGGGACGAGCTATTTTTGCACGTGTCTTTGCTGGCGCGCTTCACGCCCTTTGCCACCGGCGCCATGTACCTCTCGGACGCCGGGTTTTTTATCAGCGGCACGTTGTTCGCGCTGTTTTGTGCCGTGCGCGCGCTGGCGCGGGACTGACATGGAACACGCCACCGATTGGCGGGCCGTGGGCTGGGCGGTGGGCTGGTTGCTGGCGGTGCTGGTGTTGTTTGCCTATGGGCTGGGCGTGCCGTTGGCGGGCGCGGGCGGCCGCTTCCGGCGGGGGTGGCGTGCGGGTGCGATCCTCCTGAGTGGCGCGGCGGTGGCGCTGCTGGCGGTGGCGGCGCTCACGCTCAACGACACCCATGTCGACCTCACGCGCGAGAAACTCTACACGCCCTCGCCGTTGGCGTTGGCGGTGGCCGCAGGCTTGCGCGAGCCGGTCCACATTACCTATTTCTTTCAAGGGCAGGACCCGAACGCCCGCCGCACCCTGGCGTTGCTCAAACTGATGGCGCAGCAGAACTCGCGGCTCACAGTGGAGGGCATCGATCCGGACAAACAGCCCAGCCTTGCGATGACCAAAGGCGTGAAAATTTATAACGCCGCACTCATTCGAGCCGGCGACCGGCAGGTGATTGTGCAGGGCACCGACGAGGCCGAGGTGGCCGTGGGCATCCAGCGCGTGCTCCGCGAGCGGCAGGTTCGGGTGTGTTTTCTCGCAGGACACAACGAATATGCGAGCGACAACGAGGAGTTTCATACCCACCTCGAGAACGGCGCCGCGCATAACCACGATGACGCGACCGCAAAAGTTATCGAGACCACCGGGCATGGCATGGGACGTCTGCGCCGCTCACTAGAGTCCATCGGCTACGACATTCAACGCGTGCCATTGGCAACGCTCGCCGCGGTTCCCGGCGAGTGCGGGCTGGTGATTGACGCTAATCCGCGCACTACTTGGCTGCCCGGCGAGAGCCTCGCCTTGCGCCACTATCTGGAGCAGGGCGGGGCGGTGCTGTGGTTATTAGACCTTGGTTTTTCGCTCGAACCTGGGCTGGCGAAGTTGTTGCTGGACTTGGGCGTGGCGCCATTGCCAGCGGTGGTAGAAGACCCGCTCAGCCACTATGGTCGCGACCACGAAATGGTCGCAGTCACCGGCTATTCGCCCCATCCCATTACCGCCCACGCGGCCTATTCGTTTTATCCCGGCGTGCGCCCACTGGGCATGCCGCCCCCCGTCGTGGGCGTCACCGCCGTGCCGTTGATCATGAGCGGCCCCGCAAGCACGGTGCGCGCGGTGGCGGGGATCGACCGCCGGGAAGTGGTGCCGATGCCCGCGGGTGCCCTCACCGCCGGCGCGCAGGTCTTGGCGGTGGCTAGCGAAGGGCGACTCGCGGCCGGCGCTAAACCTTTCCGCGTGGTGGTGGTCGGCGATGCGGACTTCGCCAGTAATTCGTTCTATCCCTACATGGCCAACAGCGATTTGTCCCTTGCGATGGTGCGCTGGCTGGCCCGCGAGGAAACCCTCACGGCGCTCAACGCCCGCGTGCCAGTGCCCGCGCTGGTGTTGCTGACAGACTCGCAGTTGCAAGCGGTTTATCTGGTGAGCGCCGTTGGCTTGCCACTGCTGGCGGTGCTGGGCGGTCTGATCGTGTGGTGGCGACGCCGATGAGGCGCGGGTTGCGTGCCTTGCTGGCACTCGCTGCCCTGGGCTGGCTGTGGGCCATGGTGGCGGTGGGGCAACTGCCGCGGCAGGCGCAGTTCGTGGCCTTTGAAGCTGCCGGCGTGATGCGTGAGGCGCCCGAGGCGGTCCGCGAGGTGAGGCTGTCGCAGGGCCCGCGGCAAGTCACGCTGGTGCGCGCCGCGCCGGGGGTGGCGCGCGGGGTGTGGGTTCAGGCACTCCGCCTGTGGCAGCCGCTCGCCAAGCCCTCCGCTCCCGGCGCGCACCAGCACGGTGGGGTGGTCGAAAAAGCCCTGCACACGGCGCTAGGGGCGGATAACTGGACCCACGAGGGCACGCCGCTGCCCACGGCGCGCGGCGCGCGGCTGAGTCTGGCCACTAAATTTCTCCATACCGCCCGCCCGGTGCGGGTGCTGAGCGCCGCTGAGCTTGTGGGCACCTCGCCGGCCGAATTTGGCCTGCGCGAGGACTCTCTGAACGTGGTGGTCACGCTGGCCGGTGGCGGGGGGATCACGCTGCAATTCGGGGGGCTCACCCCCGAGGGGTCGCTGCAGTACCTGCGTCTCGCGGGTAGCGACGCGGTGTATTTGATGTCGCGATTTGTCGGGGAAGAATGGGCGGGTGTATGGTCAGATTGGCAACCTTAAGCGTCTTTTTGGCGCTGCTTGCGCTGCTGGCAGGGCCCGCGGCGAGCGCGCACCAAGGGGCCACGACGGGTTATGCGGCGCTCGACATTGCAGGCCATGCGCTGCGCTACAACCTGACCCTATCGCAGTTACCGGCGCCACTGCTGGCGGCCGCGGGGGGGGACGCGGTGGCCGCGCAGCAGCTTTTGCCGGGCGTATTAGGCAAGGGCTTAAAAGTTGCCAACGGTGGGGAGCCCTGCGCGATGGCGGCGGTCCAACTCACGCCTGCAGCCGTGGGCAAGGAGAGCGTGACGCTGGTCGCGGATTGGGTGTGCCGCCTGCCGGTGTCCACCCTCACGCTGCGCGACGACACCTTCGAGGAACTGGGCGGGGACCTGCACACGCTGGCGCGGATCACGTGGGCGGGTGGCAGCAGCCAGTTCGCTTTTGCTAGTGAAGCCCGCGAGACCCAGCTGCACATCGCCGATCCGGTGCCCGTCGCGACCGGCATCGAGCGCTTTTTTAAGCTGGGGTTGTGGCACATCCTCGGCGGCTACGACCATTTCTTGTTTCTGCTCGCGCTGCTGCTTGCGCCCGCGAGCGGCTGGGCCATTCTGCGCATCATCACCGCCTTCACGTTGGCGCACAGCGTGACCCTGGTGCTGAGCGCACTGCAGCTATTGCAGTTGCCCAGTGCGCTGGTGGAGGCAACCATTGCGGCGGCGATCGCCTATGTCGCCGGAGAAAACGTTTTCCGGCGTCAGCCGGGCCGCCATCGCATGGTCGTGACGCTGATCTTGGGTCTGGTCCATGGCAGTGGTTTCGCCGGTATTCTGCGGCCCTTGGGGTTGTCGCAGGACCATCGCGTCGCGGCGTTGCTGGGCGTTAACCTCGGGGTGGAAGCCGGGCAAATATGGGTGGTTGCCGCGCTGCTGCCGGTGCTGCGCTGGGTGATCCGTCAGCCCCGTGGTCAGGCTGTGACGCAAGGGATGTCTGCGCTGCTGTGTCTGGGTGGGCTGTGCTTGCTGTGGTCGCGGGTGATGGCGGGGTGATGGCAACACCGGCAGCGGCCGATCCAGACTGCCGGCCGATGCCGATGCCGATGCCGATGCCGATGCCAGTTGCCGGGGCTGCCTGATGGCCGACAGCCTGAGCAGTTTTTTGGAAGATTTGCCGGCGGCGCGCCGGGCGATCGACTACGTCGGGGGGTGCTATACGGCGGGCGATTTAGCCCGCGAGACGCGCCGGGTGGCGCACGGCCTGCGTGCGCTCGGCATCGGCCCCGGCGACCGGGTGGCGCTGTGGCTGCCTAATATCCCCGCGTGGTTGAGCCTGTTTTTTGCCTGCGCGCGGCTGGGGGCGATCGCGGTGTCGCTCAACACGCGGTTCCGTGCGCACGAAGTGCAGGATATTCTGGGCCGCAGCGCCTGCAAGGCGTTGGTGCTGTGGCCGGGCTTCAAGGCCATCGATTTCCGCCGCATTCTGGAAGCAGTGGAGCCCACCGCACTCAGCGCGCTGAGCGAGGTGGTGACCTACGCCGAGGACGGCGAGGAGCGGTTCCACTTCGCGGGTCGGCGCATCACCCCGTGGGCGACGCTGGCCGCGGCACCCGAGGATACCGCCACGCCCGCTGGGGCGCAGGCGCGCTGCGTCATCTTTACCACCTCGGGTACCACCAAGGCGCCGAAGTTCGTGTGCCACGCCCAGGCGGGGGTGGTGCAGCACGCGCGGGATGTGGTCAGCGCTTTTGGTCTAGACGAAGCGGGCGCGCGCGTCCTGCAGGCCCTGCCGCTGTGCGGCGTGTTTGGTTTTACCCAGGCGCTCGCCGCCCTCGCCGCTGGCGCTCCCATGCGCATGCTGCCGCTTTTCGATGCCGCACCTGCTGCCGAATTTTTGCGCACAGACGCCATTACCCACGCCAACGGTGGCGACGATATGCTCGAGCGCCTGCTGGCTGCGCGGCCCGAGCCGCAGCCTTTTCCGCAGCTGCGCTTTTTTGGCTATGCGAAGTTCAATCCCGCGTTAGACGACATCGTGGCGCAGGCCGCGGCGCGCGGCGTGCTGGCCTGTGGGCTTTATGGCATGAGCGAATGCCTCGCGCTCTACGCGCTGCAGCCCCGCCACCTGCCCGCCGCCGAGCGCGCCAAAGGCGGTGGCGCGCTCAGTTCGCCGCACGCGGCGGTGCGCGTGCGCGACCCCGACACCGGTCAGGTCTTGACCCCCGGCGAGCCGGGGGAAATAGAACTGCGTGGCCCCAGCGTGATGTGCGAGTACTACAACGACCCGCAGGCGACGCAACAGGCTTTTACCGAGGATGGCTGGTTTCGCACCGGCGATTTAGGTTATCTCGAAACCGACGGGCGTTTCTGTTATGTCACGCGCATGGGTGATGTGCTGCGGCTGGGTGGTTTTTTGACCAGTCCACAGGAAATCGAAGCCGTGCTGGAAAGCCATCCGTCAGTGCTTGGCGCGCAAGTGGTGGGTATTACCCTCGGGCGCGAACCGGTGGCAATCGGTTTTGTCACGCTACTCGCCGGGCCGCCAGTGGCTGAAACAGCGCTGCGCGACTGGTGCCGTACGCAGCTTGCGGGCTACAAGCTACCGCGACGAATTTTTACGCTAGCGGCGTTCCCTACCACGGCGAGCGCCAACGGGACGAAAATTCAGCGGGCCAAACTACGGGCGCTGGCGCTGACGCTCACCGCTTGAGTCGCGTCTTGCCAGCGCCCCGGTAGAGCGCGGATCATGCGGGTGACGGAGCGCCCACCAATCAACAACACTTCGGGGAGAAAAACATGCGTCGAGATATCGAATTCAACGCCGATGGCGTCACCTTACGCGGCTGGTTTTACAAGCCTAAAAAAGGCAAAGGTCCGTTTCCCTGCGTGGTGATGGCCCACGGCTTTTCGGGTACGAAGGAAATGTCCCTCGATAAGTTCGCTGAAGCCTTTGTGGCTGGTGGGCTCGCCGTTCTGGTGTATGACAATCGCTGCCTCGGGGCTTCGGACGGCGAACCACGCTCAGAAATCGACCCCACCTGGCAGCGCCGCGACTATCGCTCCGCGATCACTTTTGCGCAGGGTCAAAAAGAAGTCGATCCAGAACGCATCGGCGTGTGGGGCACCAGCTACACCGGTGGCACCGTGTGTGCGGTGGCGGCTATCGACCGGCGGGTGAAGTGCGTGGTCAGCCAAGTGCCGTTCATGCGTGGTCATCATAATTTGCAGCAGTTTCTGCCCATCGGGGCGGTGGAAGGCTTCCACAAAATGCTGGATGAAGACCGCGCAAGGCGTGTGCGTGGCGAGCCCTCGGCCTATCTGAAAATGTGTTCGCTAGACCCTAACGAACCGCACGTTTTTCCCGGCAGCGCGACCTACAATTTTATCCACCACTACGTCGATAAGGACCCCAAGTGCACCTGGGAGAATCGCGTCACGCTGCGCTCCATTGAATACATGGGCGAGTACGACGTGATGGGCTACATGGAATACATCAGCCCCACGCCGCTGTTGATGATCGTGGCGGCGGTGGATACCACCACCCCCACCGACATTGCGCTCTCGTGCTACGCCCGGGTGCAAGGTCCGAAAGCCCTGCATGTGATCCAGTCTGACCACTACGCGGCGTACATCGAGAAATTTGACGACACTAGCGCAGCGGCGCGCGAGTGGTTCGTCAAGCATCTGTGCCGTTAGGCCTGTCACTGGGCGCGCCCGCCCTGGTTTGACCTGCCCCCCAGGGCGGCGGGCGGGCGACCGCTCCCGGCGCTTAGGCGCAGGCCTAGGCGCTGGAAGTCTGGCCCCACGTGACTCGCCGCGCGGCGAGTCACGGGCTAATCCAAAAGGGTTCGGGCCTGCGCCCGCAGTTCGATTTTGCGAATTTTCCCCGAGGACGTCATCGGGTAGCTGTCGGTAAACACGACGTGCCGGGGAATTTTGTAGCCCGCAATCTTGCCCTTCATGCGGGCGATGAGTTCTTCGGCGCTCACCTGTTGCCCAGCTTTTAGAATGACAAAAGCGACCGGCACTTCGGCCAGCCTGGGGTCGGGATAGGCCACCACCGCCGCATCCATGATTTCCGGCATCTTGCGCAAATAGGCTTCGACTTCGGCCGGCGAGACATTCTCGCCACCGACTTTCAGCATGTCTTTGTAACGGCCCAGGAACACCAGATGGCCATCGCCGCGCAGGCGCGCCATATCCCCGGTGTGGAGCCAGCCCGCCGCGTCCAGTGCCTCGTGGGTAGCCTCGGGTTTCTCCCAATAACCCTGCATCACCGCATAGCCGCGCACCCACAGCTCCCCCGCTTCATCAACGGGTTGTTCGGCGCCGGTGTCGACGTTCACGACCCGAAATTCGTAGTCGTTCATCGGATAGCCCGACGCCTGCACGCGCTGTTCGCGGGTATGCAGGGGATTATTGACCGACACATAGGCCCAGGATTCACTCATGCCGAAGCCTGAAATGGTGGGGCAAAAAACATCCTGCACGCGTTCGGCGATGGGGATGGTGCTCTCTACGCCCGAGGGCAGGGTGCCGATGCGCACGTTGAGGGTACGCGCTTTGCGGGCCTGGGCGGTGAGCAGGTCCAGCCAGTGCGCCTCGAAGCCGTGCAGCACCGTCGCCCGTTCTTGTTCGGCCATATCGAGCGCCCGCTCGGCGTCGAAGGCGTCCATCATGACGTGCCGCGACCCGCACAAGACGCTCATCATGACAATTTCGCTAAACGCATAAATATGAAAAAGCGGGAGGTAATTCATGTGCACGTCGAACTTGGTGTAGCCCATCACCTGACCGCGCTCGTGGGTGTTGCGGATGGGTCGATGGCTGTGCATCACGCCTTTGGGATGCCCGGTCGTGCCGGAGGTATAGGCGAGCATCATGAGGCCGTCGGGGTCGACCGCCGCCGCGCGCGCGGCCAGCGTTGCGTCGCTCACACCCTCGCCGAGGGCTAAGAGTTGTGCCCAGCCGGTGGCGTGGGGCAGGCGTAGCTCACCTAAAATAACCAAGCGCTCAAGGTCTGGGTAGTTCTCGATGGCGAGGCCGGTGGGGGTTTTGGTGATGCTCGGCATCGACTCCATCAGCATGCTTTGATAGTCCACCGGCCCCGAGCGGTCCAGGCTGATGAGCGTGCGGCTGCGCGACTGGGTCAGGGTGTACGCCACATCGTCGGTGCGGTAGCGGGTATTGAGTGGCACGATGCACCCGCCCGCTTTGGCGATGCCAAACATGACGAATAGCCATTCCGCGCGATTGGTCATCCACACCGCCACGTGTTCGCCGGGCTGCACGCCCAAGGCAATCAGGCCTTTGGCGAGGCGATTGGTTTGCTCGAGGAATGCTGCGTAGGTCCAGCGTTGCCCATTGAAGGAAAACGCCTCGCGTTCGCCCCAGCGCTGCGCCGCCTCATCCAAAATGCCGCCCAAGGTGCGTTTGCGATACCAGTCCATGTGCGCTCTCCTAATGGTTTGTGGCGCTCCGCTGGGCGGGCGGCCGATGGCTTGTTTTGCTGTGTGACCCCAATCCAGCGGTGCGCTAAGACTAGCGGCGCGTGGGTTCGCGCATGGTCACGAATTCCTCCGCCGACGAGGGATGAATCCCAATCGTGGTATCAAATATTTCCTTGGTGGCGCCCGCGCGCATCGCCACCGCAAAACCCTGGGTAATTTCGCCCGCATCCTCGCCGCACAGATGCAGTCCCACGACGCGCTGGGTCTGCGTCGCCACGATGAGTTTCATGAAGGCCTGTTCCTTGAGCGGCGAGACGGTGTAGCGCAACGGCGTAAAGGTCGAGGTATAGACCTCGATTTCCCCAAACTGCGCGCGCGCGACGGCTTCACTGCAGCCCACCGTCCCCACCGGGGGCTGGCTGAAAATCGCGGTGGGGATGTAGTCGTAGTCCACCGGTTGGTCGCGAGCGCCGAACAAGCGGCGCACCAGCGACATCCCTTCGGCGAGTGCCACCGGGGTCAGGTTCACGCGGTTGGTGACGTCCCCCAGGGCGTAAATGGAGGGGACATTGGTGCGGTAGTGTGCATCGACCCGAATCGCCCCGGCGGCGTCCAGCGCTACGCCGCACTGCTCAAGACCCAGCGCGCTCGTCATGGGGACTCGCCCGGTGGCGTAGAGCACGCCGTCGGCGGTCAGCGTTGCACCATCGTGGAGGGTCAGCGTGAGGCCATCGGCGGTTTTGTCGATGCGGGTAACCCCGGTATCAAAGCGCAGGTCCACCCCTTTGTGGCGCATTTGTGCGGCCAGAAATTCCCGCACTTCACTATCGAAGCCGCGCAAAAAAAGCGGCCCTCGGTAGATCTGCGTCACCGCGCAACCCAAGCCGCGCAGGATGCCGGCGAATTCCACCGCAATATAGCCCCCGCCCACCACCACCATCCGCTGTGGCAGGGCGTCTAAATGAAACATTTCGTTAGAGGTGAGGACGAACTCCCGGCCCGGGAATTCCGGCACCAGCGGCCAGCCGCCGGTGGCGACGAGGATGTGCTCGGCGCTGATGCGGCGTCCGTCAACCTCGAGGGTATGAGGGTCTAAGAGCGTGGCGCGCGCGGCCAGCACTGCGCAGCCGGCGTTCAGCAGCAGGCGCTCGTAAACCCCGTTGAGACGGAGGATTTCCTGGTCTTTATTACGCACCAGCGTGGGCCAGTCGAAGTGGGGCTCGGCCATGGTCCAGCCGTAGCCCTGCGCCACTTCGCGCTCCTCCCGGTAGCGCGAGGCGTAGACAAACAACTTCTTAGGAATACAGCCCACATTCACACAGGTGCCGCCCAGATAGCGCTCTTCGGCCACCATCACGCGCGCACCGAACCCAGCCGCCATGCGCGCGGCACGCACGCCGCCCGAGCCGCCGCCAATGACAAAGAAGTCGCAATCGTATGAGGCCATCGCCGGTCGCCTGAGAAGATATCCGCCCCAGAGCATACTGGAAGCGGCCCACAGGCGGCAGACCTGCGGCCGGCCTCGCCGCGCCGGTCGCGCAACGGCTAAGATGACGGGGCTACACCGGCCCGATCACCAGAGGCAGTTCCCCATGCAAAACACTTTCGAGATTGTTGAGGTTGGACCCCGCGATGGTCTGCAAAGCCAGCCGAAGCTGCTGGACGTGCCAACCAAAATCGAATTCATCACCCGTTTGATCGACGCTGGACACACGCGGCTGGAGGTCGCGAGCTTCGTGAATCCCAAGCGCGTCCCGCAGATGGCGGACGCCGACGAACTCGTCCGCGGGCTACCGCGCCGGGCGGGGGTTAAATACATTGGGCTGGTGCTCAACCAGCGGGGGTTCGAGCGCGCGCTAGACAGCGGCATCGAGCAAATCAACTCGGTGGACGTCGCGAGCGAGACCTTCTGCCAACGCAATCAGGGCGCGAGCACGGCGCAGATGTCCGCGGCGATCGCTGAAATGGCGCGCGCAGCCCAGGCCGCCCGGCGATTTTTCGGCGTGACCATCGCGGCGAGCTTTGGCTGCCCTTTCGAAGGGCGGGTGGCGCCTGAGGTCGTGCTCGAGCGCGTGCGGCGCTATGTGGATTTAGGGGTGGACGAAATTGCGCTGGCCGATTCCATCGGGGTCGCCGTGCCCTCGCAGGTCACCCAGCTCCTCGCGGGCGTGATCCCCTTGCTGGGCAGCACGCCGCTGCGCCTGCATTTCCACAACACGCGCAACACCGGCATCGCCAATATTTACGCGGCGGCGCTGGCCGGCGTGCGAATTTTCGACGCCAGCTGCGGCGGGGTCGGCGGCTGTCCCTTCGCGCCCGGGGCCACCGGCAACGTGGGCACGGAGGATGTGCTCTATCTGCTGGAAGGCATGGGCCTGACCAGCGGCGTTGCGCTGTCGGGGATCATTGCCACCGCGCGTTGGTTGGAAGGTCCACTGGGTGGCCAACTGCCGGCGATGGTGAGTCGGGCCACGCCTTTTCCGCCGCTGCGGGCCACGGCGTAGTCCCCGTCGCCGCCTTGCGCGCGGGGCCACACCAGGGTGCGCACCCGCGCCGCGTGGCCAACGCGGGGCGGGCCAGCCCGGCCGCCGGGGGGCGAGGGCCGGCGCGAGGGGCTTCGGACACCCCCTGTTTTTGCCGGCGGCCTAGGGCCTTAGCCGCGCCACGGTCGCGCCCTCGGCGCCGCTGATGGGCGCCGCCTCGGGCCGGCCGGCCGGACAAGCCGCTCAGGTTGACCGGCGAGTCACAGCCCCAGCGCTGGCGCGTGCCGCCACGGCAAGGCGGCCCGCGTTGCCGACCCGGGCCGGGTCGTGCGCGTGAGATTGCCGGCGGCGCACGTGGCAGGCCGGGGATGACGTCTGCCGCCGCGCCATGGAGCGTCGCCTTGGTGGTGCTAGGGGCGCTGTTGATGGCGGCCAAAGGGGTGGTGGCCAAACTGCTCTACGGCGCCGGCGTCCAGTTAGAGGCCTTGCTGTTGTTGCGCGCGCTGATGTCGCTGCCGCTGATCTGGGGTTGGGCGTGGTGGCGCGGCGAGCTCGGTCGGCTCACGGCCGCCCCCCGCGCGGTGCTGTGGCCGGCCGCTTTGGGCGGCTTGAGTGGCTATTACGTGGGCACTTGGTGCGATTTCCGGGCCTTGGAATTGATCGACGCCAGTCTGGAGCGCGTGCTGCTGTTTACCTACCCGGCCATGGTGGTGCTGGCGCGTGCACTGATGGCGCGCCGCGCGCCGCAGTGGCGAGAGGTGGTCGCGGTGAGCGTCACCTACCTCGGGGTGGTGTTGGCGGTGGGTGGGCTTGACCCCGGGCTGTGGCGGGCTAATGGGACGGGCGCGCTGTTGGTGCTGATTTCCGCCGCGCTGTTTGCCGGTTATCTCTTCGCCAACGAATACGCCGCCAGCCGGATCGGCAGCGTGGGCTTTCTCGTGGTGGCGGCCACCAGTGCGGCGGTCGCGTTGACGGGACATTTTTTGCTGACCAGCACGGGCTCGGCGCTGGCCCTGCCGCTGTCGGTGTGGTGGTCGATTTTGCTCATGACCGCGTTCACCAATGTGTTGCCGCTGCTGATGCTCTCGGCGGGGATCGGGCGGCTAGGCGCGGCGCGGGCCGCGGTGATTACTTCGGTGGGCCCACCCGCGACGCTGCTGCTGGCTTGGTGGCTGTTGGGGGAATCCCTGCGCGCGCTGCAGCTCACGGGGGGCTTGCTGTGCGTATCGGGCGTGCTGATTCTCGAAGTGGGACGCACCGGCCCCGCGCCGCGCTGAGGCCTAGTCCTCGGGAGGTGCCGCATCTTTTGCGGCGGCCCGATACAAATACCCCGTGGCGCGCCGCCAGTCTGCCACCGGTCGGCAGGGCATGCCGGCGTAAAATCCCGGCTCGCGGATAGATTTGGTGATGCCCGCCTGGCCGAGCACGGTAACATCGCTACAGATATTGATATGCCCCGTCACCCCTACCTGCCCCGCCAGCGTCACCCGGTCGCCGAGTTCGGTGCTGCCCGAAATCCCGACCTGCGAGACCAACAGGCAGTGCTCGCCGGTTTTCACGTTATGACCCAGCATGACTAAGTTATCGATTTTGGTGCCACGTCCGACGCGGGTTTCCGTGAAGCGCCCGCGGTCGATGGTGGTATTGGCGCCAATTTCCACGTCGTCTTCCAGCACGACGTTGCCGAGCTGCGGAATTTTGACGTGCTGACCTGCGTGCGCCACAAAACCATAGCCATCGCCGCCGATGACCGCGCCGGGCTGCAGGATCACCCGCGCCCCGAGCACACAATCCTCACGCACCACCGCGTGGGGATAGAGCACGCAGTCGGCCCCTAGGGTCACTCGGTCCATCACCACCGCACCTGCGTACAGGCGGCAACGCGCGCCGATCCGCACCCCGGCACCGACGCTGACGAAGGGGCCGAGGTGCACCTCGGCGCCCAATTCGGCCGAGGCGTGGATGACCGCGCTCGGGTGGATGGCGCTGTCTTGGGTATAACGCGAGCGTTCGAACAGCCCGGCGATGAGGGCCATGGCGTACTCGGGCGCCGGATGTTCCAGACAGGCTTTACCGGCCAACAGGGCCCCGGGTTTGACCACAAAGGCGGGAATTTGCGAGGACAGCGCGAGGTGGGCGTGCTTGCCGCTCATCACGAAGGACAGACAATTGGGCTGGTCATCGGTCACGCCGCACAGACCTTGGATGGCGAGGTTGGGATCTCCGTGTAGCGTCAAACCAAAACGCGTCGCGATGTCTGCCAATGTCAGCACGTTTTGCCCCCCGCAAAGACCCGAATGGTGACTCAAGCCCTACGGCATTGGTATACCCTTGGCCGCTCCGGCCTCACTGAGGCCAGCCATCAAGCGAGATTTCGATGTCTGCTGAGTCGCCCCACGCCCCACCGATCGCCTTGCGCCACCCCAATCGCCACTGGCTGCGCGACCCCGGACACTTTGTGGCGTTGGGCGGGGGCAGTGGACTGGCCCCGGTTGCACCGGGGACTTTTGGCTCGGTGGTGGGCGTTGGCTTGTACCTGGTGCTGTTGCCCTTGCCGGGCTGGGTGGGCGTGCTGGTGCTGGCGGCGGCCTTTGCGCTCGGAATCTGGCTATGCCAACGCACGGCGCGCGCGCTAGGCGTCGCCGATCACGGCGCGATCGTGTGGGACGAAGTGGTCGCGATGCCGGTCGCGCTCGGCGGCGCGCTGGGCGACCCGGTCCATATTTGTCTGGGCTTCCTGTTATTCCGATTATTCGATATTTGGAAGCCTTGGCCGATAAGTTGGGCAGACAGCCAGGTTAAAGGCGGGCTGGGGATCATGTTGGACGATCTCGGCGCCGCCTGCTTGGCGGCCGCAGTGCTGGCGTTATGGGACTATTTTCCCTAGCGTGGGGCTCCCATCTCACGAAAACCCGCTTGCAAGGTGCCGCTCATCAATCTTAATCACCCCCATGTTCGCGCTGAAAGTACCTAAATCATGGTGGCTGACGGCGTTGTTGCTGGGGCTGCCGCTGGCGACGCTCGCCGATATTTACAAATACACCGACAAATATGGCCGAGTGTTTCTCACCGACCGACCCTCGCATTCAGGCTACAAGCGGTTGGTGAAGACCTGGAAGGGCTGGTCGCCTTCCGCCAGCAAGTCCATCAACTACAGGTTACTCACCGAGAACCGCAAGCGCTTTAGCCGCACGATCGACCAGGCGGCGCGGGTCCACAAACTGCCCACGGCGTTGGTTCACGCGGTGATTACCGCGGAGTCCGCCTACGATCCGGACGCGGTGTCCAGCGCGGGCGCGGTAGGGCTGATGCAGTTGATGCCGGCGACCGCGCAGCGCTACGGGGTGGACGACCGTAAAGACCCCAACGCCAATGTGGCGGGTGGCACGCGTTACTTAAAAGACCTGCTGGGAATGTTCAATAACGACCTGACCTTGGCCATTGCGGCCTATAACGCGGGCGAGAACGCCGTGATTAGCTACGGGCGAAAGATCCCCCCCTACGAGGAGACGCAGGCCTATGTGCGCCGCGTGCTGCAGTATTACAAAGACTACAAACTGATGAAGCCGATGTAGGGTGGCAGCGCACGCGACCACCCTAGCGCCCCGTTATTCGTCGGTGACGCAGCCTTCAGAGGCCGATTTCACGGTCTTGATGAACTTGTACAACGTGCCGCGGGTCGCTTTGTAGGGCGGCATGACCCACCCGGCCCGGCGGCGCGCGAGTTCGGCCTCGTCCACCGCGACGTCGAGCCGGTTGAGGGTGGCGTCGATGGTGATCAAATCACCGTCGTGGACCAGCGCGATGGTGCCCCCCAATTGAGCCTCTGGCACCACGTGGCCCACGATGAACCCGTGCGAGCCCCCTGAGAAGCGGCCATCGGTGATGAGTGCCACCTCACTGCCCAAGCCCGCCCCCATGATGGCCGAGGACGGGGTGAGCATTTCTGGCATGCCCGGCCCGCCTTGCGGGCCTTCGTAACGAATGACCACGACATCGCCTTTGGCGATCTCTTGTCGCTCTAGGGCCGCCAGCATGAGTTCTTCGGAATCGTAGACCTTCGCGGGGCCGCTGAACCGCAGACCCTCCTTGCCAGTGATTTTGGCCACCGCGCCGCCGGGTGCCAGATTGCCGCGCAGGATTTGGATGTGGCCGCTTTCTTTGATGGGATTCTCCAGCGGCCGGAGCACTTCCTGGCCCGGCGTGAGGCCGGGCAGGTCGCGCAGGTTTTCGGCCAGTGTGGCGCCAGTGCAGGTGAGGCAACTGCCGTCGATGAGGCCTTTTTCCAGCAGGTATTTCAGCACCGCAGGAATGCCACCGATGCCCTGCACATCTTCCATCACAAATTTACCGCTGGGCTTGAGGTCGGCCAAAAACGGCACGCGGTCGCTGACGGCCTGAAAGTCATCGAGGCTCAAAGGCACGCCCGCCGCGCGCGCCATGGCCAGTAAATGCAGCACCGCGTTGGTCGAGCCACCGAGGACGGTCACCACCACCATCGCGTTCTCAAAGGCCGCGCGGGTCATGATGTCGCGCGGCTTGATGTCGCGCTCTAACAAAAGCCGAATAGCCGCACCTGCGCGCACGCATTCGTCAATTTTTAGCGGATCGACGGCGGGCGTGGAGGAGCTATAGGGCAGCGACAGGCCCATGGCCTCGATGGCCGAAGCCATGGTGTTGGCGGTGTACATGCCGCCGCACGCACCGGCGCCCGGGCAGGCGTGGCGAACGATTTCTTGCCGCCGCGTGTCGTCGATGGTGCCCGCGAGATAGGCGCCATAACTTTGGAAGGCGGAGATAATGTCCAGCGTGTCGCCGCGCGAATGCCCCGGTTTGATGGTGCCCCCGTAAACCATCAGCGCGGGGCGGTTGAGGCGCGCCATCGCCATCACACAGCCGGGCATGTTTTTGTCGCAGCCGGGGATGGCAACAAGACCGTCGTACCACTGACCACCCATGATGGTCTCGATGGAGTCGGCGATAATTTCGCGTGACTGCAACGAGTAGCTCATGCCGTCGGTGCCCATGGAGATGCCGTCGCTCACGCCGATGGTATTAAAGCGCATGCCGATGAGCCCGGCGGCCGTCACGCCCTGCTTGACGGCGTCCCCCAGGGTGAGCAGATGCATATTGCACGGATTACCCTCGAACCAGACGCTGGCGATACCCACCTGCGCTTTGGTCATATCCGCGGGCGTCAAGCCGATGGCGTAGAGCATGGCTTGGGAGGCGCCCTGCGATTTGGGTTCCGTGATACGGGCGCTTTGCCGGTTGATTTTGATCGCCATCGGTCGCTCCTGAAATGAGGGGTGGCGTGGCCATGCGCCAAGCCTGCGGACTCGAATGATACCCACCCGGGTGCTCGCCGTCGAAAGCCTTCTGTGTGGGGGCAGCGTGGGCGCATGTAGAATGCGGGCGACCCGCCCCCGCCGGCGCGCCCCTTATTCGTCCGTAGCAACAGGCTGTAGGTGACATGACGCAAGCAACGCCGCAGGCACAGCAAAGTTTCGTAGGCTTCATGCGCGAGGCCTCGCCCTACTTACGCGCCCATCGCGGCCAGACGTTCGTGGTGTATTTGGGCGGCGATCTGGTCGAGGCCCCGGCGTTCCCGCTCGTGGTCCAAGACTTGGCCCTGCTGTGCGGCATCGGCGTCAAGCTGGTGCTGGTCCACGGCGCGCGCCCGCAAATTGAGGCGCGGCTAACCGTGGCCGGCGTGGCCACGAGCTTGGTGGGCGATTTGCGGGTCACCGACAGCGCGACCTTGCAGGAAGTCCGCCCGGCGATTGTCCTCGTGCGCTACGCCGTCGAAGCGCAGTTTGCGCAAGTCGCGGGGCCGCGCCAAATTGGCGCCCCGGGTCTGCGAGTCACCGGTGGAAATTTTGTCGTGGCGCGGCCGGTCGGGGTGGTCGCGGGGACCGATCTGCAATTTACCGGTGAGGCGCGCAAGGTCGATACCCAAGGTCTGCGCGCCCAGCTGGAGCGCTCGGACATCGTCCTGATTTCACCCCTCGCCTACTCCCCTACGGGGGAACTGTTTAGTCTCAACGCCTTGGCTTTGGCGAGCGCGTTGGCGGTTGAGATTAACGCCTGCAAGCTCGTGCTCTACACGCCCGAGGCGGCCATTACCGACGGCCAAGGGGTGCTTTGGCGGCAGGTTACTGCCCCCGAGCTGCGCGATTTGCCGGCCTTCAAGGGGCCGCCCGCCGCGGTCCTCGACGCTGCGCTGCGCGCTTGTCAGGGTGGAGTGGAACGAGTTCATCTGGTTTCCAGCGCCCAGGATGGGGCGCTGTTGCTCGAGCTTTTCACCCGCGACGGGGTTGGCACGCTGATCAGCAACGTGCCTTTCGACCAGCGCCGCGCCGCCACCATCGAGGATGTGGGCGGCATTCTGGCCCTCATTGAACCACTCGAGGCGGCGGGGGTCTTGGTGAAGCGCTCGCGCGCGAAACTAGAGCGCGAAATCGGCCGATTTGAAATCATGGTCAGAGACGGTATGACGGTCGCGTGCGGTGCGGTGTATCCCTACCCCGGCGAACAGATGGCCGAATTAGCCTGTATCGTCGTGCACCCGGACTATCGTCGCGGTGGCTTTGGCGCCGCGCTGCTCATGGCGCTGGAGCGTCAAGCGCTGGCGGCGGGGTCGTCTTGCGTGTTTGTCCTGACCACCCAAACCACCCACTGGTTTCAGGAGCAAGGCTACGTGCGCAGCGCGCTGGAAGATTTGCCCATCGCGCGTCAGGCGCTTTATAACGCGCAGCGCAACTCGGTGGTGCTGGTGAAAAATCTGTCGCCGCGCTGAACGGACGGCGGCCCGCGCAGCGCGCCGACCCGCCCGCCGCTAAGCCGGATCGGCCACCGGCGTTTCGGCTTCCATGTCGACCACGAGGTCGTCGTCGCGAACCACGACCGTGACGTGACCACCGCGCACCAAGCGTCCGAACAGCAGTTCTTCCGCCAGCGGTTTGCGAATCCTCTCGCGGATCAAACGGCCCATCGGCCGCGCGCCCATCAGGCGGTCGTAGCCGTGCTCCGCCAGCCAAGCGCGTGCCTCCGAGACCACCTCGAGGGTGACCTTCTTGGCATCGAGCTGGGTTTCGAGCTCGATGAGAAATTTGTCCACGACATGGGCAATGGTCTGCGGGTCCAGCGCTTGGAACTGGATTACCGCATCCAGACGGTTGCGGAACTCCGGGCTGAACATCCGTTTAATTTCTTCCAAGATGTCGCTGGTGTGATCCTGCGAGGAGAACCCAATGGAAGAACGGCTGATTCGATCGGCCCCCGCGTTGGTGGTCATGACGATAATCACGTTGCGGAAGTCGCTCTTGCGTCCGTTGGCGTCTGTCAGCGTGCCGTGGTCCATGACCTGCAAGAGCACGTTGAAGACGTCCGGGTGGGCCTTCTCCATTTCATCGAACAGCAGCACCGCATGGGGCTGTTTATTGATGGCTTCGGTGAGCAGACCGCCGGTGTCGTAACCGACATAACCCGGCGGCGCGCCGATGAGCCGCGACACCGTGTGGCGTTCCATGTACTCCGACATATCAAAGCGTATGAGTTCGATCCCCAACACCCGCGCCAGCTGCCGGGTGACTTCGGTTTTCCCCACGCCGGTGGGACCGGCGAACAGGAAAGACCCAATGGGTTTTTCGATTTGGCCCAGCCCAGAACGCGCCATTTTGATCGCCGCACCCAGCATTTCGATGGCGGGGTCTTGCCCGAACACCACCATTTTTAAATTCCGCTCGAGGTGCTGCAGTACTTCTTTGTCCGAAGTGGAGACGCTTTTGGGTGGAATACGCGCGACCTTGGCGACGATTTCTTCAATTTCCGGTGCGCCGATCGTTTTTTTACGGCGGCTGGGCGGCGAGAGCCGTTGCCGGGCACCGGCCTCATCGATGATGTCGATGGCCTTGTCGGGCAGATGACGGTCGTTGATATAACGATGCGTGAGCTCGGCCGCCGAGCGCAGCGCTTGATTGGTGTAGCGCACTTCGTGGTGTTCCTCGAAGCGCGATTTTAAGCCCTGCAAGATGCGGAAAGTTTCTTCCACCGAGGGTTCTTCGACATCAATTTTTTGGAAGCGACGCGCCAGCGCACGGTCTTTCTCAAAAATCCCGCGGTACTCTTGATAGGTCGTGGACCCAATGCACTTGATTTCGCCCGAGGCCAGCATGGGTTTAATGAGGTTAGAGGCATCCATCACGCCGCCGGAGGCCGCCCCCGCACCGATGATGGTATGAATTTCGTCGATGAACAGCACCGCGCCCGGCTCCCGCTTCAGCGCATTGATCACACTTTTGAGCCGCTTTTCGAAATCGCCGCGGTATTTCGTGCCGGCCAGCAGCGCGCCCAGATCTAGCGAGTAGATGGTGGCGTTGCTTAATACTTCGGGCACTTCGTGGTCGACAATTTTTTTCGCCAGACCTTCGGCGATGGCCGTTTT
This sequence comes from Gammaproteobacteria bacterium, assembly GCA_009692365.1. Lineage (GTDB taxonomy): Bacteria > Pseudomonadota > Gammaproteobacteria. The sequence goes on from SHZJ01000018.1 coordinate 36,623, forward strand.
GCCCACCCCGGCCTCGCCCACATACAGCGGATTGTTTTTGCGGCGTCGGCAGAGGATTTGCACGGTGCGCTCGACTTCCTCGTGGCGCCCGATGAGCGGGTCGATTTTGCCTTTGCGCGCCTGCTCGTTGAGATTGGTGCAATAGTTGTCCAGCGCCCCGCGAGGGGCGTCCCCTTGCTCAGCGTCCTCTTCGGTGCTGGCCGGGTTTTCGCTGCGGGCTTCTTCGTCGGCCACTTTAGAGATGCCGTGCGAAATGCAGTTCACGATGTCGAGGCGGGCGATCGACTGCTGGTTGAGCAGATAGACCGCCTGGGATTCGCGTTCGCCAAAAATCGCGACCAGCACGTTAGCGCCGGTGACTTCTTTTTTGCCCGATGACTGAACGTGAAAAACCGCCCGTTGCAGAACCCGCTGGAAGCCCAGCGTTGGTTGCGTATCGCGGTCCTCATCGGCGCCCAAAACCGGCGCGTTGTCGCGGATAAATTCCGTGAGTTGGCGGCGTAATTGTTGGAGGTCGCCACCACAGGCCCGCAGGACTTTGGCGGCAGTAGGGTTGTCGACTAGCGCCAGCAGCAGATGCTCGACGGTCATGAATTCATGCCGTTGCTCGCGGGCAGATTTAAACGCCAGATTGAGCGTTACTTCCAGTTCTTTGCTAAGCATGAGTAGCTACCTTGCCTTTCCGGACTGTTGAAACGCTTGCGCAGTCATGCCAGTTCGAGGGTGCACATCAGCGGATGCTGACTTTCCCGCGAAAATGCATTGACCTGAGCGGCTTTGGTTTCGGCGACTTCGTGGGTGAAGACCCCGCACACCCCTTTGCCGCGGGTGTGGACCTCCAGCATGATTCGCGTGGCCACGATGCGGTCGAGCGAAAAAAATTTCTCAAGCACTAGGACGACAAATTCCATCGGGGTGTAGTCGTCGTTGAGCATGATCACGGTGTATTGCGGCGGGGTCTTGACCTTAGGCTGTGCTTCTTGCACCGCCAAACCGGCGCCGCGTTCTGTTGGATTTTTCTCGGCCATTGGTCTTGCCTAAACTACCCTCGACAGCTGGTTGTGAAGTTGGCTCAATTATAGAGGCGAGCCCCGTCCCGCGATACCGGCTTATAGACCCTCATAGTACGCCGCAGAAAGAGTAGTCGGTTCAACCTGAGCGCGGGCGGACGGGTTGACACTGGTCTCGCCGCAGAGCAACATCGCCCGGATCGGTCGAGACGGGATGCCAGCGGGCGGACAGACGCCACGCCGCACGCTAGAGCCCCGCTGGTGGTGGTGGCGACCAAACGAACCCACGCCTCGAACAATTAACTGACCCCGACTGGGCAACCTCCCTGATGAGGACGGTTGCCTGCGGCTTGTTGTGATCGGCAGGAGAAAATAACGATGTCTTCATCATTCGATGACCAAGTAGAGCAACTCAAAAAGGACTGGGCCAGCAATCCTCGCTGGCAGGGCGTGCGACGCGACTATTCCGCCGCAGACGTCGTGCGCTTGCGCGGTAGCGTTCATATCGAGCATTCGCTGGCGCGTCGGGGCGCCGAAAAGCTCTGGCAGTTGGTCAACGAAGCAGACTTCGTGCCCTGTTTGGGCGCCCTGACCGGCGGTCAAGCGGTGCAGCAGGTCAAAGCGGGCGTGAAAGCCATTTACCTCTCGGGTTGGCAGGTGGCAGCGGACGCCAATACTAGCGAAACCATGTATCCCGACCAGTCCCTCTACGCCGTTAATTCGGTGCCGGCGGTCGTGCGCCGGATCAACAACGCGTTTAAACGGGCGGATGAAATCCAGTGGGCGCGGGGCAAAAACGACATCGACTACTTTGCGCCGATCGTGGCGGACGCCGAGGCCGGTTTCGGCGGCGTGCTGAATGCTTTCGAACTCATGAAGCACCTGATCGAGGCCGGCGCAGCCGGGGTGCATTTCGAAGACCAACTAGCGTCCGTGAAGAAGTGCGGACATATGGGTGGCAAGGTCCTGGTGCCCACGCAAGAGGCGGTGCAAAAGCTGGTGTCAGCGCGGCTCGCGGCCGACACCATGGGCGTGCCCAGCGTGGTGTTGGCGCGCACCGACGCCAATGCGGCCAACCTCCTGACCTCCGATGTCGACGAACGCGACCAAAAATTTGTTACCGGCGAGCGCACCGCTGAAGGTCTCTACCTCACGCGGGCGGGGCTAGATCAGGCCATCGACCGCGGGCTGTCCTACGCGCCTTACGCCGATCTGCTGTGGTGCGAAACGGCGGTCCCGGATCTGGACGAAGCTCGGCGCTTTGCCGAGGCTATTCGCCACCAATATCCCGACCAGCTGCTCGCCTACAACTGCTCGCCGTCTTTTAACTGGAAGAAAAACCTCGACGACGCGACCATCGCCCGCTTCCAACGCGAGCTCGGCGCCATGGGTTACAAGTACCAGTTCATCACTTTGGCCGGGGTCCATAACATGTGGTACAACATGTTCGACCTCGCCCACGAATACGTGGCCCGCGGTATGACGGCCTACGTTGAGATGGTGCAAGAGCGCGAATTTGCCGCCTCTCAACGCGGTTACACCTTCGCCAGTCATCAACAAGAAGTGGGCGCCGGGTATTTCGACGACGTCACTACCGTGATCCAGGGCGGGAAGTCCTCGGTGACGGCCCTCACGGGTTCTACCGAAGAAGAGCAGTTCCACGGCTAGCCCTGTGGCGGCGTCTTGGACGCCGCTTAAAGCGCCGATCGCGCCCCCGCCGATCGGCTTCTTTAGGCGCGCAGGAGCGCTGCGGCGACCCCGGCATAAACCCGCGACAAGTCCTCTAAATCGCTGACCCGCACGCATTCGTTCACCTGATGAATGGTCGCGTTGATGGGCCCCAACTCGACGACTTGCCCGCCTAGCGTTGCGATGAAGCGACCATCTGAGGTTCCCCCGCCCGTCGACAGCTCAGGCACGACCGCTAATTCCTGCGCCAAAACGGCCATCACGGTGGCGAGCAACTGGCCGGGTTCGGTGAGGAAGGGCTCACCCGATAAATGCCATTCGAGGGTGTAGTCCAGACCGTGCGCAGCCAAAACGGCTGCCACCCGGGTCTGCAGTGAGGCGCACGTGCTGGCGGTGGAATAGCGAAAGTTGAACCACGCGCGGAGGCTCGCCGGAATGACGTTCTCCACCCCTGTGCCGGATTGCACATTGGAAATCTGGAACGAAGTGGCGGGGAAAAATTCGTTGCCCTGGTCCCACTGGATGCCGCTTAATTCCGCCAAGGCCGGGGCTGCGCGATGGATGGGATTCACGGCCCGCTCGGGATAGGCGACGTGACCTTGCACGCCGTGCACTACCAACCGGCCGTTGAGTGAACCCCGGCGACCGTTGCGCAGCAGATCGCCCAGGCGGTGGTGGCTGCTGGGTTCACCGACCAAGCAGTAATCGAGGTGGGTGCCGCGCGCGCGCAACGTCTCGACCACCCGGCGCGTGCCGTGCTGGGCCGGGCCTTCCTCGTCCGAGGTCAACAGCAGCGCCAGGGTTCCCCGCAGGGCTGGATCCGGGGGGCTCAGCCGCTCGATGGCGGTGACCATGGCCGCCAGAGAGCCTTTCATGTCAGCCGCGCCGCGGCCGTAGAGCAAGCCGTCCCGGACCTCGGGGGTGTAGGGATCGCTGAGCCATTGGGCGGACTCCCCGGGCGGCACCACGTCCGTATGGCCCGCAAAACAAAACACCGGACTACCGCCACCCCGCGTAGCCCACAGATTGGCAACCCCGCCGTGGTCCATGCGCTCGAGAGTAAAACCGCAGGCGGCGAGTCGCCGGCCGATGATCGTCAGGCACGCGGCGTCGTCGGGCGTGACCGAGGGGCAGCGGATTAGCTCGCAGGTCAGGTCGAACGTGGGGCTGAGCTCGGGCTTAGTCATGTTGGCACTCGGCGAGTTTTGCGCTGGCAATGCGTGCGTAGTTTGGGTCGACCTCACAGCCGATGAAGTGACGGCCACCCGCCAGCGCTGCCAAGCCGGTGGAACCGGTGCCGGCAAAGGGGTCGAGCACCGTGTGTCCGGGCAGCGTGCTCGCTGCCAGACAGCGCTCGATCAGCGCCACCGGTTTCTGGGTGGGATGCCGACCGTGGCGTTTCTCGCTGGCGCCGGGCGCGGGGAGGCGCCAGACATTTTTCATTTGGCGCCCCTCATTGCGGCGCTTCATTTCGGCATAGTTGAAAACATGCCGGTGCTGGCTGCCCTTCGGCGATTTCGCGGCCCACAGGATGATTTCGGTGGAGTGCGTGAAGCAACGGCAGCCGAGATTAGGCGGCGGGTTCGGCTTCTCCCACACGATGTCGTTGAGGATGCGGAAACCCAGTTCCAGCAGCGCCATCCCGACACTGAGATAGACATGGGTGGTGCCGCTGACCCACAACGTGCCCGCTGGGGTGAGTACGCGCTGGCATTCCGCTAGCCAGGCTAAATGGAAAGCGTGGTCCCCCGCCCAGCCGTGGCTGCGGTCCCACTCGCCCTTATTGACCTTGTGTCGTTGGCCGCCCACACAGGTCGTGCCGTCGTTGGACAGAAAATACGGTGGGTCGGTCCACACGCAGTCCACGCTTTCAGCCGGCAGGCTGGGGAGCAGCGCGCGCTGGTCGGCGCAGTAAAAGCGGCTCGCAGCGTCTTTGCTTTGCCACACGGGCGCCGCGCCGGTGGGCGCTCGTCGGGCTTCAGGCATCAGGCACCACCGGCGCGCGGGCGTCGATGGAGAGCGCGTGGATATCGCTGGCCATCAGCGCCTCTAGCGCGGCAAACACGCGCCGGTGGCGGGCCAACGGCGCTAGACCCGCGAACTCAGGCGTGGTGATGGACAGGCGAAAATGCCCCTTGCCCTCACGGGCACCCGCGTGCCCTCGGTGGAGGTGGCTTTCGTCGCTCAAGGCGAGCTCCGCCGTGGGGAATGCTTGGCGCAGCGCCGTGAGGATTTTGGTGCTGCGGTCCGCGGCGCTACTCACGGGCTCACCGGCTGAAACGGCCGCACTTCCCAGCTCGCATAGACCCCTTCCAGCACGTAGGGATCGGCCGCCGCCCACTGCTGGGCGGCCGCAAGATCGGAAAATTCTGCCACCACAAGGCTGCCGGTAAAGCCGCCCTCGCCCGGGTTTTCGGCATCGAGCGCGGGAAACGGCCCGGCGAGCACGAGCCGGCCCTCGTTGGTCATGGCGGCGAGGCGCGCGAGATGTCCGGCGTGCGCCGCAGTCCGGCGTTCAGGACTGTTTGCCATATCATTCCCGATTAAAGCGTAGAGCATCGCGATTAGGCGTCGTTGACGGTGGAGTCCACCGATTTGTCGTAGCGCATGAGGTAAAAGCCTTGCAGGACCACAAACACCAGCGTGAGTCCCAGCACCCCAAACAGTTTGAAATTCACCCAGATGTCCGTCGAGTAAATACGCGCGACGTAGAGGTTGAGCCCACCCAGCAGCGTGAAGAACACCACCCACGCCAGATTGAGTCGCCGCCAGATGTGGGGCTCTAGCGTTACCGATCCGCCAAAAGCGCGCTGGATTAAGGTTTTAGAGCCGATGAACTGGCTGCCCAGGAAGAGTACGGCGCTCAGCCATTCCACGATGGTCGGTTTGGCTTTGATGAAGCGGGCATCGTGAAAGGCGAGCGTGAGCCCGCCCATCACGAGAAACGCTGCGAGCATCACGAGTTGGCGGCGGGGCAAGCTTCCCTGGCGGCGCCAAGCGACCGCGGCGACGAGCGTTGCTGCGCCGATGGCGGTGGCAGTGGCGGGATATACCGCCTCGATCCCGCCAACCCATTTATAGACGGCGAAGAATGCAATAATTGGGAGAAATTCAAGCAGCGAATTCATCTAGTGGTTCGTTCTAACAGGCAAGTCCCTAGGATTGTTGGTCATGACCCGCAAGATATCAATTCATCCCACCGATCCGCAGTCGCGTTTGCTCCGCCAGGCGGGCGAGGCGCTGCGCGCTGATGGCCTGTTGATCTACCCCACAGATTCCACTTACGGGTTGTGCTGTCGCATGAACGCGCGCGATGGTCAGCAGCGCATGCACGCGGTGCGCCGCGACGACACCCGCCACTACCTAACGTTGGTGTGCCGCGACCTCTCCTCGCTGGCCAGCCACGCGAAAGTCGATAATCAGGCCTTCCGCTTGTTAAAGCAGCTTACGCCGGGACCGTATACGTTCATCCTGCAGGCCTCGCGTGACATCCCCAAGCGTATCCTCGACCCCAAGCGCCGGACCATTGGCCTGCGGATCCCGGCGCACCCCGTGGCGCAGGGCTTGCTTGAAGAACTCGGTGAGCCGATGCTCAGCGCGACGCTTACAGAACCCGGCATGGAGGTTCCTTTGGCCGATCCCGACGAGCTTTTCGAGCGCTATGGACGATTTGTCGACCTCATGCTGGACGCGGGAAGCTGCGGCATCGAGCCCACGACCATCATCGACCTCAGCGGGGTGGCGCCGGTCTTAGTGCGCCGGGGCCGCGGGGCGGTCGACCGAATTTTCCCCGCCACGGACTAAGCGCCAGCGCGATGAACCTCACCGATATTTTGGTGGTCGGGGTGCCGGGCGTCTTGGCGATCACGGTCCATGAGGTGGCCCACGGTTGGGTGGCCAACCAGCTGGGCGACCCCACCGCAGCGCGGCTGGGTCGGCTGAGCTTGAATCCGCTGCGCCACATCGACCCCATCGGCAGCGTGTTGTTGCCGGTGGCCCTGAAACTCTTGGGCTCGCCGTTCCTTTTTGGCTGGGCGAAGCCGGTGCCGGTGGACTGGCGCAACCTGCGCAATGCGCGGCGCGACATGGCCCTCGTGGCGGCAGCCGGACCGGCGGCCAATCTGTTGATGCTGTGTGCCTGGGCTTTAGCTTTCTCGCGGGTCGGCGGCCTGCGTTTTCTGCAGGAGATGTGTTGGACGGGCGTGCTCTTCAATGCAACAATCATGGCGCTAAACCTGATTCCCATTCCCCCACTCGATGGCAGCCGAGTAGTCGCCGCCCTGTTGCCCCCGCGGCTGGCGGTTGCCTATGACCGGATCGAACCTTTCGGCCTCCTGATCATCATCGCGCTCCTGGCTACCGGGACGCTGGGGATATTGCTAAACCCCCTGCTAATAGGGGCGGGCTTCGTGGTCAAGTTGCTAATCGGATGGAAATAATTTTGCTCTGCAGCCTCTCCTTACACAGCGAACCCGCACCATGAGTCTCGCCGCCAACAAGCGTGTCCTGTCTGGCATGCGGCCTACCGGCCAGCTCCACCTGGGGCACTACCACGGGGTCTTGAAGAACTGGCTCCAGCTCCAGCACGAGTTCGAGTGCTTCTTTTTTGTGGCCGACTGGCACGCGATCACCACGAATTACGAAGAAACCGGGCTGATTGCCGACAGCGCCTTCGATATCGTGATCGATTGGCTGTCGGTGGGGATAAATCCTAGCGCGGCCACTATTTTCGTGCAGTCGCGGGTGCCGGAACACGCGGAACTGCATCTATTGCTGTCGATGATTACCCCGCTGAGCTGGCTGGAACGCGTGCCCACCTACAAAGACCAGCAGGAAAAACTCAGCGGACGCGATCTTCTAACCTACGGTTTTCTGGGCTACCCGTTGCTGCAGGCCGCCGACATCCTGATTTATAAAGCCGGCCACGTGCCGGTGGGCGAGGACCAAGTTGCCCACATCGAACTGTCTCGTGAGGTCGCCCGGCGTTTTAATTTTCTCTATGGCCGGGAGCCTGGTTTTGAAGATAAAGCGCTGGCGGCGGCGCGCAAGCTGGGCAAGCGCAACGCGGCCTTGTACCAAGAACTGCGTAAACGCTACCAAGAAGAAGGCGCCACCGAAGCCCTAGAGCGCGCGCAGGCCATGCTGGAAGGGCAGCAAAATATTTCCATCGGCGATCGCGAACGACTCTTGGGCTATCTCGAGGGCGGCGGCAAAGTCATTCTGCCCGAGCCGCGCGCGCTGCTCACGCCAGCCTCCAAAATGCCCGGCCTTGACGGCGAAAAAATGTCGAAGTCCTACCACAACACCATTGGCCTGCGCGAGGCACCTGATTCGGTGCGGCAGAAGCTGCGCACCATGCCGACCGACCCGGCCCGCGTGCGCCGCACCGATCCGGGCGACCCGGCGCGCTGTCCGGTGTGGAAGTTTCACGACATCTACTCGACCCCCGAGGTCAAGCAATGGGTGCAGGAGGGCTGCCGCACGGCGGGCATCGGCTGCCTAGATTGCAAGCAGCCAATTATCGACGCCGTGCTCAAAGAACAGGCGCCGATACGTGAGCGCAGCGAGGAATTTCTCGGCGACCGCGAGGGCGTCAAAGCGATCCTCGACGAAGGCTGCGAGGCCGCCCGCAAGGCCGCCCGCGAGACCTTGGACGAAGTGCGTCAGGCGATGAATCTCGACTATCGATGAGTACCCACGACGCGCCAACAACGCTCGCGGCCGGCGAGCGGCAGCGACCGCAGCAGGCCGAAATGCCGTTTGCAATCGTGCAGGGCATGGCCCTGACGGAGCCGCCGAAAGACCTCTACATCCCGCCCGACGCGCTGGAAGTGTTTCTGGAAGCCTTCGCAGGGCCGCTCGACCTGCTGCTGTACCTGATCAAACGGCAGAACCTCGATATTCTGGACATTCCGATCGCGCGGATCACAGAGCAGTACATGGCGTACATCGAATTGATGCAGGGCACGAAGCTGGAGCTCGCGGCCGAATATCTGGTGATGGCCGCGATGCTGGCCGAGATTAAATCGCGCATGTTGCTGCCGAGGCCGGCCCAGCTCACGCAGGAAGAGGCCGACCCGCGCGCCGAGCTCGTGCGCCGCTTACAAGAATATGAGCGCTATAAGAAGGCCGCGCTGGACCTCGATGAGCTGCCGCGGATCGACCGCGAGTTGCATCGCGTGGTGCTGTCATTTGAGCAACGCGAGACCCGTCAGCCGCCACCCGAGGTCCCTTTAGAGACCTTGCTCGCAGCCTTTCGCGAGGTCTTAACGCGCGCCTCGATGTTTGCCGACCATCGCATCGCGCGCGAGTCCTTGTCGGTCAGGGAGCGTATGGCACTGGTGCTCGAACGCGCCCGCCGAGATACTTTTCTGTCCTTCAGCGCCCTGTTTTCGGCCCACGAAGGCCGCGCTGGCGCCGTGGTAACGCTGCTGGCGGTGCTGGAGCTATTGCGACAGTCGCTCATCGAGCTGGTCCAAAACGATGAGCGCGCGCCGCTGTATCTCAAACTGGCAGCCTGAGACATGTTGTTGAACCAGCCTTCCCGCAAAGCGATCGTCGAGGCGGCGATCATGGCCGCCGACGCCCCGGTTGGCATCGAACGCCTGCTGCTGCTGTTTGCCGAAGACGGGGAGGGCGCCACGACCCGTGAGGACATCAAGAATCTGCTGGTCGAGTTGGCCAGCGACTACGCGGACCGTGGCATCGAGTTACGTGAGGCGGGCGGTGCCTGGCGGTTCCAAACCCGCGCCGAATGTGCGCCGTGGGTGAACCGCCTATGGGAGGAGCGCAAGCCCCGCTACTCGCGCGCGCTGCTCGAAACCCTAGCAATCATTGCCTACCGTCAGCCCATCACGCGCGCGGAGATCGAGGATATTCGGGGGGTGGCGGTGAGCACCAGCATCGTCAAGACGCTCCATGAACGGGAATGGGTGAAGATTGTGGGCCACCGGGATGTGCCGGGGCGACCGGCGATTTTCGCCACCACCCGTGAGTTTCTGGCCTACTTCAACCTCACCTCACTGTCCGATATGCCCACGCTGGCCGAGTTGCGCGACATCGACGAACTCAACACCGACCTATTCGCGGATTTCGAAGCCCAGGCGCGCGCGGCGGAAACGCCGGCCGAAGAGGTGCACGACGCCCATCCTAGCCCTGCCGCGATAGGCCTCACCCCCCCAGCAACAGCAGCTGCGCGTGCGGCCGATGTTGGAGAATCCCACTGAATTCTGATGTGCAACAGGTTGACCCGGACGAGCGCCTCCAAAAAATGCTGGCGAGCGCGGGCTATGGTTCACGCCGCGAGATCGAGGCGCTGATGGCTGCCGGCCGGGTAATGGTCAACGACCGCGCGGCGGTGCTGGGGATGAAAGTAGGTCCTACGGACCAGATCACGATCGATGGCAAGCCCTGCAACCCAGGCCCTTCAGCACGGGTGCCGAGCCGGGTTATCGGCATTCACAAGCCACCGGATGTGGTGTGTACGCGTCACGATCCGGAAGGCCGGGCCAGTATTTTTGAATTGCTTCCGGCGGCCGCTCGGCGTTGGGTGATGGTCGGCCGCCTAGACCTGACCACCAGCGGCTTGGTGCTGTTTACCGACGACGGAGAATTGGCGCATCGACTGACCCATCCCAGCTATCAAATAGCGCGCCGCTATGCGGTGCGAGTGCTCGGCACGCCAACGGCTGAGGACCTCGCCGCCATGCTGGCAGGGGTCGAGGTGGAAGGCGAAGTCCTGAAGTTCGACCGCATCGCCGAGGTCGGTGGGGATGGCGCGAATCGCTGGTTCGATTGCACCTTACACACTGGCCGCAACCGTGAAGTCCGGCGCTTGTGGGAAGCCCACGGCATCGCAGTCAGCCGCCTGATGCGCGTCAGCTATGGACCCTTGGCGTTGCCGCGCGAGGTACGCCCGGGCAAATGGTTTGAAGTGGAAGGCGACTTTTTGATTCGGCTCTATCAGGCGGTAGGGCTGGCTTCCGCCATTGTGGAAGCGCCCCCGCGGGTTAGCGGGGCACGCCTGCGCGATAAAGCGGGCGGCCGCCCGGCACCCCGGCCGCGACCGGGTACGGCGGCGGCCGGGCCCAAAAAAATGGCGGCCGACCGGACGGCAAAAATTGACTATGTGGCGGCGGATGAACGGCCGCGCAGCGGGCCGCCTGACGCGGGCGGTGCGCGGGCCGGTTACGCCGGCGGCGGCGAGCGGCCGCGCGGATCTTACGCCGGGGCGGGTGAACGGCCGCGCGGCGGGCCGCCTGACGCGGGCGGTGCGCGGGCCGGTTACGCCGGCGGCGGCGAGCGGCCGCGCGGGCCTTACGCCGGGGCGGGTGAACGGCCGCGCGGGCCTTACGCGGGGGTGGGTGAACGGCCGCGCAGCGGGCCCGGTGGGCGTGCGCCGCCGCCAGCGTCTAAACGGGGCGAACCTGGGCCTTACGGTGCGCCACCCCAGCGTTCGCCGGGGGCCGGTAGAGGCCCGCACAGCGCCGGGCCACGGGGGCCACGGACCCCACCGTCGGGCGGTCCGCCGCGCCGGCCGCGCTGAGCAAATTGATCTGGGGTGGTCGCGCCGTTAAGCTTGCGCGCTGCCGCCGGGAGGCTTGGGTTCATGCGTAAACCCTTAGTGGTTGGGAACTGGAAAATGCACGGCGAGCTCGCCTCGGCGCGCGCGCTTGCGCTCGCCGTGCGGCACGCAGAGGGCCATTGCGTCGGCGTGGAAATCGCCGTCTGCCCGCCTTTTGTCCACCTGGGTGGGGTGCTGGAGGTGCTCAGCGGTAGCGAGGTCGCCAGCGGGGCGCAAAGCGTTTGTGAGTTCGAGGGCGGCGCATACACCGGGGAAATCTCGGCCCAGATGCTGCGCGATCTCGGCGTGCGCTATGTCATAGTGGGACATTCGGAGCGCCGCGCGCTGTTTGGGGAGAGTGACGCCCACGTGCTGGCCAAGCTGCGGCAGGTGCAGGCGGTTGGGTTGACGCCCATCCTGTGCGTTGGTGAAACACTGCAAGAACGCCAAGCAGATGACACCGAAAAAGTGCTCGCAAGGCAACTGGAGGGGGTGCTGGACGCCCCCGACGCTGCCGCGCTGCTCGCGGATCTGGTGCTGGCCTACGAGCCCGTGTGGGCCATTGGTACCGGCGAAACCGCGACCCCCCAGCAGGCGCAGGCGGTGCATGCGTTTATCCGCGCGCGGGTGGCCGGCGCCGGGCCGCTGCGGGCGGCGGCATTGCGGGTGCTCTACGGCGGCAGCGTAAAGCCAGACAACGCGCCGCAGTTGTTTGCGATGCCAGATATCGACGGCGGGCTGATTGGGGGTGCGGCGCTTAAAGCCGCGGATTTCATTGCCATTTGCGTCGCCGCGCGGGCACGTTTGGGGCTGGCTTAATAGAATTTCGGAGACTGATTTATGTTGCAAACCATTTTGCTTGCCCTGCACGTGCTGGTCGCGATTGCGCTCATCGCCTTTATTTTACTGCAGCAGGGCAGGGGTGCTACGACGGGTGCCGCCTTTGGTGGCGGTGCTTCCGGCACGGTGTTCGGCGCCCGCGGGTCGGCCTCGTTCCTGTCGCGGACGACCTCCGTGTTGGCGATGGTTTTTCTGGCTAACTGTCTGGTCTTGGCGTTTCTTGCCGCGCACCAAAAACAATCGTTGAGCCTGATCGATCGACTCTCGAGCGCGCCAGCTACTACCGTGACGCTGCCGGCCGCGGCGGCGCCGTCAATCACCATGCCGCCGGCGCTCGCGAAGGAATCGCCGGCGCAGCTGGCGGCCCCCGATATGCCGAATATCCCGGCGACCGATCTGCCGAAGATCCCGGCGACCGATCTGCCGAAGATCCCGGCGACCGATCTGCCGAAGATCCCGGCGACTAAGCCCTAAACCGGTCGGACTGCACAATAAAAATCTGGCGGCAAGTGCGGGCATCTCGTATCATTCCCGCCGCTGCGTCCGAGGCGACGAGTTAGCAGGTCGCGGGTTCAACGCCGATGTGGTGAAATTGGTAGACACGCCATCTTGAGGGGGTGGTGGGGAAACCCGTGTGAGTTCGAGTCTCACCGTCGGCACCATCGACGACTGCCCGGGGTGGCAGCTCGAAATTGAACCCGCGTGCGCTGCGCGCAGCGGCTTGAGCAAGACAAGCTGGCGCCGGTTTACCTGCGCGGGCGCGAGGTAGGTTAGGCACAACGAACGCCCGCTAAGGGCCGGAAGCGGAAATCTCAGCTTGCTAGAACTCTATCTACCCATCCTGATTTTCCTTGGCGTTGGCTTGGGCATCGGCATCGTGTCGTTGGTCGCCGGCTTTGTCATTGGCAAACTGCTCGGGGTCTACAACCAACCCTCGGCCGCCAAAACCGCGCCCTACGAATGCGGCTTCGAGGCCTTCGAAGATGCCCGCATGAAGTTCGATGTGCGCTATTACCTGGTCGCCATTCTGTTCATTCTGTTCGACTTGGAAATCGCCTTCTTCTTCCCGTGGGCGGTGGTGCTCAAAGAACTGGGCCCCAATGGCTATTGGGCCATGATGGTCTTTTTGGGCGTACTGGTAGTGGGCTTTATCTACGAGTGGAAAAAAGGGGCGCTGGAATGGGAATGAACGAGACGCCTGACCGTGGTTTTGTGACCACCACCGTGGATAACGTCGTTAACTGGGCGCGCACCGGCTCGCTGTGGCCCATGACCTTTGGCTTGGCCTGTTGCGCGGTGGAGATGATGCACGCGGGCGCGTCGCGCTACGATTTGGACCGTTTCGGAATCGTCTTTCGACCGAGCCCCCGCCAATCCGACGTCATGATCGTGGCCGGCACGCTAGTCAACAAAATGGCCCCGGCGTTGCGTAAAGTCTACGACCAGATGGCCGAACCCAAATGGGTGATTTCGATGGGTTCCTGCGCCAACGGCGGGGGCTACTACCACTATTCCTATGCCGTCACGCGCGGCTGCGACCGCATCGTGCCGGTCGACATCTACGTGCCCGGCTGTCCGCCTACCGCCGAGGCGCTGCTCTTTGGCATCTTGCAGCTGCAGGCCAAAATTAAGCGCACCAACACCATCAGCCGCGTGGTATGAGCCGCCCATGCTGACGGATCTCCAGGCGAGCACGCTTAGCGCACTACTGCACGAGCGGTTGGGCGCGCAGCTGCAGGCACTCACGGTAGATCGCGGCGAACTCACGGCCGTTGTTGCGGCGGCAGACATCAGCGCGGTAGGGCAGATCCTGCGCGACGCCCCAGACCTCTCGTTTCGGCTTTTGGTGGACCTCTCCGGGGTTGATTACCAGACCTACGGGCAGACCGATTGGGCCACCCACGAGGCGACTTCGGCAGGCTTTAGTCGGGGGGTGGCGGCAGCGTCGGCGGCCGTTCCGGAGGCCGCCACACCCGGCCGCTTCGCCGTGGTCTACCACCTGCTGTCCACCGCGCACAATCGGCGGGTGCGACTCAAAGTGTGGCTGGCGGAAGACCCGCCGCGGCTGCCCTCGGTCACCGAGATTTGGCCCTGCGCAGATTGGTACGAACGAGAAGCCTTCGACCTGTTCGGTATTCTGTTCGAAGGGCACCCAGATTTACGCCGTCTGCTGACGGACTATGGTTTTATCGGCCACCCGTTCCGCAAGGATTTCCCGCTCGAAGGCTACGTCGAAGTGCGCTACGACGCGCAGAAACAGCGCGTCGTTTATCAGCCGGTGTCGATCGAGAGCCGGGTCCTCGTGCCGCGCGTCATTCGTGGCGACCCTAACAAAGGTCATTGAGAGCGCAGCAATATGCCTGAAATTCGCAACATGACCCTGAACTTTGGCCCGCAGCACCCAGCTGCCCACGGCGTGTTGCGCTTGGTGCTGGAGATGGACGGCGAAGTCATTGAACGCGCAGATCCGCACATCGGTCTGCTGCATCGGGGCACCGAAAAACTGGCCGAGAGCAAGCCGTTCAACCAGAGCATTGGCTACATGGACCGGCTCGATTATGTCTCGATGATGTGCAACGAGCACGCCTACGTGATGGCCATCGAGCGGCTGTTGGGCGTCACCCCGCCGCTGCGCGCGCAATACATCCGAGTGATGTTCGACGAAATCACGCGCGTCTTAAACCACCTGATGTGGCTGGGTGCGCACGGCCTAGACATCGGTGCGATGACCGTCTTTCTCTACTGCTTCCGCGAGCGCGAAGACCTCATGGACTGCTACGAGGCGGTGTCTGGCACGCGCATGCACGCCACTTATTACCGGCCTGGCGGGGTCTACCGCGACCTGCCCGACCGCATGCCGCAGTACCAAGCTTCCAAACTGCGCAGCGACAAAATGGTGCGCGAGCTCAACGCCAATCGACAAGGCTCGATGCTCGATTTCATCGAGGACTTCGCCGACCGCTTTCCCGCCTGTGTGGACGAATACGAAACCCTCCTCACCGACAACCGGATCTGGAAACAGCGCACCGTCGACATCGGCATCGTGACGCCCGAACGCGCGCAGGCGCTGGGCTTCACCGGCCCCATGTTGCGCGGCTCGGGTGTGGCCTGGGACTTACGCAAGAAGCAGCCCTATGAGGTCTATCACCTCCTGGATTTCGACATTCCGATCGGCGTGAACGGCGATTGCTACGACCGGTATTTGGTGCGCATCGAAGAAATGCGCCAGTCCGCGCGCATCATCAAACAATGTGTGCAATGGCTCAGGGTCAACCCCGGGCCGGTGATGCTCGCCGACCATAAGCTCACCGCCCCGAGCCGGGCCGACATGAAGGGCGACATGGAATCCCTCATCCATCACTTCAAGCATTTTACGGAAGGCTACTGCGTGCCGGCGGGCGAGGCCTACGCAGCGGTAGAACACCCCAAAGGCGAGTTCGGGATTTACCTCGTGTCCGATGGTGCCAATAAGCCCTACCGGCTGAAGGCCCGCGCGCCCGGCTTTCCCCACCTAGCCGCCATGAACGAACTCGTGCAAGGCCATATGCTGGCGGACGTCGTGGCGATCATCGGCACGATGGACATCGTGTTCGGCGAAATTGACCGATAACAGGCACCAGCACCGCGTGATGAACAGCCACCCATCCCTACTTTCAGAGCACGCCTGCCACGTCATCGACGACTGGGTGGCGAAATATCCCCCGGAGCGCAAGCAGTCGGCTATTTTGGCGGCGCTGCGCGAAGTCCAGCATGAGAACAACGGGTTTTTGACCACGCCCTTAATGGACGCCGTCGCGGCCTACCTTGGGATGGCCAAGATTGCCGTGTACGAAGTGGCGAGCTTCTATTCCATGTACGAGACCAAACCGGTAGGCCGGCACAGCGTGTCTATTTGCACCAATGTCTCGTGCATGCTGCGCGGTAGCGACGATTTGGTCGCGCATGTGGAGCGCAAGCTGGGGATCAAGACCGGTGCCAGCACCAGCGATGGCCGCATTTACCTCAAGCCCGAAGAAGAATGTCTCGCGGCCTGTTGTGGGGCGCCCATGATGATGGTGGACCATGTCTACTACGAACATCTCACGCCGGGGAAAGTGGACGACATCTTGGACGGCTTAACATGAGCAATATCCCGCTAAATCTCACCTGCTTCGACACCCTGGGTCACCCCAACCCTTGGTCCATGGAAACCTATCGCAAGCTGGGCGGCTATTCGGTTTGGGAGCGCATCGTGCGCGAGAAGACCCCGCCGGCGGAAATCATCGACCAGATCAAAGCCTCGGGCCTGCGCGGGCGAGGCGGGGCGGGTTTCCCGACGGGCGTTAAATGGAGTTTCATGCCCAAGACCCCCGGGGTGCAAAAATATATCGTGTGTAACTCGGACGAAAGCGAGCCCGGCACCTGCAAAGACCGCGACATTCTGCGCTATAACCCGCACGCTCTGGTCGAGGGCATGGCCATCGCCGGCTACGCCATCGGCGCCACCGCCGGCTATAACTACATCCGTGGCGAATTCATGGACGAGCCCTACACCCGCTTTGAGGGCGCGCTCAAAGAAGCCTACGCGGCGGGCTATTTAGGTAAAAACATTTTGGGTTCGGACATCGAGTTCGAACTGCACGACCACTTGGGCGCGGGGGCTTACATCTGCGGTGAAGAAACCGCGCTGCTGGAATCCCTAGAAGGCAAAAAAGGTCAGCCGCGCTTCAAGCCACCCTTCCCGGCGACCTACGGGCTGTACGGTCAACCCACGACCATCAACAACACCGAATCGCTGGCGTCGGTGCCGATCATTCTGCGCAAGGGGGTTGCCTGGTTTACCGGTTACGGCAAGCCCAATAACGCCGGCACTAAAATCTTCTCGGTCAGCGGCCACGTCGAGCGTCCCGGCAACTTCGAAGTGCCGCTGGGCACGCCGTTCAGGACGCTGCTGGAACTCGCCGGTGGTATGCGTGGCGGGCGTCCGCTCAAAGCGGTCATCCCCGGTGGGTCTTCGGTGCCGGTACTGTCGGGCGAGGTCATGATGGAACTGGACATGGATTACGACTCGATCGATAAAGCCGGCTCCATGCTGGGTTCGGGCGCGGTCATCGTGATGGACGACACCACCGATTTGGTCATGGTGCTCAAGCGCATCTCGCGTTTTTATTACTCCGAATCCTGCGGCCAGTGCACGCCCTGCCGAGAGGGCACGGGTTGGCTGTATCGAATGCTCACGCGCATCGTAAACGGCCAAGGCAAAATGGAAGACCTCGCGCGCCTGGATAACGTCGCCGCCAAAATGGAAGGCCGGACCATCTGCGCCTTAGGCGACGCGGCGGCGATGCCGGTACGCAGCTTCGTGAAGCAGTTCCGCCACGAATTTGAACATTACATCGAGCACGGATGCAGCATGTTTGCTCAGCATTCGTCCGCCGCCTGAGGCC
This sequence comes from Gammaproteobacteria bacterium, assembly GCA_009692365.1. Classification (GTDB taxonomy): domain Bacteria; phylum Pseudomonadota; class Gammaproteobacteria. The sequence goes on from SHZJ01000018.1 coordinate 54,151, forward strand.
CCCCTGCAGCCATGAGTGAAGAGACGGTCAATATCGAAGTCGACGGCCGCGCGCTGCAGGCCCCTAAAGGCCAAATGCTGATCGATGCGACCGACGCCGCCGGCATTTACATCCCGCGGTTCTGTTACCACAAAAAACTCACGGTGGCCGCTAATTGCCGCATGTGCCTCGTGGAAGTGGAGCGCGCACCCAAGCCCCAACCGGCCTGCGCCACGCCGGTCATGGACGGGATGAAGGTCTTTACGCGCTCCGAAAAAGCGGTGTCCGGCCAGCAGGCCACCATGGAATTCTTGCTGATCAATCATCCGCTGGACTGTCCAATTTGCGACCAGGGCGGGGAATGCGAACTGCAAGATCTCGCGGTCGGTTACGGCAGCGACGTCTCCCAATACGCCGAGCGCAAACGTGTCGTTCGCGACAAAGATATCGGCCCGCTGGTGCAGACCGACATGACGCGCTGTATCCATTGCACGCGCTGCGTCCGGTTTGGCGAAGAAGTGGCCGGGTTGCGCGAGCTGGGCGCTACGGGCCGCGGCGAACACATGGAAATCGGCACTTACGTCGAGCAGGCCATGACCTCCGAACTGTCGGGCAACGTTATTGACCTGTGCCCGGTCGGGGCTCTGACCTCAAAACCTTATCGGTACTCAGCGCGCGCTTGGGAACTCCAACAGCGCCCGATGATTGCCCCCCACGATTGCCTGGGTTCAAACCTCAATGCCCATCTCAAGGGGCAGGTGGTGAAGCGCGTGGTGCCGCGCGAAAACGAAGCGATCAACGAAACCTGGATCTCCGACCGCGACCGTTTCAGCTACCAAGGCCTGCGCCACGAGCAACGCTTGCTGGCGCCGCGGGTGAAAGAAAATGGCGTGTGGCGCGAGTGCGATTGGGACGTCGCTTTCAAAGCGGCGTGCGCGGGACTGGCCGCGCACGGCGAATCCCTGGGTGCGCTGGCGGCACCGTCCAGCACCAACGAAGAATTTTTCTTGCTGCAGCGCTTGGCGCGCGGCTTGGGCAGTTCTCATATCGACCATCGTTTGCGCCAACAAGATTTCAGCGCCGATGCCGCCGAGCCACTTGCCCCCGGCCTGAACTTCACGCTCACCGACCTCAGCCGCGCCGATGCAGTCTTCGTGGTCGGTGGCTACCCACGTCACGACCAGCCGCTGCTCCATCACCGTATTCGGCAAGCCGCCCTCCGCGGGGCGCAGGTGCTGGTGCTGGATGCGCTGGCTGAGGATTACAATTTCGACCTCGCCGAGCGTCTGCAAAGCCAGCCCGGCGACTACGCGGCGGCGCTGGGCGCCATTGTGCGCGCGGCGGCCGAGGCCAGCGGTGAGCTGGAGACGGCGAACACCCTGAATGCCTGCGTCGTGAGCGCGCAACACCGGCGCTACGCTGCCGTGCTCGCCGGTGCGGCGCGCGCCATCATCGTGGTGGCCAACGAAATTGACCGGCACGCTGCGCGCGGACACCTGCTCGCGCTGGCTACGACGCTGGCTGGGCTCACCAACAGCCAACTGGGCTGCCTCACCGAGGGCGCCAATAGCGCCGGTGCGTGGCTGGCCGGCGCGGTGCCGCATCGCGGCCCGGGCGGGGTCGCGCTAAGCCAGTCGGGCGCGACCACGGCGGGTCAGTGGGCCGCACCGCTCAAGGCCTATCTGGTGCTCGGCTTCGAACCCGATGCAGACCTTGCGCATCCCGCGCAGGCCGCCGCCGCCTTGGCGCAGGCCCAGTGCGTCGTGGCGCTCAGCGCGTACGTCACGCCCACCCTAGAGTCGCTGGCCAGCGTGCTGTTGCCCATCGCCTTGCACGCCGAAAACGAAGGCAGTTTCGTGAACGTCCAAGGGGACTGGCAGACCTTTCACAGCGCGGCCAAACCACCCGGCGAAGCGCGGCCCGCGTGGAAAATTCTGCGCATGCTGGGCGATCAGCTGGGGCTGGATGGTTTTGCGGCGGTCACCTGCGCAGAAGTCGGCCAGGAACTTGCCGAAATCGCCGCTGGCTTGCCGGTGGGCGCACCGAGCGTGCGCGCGTTGACGGCCTCCAGCGTGCCCAACGCGGCGCCGCTGGAAGTGTTAATCAGCGTGCCCATGTACAGCGTCGACCCCTTGGTGCGGCGCGCGGCCGCGCTCCAGCAGATGCCCCAGCACAGCCAGGAATGGGCGCGCCTCTCGGCTGCCACTGGCGCCCGCTTAGGCGTGGCGGATGGCGCCACCGTTAATCTCGAGCTTACCGGCCAACGGGTTGCTGCCGTGGCGCTGTTGGATGAGCGCGTCCCCAACGGCGTGGTGTGCGTACACGCCGCTTCGCGCCTCGCCTCGCGCTTGGTCAATGGCGAGCGGTGCGAACTGGCGCTGGCTGCCGCTGAGCTGCCCGCGTGATTGCACAACTGGCGGCCCAGCTGTCGTTCTTGCCTGCACCCTTGGTGGCGGTTCTCATGATCCTGCTCAAGATCCTGATTATCGTGTTGCCGCTGATGGGCTGCGTAGCCTACACCACGCTCCTGGAGCGCAAGGTCATTGGTTATATGCAGGTCCGCATTGGGCCTAATCGGGTGACGCTGTTGGGGCTGGATTTTCTGCGGGGTTGGGGTCAGCCCATCGCCGACGCCCTCAAGCTCATGACCAAAGAAATTGTGATCCCCGACGGCGCCAACCGTTTCCTGTTTCTCGCCGCCCCCGTGGTGGCACTGGCACCCGCGCTGGCCGCGTGGGCGGTTGTGCCGTTTGGCGGCGAACTCACGCTCACCAATATTAACGCGGGCTTGCTCTACATTTTGGCCCTGACCTCGCTGGGTGTTTACGGCATCATCATCGCCGGCTGGGCGTCGAATTCTAAGTACGCGTTCTTGGGCGCGATGCGCTCGGCGGCGCAGATAGTCTCCTACGAAATCGCCATGGGTTTCGCGCTGGTGGGGGTGCTAACCGCCGCGGGTAGCCTCAATTTGGGCGCAATCGTCGAGGCCCAACGGGGCAGCGTGCTGCACTGGTACTGGTTGCCCCTGTTCCCCCTGTGCCTCATTTATTTCATCTCTGGTGTGGCCGAGACCAACCGCGCGCCGTTCGACGTCAGCGAGGGGGAATCAGAAATCGTCGCGGGCTTCCACGTGGAATACTCCGGCATGGCCTTCGCGCTGTTCTTCCTCGCCGAATACGCCAACATGATTCTCATCTCGGCGCTGACCGCCGTGCTGTTCTTCGGCGGCTGGCTGTCGCCGCTGCCCGCCTTCCTGAGTGACCTGCCGGTTATCGGCACCCTGCTGGGCGATGGCATCCACTGGTTTGTGTTCAAAACGGCTTTCTTCTTATTTTGTTTTCTGTGGTTCCGCGCCACTTTCCCGCGCTACCGTTACGACCAAATCATGCGTTTGGGCTGGAAGGTGTTTCTGCCCATCACCATCGTGTGGATCGTCCTCGTGGGCGCCGCGGTGGTGTGGCAATTACCGCCCTGGTTTACGCGGCCGTGAATAGGAGGATGTGGGCATGAACGCTGTTGTTGGCTACCTCAAGAGCCTGACGCTGGTGGAACTGGCCCGCGGGCTACAACTCACCGGGCGCCGCCTCTTTGACCGCAAAATCACGGTGCAGTACCCGGAAGAAAAAACCCCGCAGTCGGCCCGTTTCCGTGGGCTCCACGCGCTGCGCCGCTACGCTAACGGCGAGGAGCGCTGCATCGCCTGCAAGCTGTGCGAGGCGGTGTGTCCGGCGCTGGCCATCACCATCGAGTCCGCGCCCCGCGAAGACGGTACCCGCCGCACGACGCGTTACGACATCGACCTGACCAAATGTATTTTCTGCGGCTTTTGCGAAGAATCCTGCCCGGTCGATTCCATCGTGGAAACCCGCCATTTCGAGTATCACGGCGAGCAACGCGGCGACTTGCTGATGACCAAAGAAAAGCTGCTTGCGCACGGCGACCTCATGGAAGCACAGATCGCGGCTGACCGACTCAGCGAGGCGCGCTACCGATGAACAATCGCTAGGCGGGTGGCCACGATGCTTGAGCAGATTATTTTCTACGCCTTTTCGGCGCTGGTCGTGGCTGCCGGGGCCATGGTCATCACCCTGCGTAACCCGGTGCACGCAGTGCTCTGTTTGGTGGTAGCTTTTTTTGCGAGCGCAGGGCTGTGGATGTTGCTCGAGGCCGAGTTCTTGGCCATTACGCTCGTGCTGGTCTACGTCGGCGCGGTGATGGTGCTGTTCATGTTCGTGGTGATGATGCTGGACATCAATCTCGCCGTGCTGCGCGAAGGCTTTGCCGGCTATGTGCCGGTGGCGCTGGTGTTTGCGGTGCTCATGATGGTGTCGATCGCGCTGGTGGTCGGGCCCAAGCATTTTGGCCTCGCCTTGTTCGCCGCACCCCTCCCCCACGCCGCCGACTACAACAACACGCTCGCGCTGGGGCGGTCGTTGTTTGCGCAATTTTTGCTGCCTTTTGAGGCCGCCGCCGTCGTGCTGCTGGTCGCCATCATCGCCGCCATCGCCCTGACCCTGCGTCCGAGCCGCCAAACCAAGGCGCCCAAACCCGAACGACAGGTGCAGGTGCGGCGCGCAGACCGCGTGCGGCTGGTGAAGGACATGGATGCCGAGGGCACGCCATGATTTCGCTCTCGCACTACCTGATTGTGGGCGCCGCGCTCTTTTGTCTCAGCGTGGCGGGGATCTTTATCAATCGTAAAAACGTGATCGTGCTGTTGATGTGCATCGAACTGATGCTCTTGGCGGTGAATCTCAATTTCATCGCCTTCTCACATTTCAACCAAGATATTGCCGGTCAGGTCTTTGTATTTTTCATCCTGACGGTCGCCGCGGCGGAATCCGCGATTGGCTTGGCGATTCTGGTGGTTTTGTTCCGCAATCGCCGTTCCATCAACGTCGAAGACCTAGACACCCTACGTGGCTAGCGGGTCGGTGGGCGTGGCAAAAGAACATTAAAAGAGTAGCGACACGTGAAAGAACTCTGTCTATACATCGTGCTAGCACCGCTGCTGGGGGCACTCCTCGCCGGCCTGGGCGGGCGCGCCGTGGGGCGTGCCGGGTCGCACTGGGTGACCATACTCGGGGTGGGGATTTCCTTCGCGCTCTCGGTGGTGGTGTTCAGTCGGGTGGTGTTGGGCCATGAGCCACCGCTAAACGTCAATCTCTACACTTGGCTCGGCGCCGGCGGCGTGGATTTCCATGTGGGGTTTCTGATCGACCAACTCACGGCCACGATGATGGTGGTGGTGACCTTCGTGTCGTGGATGGTGCACATCTACACCGTGGGGTATATGCACGACGACCCCGGCTATCAGCGCTTCTTTAGCTACATTGCGCTGTTCACTTTCAGCATGTTGATGCTGGTGATGGCCAACAACTTCCTGCAGTTATTCTTTGGGTGGGAAGCGGTCGGTGTGGTGTCCTATCTGCTCATTGGTTTCTGGTACCAGCGCGACACCGCGATTTACGCCAATCTCAAAGCGTTTCTGGTCAACCGAGTGGGCGATTTCGGTTTTCTGCTGGGTATTGCCGCAGTTCTTATGTCTTGCGGCACGCTGGATTACGCCGCGGTCTTTGCCAAGGCACCCAGTTTGGCCGAGACCACCATCACCCTGTGGAGCGGCCACCCGTGGTCCTTGATGACGGTGACCTGCGTGCTGCTGTTCGTGGGCGCCATGGGGAAATCTGCCCAAGTGCCGCTGCACGTGTGGCTCCCCGATTCCATGGAAGGCCCCACCCCGATTTCCGCCCTGATCCACGCCGCGACCATGGTCACCGCCGGCATTTTTATGGTGGCGCGGATGTCGCCCCTGTTCGAACTCTCCACCACGGCGCTGTCTGTGGTGCTGGTAATCGGTGGGATTACGGCCTTTTTCATGGGCCTTTTGGCGCTGGTGCAAAATGACATCAAGCGGGTGGTGGCGTATTCCACGCTCTCGCAGTTGGGCTATATGACCGCCGCCTTAGGGGCCTCGGCCTATTCGGCCGCCATTTTCCATCTGATGACCCACGCCTTCTTCAAGGCGTTGCTGTTCCTGGCCGCCGGCTCGGTCATCATCGGCATGCACCACGAGCAGGACATGCGAAAAATGGGGGGGCTGCGCAAATACCTCCCCATCACCTGGCTGACCAGCCTCGTCGGGTCCTTGGCGCTCATCGGTTTCCCCGGCACCGCCGGTTTCTTTTCCAAAGACGCCATCATCGAGGCCGTCAAACTCTCTCACACGCCCGGGGCCGCCATCGGCTACGCGGCCTGCCTCGTCAGCGTCTTTGTCACCGCGCTGTATACCTTCCGGCTGGTGTTCCTGGTGTTCCACGGCCAAGAACGCATGGACCATCACACCCAGGAGCACCTGCACGAATCCCCGGCGGTGGTGTGGGTGCCTTTGGTGGCACTGGCCATCCCCTCGCTGGTCATCGGCGCCATCGGGGTAGGGCCCATAATTTTTGGCGATTACTTCGGCGGCAGCATTTTCCTCAACGCCGCCCACCTCGAAGCGAACACCGAGTTAGCCGGGGAATTCCACGGGGTGACGGCCATCATTCTCCACGGCCTGCTGCAGCCGCCGTTCTGGCTGGCGATGGCCGGCGTGGCGACGGCTTGGCTGTGCTACCTCAAGCAGCCGTCCATTCCAGCCCGCGTGGGTAGCGCCCTCGCACCGCTGCGGCGGATTTTGGAAGCGAAGTACGGTTTCGATACCTTCAACGCGTGGTTTTTTGCCGGGGGCGCGCGTGGCGTCGGCTGGCTGCTGTGGCGCGCCGGGGACGTCGGACTGATCGATGGGGTGATCGTCAACGGCTCAGCGCGCTTGGTCGGGTGGTGGTCGCAGGTGCTCCGTGGCTTGCAGTCTGGTTATTTGTACCACTACGCCTTTGCCATGATTCTCGGCCTGCTGGCGTTGCTGGCCGTCTTTGTCCACAAGATGCCCGCTTGAAGCGGGCGCCGCGCTAGCGAAGCAGCGAGCAACAGCATGCAATTGGATTTGCCCTTACTTAGCACCGTCATCTGGCTCCCCATTCTGGGTGGGCTGTGGGTGATTTTCACCGGTAGCGGCCGCCGCGAGCGCAGCGTGCGCGTGGACGCGTTGGTCATTTCTATCGTGGTTTTTGCGCTGTCACTGTTGCTCTACCGCGACTTTGACCTCAGCACCGCTGACATGCAGTTTGTGGAGCTCAAGCCCTGGATCGCGGCCTTCAAAATTAACTACCACCTGGGCATCGATGGCATCGCGCTGCCCCTCATTTTGCTCACCACTTTTACCACCATCTTGGTCATCGCCGCGGGCTGGGAGGTCATCGACCAGCGCGTCAATCAATACATGGGGGCCTTCCTGATTCTGGAAGGTTTCATGGTGGGCGTGTTCTGCGCGCTCGACGCCCTGTTGTTCTATGTATTTTGGGAAGCGATGCTCATCCCGATGTTCTTGATCATCGGCATCTGGGGCGGGCCACGGCGAGTCTATGCGACGGTCAAATTCTTCCTCTACACCTTCATGGGCTCGGTGCTGATGCTGGTGGCGCTGCTGTATCTGTATACCCAAGCCCACAGCTTTGCGATCCCCGATCTGCAGGCCGCCCAATTGACGGCCGTGGAGCAACAGTGGATTTTCATCGCCTTCCTGCTGGCCTTTGCGGTCAAGGTGCCCATGTGGCCGGTGCACACTTGGCTACCGGACGCCCACGTGGAAGCACCAACCGGCGGCTCGGTGGTGCTGGCGGCGATTATGTTGAAGATGGGGGGCTACGGGTTTTTGCGCTTTAGTCTGCCCATTACCCCCGACGCCTCGGCCGCCCTCGACGGCTTCATGATTGCGCTGTCGCTGATCGCGGTGGTCTACATCGGGCTGGTGGCGTTGGCGCAGCAGGACATGAAAAAACTCATCGCCTATTCGTCTATCTCGCACATGGGATTTGTCACGCTGGGATTATTTGCGATCTTCGATATTTTCGCCGGGACCAGCGATTGGCAGGCGGCGACGATGTCCATCGAGGGCGCCGTGGCGCAAATGATTTCCCACGGTTTTGTTTCCGGCGCGCTGTTCTTGTGCGTGGGGGTGCTCTACGACCGCCTCCACAGTCGGCAAATCAACGATTACGGTGGCGTGGCCAACACCATGCCGAAGTTCGCGGCCTTTATGCTGCTCTTTGCCATGGCCAATACCGGTCTGCCGGGAACCTCCGGTTTTGTGGGCGAATTCCTGATCATCCTGAGCGTCTTCAAAGCCAGCTTCTGGTACGCCTTCACCGCCGCGACCACCCTCGTCATCGGGGCGGCTTACACGTTGTGGATGTACAAGCGCGTGGTGTTTGGTGAAATTCGTCATGCGAAGGTGGCGGCGCTCACCGACATCAACGCCCGCGAGGCGGCAATTTTGACCTCTTTGGCCGCACTGGTGCTGCTGTTCGGGCTCTGGCCTGCGCCGCTGCTCGACATGATGCACGCGAGCGTTCAGCACCTCGTGGAGCAGGTTGCCCAATCCAAGCTTAGCGTCGCCGCCCATGAATGACATCGCCCTCATAATTCCAGAAGTCACGCTGCTGGCGGTGGCCTGCGCCACGCTGCTGGTCGACGCCTTCGTCGGCCGCCAGCGACCCGCCGCCACCTTCTGGTGCGCCATGATCGGGGGTTTGGTGGCGCTGGGCGAACTGGCCAGCTATGTGCCCGAGACCGTGCGCTTCGCGTTCGCCGGCACCTATCGGCAGGATGTCCTTGGCGCGGTCTTGAAGGGCTTCATTCTGGTGCTCGTGCTGGTGTCGTTTTTCTACGCCCGCGAGTATTTTCGAAAACGCGCAACCCCCCACGGCGAGCATTATTCTTTGGCGCTGTTCGCCACGCTCGGGATGATGCTGCTGGTTTCTGCCAACAGTTTGATCACCATTTATCTGGGACTAGAACTGCTCTCGCTCTCGCTCTATGCCCTGGTTGCGCTGCAACGCGACTCCGTCAAGTCTTCCGAAGCGGCCATGAAGTACTTCGTGCTGGGTGCGTTGGCCTCCGGCATGTTGCTCTACGGGATGTCGATTCTCTACGGGGTAACGGGCACGCTGGACCTCTCCGAGCTTCTGATTAAAGTCAGCGTGTCGGACGACAAGCGCATGCTGCTGGTGTTCGGGTTGGTGTTCTTGCTGGTCGGTATCGCCTTCAAGCTGGGGGTCGCGCCGTTCCATATGTGGATCCCCGACGTGTACGAAGGGGCTGCCACCCCGGTGACGCAATTTATCGGCACCGCACCCAAACTCGCCGCGTTCGCCATGGCTTTGCGTCTGCTGGTGGACGGCCTGTGGGGCTTAGCCGAAGAGTGGCATCAGATGCTGATCGTGCTGGCGGTGCTCTCCATGGGCCTCGGCAATGTGCTCGCGATCGCCCAGACCAACCTCAAACGCATGCTGGCGTATTCCACGATCGCTCACATGGGTTTTATGCTGCTGGGACTGCTGTCGGCGACGGCCTCGGGCTACGCCGCTTCCCTGTTTTACATCACGGTGTATGCCTTGATGAGCATGGGGGCGTTCGGCGTCATTATCCTGTTGTCCTCGCGGCACTCAGAGGCGGACGAACTTGCAGATCTGACGGGCTTGGCCCGACGCAGCCCTTGGTTCGGCTTCATTCTGCTGATTTTGATGTTTTCCATGGCCGGGGTGCCGCCCTTTGCGGGTTTTTGGGCCAAGTGGTTCGTGCTCAAAGAGGTGGTGCAGGCGCACGACGTCTGGCTGGCGACGGTCGCGGTGCTGTTTTCGCTGGTGGGCGCCTACTATTACCTGCGGGTCATCAAGATCATGTATTTCGACGAGCCGCTGCAGCCTGCTGCAATCGAGGGTGGGCAGGACATCAAGCTGGTGTTGAGCGTGAACGGGCTGGCCGTGCTGCTGCTGGGTTTAGCACCCAACGCGCTGATGTCGGTGTGCGTGGGCGCCACCTTGCCCTATCTGCCTTGGCAGTAAGCCTAGCGCCCTAGCCCCGGCCGCTTAAAGACTTAACGCCTGCCCCATTAGCAGCGGCTCGCCCTGCCCGAGGGCCGCCAACCAGTCGGGTGCGCCGGGCGGCAAGAGCAACACCACGGTCGAGCCCATATTGAAGCGCCCCATCTCCGCGCCCCGTGCATAGGTCAGGTGGGCGCTTAGCGGCTGCCGCCGCACGGTGCGCGCCGCGCCGCTGAGTGCGTGCAGGTTGTAGCCGCATACCGCCATCGAACTCACCAGCAACGCGCCCACCAGCACCAGCGCGAAGGGTCCCCACTCGCACTCCCCGGCCAAAATCACCCGTTCGTTGCGGGCGTAAAGCTGGTCGATGACCCGCGCCGTGCGGTCGTTGACGGAGTACAGCGTGCCGGGCACGAAGGTAATCTCGCTCACTTTGCAGTCCATGGCGGCGTGCACGCGGTGGTAGTCGCGCGGCGACAAATACACCACGGCATAGTGGCCACCCGCCAATTTCTGGGCCAGTGCCCGATCCCCGCCCAAGAGCGCAGCGAGGGCGAACGACCGTCCCTTGGCCTGCAGCAGTTGGCCGTCAAGAATGGGGCCAACTTGGCTTAGCGTGCCGTCGGCCGGACTGGCGATGGCACTCGTCGCCGCGGGCAGTGGTCGGACGCCGGGGCGCAGCGCGCGGGTAAAAAAATCGTTGAAGCTGGGATAACCACTGGGGTCCTGGATCGCCGCCTCCGCGAGGTTAACCCCATACGCGCGACAAAAAGTCCTGACTACCAGCGGCGTAAGCCCGGGCACCCGCAGCCGAGTGAGCCAGCCGACCAGCCCACCTAAGGCCCGCTGCGGGAGCAGGCGCTGTGGGAACACCAGCAGCGCGTCGAGCACCGCCTTCATGGTGCTGCCGGCGCTTCGCGGCGGACCGGCATTTCGAAGCTTGTCGTCTGTGGGCCGCAGCTGAGTTCCAAGGACACTGGCTCTCCTTCGTGCAGCGTGCCGGTGGGTTTCATGAGCATCACATGGAGGCCGCCGGGCGCCAGCACGATGCCCTCGCCGGGGGCCATGGATAGCTGTGCGTGGCCGCGCATTTTGGTCTGGCCGCCACTGCTGAGCGTGGCGTGCAGCATCGTCGTGCCGAACTGTGGACTGCGCCACCCGGTGATAGTTAGCGCCGACGCGCCGGCATTATGGAGGCTCATGAAGGCCGCGGTGCCCGGGCTAGCGGGTGGCGGTTCGCGCACCCATGCCCCTTTGACCTCCAGCCCCGGGCAGGCCAAGGCGGCGCTGGGCAGGACGCCTGCCAGCAGCAACACACGCCACCAGCTCACGGGTTCTGCGTTCCAAAGGCGCTGATGTCTCGGAACGCCGTGCTGAGCTTGGCCGCCTCGTGCGGCAGGCTCAAAACCCCCAGCAGCCGCAGTTTAGGGTCGATGAGGAAAATGGCGGCGGTGTGGTCAACGGAATAGTCCTCGCCCGTCATTGGCACGCGGGCGTGGATCACCCCGAGCGGCGCTGTGAGGCCTGCAAGCGCTGTCTCTGGGCCGGTGGCGGCCAGAAAATTGGGGTCGAAATACTGCACGTATTGAGCCAGTGCCGCGGGCTGGTCCCGCGCGGGGTCGACCGAGACAAACACGACCTGCCCCTGCGCGCGATAAGTGGGGTCCTCGGACAGCCGCAGCGCCGTCTGTTTGAGGACGGCCAGGGTGTTAGGACACACATCCGGGCAGTGGGTGAAGCCAAAGAACAAAAACGTCCAGTGTCCTTTGAGCGAGTCCTGAGTCAGCATCTTGCCGCCGGCCATGGAGAGGCTAAAGGCTCCTAGGGTTGGCGGGTTCGGCCAGATTAAAGCGGGGATGGCGGGGCGCTGTTGCTCGCGCAGCACGGCAAACAGGGCGCCGGCACTGAGCGCCACGAAGGCAATCAGGGCGATGCCGGCGTTGGCTTGGAGGCGTGGCGAGGGCGTTTGCATGATCGATTACCACGAGGTGCGGGCGTGTATGGCCGGGCGAGATTCGTGCGCTGGACGTGTCCTGTTAGACTGTGCTGGACGCGATGATACCCCTAAGGAGGGTGTCCATGACCATCCCATCCAGCCCGACCACCATGCCCGCAAAAATGGGTAAATACGAGCTACGCCGCGAGATCGGGCGGGGCACTATGGGCGTCGTCTACGAGGCCATGGACCCCCACATCGGTCGCTCCGTCGCCGTCAAAGTGGCGATCTCGGATCCCCTGACCTCGCCTGAGTCCAACAAGCGATTTCGTCAAAT